>CBFGRV010000023.1:0-55838 GCA_965651265.1 uncultured Rhodothermales bacterium
TGGGCATTCCATACGTAAACGCTGAGGCACAACACGGTCATCTCGAGGAGCAGGTCAGGATGCTGCTCCACTTGCAAAGTGTGCTGAGTGGACGCTGACAAGCGGGGTCGACCGCCCTCCGTGTCTGCGAGATCATTTCGGCCCATCCTTCTTAATGGCCGCCGTCCATTCCGCAATCTCCTCCGAGGTCATCGTACCTTCTGGCCAGTGCCGGGCATCGATAAATCCATCCTCCTCGATATCCTGCAGGTACTGTGCTCGCGAAAGGAGCGTCCCGCGGCATATGTCCTCTTTTAGCGGAGGAGTTTCGCGAAGTTTGTGGAGGCGCTTGTCGAAGTCATCCATTACCCAGTCCGGGATGCTGCCACGGCGTGAGGGATAGATATAGCAGAAGAGGAGGAGGTGACAGTATAGGATCAGCCAGTGCGGCCCAAAGAGATTCAATAGCCGCTCCCAATCGATTTGACCCGCCGCGCTTTTGAACATGTGCGCCACATCGGCGCCGTCGAACCGCTCGCGTTCCATCACAAAGGACTTCATTGCGATGGTTTCCTCCGGTGGGCAAACCCAGGTCTCTATCCCCAGGATCTCGGTGCGACCGGCGTGATTGAACCATGCCTTGTCGACGTGGATGACGCCATTTCCCGACGCGAAGATGAGGTCGACCGTATCGGCATCGTGCACGACCTTGGCAAGCCAATGCGCATGAGTGAGCTCCGTCTGCATTCCGGCGTCATGCAGGGCCTCGATGGCCGTACGAAGCTCCGCATTCGGAAGAAAGAGGTCGAGATCTTTGGTATAGCGCTCCACGTCGGTGTAACGTGTGAGCGCGAATGCGCCGCCTACCATGAACTTCACATCTGCATCCGTCAGGACGCGCAGCGTTTGCCGGTAAAAGTCGGCCGTTTCCGATCGCAGGACACTCAGATCCATACCGCCCGAACCTATAAAGGCGACGAAGTTGAAAATTGCGAACCCGATGAAGCCGCCGGGTCTGCGGATTGCAACGTGCTCCTCGGCACGGACATTACAGAGACGGTGCGTCGGTCCGAGGGGCTCCCACCGGACCTGGCGCTGAGAATCGATATTGAGCAGATGTTACAACCGGCGTAATGGTGGCGACATGCGCATAGCAGCAATAAGCGACCTTCATTACGACAAAGAATCGAAAGGAAAGCTGAAGGATGTCTTTGAAGAGGCGTCGGAGGAAGCCGACGTACTGCTGCTCTGCGGAGACTTGACGGATTACGGCACGCCGGAGGAGGCGAGCGTACTGGCAGACGACCTTCGCTCGCACGTTCGAATTCCGATGCTCGCCGTGTTTGGCAACCACGACTATGAGTGCGGGAAGGCCAAGCAGCTCCGAAAGATCGTTGAAGATGCCGGCGTGCGCATGCTCGACGGGGAGTCTTTCGAGATGGATGGTATTGGCTTTGCAGGCACATGCGGCTTCGCCGGAGGGTTTGGCAAGTGGGCGCTGAACTCGTGGGGCGAGCCCGCCATCAAACAGTTCGTACAGGCCTCCGTCGATGAGGCGCTGAAACTAGAGACGGCCCTGGCGCGGCTTCAGGCGGATCGCCGCGTGGTTATGCTGCACTACGCTCCCATTCGGGAAACGGTGGACGGTGAACCACCAGAAATCTATCCCTTCCTGGGATCCAGTCGCCTGGAAGACCCCCTCAACCATTTTGAGGTAGATGTGGTCTTCCACGGCCACGCGCATCACGGAACAGCGGAAGGGAAGACGAGCAGCGGGGTGCCGGTCTACAATGTCTCCATCAATGTCCTGCGCGGTCTCAATGGAGGAGCGCCTTCGTTCAAGCTGTATGAGATCGAAGGAAGCTGACGGCGCGGACAGACAGGATCCATGACCGAGACCTGGCACAAAGGGAGGCGGCGCTTGAATGAGTCATCGGGCACCGTTGGTGGTGAGATACTGAGGTGGCTCGTGCGGCAATTTCGCCGCTGGCTGGCCTACGTCGGCGTCGTTTGCTCCCGAGGGCAGCCCGGGGGGCGCCGCATTAGGCATGCCGTGGTGAGCCTCGGTGCGCTACTGGCCGGCATCACGGCCCTTATCGCTATTTATGCCGTTCTTCTTATCCCATTTACTCCGAGCATCGGCACGCTCCTCAAATCCAAAATCGAGCAGCCGAGCGTAGTCCTTTCATCCGACGGCGTGGAGATCACACGATTTCGCCGCGTGAATCGTGAGTGGGTCCCGCTCGACGAAATCTCCCCGCATGTGGTCGACGCCCTCATCGCGACCGAGGATCATCGCTTCTACAAGCATCCCGGTTTCGACCCGATTCGGATCGGAGGCGCGTTCTTCGAGACGGTGACCGGAAATCGCCAGGGTGGATCGACCATTACGCAGCAGCTGGCGCGCAACATGTTTCCCGACGAGATCGGTCGGGCAATCACGCTGACGCGGAAACTCAAGGAGCTGATCACCGCGATCAAGATCGAGATCACCTATACCAAAGACGAGATCCTCGAGGCCTATCTGAATACCGTGCCGTTCTACTTCGGCGCTTATGGCATCGAGATGGCGGCACGCACCTACTTCGGCACATCCGCGGACGACCTCGACGTGCTACAAAGCGCAACCCTCGTCGGGATGTTGAAGGGCACCTTCTACTACAATCCTGTTCGAAATCCCGAACGTGCGCTTCAGCGGCGAAATGTGGCGCTCCGACAAATGGTGAAGAGGGGATACCTCGAAGAGTCGGAGGTGGAGTCGATGGAGGAGCAGCCGATCCGCCTGTCCTTTCAGAGGCAGGAGCAGGAACCGAGCAAGGCCCCACATTTCACCGAGCACCTCCGAATGTGGCTGGCCGATTGGGCGGATCGCCGCGGCTACAACATTTACCGGGACAGTCTGGTCATCTACACCACGCTCGACATGGGCCTGCAGGAACTGGCGGAGGCTGCCGTCGAGCGTCAGGGAGACGCGCTTCAGGCCGTCGCCGAAGTCGAATGGAGCCGGTCTGATGTGCGGCTCATCTCTACGAGTGCGTCGACGTATACGCGGTATCGGCCTGCGGAAGGGTCTTTTGACTACCTCTGGGCCGAGCAGCCGGAGCTTCTCGTGTCGTCCATTCGCCGCTCCGACGAGTTTCGGCGCGCAGTTGCCGCGGGTCTGTCGGAGGAGGACGTGCTCGATAGCTTGCTGACGACGCCATCCTACATCGACTCGCTGCGGCGGGCGAAAACACGGGTGGAGGTGGGTTTTGTAGCCATCGAGCCATCCACCGGCCACGTCAAGGCCTGGGTAGGAAGCCGTGACTTCGAAAAAGATCAATACGATCATGTTGGTCTCGCGCGCCGGCAGCCGGGCTCCACGTTCAAGCCGTTCGTCTATGCGCGGGCCATCGAGGAGGGGTTCACCCCGGAGGACCGGTTCATCGACCGGGAGGTCGAGATTCCGATTTCCGACGGATACGTCTGGAGTCCTCGAAATGCAGGCGAGACGGTGTCCGGTCGCGAGATGACGCTGCGCGAGGGGCTCGTTCACTCGAAGAACACCATAACCGCGCAGCTCGTGGATGCCGTAGGGCCACGTGATGTCGCGCGACTCGCCCGCAGAATGGGGATCAATCAGAGCGAGCTTCGTGCCGTGCCTTCGATCGCCCTGGGAACCAGCGAGGTCACGCTTCTCGAAATGGTTTCGGCGTACACCACGTTCGCACAAATGGGCATCTACAGAGAGCCGATCCTGGTTACGAGGATCGAGGACCGGAATGGGCAGGTCGTCGCCGAGTTTGCATCGAGGCCCAGGAGGGCGCTGGATGAGCGGACCGCCAGCATGGTGGTGGACATGATGCGCGGGGTGGTGGATGAAGGTACGGGCCGCCGTATTCGCACCACATTCGGCATCTCCGCTGATGTGGCCGGCAAGACGGGCACGACCCAGTTCGGCGCCGATGGCTGGTTCATTCTGATGCACCCGACCCTGGTGGCTGGTAGTTGGGTCGGGTTCAATGACCCTCGAATTCGCTTTCGAAGCAGCTACTGGGGTCAGGGAGGCAACAATGCGGCGCTTGTCGTGGGCGACTTCTTTCGACGGGCCACACGCAGTGGTGAGCTCGATCTTGCCGGTTCAGAGTTTCCATCCCCACCAGGACCCGCTGAAGAGCCGACCTTCCTGAGTCGGGCGCTTACGTGGCTGAGGGATGCCGTCGTATCCGCATGGCAATCCATTTTTGGAGGCTCGGACGACGACGCACCCCGGCAAAGTGATACGTACGTTGCCGAGGGGGAGGGGCCGATTCAATTCGACGGAGATGATGATGTGGCCGTCGCCGATTCTCTAACCAGGATGGCCAGACGATCCACCCGGCTCGATAGTCTGCTTCAACTCCTCAGGAGTAGGAGCGGCGCGGACGCGCAGAGTCTCGAGGAGGGCGAGCCGGGTGAGGAGGGCGAGCCCGAAGAGGGGGAGACCGATACCCAGGACTGAATCGAGACTTACCTCGAAGCAGTGCGCGAGACGGGATCTGAGACGTGCGAGCGGGCAGTTTCGCTGCTGATATCGGCGAGACCTCGCCCGGCGGTGCTCAGGACCTCGATACCGCCCTGTGTAATCGCCACATCATCCTCGATCCGTACTCCGCCGACGCCTGGCATGTAGATGCCGGGTTCGATCGTGAAGACCATGCCCGGCTCCAGTTCCTGATCGTTGTCTGAGCGGATATATGGCGCCTCATGGACTTCGAGCCCTAGCCCATGGCCGGTTCTGTGGGTGAACAGGTCCCCGAAGCCTGCGGATGTGATCACATCCCGTGCTGCGCCATCTACCTCGGATGCGAGAATCCCCGGAGCCGCCCGGTCGCGTGCAGCTGCATTGGCTTCATCGACGACTTGCGCTATCTCGCGCAGCCGGGCATCGGTTTCGCCCCAGGAAAATACGCGCGTCAGATCAGAGAAATAGCCGTCCACGTTCGCGCCCCAGTCAATGAGGATGAGGTCTCCCTCCCGGAGGGCCTGCCGGGTCGGCACCGCGTGGGGATTCGCCGCGTTAGGACCGAAGGCTACGATGGGAAGAAACGGCAGCTCGGGCTCGCTCCCAGCGCGGATCAGCTGAATGGAAAGCTCCTGCGCCAGCTCCGCCTCCGTGAGGCCCGGTTGGACAGACGGCAACGTGGACTGCAGCGCCGCCTCCGCGACTCCGACTGCCCGGCGGATCTGCCCCAATTCGTGGGCCTCCTTTCGAGCGCGGAGGGCGGAAACCACGGCCTCACCATTGAGATATGCGGCGCGGGGTGCGGCTTCTTCGAGGAATCTCAGTTCGAGGACCCGAAGCCGCGTGGGCTCCACACCTACTCGACGGTAGTCGAGGGATGCCTCGTCGGCCGCCGCCTGAAAAGCCCGCACCCAACTCGCTGGATCCTCCCCGTAGGTGAACGATCGGGCTTCGAAGGACGCTTGCAAGAGCTTGCCCGCTTCCAGTTCCGGCAACACGATGATCGGCGATCCATCCAACCGGAAAATCGCGAGGACGGGTCGTTCACTCAAATGAAACGAAAGCCCCGTCAAGTACAACAAAGACGGGCCAGGATTGAGAACGAGCGCATCCAGCCCATGAAATTCGAGTTGTTCAAGGAGGCGCTTCTGACGGATCTGAGTTCGGTGCTCCGGCATATATGAGACTATTGAATCCGCTGGTCGAGGATGGCCTGCCACTTTGCGTAAGTTCGCGCGTGGCGGTAGATTTGCAAGCACGATGGAATGGTTCGTTTCCGTTCACCGATTCTTCATGGCTGTCCCGTCCGACTTCGTTTCTTCCGCTCCTCACACGTTGAACTGAGTCACGCGCGTTCATGACGTTCTACGCTTTTGGCGTCAATCATCTACGAGCGCCTCTCGGGGTCCGAGAGCTGTTTGCTCTCGAGGGTGAGAACATACGACGGGTCTATCGGCATCTGAATCTCGAGCCGAATTCCGAGCTCGTATTGCTTTCCACCTGCAATCGCACCGAGGCCTACCTATGCGGGTCGCGGCAGGATGTTGAGCAAGTCCAATCTTTGTTCGCAGAGGCGGTCGGACTTCGTTGGCCTGAAGAGCATGCATTTCTTTTGCAGGATGAGGCGGCCGTACGGCACGTGCTGGAGGTTGCGGCGGGGCTGAAATCCATGGTATTGGGCGATGCGCAAATTTTCGCGCAGCTGAAAGAGGCCTATCGCATCGCGGAGCAGGAGCAGTGCGTAGGGACGACCATGCATCGGCTCATGCATACTGCTTTCCGGACCGCAAAGCGCGTCATCAACGAGACCGATTTGAACACGGGTGCCGCCTCCGTGCCTTACCAGGCCGTGGAGGTCGCGCGGAGATATTTCGAGTCGCGAGCCGGAAGCAGCCTCCGCAACGTGCGCGCTCTCGTAGTGGGCGCGGGGAGCATGGGCCGACTGGCAGGGGAGGCGTTGCAGTCCGCCGGAGTAGAGGAGATCTCGTTCACGAATCGATCCGACGAACGGGCGCGCGAGGTGGCCGCCAGGTACCGCGGCGCATTCGTTGCGTGGGACGAACGCCATCGAGCCTGTGCGAAGCACGACCTCGTTCTGGTAGCTACTTCGGCCGATCATCCGGTCATCCGTGCGGAAGAACTGCGTTCCCACCGGCCGCAGGGCGTGCTCTTTTTCGATATCTCCGTGCCGAGAAATGTCGAGGCGGGCGTAGAGCGGATCGATGGACTTACGGTGGTAGACATCGACGAACTGAGCCAGATTCTGGAGCAAACGGAAGACCTGCGGAAAACATCCGTTCCAGCCGCACAGGCCATCGTAGACGAGACGATGAGCGAATTCGTCTCCTGGGTTTTCCATCATCAGGCGCTGCAGCCCGCGATTCAGGCCATCGGGAGTACATTTGAGCGCATCCGGCAACAGGAGGTCGATCGGCATCACACACGATTATCCCAGCTGGATCGGGAAGAGCTCGATCGGATCACGCGATCGATCGTCCAAAAAATACTTGCCATTCCGATCGTTCGGTTGAAGAGCGTCGACCCGGAGAGTATCGATTTTACGCAGGGTGTTCGGCTTCTGCATGCGCTATTTAGAGTCGAGAAATGCGAAGGCGAACCGCGCCAGGCGGAAGCGCCCGACAGCTTGGCTTCCGAAGATGACTCGCTGGCCGAGCTCCACGAAGTACTGCGACGATTTGTCGCTGAGGAGGCACCGGACTTCGACTGATGGCTCGTAGGCTCGCGCTTGGTACGAGGAGTAGCGCGCTCGCACTTACCCAGGCCGGACTCATCAAGAAGCATCTCGAAGGGCGCGGATTGGCTGTGGATCTTCGCGAGTTTCGCACTACCGGCGATCGCATCCTCGACATCCCGTTATCTCAGATCGGTGACAAGGCTCTTTTTACGAAGGAACTTGATCACGCATTACTCGAGGGCTCAATTCATCTGGCTGTGCATTCGCTCAAGGATTTGCCGACGACGCTTCCGCGAGGGATTCGCATAGGTGCCATCACGAGCCGAGAGGAAGCGCGGGACGTCTTTGTCGCTCATCCGGACGACGAGGGCTCCCTGGCCGAACTTCCGGAGGGGGCGCGGATCGGGACCTCCTCACTTCGCCGAAAAGCACAGTTGCTGGCGTGGCGATCAGATCTCGAAGTCTCACCCGTTAGAGGGAACGTCGACACGCGACTTCGCAAGCTGGACGGCGGAGATTGGGACGGCCTGGTCCTGGCTTACGCGGGGCTGGCGCGGCTGGGTTTGTCCGCACGCATCCGCGAGGTCATCGATACGGACGTGATGTTGCCGGCGGTGGGTCAGGGCGCGCTTGCTGTTGTGTGCTCAGAGGAGGACGAGGAGACGTATTCCGTGCTCAGGGACGGACTTCACGATGAGATGGTGGGCCGCGAAGTGGAGGCGGAACGCGCGATGTTGCGACGGCTGGAGGGCGGCTGCTCGGTGCCTGTGGGCGCCTTAGCCCGAACCGAGGCCGGGAAGATCACTCTCGAGGGATGCGTCGTATCGCTCGATGGCCGGCAGAAAATACGGGCGCGCCTCGAAGGTCCCGCCGATAGTCCGGAACGAATTGGGGAGGACCTGGCCGAAGAATTACTTCGCAAAGGTGCCGGAGCCATTTTGGCGGAGATTCGCGAAACGACGGTTTGAGCTCGACGAGATCACAAATCGGTGCGGACCGGCCCATTGTATGGTTGCTTCGCGAGGCCGAGGTGGCCGATCCGTATGAGGAGACGTTCATCGAAGCCGGATTTGCACCCCTTTCGATCCCTGTTCTGAGATATGAATGGGTCAATGAACGTGCACTGCGTGTCGCTCTTGAGCATCCAGCCAGGTATTCCGGCCTCATCTGCACGAGCCCGCGAGCCGTGGAGGCCATTGCGCAGGTAGTCCCCTGGGCCTCCCTGGAGGAGCTCGGTTGGCACAATCGACCCGTCTTTGCGGTTGGTCCGCGCACGGCCGCCGGGCTTCGATCGATCGGTTTCAAGCCGGAGGGTGAGGAAAGCGGGTCGGCGGTTCCACTGGCCGAACATATCCTCGCCAGGACGGTCGAGCGCCGACTCCTCTTTCTTTGCGGGGACCGCCGGCGCGACGAGCTGCCCGATCGTCTTCGCGAGGGAGGCATCGAGCTGGAGGAGATCTGCGTCTATCGAACGCTCCTCCGCGGCGATCTTGATTTCAGCGGATTAGCGCGCCCGGAGTGGATCGTGTTTTTTAGTCCGTCGGGTGTCGAAGCGGTGTTGGCGGCCAACCCGCCGGTCCTCTCGAGGGCGAAACTGGTTGCCATCGGGGAGACGACGGCGGAGGCGCTTCGTGCAGCAGGCCTCCAGGTACACGCCACAGCGAAAAGGCCTTCGGCCGACGGTGTCCTGTTAGCTGTTCGAGACGCCGTCACCGGATGAGCCCTCGATCAACGTTTCGGCGATGGCCTCATCCAGGGCATGTCGAATCTGCTGCGTTGCGCCTACAGGATCGGCGGCCGTCGTAACCGCCGTCATCACTGCAATTCCGTGTGCTCCCGATTGAATGACGGACGCCACACGGTCCACCCGGATGCCTGCAATCGCGATCACAGGAATGGTGACGCCTCGGGATACCGCGGCAAGTGCCCGAAGTCCTTTGACGGAGGCTGGATTCGCCTTGCTGGCTGTTTCGAAGACCGGTCCAAACCCGATATAGTCGGCTCCGTCGTCCTGCGCGCGAAGCGCTTGATCGAGCGTCGTGGCCGTTGCACCGATAATCTTGTCGCTGCCAAGGATGCGACGAGCTTCCGCAACGGGAAAATCGGTCTGACCCAGGTGAATTCCCGCCGCATCGCATGCAAGAGCTACATCGATGCGATCATCGACGATTAGCGGTATCGAATGCTCTTGGCAGGCGAGGGCCGTTTGTTGTGCTTCGTGAAGGAGGTCGCGGATGCCACCATGTTTCTGACGAAATTGGATGGTGTCGGCGCCGCCCGCGATCGCCATACGTGCAATTTCGGCGTGGGAGTACCGTTGCTGGAAGTGAAAGTCGGTCAGGACGTGGAGGCGCCCGATCGGTTTAGGCATCTAAAGATCTGGATGGATAGACCTGCCATGGTATGGAGGATGGTAACGAGCAGATATCCTCGCCAGTTCTGCCCTGGTCTTCCGTTCTTGCATCAGAAACTACACCACCCAACATACACCTAAGCGATGGGGGCATTCTCCGCCCAACACCAACGCCTTGCTGAGGATGCACGTGCGATCTTCGTGGCGGCTGCCGATGCCGTCGGTCCTGAGACGTTGATCGGAAAGATCGATCTGGACCTACACTTGAGGCGCCCCCTTTCAGCATACAACAATGTCTGGGTGTTGGGCATGGGAAAGGGAGCCCTGGCCCTGGCATGCGTGCTGGAACAGCACCTGGGCGATCGGATCGATGGCGGGTTCGTCGCGACCGTTCGCGGATATCCGGACAACCTTCCGGCGCGGTACACACCACCGCAGCGGATTGAAGTCGGCGAAGGAGGTCATCCGTTTCCCGATGCGGGAAGCGTGCGGAATGCGCGGCGGATCCTCCGGCTCGCGCGTGAGGCGGGAAGCGATGATCTTGTGCTGACTCTTGTGACCGGCGGAGGATCTTCGGTGTGCGCCGACTTCGCGCCGGGCATCTCACTGGATGATGCGCTTACGACCACCCGCCTGCTCCTCGAGGCCGGCGTCGATATCCATTCCGTTAATCTGGTGCGGAAACAACTCTCGAGGATTGCGGACGGACGACTGGCGCGTACCGTGCATCCGGCAGAGGCCCTGGTCCTTGTCGTCTCCGACGTAGTCGGCGATGATCTCGAGGTGATCGCCAGTGGCCCGATGGTCGACTGTTCCGGAAGCCGCGAAGCCGCCATGGCGTTGCTGAGGGATGCGAAGCTGTGGTCGAAACTCCCGAGAAGCGTTCGAGGCCACCTTGAGCACGACCATCCAGCGGCCATAGCACGTCACGAAGGCGAACCTCCTCACGTTACCCATTTGATTATCGGTTCCAACGAGACGGCGCTGCAGGGTGCGGCTGCTGCCGCGCGCGAGATGGGCTATGTGACGGAGATCAAAGCGCGCAACGTCTCCGGCGAGGCGCGTGAGGTTGCCGGCAGGCTGCTAACCGCCGTAATGTCTTCTGCTCCCGCCGCCGGCCATTGCTTCCTGGCCGGAGGTGAAACGACAGTAACTGTGCGTGGACGCGGCCGAGGCGGATCTAATCAGGAGATGGCCCTGGCAGCCGCCATCCTTCTGGACGAGTGGGATTCGGGTTTGACCTTCCTCAGCGGCGGCACCGACGGCATCGATGGCCTGACGGATGCCGCCGGTGCTGTCGTGTCGAGGGATACATGCATCAGAGCGCGAGAGCTGGGAATCGATCCGCTTCAATTCCTCGACAACAACGACAGCCACACATTCTTCGAACAGGTGGGAGGGCTCATCCGAACGGGGCCGACGCACACGAACGTCATGGATGTTCAAGTCATCTTGACGGGGCCACCTGGAGACGGGCCGGCCTAACGCCGGCCAAGCTCACGGGCGGCGATGAGGGCGCTGACAAGCGAATCGTACTCCGGCCAGTCCTGACGCTCGACGGTGTGGGAGGTAAGCCCGACGGTAATCAACGCCCACGATCCATAATCCCTCACGTCGAGCACTCGCATGGAGGGCGCACTTCGCCCGCGTGCCACGTCCCAGATGGAACGAGTGCGCACCCACTCATCGTCCACGACGATCTCCGCCAGTTTACGCCGCAGTTGGAACGACGTCCAGGCGCTTGCCAGAGCGACTGCCGCTCCAGCAGCCCACAACGCATAGGGGAGAATCGGCATGCCCTCGAGAACCCCCACCAGCGTAAGAATCATCACGGGCAGCATGCACGCCGCGAGCGGCTGCACGAGCGAAAGTCCGTAAACGGCAGGCCAGAGGCGATGGCCAGGATGGTCGAGGCTCTTGAAGGGCCGCGCCGCCACCCTAAGCCGCTTGAGCCGCCTTTCGCGCCAGCAATGAGGTCGCGAAAGCGCGTGGGATCGGCAGATCCATCATCGTCCTCAGGCCCGGCTCGGCCTTGCGCACGATGGGCAGCAGATTCACGAGCGCCGCAACGGTCGCCGTGTCGCCAAAAATACCCTCCCGCACCACGAGGTCGATAGGTGGAGTACCCACCACCTTCACGCTGTCGTGAGGTTCGTCTGCACCTACGTACATTCGGAGGTCCAGCGTCAGGACCGGACGCGAATCGATCAGGCCGCGAACGCCGTGGTGTATCCCCGCGACCTGGCCGGCCGCCACGGTTAGGTGAGGCGTCTCCAGGTCTCGGTCAGCCACGACGGGGTCGAGGGTTTCCTCGACTCGATCGAGGCGCCAACCCAGTCCCTTCGCAACGAACAACATCGACTCCATGAGTCCGATGTGACCGAACTTGCCCGTCTTCTTCTTCTCCTCGAACTCGTGCGTCGTCAACCCGGCACCGACCTTCCGCAGAAGCGGGAGGCGTCGTTTGCCTGCATCCACGACGCGCGATACGTGCACGCCTGTAACATCTGCGCAGACACCCGTCGCCATGAGCGCCAGCGTATCCATCGCGTATCCGGGATTCACGCCCGTGCCCACGACTGCCACGCCATGCTCGCGCGCCAGGCCGTCCAAATCGCTGCTCAGCTCCGGGTGCCGATCATAGGGGAAGGATAGCTCCTCTGTGGACGAGATCACGTGGGCCCCGGCGCGCACGCACTCGAATAACTGCTTGTGAACGAGTTCCAGGAAGGATGCCGTGGTGTGAATGACCACATCCGGCTTGATCTCAGATAGCGCCACGGCACTGTCGTCGCGGACGAGGATACCCGTCAATTCTGGCCTCCCGATCAGCTCAGCCACGTCCTTACCGACCTTCTCGGGATCTATGTCGATAGCGCCGACGAGCTCTACGAGCCCGGTCTCTTGCTTACGAAGCACCGTACGGACACACTCAAGCCCGATGGGTCCGAGACCGTACTGGACGACGCGAATGGTGTTACTCATGTGAATAGGTTTCTTCTACTTCTTGTTGATTATCGGCCTCGTTTTCCAGGAACGGGTATCCGAAATAGCGAGGCGGGTTAAAGTTTTCCTTGATGGAGCGTGCAGAGATCCAACGGACGAGATTCAGGTAGCTGCCCGCCTTGTCGTTCGTCCCAGAACCCCGCGCACCGCCGAATGGCTGCTGACCCACAACGGCTCCAGTTGGTTTGTCGTTGATGTAAAAGTTTCCAGCGTTATCAGCGAGCCGCTCCAACGTGTGTCGAATGATCCGCCGATCCTGAGCAAATACCGCACCGGTCAGGGCATACGGCGAGGTCTCGTCCACCAGCGTCAACATTTCCTCATAGTCGGCATCATCATACACAAAGCACGAAACGACCGGACCGAATATCTCCTCGCACATCGTTCGATATCGCGGATCATCGACTCGAATCACGGTGGGCTCGATGAAATACCCCTCCTCATCGGAGTAGGAGCCGCCGTGGATGAACTCGACGCCGTCGTTCGCCCTAGCATGATCAATATAGCCGGTGATGCTCTTGAAGGCGGATGCGTCGATAACGGCATTGATGAAGTTCGAGAAGTCTTCAACGGGACCCATCCGGACGTCGGCGAGCTGCTCCTCGAGCTCGCGTCTAATCTCGGGCCACAGCGATTTGGGCAGGTATGCACGTGATGCCGCGGAGCATTTCTGGCCCTGGTACTCGAAGCCTCCACGAACGATGGCAGTAGCGACGGCCTCGGGGTCGGCGGACGCATGTCCGATAATGAAATCCTTCCCTCCAGTCTCCCCGACGATGCGTGGATAGCTTCGATACGTGTCGATGCTCGACCCGATGGTCTTCCACATATGCTGAAAAGTTTGCGTGGAGCCCGTGAAATGAAGGCCGCCGAAGTGGGGGGATGCGAAAACCGGATTACCGATATCGGGCCCACGCCCCGGCAGCATGTTGATCACGCCGGCTGGAAGACCCGCCTCCTCGAGAAGACGGTAGATGAAGTAGGCGGAGTAGAGTGAGGTGGTCGAGGGCTTCCAGAGTACCGTATTGCCCATGAGGGCAGGCGCTGTGGGAAGATTACCTTGAATGGACGTGAAGTTGAAGGGCGTGACCGCAAAGACGAAGCCCTCCAGCGGTCGGTACTCCAACTGGTTCCATGTACCGCGCGGCGAGTATGGCTGATCCGAATAGATCTGCTGCATGTAGTGCGCATTGAAGCGCCAGAAGTCGATCAACTCGCAGGCGGCGTCGATCTCGGCCTGGAATGGGTTCTTGCTCTGTCCGAGCATGGTCGAGGCGTTCAGGACATCGCGCCACGGACCGGAAAGGAACTCCGCCGCCTTCAGGAAGATGGCGGCTCGATCTGACCACGGCATCCGAGCCCACTCCCGGCGTGCCTGGAGTGCCGCCTCGATGGCCTGTGACACTTCCTTCTCTCCGCACATGTGCGCCCGCGCCAGAACGCGGCTCTTCTCGTGGGGGGCCCGAATCTCAATCACATTACCGGTTCGGATTTCGCGCCCACCGATGAACGCAGGAATCTCGATCACATCGCCCTTGAGCTCCTCGAGTTTTCGCCGCAACGACGCGCGTTCCGGCGACCCGGGAGCATAGCTGCGAACGTTCTCGTTCTCGGGCTGCGGAATCTGGGGGATTTGATTTGTCATGGACTCGCTGACCTGGCTCTAGATGTCGATCGGAATGGGTACTGACATCCGTTGAAGCAAGTTTTCGTAGACTGCGTGCGCATGCGGAGGGATCTTCGCGCTACCTTCGCATCTCATCCGTCCCATCCAACCTGAAGATACGCTCCTGGGTGCCTTCCCGATTTGAAAGATTCATGGCGATGCGATACCTCCGGTCGGCCCGCGGCCGTGAGGAAGGTCGCCGGTTTATCCGCTTTATCACCTACGTCGCTGTGGGAGGGGTAGCCCTGGGAACGGCAGCTCTCTTGCTGGCCCTGTCGATCGTGCGAGGTTTCAGCACTGAAATCGAAGCGAAGATCGTCGGCTTCGGGGCGCACGTTCAGGTAGAGTCTTTTCAGGATGAACCGCTCGACGATGCAGAGGCGATCGAGCGGACGCTGGAGGAGATTGAAGGGGTAGCCGCCGTGGCACCGGTGGTGCAGGAATTCGCGTTGCTGCGGCGATCTGCACGCGAGATCGAAGGGGTGGCCATTCTGGGAATTCGGGAGATCCCGACCTTCATCGGAGAGAATTTAATTTCCGGCGCGATGGACACGCGACCTGATACGAGCGGCCGGTATGGCGTTGTGGTGGGCCGCCGGCTGGCCGAGCGATTGGGCGTTGAGCCGTCCGACATCGTTACGGCATTCTCCATGCGAGAAGAAGAGGCCTCACGGGGCCGCGGCCCGGGGTTTGCGACACCCCGCGTAAAGCAGTTTCGTGTGACGGGGGTCTACGAAACGGCTCTGGCCGATTTTGACGAGCTCTACGTCTACACGGATATCGCTGCCGCACGCGAGCTGCTGGGCTACGGCACAAACGAGGTCACCCGCTTCGATCTCACGGTCGACGATGTCGGGAGGGCCAGGGATATCGCCCTCGAGGTGGAAGATCAGCTCGGATTCCCCATCATGGCCCGAAGCATCTACGAAGTGTATAGCGGCCTATTTGCATGGGTAAACCTGCAGGAGGGCATCATTCCGATCGTGATCAGCGTGATCATTCTGGTTGCGGCGTTCAACATCATTGGCACACTGCTCATGCTCATCCTGGAGAAGACGCGCGAGATCGGAATCCTTCAGAGCCTCGGGGCATCCCGGAAGACGCTTCGCAAGCTGTTTCTGTGGCTCGGCCTACTCATCGGCGTTGGCGGCACGTTGATCGGCCAGATCGTGGCGTTCGTGCTGGCTGTCCTGCAGCAGAAGTACGCCATCATCCCCTTGCCGGAGGAGGCCTACTACATGGACTCGGCTCCCATCGAACTGAATGTACTCGATTTCGTACTGGTGGGCGTGGTCGCCATGCTGCTGTGCACGCTGGCGGCTTACCTACCGGCCCGCGTTGCTTCGCGCATCGAGCCCATCCGGGCCATTCATTTTCGCTGACTGCACACCGTAATTCGGCATCCCGCCTCGATGATGGCTGCTCGCCCACATATCGACGTCGACCTGAGCACACGCCACCACGATGTGGATGTACGCTCGGGTCACACTCCCGGCCTGGATGCGGTGCGGGTACTCTTCTTCAGCACGTTGCGCGAGAAGCTGGGCAGAGCAGAAGATTGGCTGCACTTCGACGGGCCGATGACCGCGGCCCGCTTCCTGGACATCCTCACGGATCGCCATCCCGAGCTGAAGATGTACGGCTCCAGTTTACGGCTCGCTGTCAACCTGGAGTATGCGGACCCGTCGACTCTCGTTCAGCCCGGAGATGAGGTGGCCATCATAACGCCGGTGAGTGGAGGATAGGGTGGAGGAGCGGACATCGAAATACTGGCTTCGGATTCAGCGCGAGCCGATCGATCTTCGGCTGGCCCACGACTATCTGCGTGTGGAGGAGGCCGGCGCCGTCGATCTTTTCCTGGGCACTACACGCCGGTGGACGGCCGGTCGAGAGACCCGTACGCTACAGTACGAAGCGTACAGGGGGATGGCGCTTTCCGAGATGAAGAGGCTCGTCGAGCTGGCATCCAGCCGATGGCCCCTGCTTCGAGTGTGTCTGTGGCATCGTGAGGGTGAGGTACCCCTTCGAGAGACAAGTGTGCTCGTAGGTGTCGCCACAGCGCATCGTGACGCCGCCTTCGCCGCGTGCCGATACTTGATCGACGAGCTGAAAAACCACGTGCCAATCTGGAAGCAAGAGTTTTATGCGGACGGATCATCTGAGTGGGTAGAGGGTGATTCATCCAGAGTTTCAGAGGGTCCTTTCGAATCGGAAAAGCAACGAGATCATCTGGCATGAAGGCAGCTGTCGTCCAATATGCACCGAAGTATCTGGATGTCGAGGCCAACCTGACTCACGTCGGGGAGATGATCTCCGCGGTTGATGCCGACCTCCTCGTGCTTCCCGAGCTGTTTGCCTCAGGCTATTTCTTCCAGTCGGAGTCCGATTTGCGCCGGGTGGCGGAAGTCTTTCCGGATGGGCCGACGTGTGATGCGCTTCTCGACTGGGCGAGTTCGACAGGCGCCGTACTGGTGGCCGGCCTTCCCGAACGGAGTGATGACACCTTCTACAACAGCGCAGTCGTCGTTTCACCGGACGGAATCGTGAGCACCTATCGGAAGGTGCACCTTTACGACAAAGAGAAACTATTCTTCTCGCCGGGCGACCTGGGTTTCCAGGTGGTGGATCTCGAGTCCCGCGACGGTGAAAGCTACCGGCTCGGGGTGATGATCTGCTTCGACTGGTACTTTCCGGAAGCGGCCAGGACACTCGCGCTGCTTGGAGCCGATGTGATTGCACACCCCTCCAATCTCGTTCGCAAAGATTGTCCCCGAGCCATGCCGATTCGCGCTCTGGAGAACCATCTATTTACCCTGACGGCGAATCGATACGGCACGGAGTCTTCGAATGGTGAGGTCCTGCACTTCATCGGCCAGAGCCTGATCTGCAATCCGAGTGGCGATGTGCTGTACGCCGCCCCGCCTGAGGGCGATGCAGCCGTCGCTGTCGAGATCGATCCCGCAGAAGCTCGGGACCGTCAGATCACCGCCCGAAACAACCTCTTTTCCGATCGGCGACCCGAAGAATATGGCATCCTGGCGGCGAACGAGTCGCCGGTGAGTTAGGTTAGGGATTCTTTTTCGTCCGCGTCTATGTCTCTGTACCGTCACGTTGGAATTGCCGCCGCCTTGTCTCCGCGGGTAGAAGGTCTGCTCGCCGAGGCGCTATTTCATCTCGGACCGGTGGCCGACAGGCTCAGCCTCGTTCACGCGGGTGCGCGGACGAGGTCCAAGGAGAAGCAGCTTCGAGCGGCCATGGAAGCTGCAGGAATCCCCGACGATGCGACGATATTCTGGGAAGAGGGCGAGCCTGCCGACGCCATCATCGGTGCGGTTCGGCGCGAAGACATGGATATGGTCGTTGCCGGGGCGCTAGAGAAGGAGCGGCCACTGCGCTACTACCTCGGATCGGTGGCGCACAATCTTGCCAGGGAACTCCCGTGCTCCCTGATTCTCATTCCGGAACCTCAACGTGACCCTAAGCCCTTTCGGAAGGTCCTCGTAATCACGGACTACAGCGAGGCCTCGTTGATCGCCCTCGTCCGAGCCATCCGCATGGCCGAGCGAGAGAATGCCGAGAGCATCCACGTCGCACGGGTGCTTTCCGAGTATGGACAGGCCATGATCATGACGGAGGGCTACAGAAGGGAGCGCGCTCGCGAGATCGAGGCCGAAAGTCTCGAGGAGGAGGAAGAACTGCTGCGTGATTTCGTAGATGCTGCCGGCGCCAGCGCCGTTCCGATCGAAGCGCAGTGCCTCGAGGGTAAGACGGGCCAGATTGCCGCGACCTTTGCACGCGAGATCGGCGCGGACGTACTCGTAATGCCCTCATCCGGGCAATATTCGACCTTCCTTTCGCGGCTATTTCCGGCCGACATGGAATGGGTACTGCGAGAAATCCCGTGCACCCTCTGGGTGGCCCGCGAGAAGGTCACCAACTAGGCACGAGCCGCCTCGCACCTGTGCATCGATTCTGAATCCAACCCACGCGTATGGAGAAGCTTACCCCACACGAAATAAGCGTGGTGTTGCTTGGCTTTGCTGTAATGCTCGGGCTTGCCCGCGTCTTTGGCGAAGCCTTCAATCGCATGCGACAGCCGGCCATCGTGGGGGAGATTCTCGCGGGGATTCTGCTCGGTCCGACCGTGCTGGGTACGGTCATGCCCGACCTTTATGCCCACATTTTCCCGACAACGGGCTCGGTCGCGATTGCCTACCACACGCTGATCACGTTGGCTGTGGTCCTCCTGCTTTTGATTGCGGGGTTGGAGATCGATCTGAGCGTACTGTGGCAGCAGGGACGCGCCGCGCTCATGGTCAGCGTCCTCGGCACGCTCTTTCCCTTTGCCGTAGGCTTCGCCGGGGCGTACGCTTTCCCGCGCTTCTGGGGCATCGAGCCGGGCGCCGACCTGCTCACCTTCGCGCTGTTTTTCGGAACGGCGCTTAGCATCTCGGCGCTGCCGGTCATCGCCAAGATCATGATGGATCTCGATCTCTTCAAGACAAACGTCGGGATGATCGTGATGGGTGCGGCCATGTTCAGTGATCTTCTTGGATGGATCATCTTTTCGATCATCCTCGGCATGTTGAATTCCGGCGCGGGCGTGGCCGCCGAGAATCATGAGGGACTGAGCGTGGGCACGACCATCTGGCTGACCCTGCTCCTGGTCGTATTCACGCTAACGGTCGGTCGATGGCTCGTCAACAAGTCGCTGCCCTGGATCCAGTCGCGCCTGAGTTGGCCCGGAGGCGTGCTCGGGTTCACGCTCGTGCTGACCCTCGCCGGCGCCGCCGCAACAGAGGCCATCGGCATCCATGCCATATTTGGCGCCTTCCTGGTCGGCATCGCCGTCGGCGATTCGGCGCACATGCGAGCACAGACACGAACCATTCTACACCAGTTCGTCACCTACATTTTCGCGCCGATCTTCTTTGTATCCATCGGCCTCGAGGCCGACTTCCTCGAGAGCTTCAATCTCACACTCACATTGGGCGTGCTCGCCATCGCGTTCTTCGGGAAGATTGCAGGATGCATGCTGGGCGCCTACCTGGGAGGCATGCCCCGTCGCGATGCCCTGGCCGTCAGCTTTGGGATGAATGCGCGCGGCGCGATGGAGATCATCCTCGGACTACTCGCCCTGCAATACGGCTTGATCCAGGACGAAATGTTTGTTGCCCTGGTCGTTCTTGCGCTTCTTAGCTCCATCATCAGTGCTCCGTTCATGGCCTATTTCGTCGAGCGGAAGAAGAAGTGGAAGCTGGACGAGCTGCTCACGGCCGGGTTATTCCTTCCCTCCCTGAATGCCCGGACGGCGGAGGAGGCCATTGAAGAGTTGTCGCGGCCCGCTGCAGAGGCGGCCGGTCTCCCTGCGGAGCTCGTCGCTCGAGAGGTTACGGCACGTGAACGAACCCTCAGCACGAGCCTGGGCTACGAGCTGGCCGTTCCGCACGCCCGTATCGAAGGCCTGGAAACACCCGTTCTTGCTATAGGCAAATCGCGAACGGGAATAGACTTCGACAGCCGAGATGGCAAGCCCACAAGGCTGATCTTTCTGCTCTTGACGCCGCCGGACGACATGTCCGCCCAGATTCAGATCATGGGAAGCATCGCGCGACTCTTCAAAGAGCCTGAAATCCGGCGAGCCGCTCTTGCAAGCGATTCGCTGGAAGAATTGCGTGCGCTGATCAAGACGGAGGAAGCACCGATATCGGAGCGGGCCGTAGAAGAGGTGATCAACGAGGCGCCGGCGCCATCGGGATAAGCGCGGTCGTATTCTTCGAAAAACAGATCGCGCGCCGCTAAGAGAGAGTCTCCGCTAACTGCGGCCGACGCTCACGTAGCGTTGCAGCGCCTCTGTGATGCGCGCTTCGGGATCCGGATGCGTATCAGGAACGAAGGTTTGTCCCGTCACCGTCTCGAATAGCTCGATGTACCGCGCCGCGACTTCGATGCGGAAATCGTCCGGCAGATCGGGTAGCGTTTGTCCATCGTGTCCCTGAAACCCTTGAGCCATGAGCCACTCGCGAACGAATTCCTTCGAGAGCTGCTTCTGGGGCTCCCCGCGCGAGAGGCGGTCGTCGTAGCCTTCCGCGTAGTAGTAGCGGGAAGAATCCGGGGTGTGCACTTCATCGATCAATACAAACGACCCGTCGGCCTTTCGCCCAAACTCGTACTTGGTATCGACAAGTAGCAGCCCGCGCTCGGCGGCCATCTCCGTGCCGCGCCCAAAAAGCTGAAGGGCCCACGCTTCCAGCTGGTCCAATTCATCCTCCGTCAGCGTTCCCTGCGAGATGATCTGCTCTCGACTGATGTCTTCGTCATGCCCCTCCGCCGCCTTGGTGGCCGGGGTTAGAATGGGCGTGGGAAGGCGGCTGCTCTCGACAAGCCCCTCCGGCAGCGCGACCCCGGAGATTTGGCGGCAGCCGGCGCGATATTCCCGCCACGCATGCCCGGCGAGATAGCCGCGGACGACGAACTCGATAGGGACCGGCCGGCAGAACTCAGCGACTGTGACGTTGGGATCCGGAACGGCGAGGAGATGATTCGGGACGAGGTCCGCCGTGTGATCGAAAAAGAACGCCGCGGTCTGGTTCAAGACCTGGCCCTTGAACGGGATGGCCTGTCGCAGTACGTGATCGAAGGCCGAGATACGATCCGTGGTTACGAGGATGAGCGTGTCATCCGTGTGGTAGGTATCACGCACCTTACCCCGATAACGCGTCCCGAAGCCCGTCAGGTTCGTCTCGATGAGCGTGCGATCGAGCTGACGTGCCAGAATGTCTCGGTCGATCATGTCCGAAGTGTGGATCCTCGTGCGACAAGCTCGGGCACGATCAGGCGAGCGACAGGTGCCTCCCTGTTGCGCCCATCCATCCGCGTAAGCAGCAGCTCGGTGGCTTCTTCCCCGACCCAATGCATGCGCTGATCGATGCTCGAGAGGCCCACGTAGTAGCTTGTTTTGATGTCGTCGTACCCGATCACGGCCATGTCGTCAGGTATTCGGCGCCCCGCATCGCGCGCGGCCTTACAGGCGCCGATAGCCTGTACGTCGCTCATAGCAAAGACGGCGGTGACATCTGAATGGTCTTCCAGCACACGCTCCATGGCTTCATATCCGGCCTCCTCGCTGAAGCCTGCGTGTTTCTCCGTGTGGCCGCTGATAATGAGAGCAGGATCGAAAGCAACGCCTGCCTGCTCGAGTGCTTCGCGGGCGCCTTCGATGCGCTCATCCTGCACGGAGCTTGCCGTAGGGGACGTGATGATCGCGATTCGGCGGTGGCCAAGCTCGAGTAGATGCTCGATGGCGGCGCGGCCGCCCGCGCGCTCATCCCAGAAAAATGAGTCGAAGTCCGGATGCCGCGGTCCGATGAGCACGACCGGAGCATGTAGAGCACGGAGCTCATGCGCAATGCGCTCCTCGACAGGCACCCCGACCAGCAGCAGCCCATCGACGGCGCCCCGGCCCAAAAAATTCAAGAGCGTCTGATGAGGGGATGTCGAGCCGAGATCACAGAGCAGCAGGTCGATATCCTGGTTGCGAAGCCGAAATCGGATGCCCTTTAGCAGCTCGTTGTGGAAGGGCATGGTAAACGTAGGAATGGCCACCGCGAACGAGCGCGCAGCCTTTTGCGCCAGCGACTTCGCCGTTCGGTCGGGCCTGAACTGCAGCTCGTCGATCGCCTTGAGTACGCGCACGCGCGTGGGCTCCGACACATCGGTCGAGTTGTTCAATACGCGAGAGACGGTCGAAATCGCTACTCCTGCACGGTCGGCCACGTCATAGATGGTGACCTTCGACTTGCCCTGTGCCATCTTTTGTCCGGACGACTGATACTCTTGAGCAGAATAGGTAATATTCTGCGGATCCACGGCTATCTTAACGTTTACTATACGAAAAAGGATGCCGCCCGGACCCGTTTGTGCCTTTGGGCAGATCCAGCTCCCCGCGGCCGGTCCCCACTTCTCGTTTAATGCACGTTTGTAATGGCCAGTGTCAAGCTTGAGAACGTCCGGAAGGTCTATGACAATGATGTCGTCGCCGTTCACGACGCGTCGTTCGAGGTAGGGGATGGCGAGTTTGTCGTACTGGTAGGGCCTTCGGGGTGTGGCAAGAGCACCATGCTCCGGATGATTGCCGGACTGGAGACCATTACGCGGGGCCGGCTCTACATCGGTGATCGGCCCGTAAACGATGTACCGCCGAAGGATCGCGACATCGCGATGGTGTTTCAGAACTACGCGCTCTATCCGCACATGAGCGTGTACGACAACATGGCTTTCGGCCTGAAGCTGCGAAAGTATTCGAAGGAGGAGATCCGGACCCGTGTCGAGCAGGCTGCTCAGATTCTCGGCATCGAGGGTATTCTAGATCGCAAGCCGAAACAGCTGTCGGGCGGACAGCGCCAGCGTGTTGCCGTAGGTCGTGCCATCGTTCGGAAGCCACGCGTGTTTCTGTTCGACGAGCCGCTGTCAAACCTCGACGCGAAGCTTCGTGTGCAGATGCGGACCGAAATCTCGAAGCTGCACCGGCAGCTTGGCGCCACCATGGTCTACGTCACGCACGATCAGGTCGAGGCCATGACGATGGGGGATCGAATCGTCGTGCTGCGCGACGGCTACATCCAACAGATTGATAAGCCGCTCGAGCTCTACAATCATCCTGCCAACAAATTTGTGGCGGGATTCATCGGCAGCCCCTCGATGAACTTCGTTCCAGGCCGCATCGAGAACGGATCCGGGTTGGCCTTCCGTGCGGCGAACGACGCATTTACGCTCCCTCTGTCGAACCTGGACAATCCAGCTCTTAAGGAGTACGCAGGGCGATCGGTTACACTGGGCATTCGCCCCGAGGATATTTACGTATCCGGCAGTCCTTTCATCCGAAATCCGGTCTCCGAGGCCCTGCTGACTCTGGAAGTGGTGGAGCCGATGGGCAACGAGATCTTCGTTTACGCCCGGTCGGGGGACCAGGAGGTCGTCGCCCGCGTGGCGCCTCAGGTGCTTCCGGAGCCTGGTGAGCCCATTCGTCTGGCCTTCGACTTGCGTAAGCTGCATTTCTTTGATTCGGATACGGAGGCGACCATAGGCGAGGGCATGGAGAAGGCGGCTGCTGCTTAGGCTTTCACCGCTCTGGCCATGCCGGCATCTGCCGATTTCCGGAACCCTGTATACGATAGGGGGGTAGGGTATCCAGTGATTTCGGGGTACGGTCAATCCCGGGCATGTCTACATCCAACATCCACCACATCCCAGAGAGCGAGCGTTATGATCGACTACATCAAGATCGAAGGAATGGGTTGCGATCACTGTGTTACGGCCGTTCGGGCCGCGCTGGAGCATGTTCAGGGCATTGAGATCGAAGATGTCACTATCGGCGCTGCCCGAGTTCGTCTCCTCGATGGAGACGTGACCGAGAAGATCGACGCCGCCATTCGAGAAGCCGGATACGAGCCGATTTCTCACTCGAGGGCCTAAGCCATGCATCTCACTGAAGAGAAAGAACGCGATGTGCTGCAGAGGCTAAGGCGAATCGAGGGGCAGATTCGCGGCTTGCAGCGCATGGTGGAAGGAGGGAGGTACTGCGGCGACGTCCTGCACCAGATCACTTCGGCGCAGCGCGCACTTCGTTCCGTTGGCGAAATCATCACGCGCAATCATCTCGAGACCTGCGTTACGGAGGCCCTTCGCTCCGGCGATCGGGAAGCCGCCGAGCACAGCTACGACGAGATCATGAACCTGCTGTACAAGCAATTGCGATGAACCCTTCGGACGAGCTCGCGACGCTGGATTTTGGCGTTCGAGGGATGACGTGCGCGGCCTGCGTGAGGCGCGTCGAGAAGGCGCTCGCAGGTCTTGACGGCGTCGAGGAAGCGGTGGTTAATCTCGCGACCGAGCGGGCCCGCGTCCGGTTCGCGGCTCGAAACGGGGCAAGCGCTCACGATTTCGCTGATGCGGCATACCGCGCCGTACGGGATGCGGGGTATGATGTCATCGAGCTCGCCGACGCGACGGCAGATCGCAGTGGTATGGAGGCAGAGATTCGGGATGCGGAGATGGGCAAGCTGCAGCGCAGGCTGCTGATCGCGGCAGCGTTGACCATCCCCATCTTCATCCTGCAGATGGTACCGATGGTCTGGCCCGGGTTTGAGCGTGCGTTGCACGATGGCATCGGCACGACGGGCTTGCACCTTCTGCTTTTCGCTCTGGCGAGCATCGTCCAATTCGGCCCCGGCCTGCGGTTCTATCGGGATGGGTGGAAGGCTGTGCGCGCGGGCAGCCCCGACATGAACACGCTCGTCGTCCTGGGCACGTCGGCCGCATACGCCTATTCGGTGGTGGCCACTTTTGCGCCGGGCGTGCTTCCGGCCGGCACCGCTCACGTGTATTACGAAGCTTCCGCGGTGATCATCACGCTGATCCTCGTGGGGAAATACATGGAGGCCGTGGCACGCG
This sequence comes from uncultured Rhodothermales bacterium, assembly GCA_965651265.1. GTDB lineage: Bacteria > Bacteroidota > Rhodothermia > Rhodothermales > VXPQ01 > CBFGRV01. Next base: position 24,635 of record CBFGRV010000023.1, read on the forward strand.
GGCGAACGAGTGACGCGATGAAGGCCTTGATGCGGCTGCGCCCGCGCACTGCTCAGGCGCTTCGTGGAGAACAGGAAGTCTCGGTTGATGTCGACGAGCTGCGGGTGGGAGACCGGGTGCGTGTTCGACCGGGCGAGCGTGTTCCGGTGGATGGCATCGTGATGGAGGGCTCCTCGCACGTGGATGAATCGATGCTCACGGGCGAGTCGCTGCCTGTTCGGAAGGAGGCAGGCTCCGAAGTGGTTGGCGGCACGATGAATGAGGCGGGGAGTTTCGTTTTTCGGGTGACGCGTGTGGGAGGGGAGACCGTCCTGGCGCAGATAATCCGCCTGGTCGAGGAGGCGCAGAGCTCGAAGCCGCAAATTCAGGCTATGGCTGATCGCGTCGTAGCGGTTTTCGTACCCGTCGTGCTCGCGATTGCACTCGTCACCTTTTCGATCTGGTTGCTCTTCGTGCCAGGCCCTTCGCTCACCTTCGCGCTCGTTGCATCCGTATCCGTGCTCATCATCGCATGTCCATGCGCGATGGGTCTCGCGACGCCGACATCGATCATGGTCGGAACGGGTAAGGCCGCGGAGATCGGGGTGCTCTTCCGACGCGGATCGGCCATTCAGGCATTGGCCGAAGCCGATGTCATCGTGCTCGACAAAACAGGGACACTGACGGAGGGCCGTCCCACGCTGACGGATGCCGCTGCGCCCGATTCTCATCCATCGGATAACGTTCTCCGATGGGCGGCTGCTGTCGAGCAGCATTCGGAGCACCCCATCGGCCGAGCCATACTGGAGGGCGTGGAACGGCGCGGTCTGGATCCGGCCATGGCCTCGTCGTTTCAGGCGCACGCAGGATATGGAGCGTCCGCCGATGTCGATGGACATCTGGTTCGCATCGGATCCGAACGGTACATGCACTCGGAAGGCATCCGCCTGGATGGCTTTCGAGAACTGGCGCAATCAATTCGACAGCAAGGCAAGACGGCCGTGTTCATGGCTGTCGGCCGGGAGCCTGTCGCCGTGTTCGGCGTCGCCGATCCCATCAAGGAAACGGCGTTCGCAGCCGTCGACGCCCTGCGAGAGATGGGGTACGAGCTTTCGATGATTACGGGTGACGACCGGGCCACGGCCGAAACTATTGCACTCCAGCTGGGCATCGAGGACGTCCGCGCCAACGTGCTTCCCCAACAGAAGGCGGATGCTGTAAAAGAGATTCAGGCGCGTGGCAGGAACGTGGTATTCGTCGGAGACGGCATCAACGACGCTCCGGCTCTCTCACAGGCGGATGTCGGAATCGCTATCGGCACAGGAACGGACGTGGCCATCGAGGCGGGTGATGTCGTCTTGATGACAGGCGATCCTCGGGCCCTCGTGAGTGCCATCCAGGTTGCGCGAGCGACACTGCGCAACATCAAGCAAAACCTCTTCTGGGCCTTTGCCTACAACGTGGCGCTTATTCCGGTGGCCGCGGGCGCCCTGTATCCCGTGATTCAGCAACTGTTGTCGCCCATGATCGCTGCAGCGGCTATGGCCGTGTCAAGTGTGTTCGTGCTTTCCAATGCGCTGCGTCTGCGGCGATTTCGGGTCAGGCCGATCAGGATCTCCACGGGCGGCCGGCAAGGCAATACAAAAAGAGGACAGGAGCGGGATGAAGCCGCTCCTATCCTCGCTGCTGGTTGAGAACGATTGATATACGGGGTTCGTTACGCCCCGACCGATTCGCGCGCCTTCGCGAATTCGTGTACGATTGCTTCCGAAAAATCAGGGATGTCGCCTGGATTTCGGCTGGTGATGAGGCCATCATCTACGACGACGGCCTGGTCCACCCATTCGGCTCCGGCATTTTCAAGGTCTTTTCGCACGGAGCGGTAAGAGGTCATTCTTCGCCCCCGCACGACATCCGCATCGATCAAGACCTGCGGCCCGTGACAGATGGCCGCGACCGGCTTGCGATCGTTAAAGAACGACCGCACAAAGGTCAGGACCTCGTCATTCATTCGGAGCTTGTCGGGATTCAGCACGCCTCCGGGTAGCAACAGGGCATCGTAGTCATCGGGCGACGCATCTGCGATGGTTCGATCGACCTCGATTTCGTCTCCCCAATCCGTCCGATCCCATGCCTTGATCATACCCGCCTCGGGCGCGATCAACTCGGTACTGGCACCCGCATCCTCCAGGGCCTTGCGCGGTTCCGTGAGCTCGATCTGTTCGACTCCGTGGGTCGCCACAATGGCGACTCTCATTCCATTCAATTCCATGGCCATAGTATTCCTCCTTCTCTAAATCCTCGATATACTCCGGCTCAGGCCGTCACAATGTACATGAGGATACGTAGAGGGTGTTTCTCGAACCCTGACCGAAGGGCGTATCCAGTGGTAGGCGTAAAGCCTTTTTCACACGTCGAGGTAGCGGCCCGAGGAGTCGTCGGGCCGGGCGTGCGTGTACCGGCTGGTGGTGGCCAGGGACTTGTGGCCGAGGGTTTCCTTCACGAGGTGAATCGGTGCACCCTCATCCAGGGCGTGCGATGCATGGGCGTGACGGAGCCAGTGTGGCGAAACGGATTGGGGGCATCCGGCGCGTTCGGCGGCGCGCTTCACGATAAGCCAGAGTTGTTTGCGAGAGAGATGTCCACCTTTACGAGATCGGAAGACGGGATCGTGTGGGTTACCATATCCCCGATCTTGTTCGTGTCGTCGTAGCCTCACCAATTCACTCCATGTAGACGAGGAGACTATCACGTTGCGGATCTTGTCGCCCTTGCCATGAAGCCCGACCTGTCCGTACGACAGTCCCTTTTTGCCGGGTCGTTCGACGACGGATTTCCAACGAAGCGCTGCTAGCTCGGATACGCGTCCCCCTGAGGCATAGAACAATCGCAGAAGGACGGCATCCCTCAGGTTGTCCGCCATGGAGAGTACCCGACAAACCGCTTCTCGCGGTAGGATGCGTTCTGCGAGATCATCCTTTACTTTAGGTGTAGCGATCGCCGCGCCCACGTTGAAAACGAAGTAGCCTATCTTGTGGCCGAACGAAAACAGGCTCTTTATGGCGGCCAGCTTCCTGGCTCGTGAGGCGTCGCTCAGGCCGCGCCGGTCGAGATGGTCGGCCCACTTCTGAAGGTCATCGAGGATGACGTGTTGTAGTGGGCGGTCCGCGAAATCGATGAACTGGTGCACATCGCGCAAATAGGCTTCCTGTGTTCGTGGACTCTTGCCATGAAGCCAGAGCCTGATGAGCTGGGCGTCGTCGTTCGCCTGACGTGGAATTCGTGCTGCGTTCGCCGGGCCGGTTCTCTGAGGGAGCTGTTCCATGTGGATGTCGGAGTGAGGATTCTAGCGTCGATGCCAAGGTAACATAATTATTGTTATGTTACCTTAGCAAATCACTCGATCGACATCCGTGTCGATTAGTGGTATTCGCCATCCCCTGCTGCTACATCGGCCGCATACCGGAATGTCGCGGCCAGACCGTCTGCCGGCATGTTCTCGGACCGGAGCGCGTGAACCGTCCCGCCGTGCATGAGCGTGTGTACGGCGGCAAAGTCGAGCAAATCCTCGTCACCCGGCGTGTATTCGTCGCTCAGTCGGACCGTGTTCTGGTCGGGATCGTAGCTTCCCCAGATGTTTTTCCCGATCTCGACAAACAGCGTGTCGACGCGAGCGAACGCCGCTGCCGGAATGATTTCGTGGATGTCATCAGAGGCCAGCTTCTTGCTATTGCCGCGAAGATCGAAAAAACGCTCCAGCTCAGCGCGCTGGGACTCCAGAAACCGAGGTTCGACGATGCACCAGGCCCTGGCATGCAGATCTTTCGGGTTCTGGTGATCGGGACTTCCGGCGACGATGGAATCATCCACCAGATTACCGTAGCGGCTGATCTCCCGATAAATTGGTAGATAGTACTCTACGCCCGCGAGCACGAGCGGTCCGTCATTGTCGCCGATGGTCTGTCGAACTCCAGCATCGACATCGCGGAAGAACCGGTAGATCTCGTCGTGAGGCTGGCGCTTGTCGTCCTCTGACGAAACGCCATGGCCGTGAAAAGCGACATCGTGGCGCCCGGCCGCAATGTTCGACACATGGTGCTGTACGGAGCGCTGGCGCTCCTCGACCTGTAATGCATCGAAGAGGCTCTCGGGAATCTCCTCGGAGTGTATTTCGGCGATGCTGTAGTGTGTCCCCTGAAACAGGCGCACCCGGTTCTTGCTCAGCGCGAGTAGATAAAATCGATTGTTGGCGGCCAGAATCGGAAAGAGTGGTTTGAGATGGAATCGTTGCCCGGTGACCACAAGCTCCTTGAAATCGATCGGCAGCCTGAACATGCGCGACTCGTCGGGCGTGAGAAACGCCGCGAAACCGTCCCCCCGTTCAAGCCAGTAAGCGTTGTTTTCCGTAAGCCCCTCGAGCGGTCGAAAGAGCCGGCCGCAGTCGGCATCGCGGTAGCCTTGATCGTGAAGCTGCTGGCGTGCCGTCTTCACAAGATTCTTGAGTCGAATGCAGTTTTGAGACAGCTCTGTCTCCACGTAGTAGGTTGGCATGTAGAGAGATACGCAGGGCTCGGCCTGAATCGACGCCAGTTCCGTCAACTGCTCTTGCCTGAAGAGATCCATGTGCTTACCAGAGATTTCTGGGTGAGTTGAACGGCTCCGAAGTCTTAGTATGCGGTGTCAAACGGTTTGGTTTGATCGTCGCTGTGACGTTACTGTGATGGCAAGCCGGCTAACGTGCTCGCGAAATGCGAGGCAATCGCCTTCTACCGACCGTACTTTCGAGTACCGCTCTTGCAGTACTTCGCATGCGTGATTGGATACCGATCATAGCCGGGCCTACGGCCGTCGGGAAAACGGCCCTCGGAATCGAACTGGCCGAGCGGCTTGATGCGGAGATTATTTCGGCCGATAGCCGCCAGATATACCGCGGTCTTGATATCGGCACGGCAAAGCCTTCTCCATCCGAGCTGGAGCGCGTTCCGCATCATTTTGTGGATGAACTTGAGCTCACCGAGACGTATTCGGCGGGACGATTTCAGGCGGACGCCTACATCCGTATAAAGGAGATCTTGAAGAGAAAGACCCGCGTGATCGTCGTGGGTGGTTCTACCCTGTACCTTCATGCATTGAAGCATCGACTGGCCGACATTCCCGACGTGCCAAGCTCGATACGAGAGGATATTGCCATGCGGCTTGCTACGGAAGGCGCGGAGGCCCTGTTTGGCGAACTGTTGCAGATCGACCCTGAAGCAGCTGCCACCATGGACCATACCAAGACACAGCGGCTCGTTCGTGCCCTGGAGGTATACCACGCGACGGGCCGCCCTATTTCGAGCTATCATAGAAACCTCGAACCACCGCCATTCAACTTCCGCACGTTCGTGCTTAACCGAGATCGGCAGCAGCTGTACGACCGCATCAATGAACGCGTCGAACGGATGCTCGAAGCCGGGCTCCTTGAAGAGGTGCGCGCCCTCCTTCGCACCGGGATCCACGGCAGCGTTTCACCGCTCCGAACGATCGGCTACCGCGAAGTCATTGACCACCTTCAGGATGAGATCTCGTATGGCGAAATGGTACGCCGCATCAAACGCAACACACGCCGCTACGCCAAACGCCAACTCACCTGGTTCAGGCGCGATCCTGACAACGTCTGGCTGGATGCAGATCGTAGCCTCGACGAGCTCGCCGACAAAGTTCTCGAACCGCCGACTCACTAAGCATCTATACTCTATTGTATTGACCTATTGCGCATGACGATACCCACTAGTATCCTGTGTGGGTATATTCAGAATACCGGTGAGTATCGTTAAGTTGAATATGCTTAAGGTAGGTCGAACCGATCGAAAGCATACGGAATGGGATCAGACCGACCGTCCACAAAAGAACGTATCGTAGAGAGCGCCTCCCGGCTTTTCAACCAACGCGGATTTACCGCTGTAGGAGTCGACGACATTGCCCTCGAAGCGGATGTGGCAAAGATGACTCTCTATCGTCACTTTGCCTCCAAAGACGATCTGATCGTCGAACATCTGCGGGTATCTGCCGATGATTTTTGGGAGTGGTTTGACGGCTCCATGTCCCATGCTACCGATCCTCGAGAAAAGATATATGCGCTGTTTGACGCGCTGGAAGATCGATGCAGGAGCGCCCTGTGTGCGGGATGCCCGTTTCAGGCGGCGGCGATCGAATTTCCCGATCGCAACCACCCCGTCCACCGACTCGTTCGCGAGCACAAGCAAACCCTCCGCGATCGCCTTGAGACACTCGTGCGGGACACGGGTGTACGACATTCCGGGGCAGTGGCCAACCAGCTCATCCTGCTGATGGAGGGTGCGCTCGCTTCCGTACGGTATCTGTCGCTGCCGGTCCCTGCGCGCGAAGCGGCGGATGCCGTCCGGACGCTACTCGCGTGATGGTTACGGAATGGGGCGTCCGACGCCGACTGCATCCAGGATGTAGAGGGATCTATGATGAATGAAGCCGCGCAAATGACGACGTGCCTTTACCGGTATTTCAAGTTCATCAAACACCTTAAGCCACCCCGCGAACGTCCGGAAATGCAGGCTCTCTCGATCCATACGACCCAATGATCGGATGAAATTCAATGTATGGTCGAGTTGCCGTAGCAGCGGCTCCTCCCATCGGCGTTCGTAGGTGGATTCCAGAACGATGATGCGACGGGAGGCCACACGGCGCGCCTCGCGTAATAGCCGGTGTGGATCGACAGCGTGGTGTAGCACATAGACAAGGATGATCACGTCGACGGAATCGTTTGCGAATGGCAGCCGACCTCCATCATAAACCTGATGCGGAAGCTGCGTGCGATTCATATCCGCGATGTCCACCAATTTGGCCTGAACACCACATCGTAATGTGAGATGTTCGGCAACGAAGCCTTCCGCTGCACCAACATCTAGAATCGTATCACCCCGGCTCAAGAATGGTGCGAGAAGTGCGGCTTTTCCTCGTGCGCGAAATCGCATCAACTCATCGAGCAGACGGCGACCGTAACGTGCCATTCCGAGTATGAGCCAGCCTGTCCATCCGATCACGACCCATATCCAATAGGGACCGCCAACATAGAGGAGATACGTGCCTATGGACGCGAGTCCCACCCAGAACCAGTGCCATCCCCCCTGCCACGAGAGTGAGGCAACGGCCAGGATTCCGATCAAGTACCACGGATGCACGGTCGTGGAAAAGATCAGGAATGCCCCGATAACCACGGCGAACGCGCGCGGCAGTGGCCAGCCCCGTCTTCGATCGAGGATGTAGATACCGGGCAGCGATGCCAGAAATAACAAGCGAAAGGCCGGCCCGATCTGTTTGCTCCAATCCGCGCCCGTCAGGATTTCCAGTACTTCTTTAACTAGATAATAGAAGCCGGCGTTGAATTCGAACAAGCGTACGTACAGATCAAGCGACTTCATAATATTGGGAAGCACATCCGGGTGGGCATACGGCAGGCCCAGAAGGGTCATACAGAGAGCGCCACCAAGAGCCGAACGCCATCCGAATCGTCTCAGCAGTAAGGGAAAGAGCAGAACGGGGTACAGCTTCACCCATGATGCACACCCCAACCAGACGCCAGCCCACCCTCCCCTACCCCTCCTCGCCGCGTACATGGTGAGCACCAGACACAAAACGAGGGCAGCCTCTCCATGTGCCTGTCCCGCCCCCGAGATGAGAACCAGAGGGTTCCAGGCGTAGAGAATGAGTACGCCGGGGCGCACCATCCTGGACAGGATCAGCACCGCGGCCATCTCTAACATTGCAAAGATCGCTTTGATGACGTAGTAGCTCACCAACCATCCACCCTCGTAGAAGAAGGCCCCTAGTCGGTAGATGAGCTGGGATATCGGCGGATATACCGAATAGTATTCTTTCGAGTTGAGACGATCGAAAACGGGTTCATCGTGGTAGGCGGCGAGAGCCGAATCTGCAGGCACATATAGGTACGGATTGTATCCTTCCTGCTGTATGAGTCCGTCCCAGACGTACCGGTACGCGTCGTCGGACAGCGTGGGCGGAAGCCATAGAAAGGAGATGCGAAAAATCGCGGCAAGCAGCAGTACGACAGACATTGGTACGCCGCCTTGCCTCCATATCGTCACGATGAGGCCGCCCGCGCTCAGAGCAGCCAGAACGAAAACCATCCGCGATCCGGGCTGCGCCGCCGTAAGCGCCATGGCCGCAACGCAGCCGGTAAGCAAGATGACCAGGAACCCTACGAGCCAAGCCGATCGACGCGGCGGCACATCCTGTGGAGACCTAATCGCCATCCTCCGCGCTGCGGAATCGCAGGTAGACCGTCCGTCCACCATCCGCAAACTCGATCTCGTCGGCCATCGATTCCATGAATAGAAGGCCGCGTCCCCCTTCTTTGAGGAGGTTCTCGTTCCGGAGCGGATCATCACGTTGTCGCGGATCAAATCCTGCGCCTTTGTCGGCCACGACCATCTCGACCTGCCTTTCGCGAACCTCCACCCGGAATTCGACGTGCTTCTCCGGGTCGAATTTGTTGCCGTGCTCGATGGCGTTCGTGACGGCTTCGGTCGCCAGGAGCACGACACGATAGGTCAGATCTTCGTCCTCGACACGCGGTGCAAGGAATGCTTCCAGCTCCTCTACCAATCTTTCCAGGCTCGAGAAGTCACTTTCAAGCTTCAGGTTCAAAACACCTGCGGTCAACGCGTCCCCCCTGTGGCTGAATGGAAGATGTCGGCGAGTCGGCCGGTTAATCTTCGCCGATCAAACTCACGAACGAACTCCGTATTCGGACGTGGCAGGTCGTTCCGTTTCCATGCGGTGTAGAGCCGTTCGACCGCTGCAGCAATACCGGCGATGTCGTCGGGCTCGACCGTCTCCGCAGCTCCATAACGCATCAGTTCTGACCGGGCCGCACCCTCCGGAACAAGGCCCAAGATCGGTTTGCCCGCACCAAAATACTCGTAGAGCTTGCTCGTCGAAATACTCTCGGCACCCTCGCGTTTTCCAATGGTCATCCACAACACGTCGGCTGCCAGAAGCTCGTCGATCACGCGCCGATGAGGAAGGTAGCCCGGATGTCGGATCATCTTTTCAATGCCAAGGTGTCGTGCCAGTTGGCGTGCCGACTCCGGCAGGAGTCCGATGAAGTCGGCCCGTATGTATGCGCGCAGATCCGGATGCCGATCAACCAATTGAGCCAGCGCACGAAGAAGCGGCTCGGGGGTCTGGGCATCATAAAAAACGCCGCTGTAAAGCAAGGTGAACGGCGATGACCCTGCTGTCGGCGACGGGGTTCTTTCGAAATCGGCGGGATCGAATCCGTGAGGAATCACGGAGACCTTACCAGGTTCGACCACGTCAACGTTTCGGGAAAGGATGTTCCGCCGAATGACGTCATTGATTACGATGATGTGAGATGCCTGTTCGAGAGCTCGCACCTCAAGTCGGGCATTGAATCTGCGATGCAAGGGAGTCGGATACCGATGCCTCGGGTTGCCGATCCAGTCGTCGCGAAAATCCAGAACGAGTGGCAGCTGGAGATTCTTCGACAAATCCGACCCGATGAGGTGCGCGGTATAAGGAGGTGCGGTCGAAAAAATGAGGTCGAACGGCTCGCGTGCATGAAGCTCGACGGCCGTGCGTCGGGCGGATATCCTCCATCCTACCTTGTTGTCCGGAATGAAGAGTGCCTGGCTGAGGAAATCGAGCAGCCGACGGGTCCGCTCAGCCGGCAACTGCACGGTCTTCCGCCGTCCGAATAGGCGCGTTGGGTCCAGGCTTGGGGTGCGATGAACGGTCAGGCCTATCTCCGCGACCTCTGCTGCGAGAGACTCATCATAGGCAAAATATCCGGCCGGCTCTACCGTCAACACGGTTGGATCCCATCCAAACTCCGGCAAATATTTGGCAAACTTGAGCGTGCGCTGAACACCACTCAGGCCCATCGGCGGGAAGTAATAAGCGAGGATGAGCACGCGCTTCCGCGCCATGAGCCCCAGTAGAGAATCAGGATTTTATGCCGAACCGCTCCCGAACGGTCTGCAATAGCTTCATCTCCGCGGCAGCGAGCTGCCCGTCTGCCTGCGCCAAATCATAGCACGCATCGTAGGCCTCCTTTCGCATGCTCGCGGTCCCGAGCCGCCTGTGGATGTCCTCGAGGAGTTGATCCGCCCGTTCGGGGTCTGACAACACATCTCTGATCTTCGATGTGGCCTTGCTGATGTACACCGATGGACGATCCGGCGAATTCCACTCGAGGTCTGCCGCAATCTGATCGATCCGATCATTCTCCGGCAGTGTGAGAACGTTGTCGGCATACATCGTCCAGACGAGCAGGTCGAGCATGGCTTCACGCTGCTGTTGGCCATCCGCGCTACGTCCGACCCGTTCAAAAAAGCGCTTTAGCTTGTCGATCATCTTCGAGTGTCGTTCGTTCGGGATCCGTTGTCGATGAGGAAGCTGGGCTCCGGGGAGGTTTCACAAAGGTATGATGTGCCGACTCAGGAATCGACCCTAGACGCCGCCGTTGCAGCGTTTGAAGCCCTCCTGAAATGGGACCTTTCGGGTCGAACCGCGTTGAAATCGACCCCCGAAAATAGGCATCCACCAGTCGTCAGTTCTAGACTCTCGCCCTATGGCAGAGGCAGCAAAGGTCGAACGCAGCCCTTCTACCAGCGGTGACGGTGCGGCCCCGTCAAACTTCATACGCGCCATCATTGAAGACGATCTCCGGAGCGGGCGGGTCACAAATGTCGTCACGCGCTTTCCTCCGGAGCCGAACGGCTATCTCCACATCGGTCATGCAAAGGCGATATGCCTGGACTTCGGCCTCGCCTCCGACTTTGGGGGCCGTTGCCACCTCCGGTTCGATGACACCAATCCGGAGACCGAGAGCATCGAGTATGTGGAAGCCATCAAGCGGGATGTTCGATGGCTAGGGTTCGACTGGGGTGAGCACGAATATTACGCCTCCGACTACTTCGAGCAGCTGTACGATTTCGCCGAGCAGCTCGTGCTCGATGCCAACGCATATGTAGACAGCCTTTCGGAGGATGAAATACGGGAGTACCGGGGCACCGTGACTACGCCGGGCAGACCAAGCCCCTACCGCGATCGATCGATTGAGGAAAATCTGGATCTTCTGCGCAGGATGAAAGCCGGCGAGTTTGCCTCCGGCGAACACGTCTTGCGAGCAAAGGGGGATCTCGCCTCACCCAACATGAAGATGCGTGATCCCCTCCTCTACCGGATCCGGCACGCAGAGCACTACCGGCGCGGAAACGAGTGGTGCATCTATCCGATGTATGATTTTGCGCATCCCCTCTCAGATGCCATCGAAGATATTACGCATTCGCTCTGCACGCTGGAATTCGACAACAACCGCGAACTCTACGATTGGGTGCTGGACAACACCGTGGGCAATCCGCGCCCGCACCAGTATGAGTTTGCCCGCGCCAATCTCGACTACACGGTGATGAGCAAGCGGAAGCTGCTCCGCCTGGTGGACGAGGGCCACGTCTCTGGATGGGATGACCCGCGCCTTCCGACGCTCGCCGGCTTTCGGCGGCGTGGCGTGACGCCGGAGGCCATACGCAGATTCTGGGAGAATCAAGGAGTGACGCGAACGGAGGGCCGTGTTGAGACGGCGGCGCTCGAGCACACCATTCGTGATGACCTCAATTTCAAGGCACCCCGGGTGATGTGCGTCCTTCGGCCTCTCAAGGTGGTCATCACGAATTACCCGGAGGGGGCGAGCGAGGTGCTGGATGCGCCCTACTGGCCCCACGACGTGCCGCGAGAAGGCTCCCGTAAAGTGCCGTTTGGGCGAGAAATCTATATCGACCGGGACGATTTCAGGGAGGATCCGCCGTCCGGGTATTACCGACTTGCACCTGGTCGTGAGGTTCGGCTGCGCTACGCCTATTTCATTCGGTGCGAGGAGATCGTCAAGGATGAGGCCGGCGAAGTGATCGAGCTCAGGTGCACGTACGATCCGGCGACAAAGGGCGGTAATGCCCCGGATGGTCGACGCGTCCGCGGGACGATCCACTGGGTGGCCGCCGAGGACGCGGTACCCGTTGAGGTGCGCCTGTACGACAGGCTTTTTCGGGTCCCAGATCCTGAGGCAGATGGCGGCGATTTCATTGAGTTCCTGAATCCGGAGTCGCTGGTGATTTTGAAGGATTCGCTGATCGAGCCCAGCGTTCTGAATGACACGCCGGACACACGGTATCAATTCGAACGCGAGGGCTACTTCTGGCGCGATCCCGTCGACGCCACGAATGAACGGCTCGTCTTCAATCGCATTGTTGCGCTGCGAGACTCATGGGCCAAGGTTGAACGAGCGCAGTCTAAAGCGCCTCTGGCCGGTGCACAGAAATCGCGTCAGCCAGAACCCCCCAGCGACCCATCGGTGGATCGGTCGAGTGATCGATCAGGGGATGCCTCGGATATCTCTCGGGCACCGACTGTCGAGGACCGCATCGCCTCGTTGGATGCGGATGCGGCGGAACGCTATCACCGGCTCCGGGAACGGTACGATCTCTCCGAGGGCGACGTACTGGTCCTCGCCGAGCATCCGGATGTGGCGGAGTTCTTCGAGGCGTCGGTTGCCGAGTACGCGTCGCCGGCATCGATCGCCAACTGGTCAGTCAACGAGCTGCTGCGCGCAGTGAAGGGACGCAGCATTGCCGAGCTTGGAATCACTCCCGCACAGCTTGCCGAGCTTGTTCGTATGGTGGATGAGGACAGAATTTCGGGGCGAGTGGCGAAGGAGGTGTTTGACGAGACCATAGCGACGGGCACCGATCCGAAGGAAATCGTGAAGCTGCGAGGCCTGGAGCAGATCTCGGACGAGGAAGCACTGCTCCCGGTCGTCGACGCGGTCATCGACTCGAACCCGGCAAAGGTAAAGGAGTACCGGGGTGGAAAGACGGGCCTGATAGGATTCTTCATCGGGCAGGTCATGCGCCAGACGTCCGGCAAGGCCAATCCGGAGCTGGTTCGCCGCCTTCTTGAAGAGCGGCTCCAGGCAGATACATCTGCCGGCTAGACCGTGGACGTGAGCGTCCCTCGCCTGTCGAGCAGCCGATCGCTCGAGATCAGCGAATTCCGACAGTTCCCTCTACGGCATTGACCAGCGAGACCGAGTCGTATCCACGACCGTCTTTGAAGACGAGGGTCACGTTGCGGATCTCTTCGGACCGCTCAAGTGGATTGCCCCTGATTACGACCAGGTCGGCAATCTTGCCTTCTTCGATGCTGCCCAGCTCGTCACCTAGGCCGAGCGACCTCGCCCCATTCAGCGTCATGATCTGGATGGCTTCGACGGGCGAAAATCCCGTTTCTATGAGAAGCTCATAGTTGCGCTGATCGCCGTATCCGGCGAGCGCACCCCCGATGCCCGTTGGATCCACTCCGGCGGTCAGGAGGCCACCCGCCCTCGCGAACTTGTATTCGAATTGTTGAGCCTTCTTAAACAGGTCCCCACTGATTCGAAACTGCCGCTCATTCCGGAGATCGGAGATTTGTTCGCGGGTTGCAAGATACTCCTCGCGGGCCTCCGGTGACATAGCATCGAGGACGCGCTGCTCGAGCGGCGGCCGATCCGGCACTAGGAGCTCGTAGATGGCCTGCGTGGAGGTCATTCCCACTCCTGCATCGATCATGGTCTGGAGGGTTCGATCGACCTCGGGGTCGTCAATATCCATCTGCGCGAGGCGCTCGAAGTGATCCGGCGGACATTCGTCGGGCTGTTTCTCCGGATGAAAATCCGAGCTCGCATAGAGGCCATGCTCCAGATGATCGATGCCCAGTGCAACGGCCTCCTTATAGGTTACCGAGCAGAGGTGCGCCGTCACCTTGATGCCTCGGGCATGGGCCGCCTCGATCATGGCGCCCAGGGCATCCCGGCTGATCTCCGTGTACGCCTTGAGCCACGTCACCCCTTCATCAGCCCAGTAGTTCACCACCCGGGCGGCTTCCTCGGCAGTGGATACCCGATTCATGCTGCTGACACCTTGCCCACCTGTTATGTAGGGGCCGGTCACGAACATCCGCGGACCCGGCGTCCAACCGTTGTCGATGGACTCCTTCAGATTGATCTCCGCGTAGGGTGACATGCTGCCCGTCGTCCGAATCGTGGTGACGCCCGAGCCCAGGTAAAGCCGCGGTGCACTGTAGTTCAGCTGCACGCTTCGCAGCGACGTCGTGTAGAACGTATGATTGTGCGTGCCCACGATGCCCGGAATCACCGTATGTCCGGCGAGGTCGACTACCTCGGCATCGGCAGGGACGGAAATGTCGCCGGTGGGTCCCACCTCGGCGATGCGTCCATCCCGGATCACGATCGAATGATCGGGCAGCGGCTCGGCGCCGGTGCCGTCGACCACCAGCGTCCCTCGCAGGACGACCACGGGCGCGTCGATGTCGACGAACTCGGCCACCGAGCTCGAAATGCTCTCCTGGGCTCGTGCGCTGGTATTCAAACCACTCCCGACCAAAATAGCGGCGACCAACGCCGCGGCGCATTTCCTCATACTGTCACTCCATTACGTTTATGACCATCATCATACCGGAATCGAGATGCTCGGCGATGTGGCAGTGTACCATCCACTTTCCCGGATTCGCAAGGTCGATGAGTATATCCGTTTCGGAGCCTACCGGCAAGAGCACGGTGTCCTTCCAGACAAAGTTGCCGTTGGGCACGCCATTCTGTGAGAGCACGAGAAAGCGCTGCCCGTGAACGTGGATGGGATGCTGCATGGCATGAAAGGCGTTCCGATCATTCGTGATTCGCACCTTGATGACCTCGCCCCGTCGAAACGTCCATTCGATATCCATATTCTCCTTCCCTGTCCCCGGATCGCGCAGAATCCATCGAACTTCACGGCCCGTCGATACCCAGTTCATCATCGGCATCGTGTCGCTCCATTCCACGGGGTTGAAATAGAGGCGATCGTAGCGCATCATCCGATCGATGACGACGGGGACATCTCGCATCTCGAGCGTCATAATGAGCTCGCGGTCCACGGGCTGGTCGAAGTACTGCCGGTAGCTCTCGATCTCCCGGGATACATCCTCGTAGTGCCTCAGGCGAGTGAATGTCTCGGCATAATCGACGTCGGCACTCCGGTCCTCGACCTCGACAACGGCCAGCGTATCGACCTCCGCGAGGAAGGTGCCCGCACGGTGATTGAAGGCGTGTACGCGGTTGACGATCGGATGCGTGCCCGGCTCCTCGAATCGTGCTTCGACGATGTACCGCTCAGCCGGCGCCATGACTATGGACTCCACCCACTCCTCGCGCTCGAATCGACCGATGTCCGAACCCACCACCTTTAAACGCGCGCCGGTGAATTCGACGTTGAACGTGCGCGTGTTGGAGACATTGGTCACGTAGTACCGAACGACTTCCCCTTTACGCGCCGACAGAGCCGGATTCGGTTCGCCGTTGACGAGGAAGAGGTTACCGAATCGACCCATCAGCATGAAATTGGCAGATTCTTGCCCATATGGTAGGATGCCGGTTTCATCCAATAGTAGATCATCCAACATTAGAACCTCTTCCCTGTTGACGGGGCTCAGGGCATCGGGATCGGATGGGCGGACGAGCATGTTGCCGTAGAGGCCGAGGTCTTGTTGGATGTCCTCGCGCACATGCGGATGGTACCAGAAGATGCCGGCGTCGGGGAAATGCACGCGATACAGGAAGGTATCACCCGGCATCACAGGCTCTTGCGTCAAGCCCGGCACCCCATCGAACCGATTCTCGAGGCGTACACCGTGCCAGTGAACGGATGTCGGCATCGGGAGCCGGTTCTCGAAGCGAACGATGATCTCACTGTCTTCTTTCACTTCGATGAGGGGTCCTGGATACTGGCCGTTGAAGCCGAACATCAGCAGGGTACGATTGCCGATGTGACGCCGCACCAGGCCGGAGATGAGACGTAACGTGTCGCCATCGGCCAGTGAGAGAAGTTCTCTGGGACGGGCCATGGGAACAGCTTCCGGATCCACAACACGCGGGAGATAAGGGGTCACTCGCGGCACGATACCATCCATCCCCGGAGCCATTGGGATCTGCGGATGCATGGGGGGCATGGACCAACCGGTTGAAGCTGCTTCGGGCACGACAGGGTCCCCATGCTGGTGAGATGTTCGATGGGCCGATCCGCTGGATGAGTCCTCCTCCGAGCCGCGAAGGGCAGCCAGGGGCGTCAGGCTGAACAGGTCGTGGGGTTGGAGAAGATTGCTGGGAGACTGCCCGCGAAGCACGAGACGGCCGCCGCGCTCCTCTACGTCCGCCGACGGCTCGGCGGTAATGATGAGGAGGAATTTGTTGAGCGCTACTTCGCCCAAAAGCTGCTCGCCATTTTTTACGGCACCAAGATTTTCCACATGCGCAAACAGAGGATCGGCCGTCCAGGCCACGTAGGTCGTGTACGGCCCCAATGAGGCTGGATCTGGCAGGCCGTCGATGCGGACGCGAATGGAATATCGGTGGATGCCGTCACTCGTAACGGCAACGCCGAAGGGGCTGGCGGCTGGCTCCATTAGCGCCACGCCGTTCGCGGTGATTCCCGGAGCGGGCAGCAGAGCGATGCAATAGAGGTCTGGATGGGACGGCTGATCCGGCGCAGCATCCTCGGCGCAGGGATCGGCCATCACGTTGCTGCCTGTGTCGTCCTCATTCTGCGCCCACACAGGTAGCGCCGAGTTAGCACAAATCGCGATCAGAGAGCACAGACACCATCGAACGGGAGCACGCATTTCGTCGAAGTCGAACTAGCTGGAAGCGGATCGATTGAACTCGATACGCTGTTACCATCTCCTTACAGAATCCTCACCGAGTACAGAGAATCGTTGTAGAAGTGACGAGACCTGAAAATTCGGAACGTTTACATCATGGAGCGGGAGATCAAGGTACGACGTGGGCGATATCCTCGCAGCCGGGCACCGCATCTCGCAAAGGGTCTCACCAGGATGTCCATCGCCGCCCTGTTGCCGTTTTTGATCGTTTCAGGGTGTCGAAGCGACTGTTTGCCGGTACCTGAGAACGACCAAAGCCCACCGGATGTGCGTGTTTCCGTCTCGTTCCGCACGCCGGGAGGAGAAGAGCGAGAATTGCATTTCGGCGTCGAAGACACGTCTAGAACAATACGCGTCGATGCCAGCCATCGCGTTCTCATCCGATATACGGCAACCGAGTCGTCCGGCCTGCGCAGCCTGACACCGGGTCTCACGGTCCAGCACACCGTCGGTCTTGGCACAGAGCGGCGTCACGTTCCCCTACGTATCGTCACGGCAAGCTGTCCCCGTGCTCAGCTGACCGCTCAGCATGAAGCTGCTGGTACGGGTGAACGCCGCGTCCTCATTATTACGGCCGGCGCTGAGAATTGGGTAGGACGGCGAGCGAGTATCGAGCCCTTGACGTTGCGTCTGGAATAAGACCGAAGCGAGCGGAACGGGCCGCTGCTAATCGCCCTCCACGTGGCTCCGAATACTTGCGAGGGTCTGCGACCATCCCGTCACACAGGCCTGATAGAATTCATCGGCCGCCGGATCGACCGGGAATCCTTCCTGTCGGACACTCAAGCGGCTCCCGTCCTCGACGGTATCGACGCGAAAGGTTACGATGAACCGTGCCTCGAACGGAGGCGCGGTCGATCGTGCGTAGTAAAGCAGCTCCGTCAGCTCCAGAAGCCTGGGGGGGTCGAAACGCGTGATGCGATGCGCGGAGACGTAATCCGGATGATCTTCCTGACCCCAGACAGCAACCCACAGGCCCTCGAGGCGAGGAATGATGATTGCACACGAGGCGCCCCACCAGCTACGCACGCGCGAAGGGGTAATCAGCAGATCGAAAACTTGATTCGGACCGGCGGCGAGTACGATCGCGTCGTCAATACTTCTTGTTTCCATCGTATGTGAGAGTGGCGAAAAGCCAGGTCATGCAGAAAGGCCGCTCGATTCGTGGGCCGTCTCGATGTTACGGCGCGTTGTCCGATTGTGGTTCATCCTCCCCGCCACCATCATCGACGGCCGGAGGTTCATCCTGCAACTCCACATCGGGCCCCGGTTCAGGCGACGTGACGGGCTCCTCCCCTCTCCAGAAAAAGAACATGAAAGCGACGACGGCTATGAGTACAAGGACTACGATGGCAATGATAGCCGTATTGGAGGTGCCACCGTTTGGACTTGATAGAGTCATGGTCATTTGTTAGCCATGGGTATGGCTACGAATTGGGATGGACACGCGGAGATCCGTCACAAAACCGGATAGTAATCTTGGTGCAGATTAGTTGTCACAACACAGTTGTTATTTTGGATATGCTCAAGAATTGGCTTCGTCCTGGCAATAAATGGAATGCGTGAGGGCTGACGGGTCGCAAACGGGCAGGTGATTTGAACATGAAGATTAAGTGCCCGACTTGCCTTCCAGTAGGCCCGGTAGTTCTTTACCGACGTTGCGATGCAGGGAGTTGCCGGATGACCCTCGTGCGTTGACGGTGTCCGTCGACCTGCCTCCGACTTCCGTTCTCCATCCCTGAGCTTTCGTCCGCTGGTATTAGTTCAGCTTCGTCCCCCCTTCCCCCACGCTATGCGACTTGTTATAGCCCTCGCTGTATCTCTGATCGTCTTGGTTGGTTGTGACACCAACACGTCGTCGCGGCTGGTCGAGTACGTAGCTGACGGCCGCGCCGCGTCGATCGACGTGGCGTTCATCGCACCGGCCGGATTGCCCGCGCCATCCGATACCACGTTCGTGCCCGGCGACTCTACCTATACCTCCGGCGATACGACCTTCGTGCTGAATGTCAGCCCTACGTGGCGCTGGTCGTTCAAGGCCGACGACGGCCAACGCCTGTTCCTGCGCGTCGTGAATCGAACCGACCGAAATCACGTCAGCGCCATCATCTACGTGGATGATGACTACTTCACCTCCGCGGGAAGCGCCGATCCTTTCGGTGTCGCCCAGTGTGGGGGTACTCTGTGATCAAACGCACTCACTTTGCTTTCTCTCCCGTGGCTATGCTGTCCGGTTCACTGCGATCCCTCTTCGCGGCTCTCTTCCTGATCGCCGCTGCAGCTCCAGGCTTTGCTCAGACGGGTAAGATCAGCGGCCGTGTCACCGATGCGGCCACCGGCGAGCCGCTCCCCGGCGTCAACGTCGTCATCGTAGAACGATGGGTCGGCGGCGTTGCCGTACCGGCGCCAGATCCACGCGGTGCGGCAACCGACCCCGAGGGCTACTACTCCATCCTGAACATCCCTCCCGGGACGTACAACGTGCGGGCAAGCTTCGTCGGTTTCTCATCCGTCACGATGACAGAGATCCCTGTGAACTCCGGCCTCACGACCGATCTCGACTTTCTTCTTCGGGAGGAGATCATCGAAGGTGAGGGAATCGAGATCGTGGCCCAGCGCGATGTGGTGCGTCCCGACATCGCGAGCACGGTAGAGTTCATCTCACCGGAACGCATGACGCAGAGCCCGACTCAGCGCCTGGATGAGTTCGTCGGCAAAATCAAAGGCGTGCAGCTCGTCAGTGGCGATGAGGGGCACGGCTTGAGCATTCGTGGAGGCAGCATCCGGGAAACGGACATCCGGATCGACGGGCTCTCCGTGCGCGACCCGCGATCGGGCAACTCGTACCTGAACTTTAATACAGCCACCATCGAGGAAATTCAGGTGCAGACGGGTGGCTTCGAGGCACGGCATGGCGGCATTCAGTCGGGCCTCGTGAACGTCGTCACGAAGGACGGTTCGCGCGATCGATTTACGGCGACGCTCAGCATCGACTATGCGCCCGCGGGACAGAAGCGCTATTTCGGTACGGGTGCCTGGGAGCCCGGCTCTCCGCTCTATGAAACGTACGGTGGAATGTATGCGCTCACGGGTGTTCCTGACTCCGTGGTAGCGACTCCGGAGAATCCAGATGGTTGGATTCCAAACGAGATCATGTTCACGGGATTCCGGGGATGGGACTTCGGACGTATCGGGCCACCGGGATTGACCGGAGAGGAAAAGCGCGCGCTCTGGCGTGCCACACACCCTGCCTGGGAAGTGGCGACGCGCCCCGATTACTTCATCGAGTCGGCGATCAGCGGACCTTTCCTTCTGCCTAAGACCACATTCCTTCTGGGGCTGAAATACGAAGACACGCAGTTTGCCTTCCCCCTTGGGCCACGTGATAGCTATACGGACTGGAATGCGCAGCTGAAGTTGACGACTCGCTTTACACCGTCGACGCGCCTGTCCGTTAGCGGGATGTATGCCAACGTCAAGACGATCAACTCCGGAAGCACATCGTCGTATAGCGGCGCCGTATTCGGACAGACGGACCGGTTCAACTTCCTCACCAACACCCGGACATCGGTCGAACAGCAGGCCGCCCTCATAGGAAGCTCCTGGGGTTTCCTGAACCTGTACAACATCGGCCGAACGCAGTTCTACGACAAGCGATTCATCGTGGCCGGGGCGCGGTTGAACCACACGCTCTCTACGACCGCATTTGCCAATCTGGAGCTTCAGTTTTCCTACGACGATGCGAACATCCGGCCCTTCATGTTCAGTACGCAGGAGCCGGGTGCCTACATCGAACTGGCCGGGCAGCAGTGGCTCAATCTGCCGTCGCAGGGCTATCCAGACGGTAACGTCACGCCCATCGATGACGAGCTCGGGATGTTTCGCCTGACCGGCGGCGCGAACTATGCAGACTCGTCCTACACGTGGACGGCAGGTCTAAAGGGCGACGTCACAAAGCAAGTGAACCGCCATCATCAGATCGAGACCGGCTTCGATGTGCAGTACCAGCACATGTTCGTTTACTCGGGAGTGAACCGAGGGACGACTTTCCAATACGAGCCTGGATTCTACCAGTACTACACGGCTACGCCGCTGCAAGTGTCGCTATACGCCCAGGACAAACTGGAATACCAGGGCATGGTCGCGACGGTCGGCCTCCGAGCGGAATACTTCGACCCGATGACCCATGGCTATGACGTGAGTCTGCCGCTCGATCCGGACTTCAGCGCCGTATATGGCGAAGTATATCACAGCTTGCCGGGCGCGCTGAATTCCTACGAACGGTGGGTAGCGTGGCGCGAGCTGCTCGATGAACCCCCGGGCTGGCCCGTAAAGGACGCGAAGGGACAGCTCCGCATCTCGCCGCGAATCGGGACGTCGTTCCCCATTACGACGGCCGCCAAGCTCTACTTCAATTACGGCGTCTTCTACCAGCGGGCAAATACAGCCAACCTGTACAACCGCATCATCCAAACGGGTAATGTAGCCGTGCCGAACCCGTCGCTGAAGCCGGAGCGCACCACGGCGTTCGAATTCGGATACGAGCAGAGCCTGTTCAACAACTACGTCCTGAATGTGACCTTCTACTACAAGGACGTGGTGAACAAGCCGATGGCGGTCACCTACTACAGCTATTTCGAGGACAACATCGTCCGCACGTACTCGAATGATGCCTATCGCGACGTTCGCGGCATCGAGCTGCGATTCGAGAAGAATTTCGGCCGCTTCCTCACGTTCTGGGGCAACTACGACTATCAGGTGATCAGCGGCGGGACGACGGGATTGAACGCCTTCTATGAGAACCCGCTGAAAGCGCGTGAGCAGGAGCGCTTCCCGGACATGTTTCGATCGCAGCCCCGGCCACGCGCATACGTCAGCGTGAACCTCCACACGCCCAATGATTTTGGCCCGCGGATTCTCGGCAACTACCCTATCGGCGGGATCTACATCAATCCACTGTGGGAGTGGCGCGATGGGGGCTACGCCATCTGGAATCCGGAAGAGCCCAACCCGGACAGACAGCTACGTGTCGACATTGTGGATTACTCGAATGTGGATCTCCGAGTCTCCAAGATGCTGAATCTGCCCGTTGGCTCGATGGAACTCATCATGACGGTGAACAACTTGCTGAACACGCGCCGGCTCTACACGGGCAATATGCTCCCACAGCAGTTGGCCAACTACAAGAACTCGCTCCATCTACCCTTCAAAAGCGACGAGCTGAAAGGGAACGACAAGTGGGGAGAGTGGGACAAAGATCACATCGACGTGGGATGGTACACGGCACCCGTGTTTCTCAATCCGCGGCGATTCTTATTTGGTGTTCGCCTGCAGTATTAGAGGGAGTTGAGCAACCATGTGGCGATTTCGTCGGCGCTTCGCCTCGCTCGAAACGCAAGGAGGCCTCGCCCCAATCGGCCTCCCCGGTTCTAATCGACAAGTTTTGCATCGTGTGATGAATACGACCCCTGCACAGCACCTTTTCACGAAGCGAACCGGTAGATCGGCTGCGTTGCATCTCATCGCGTCGTCTCTTCTGGCTATTGCGCTATCGGCGATGATCGTGGTTCCGGCACAGGGTCAGAACATAGACACCCTCGGGACGAGGACTCTGGACATCACCGTCAATAAGATTCATTGGACCTTGAGTCCCGCCCTGGGCGACGGAGGCATGTCGAGCCAGTTTTCGTGGAACACGGTACTGAGAAAGGAGGCGACGGAACCCTTCTACTACCCCGCCGATCGCTTTCAAAGCAACATGTTGTTCCAGCTCTTCAACGTCGTCAACTTCTCCGATGAAGGGTACATCGACATGAATGGGGAGCGCCGCGAGCGGATGTGGCGCATCATGGGTGGTGATACGGAATGGTCGATGGAGCGCCGCCGCTGGCGACCGCCGACGATTACCGTCGACGGTCTCCTGCTGACGCCCCCGTACCAGTGGGAAGGCAACGTCGACCCCACTCTACCTTCGGATTACCACGCCGTATTCGAAGAGGTGTACCGGGATCCTGCGACGGGCTACGGAGGCTTTCGGAATCGCATCGAGCTCTTCGCCTTCTCGAATCCGAACCACCAGGATTACGTGATTTGGAAGGAGACGCGCAAATATACGGGCGAGACGGCGTTGCTACGCGAGATCAGGAATGCCCCCGAGCGCGAGGTTTATTTGCCCAATCAGACGGTGAGAGTCTGGTGGGCCTACACGATGGGCTTCGGCCCAACCAAAGGGGGCGAGCGTGAGTCGTGGGGCTTTTATGCTTTCGAGGGTGAGGACGACAAGGAACACTTCTTCCAACAGGCCTCGGAAATACCGGGTACGGCGCGCGACGAGTTGGTGGTGGCCTATTTCTGGGACGACATGACGGATCAGTCGCCGCCGTATCAGATCACGTTGCCTGACGGCACGACGGTCAGCAACGACGACGATGCCGGCGACCCGAATCGCATCAACGGCGGTCTGACGGCCACCATGATCCCTGGATTCACCATCCTGTATGCCGATCAATCGGCGCAGAATCACGTGGATGATCCGAATCAGCCGATGGCCGCCCCGCGAGGCAACATCAATAGCAACTTCTTCGGGCAGCAGGGCAACTTCCTGCAACGTGACGTCTACGCGGGACTCGCAAACCCCTGGCCGGCTCCGGCACCTCGTGCGGAGAAAGGTTCGATGCGTGCGCTGACGGTGGGTCCCTACGACCTGACCGTGGAACGTGATGCAAACGGTAACCTTGTGCG
Organism: uncultured Rhodothermales bacterium; assembly: GCA_965651265.1. GTDB lineage: Bacteria > Bacteroidota > Rhodothermia > Rhodothermales > VXPQ01 > CBFGRV01. The sequence goes on from CBFGRV010000023.1 coordinate 48,161, forward strand.
CGCCGATTCCTTCACCGTCGTGTATGCCATCGGCGTGGGGGATGTGGGTTATGAGGTGGCCGACAGCCTCGGAAAGGCGTGGTTACGCGGTGAGATCAGCAATGCGGAGAAGCGGGCATTCATCGAGATGGGCCGCGACTCTCTCTTCCGCAACCTGGACCGGGCTAACTGGGCCTGGGCCAATGATCTGCGTGTCCCGGCTCCTCCCCCGCCCCCTGACATTGCGGTGAGCTCCGGTCCGGAGTTCAATCTCGTGGAGTGGTCGTATCCGGAGACACGGTACTTTGAGGATCCGCACACGGGTGTAAATGATTTCGCCAAATGGCGGATCTACAGGAAGGAAGGCGGCTACTGGGTAAACGACCCCGACGACGACTTTCAGGGCCATCGTTGGGAGCTCGTGCACGAGATCGAGGCCCCGGGAACGACTCAACTCGAATGGTCATGGGAGGATACGAATGTCGAGCGTGGAGTGCCGTACTACTACGCGGTTACAGCGGTCGACGACGGCTCCCAGAACACGTTTGGGCTTTTTCCCGGCCAGGCACTCGAAAGCCCGCGATACGCCAATCAGACCCAGCTGCCTGTAGCCGCCTTCAAGGCCGGTCTTGACGTGAGCAATCAGGTGCGCGTCGTTCCAAACCCGGCCACTTCGGCAGCCGGCGCGCTCGCCTTCACCGGCGCCCCGAACCAGATCTTGTTCGTCAATCTGCCTTTCGAGGCGACGCTCTCTATTTACACGGAGTCGGGCGAACTGGTCACCCGGATGGATCACTACGGCTCGGCCGATGAGTCCTGGGATCAGCGAACCGACGGCAATCAATACGTAGCCAGCGGCATCTATGTACTCGCCGTTCACAATGCGAGGGATTCGGAAGGAAATTCCCTTCCGGATCAGTTCGTCAAGTTTATCATCGTTCGATGAGCAGGTCCGTCATGCGTATCGGCAAATCAATATTGTGGGTCGTCCTTCTCGCGCTGGCCGGCGCCTTCACCAGGGACGCATTCGCGCAGGCTGAGAAAGAGGCTCAGGCGGGCTTTCGCTTTCTCGAGAATCCGGTAGCGGCAGAGGCCGTCGGCCGAGGCGGTGTCGGTGTCACCATGTTGCGGAATGCGTCCGCGCTGTTCTGGAATCCTGCGGGTATCGGATGGATCGATGGGACGGACATTGGCTTCCACTATACCGTTGGATTTGCGGACATTGACCAGATGTCTGCCGCCGTCGCGTCTGACTTTGGGTCCCTCGGGGTTGTAGGCGTGAGCGTCACGCGAATGGATTACGGGACGTTCTACCTGACTCGCCGCGCCAACAACGAGCAGGGGTTCGAAGAAACGGGTGAGTTCACACCCCAGGCCATGGCGGTTGGACTCGCTTACAGCCGTGCGATGAGCGATCGCTTTACCTTCGGCGTGCAGGCCAAGCTCGTACACCAGGACCTCGGCGACGCGTGGATCGCGCCATTCCTGGAAGGTGGCGGCGCCGCTGATCCGACGCTGAAGAGCTATAGCATGACCGTCCCGGCCGTCGACGTGGGCGCCCTCTATGACTTCCAGGCCTTCGGTCTCACCTTCGGCGCGGCGATTCAGAATGTGAGCTACGAAGTACGGTACGAGGAGGAGCAATTTCCGCTGCCCTTCAACGTGCGCTTCAGCATGACCGTGGATCCGATCGCATTAATGCATAGCGATTCACCGTACCACAACGTAACATTCGGTGCCGAGACGTGGAAAGGCCGCGACTTCGGTACGAAAATGCAGTTTGGCGCTGAATACAGCTTCATGGAGCAGTTTTTCGTCCGAGCCGGCTATATGGGTGGGTATAGCGAACGGGGCATGACGCTTGGTGCGGGATTCCATAAATTCGATATCCGCTTCGATTACGCTTTTCAGGAGATGGGCGTCCTGGGCAACATTCACGTGTTGTCACTCGCCTACGCGCTGGGGCGGTAAACATCACCATGTTCAACTAACAAACCATCAAACCAGGTGCACGCATGCGTAACACGCTACTAACTCTACTCGTGGCACTCCTGCTGCTACCTCTGACGGCTTACGCCCAGGAGGAGTATGAGGAGGTGGATGCCCCGTACGCTCTCGAGTTCGTACGGACCATCCACTCGGGGTCCAGTACCCATGGTGTCGTAGTCGACAACAATGGATACGTCTGGATCAACAACCACCATGCGAATGATCCTCCCGGCCTTTACGTGGTGGATCTGGAGGGCAATCATGCCCCCTTCTCCCCAATAACGTCGATCACGGTCGATGGAACGGAGTACCCGACCGTGGAGTGGGGCCGCGGAGCGACCATCGACGCTGACGGCAACATTCTTATTACCTATAATCACTCGCAGCTGCTTCACATCGATGCAGAGACGGGTGAAGGCCTCGGCGCGTGGGAGGGCCCGGGATCATTGACGCAACCGGGCGTCGATCAGGATGGGTTCGTGTACATCGGTGCCGTAAGCACCTCACCTCCAATCCGCGTAATCGATACAGAGACGTGGATGGAGTCGTTCACGATTCCTGGTGAGACGGCCGGATACCTCTCGCGAGCGACAACGGCATCGCTCGATGGATATACGGTGGTGTCCGCGAATCTTTCGGGATCGCTCTACATCTACACGACCGAAGACCTTTCGACGTACAACCTGACCGATTCGACGCACGTCCCCGAGGGCGATCCGTCGTCGCTACAGTTCGACTCCGACGGCATGCTCTGGGTGACGGATGAGGGTCTGAATGCCCAGAATCCCGACTCATCCACGAGAAGCATCAAGGTGTTCGACCTGGAGAACCGTACCTACTACACGTTGCGGCATGACTCACTGAGGCTTCAGCCTCGCGGCATCGGTTTCGCCACGGACGGCGACACAAGGCAGATCGTAGTGGGCAGCTTCTACGTCGGTGGGTATGTTGATGTGTTCAATCTGGTCGATCCGGGACCCGTTGCGATCGACGATCCGGAAACCCCGACGCAGTTCGTACTCGAGCAGAACTATCCGAACCCGTTCAACCCCACGACCACCATCCGCTACACCCTGCGAGATGCGGGGCACGTATCCCTACGGGTCTACAACTCGACGGGCCAGCTCGTCAATACGCTAGTGTCGGGAGTCCAGCCGACAGGTTCGCATCAAGCGACCTGGGATGGTACCGATGCCAATGGACGTACCGTCAGCAGTGGTGTCTACTTCTACTCGCTCGAGATGGAGAATCAGCGCGAAACGCGCGCGATGACCTTCTTGAAGTAGGCGTGCTCGGCTGGACCTGAGTACATCCAGAGAGAAGTGCAAAAGGGGCTCCGGCGTGATGCGTCACCCCGGGGCCCCTTGTCTTTTCTGCTCACTTCTGCAAGTAATCAGCGGTAGTAGTATGCGATCTCGAGCCGTCCTTGTCCTCTGTACCTTATTCCTCTTTGTAGCCCGTCCGTCGGTGGCCCAGGACGACGCCCCTCCCCTCTTCGAGACACGCGCAACATGGGTGGCCACGTCCTACCGCCTTGATTGGCCTCCCTACAACGCTGCGTCTTCGCCCGAGCAGCTTCGAGCATCGCAACAGGCAGCCATGGAGGCGATTCTGGATCAACACGTGGCGATGAACATGAACACGGTCGTGTTCCAGGTCTTCACTCACGGTATGGCTTTCTATGACAGTGAACGTTTGCCGTGGTCGCCGTGGCTGGCCGGCGAGCCCAGTAAGGATCCGGGCTGGGATCCGCTGGCATTTGCCGTCGAGAAAGCACACGAGCGCGGGCTCGAGCTGCATGCCTGGATCAACGTGTACCAGATGGGCAATCCGAACACGGAAATCGATAGCAATCATGTACGGGTGACGCATCCGGAGTGGATCAAGACCTACCCCTGGACCGGGCCGATTCGTGACTACTGGATCAATCCTGCCGACCCGGATGCTCGAGAGTGGCTACTCGGAAATATTCTCGAGATCGTCGAGAACTACGACATTGACGCCATCCATTTCGACTTCATCCGCTATCCGGAGAACGGATTCTCAGACGACCATATTTCAAAGACGGCGTGGCCCAACGGCAAGGCGTCCATCTTCGACTGGCGCCGTGAGAATATCAACATCTTTGTTCGCGAGGTTTACGCCGCCGTCAAGGAGGCGAAGCCATGGGTGAAGGTCGGATCAGCGCCCATCGGCACCTACAAGAACAACGGCATTCCCGGATTCTGGGCATGGGACAATTTGTACCAGGAGAGTCGCCTCTGGTTAGAGGAAGGCGTCCATGACTACGTGGCGCCGCAGCTCTACTTCGATATCGGTACCGGCTGGAGCGCCCACGATTTCAGCATGTGGCTCCAGGACTGGATCAATAGTTCGCACGGAAGACACGTTTACGCGGGCCACGGCACATGGCGAGAGGTGTTCGCGGCCGAGAAGGTCTTCACCAATGGGGAAATCGCCGATCAGATCGATCTAGTTCGGGAGTTCGGCGCCCAGGGAAGCGTGCATTTCAGGTATCAGTTCACGAATAGTTTGGTGCTCGGCGGCAGGTACGATTACCTGACGCTGCCGGCGCCGATGCCGTGGAGACAAGAAGCGTCGGCACCCACCGCACCCTCCAATGCGCAGATCGAGTGGGACGAGGAGAACGAGTCCGTAACCGTCTCGTGGAATGCCTCGGCTGCCTCCGTCGACGATCCGCTGCGGCGATATGCCGTCTTCCGTAGCGAGGGCGTCGTTCCCGACCTCACGACAGGACGCGATCTAGTGGCGATCCTGGGTCCGCAGGACACGACGTACACGGAGTCCTTCTCGGAGCCTCCCAGACCGCATGTCTATTACACCGTCGTGGCGCAGAGTCAGTACGGTATGTTGTCGGATCCGAGCGCGACCGTATCCACGGAGTCAACGCCGCTGGCAACGAACGTACCCGTTAGCACTCAACTACTGCAGATCACGGATGTGTATCCGAATCCTGCCGTCAGCGCGGTCAACGTGCGATATGAAGTGCCGACATCCAGCCGCGTCGAGATCATCCTTTACGATATGCTGGGGCGTAGAGTCTCTGTACCGTACGAGGGTGTACAGACGGCCGGCTGGCATGAAGTCAAATTCGAAATCGATAAGCTGGCACCTTCCGTCTACATCCTCGCCCTCGAGAGCGACGGCCGGCGTGATGTGCGGAAAATCGTGCTGAGCAATTAGTGGCGGGTGTAGCATCGTGATTCCGAAGCAGTACCAAGCTATCGGCAATAATTACGGCATGTATCGAATAGGCTCCATCCTGATCGTTCTCTTTCAGTTCACGACCCATGCCTTCGCCCAGTACCAGCTCGATACCCTCTCGCACCGCGTGGTCGGGCCGGGAATGGTCCACATGCGGGCCGTAGATCCGTCCGGTCCCTGGCACATCAACCTATTTGAAGCGGATCTCACGAATCCCTACCTCGTGATCGAAACGCTCAAAGCGGACGACCGAGTTCGTGCGCTGGAGACCACGAGTTCGATGGCGGCGCGTCGGAATTTCGAGGGGCACCTGGCCGTCGGAGCCGTCAATGGTGATTTCTATGGCGGCGTGGGGGAGCCCATCAATATCCAGGTCGTTCGCGGGGAGATCGTCAAGCGCGAGGCAAGCGATCGTACCGCGATCGGCTTTACTCCGGAGAATGCGCCCATGATGGACTTCTTCAGCTTTTCGGGAGAGGCGATCCTCGATGATGGCACTGCCCTTGCCCTGACCGGTGTAAACCAGGTCCGAGGTGCCGACAACCTCATCCTCTACAACTCATTCATGGGGACATCGACCGGAACGAATGAGTTCGGAACGGAGGTCGGACTGGAAATGCTCGACGATTGGATTGTCAACGACACGCTGCGAGCGATCGTCCGGACCATGGAGACGGGTGTCGGAAATATGGCTATTCCGGAGGATGGTGCCGTCCTCTCCGGGCACGGCACGGCTTCGGATGGGCTCCTTGCGGGGGTGGCTGTCGATGACACGATTCGGATCATTACCCGTGTGCAGCCCACGCAGGATCTCGTGAAGGAGATGATTGGAGGCGGTCCCTTTCTGCTCGTGGATGGCGAGGTCGATATAGGCCCTCGCGGAGACGCAAATGATCGCCATCCGCGGACGGCCATCGGCTTCAGCGCGGACAGTACGAAGCTCATCCTGGCCGCCGTCGATGGCCGCCAGAGCATTAGCATTGGGATGACGCTGCACGAGTTGGCGCTTCTGATGCAGCAAGCCGGGGCCGCAACGGCAATGAACCTGGACGGCGGCGGATCGACCACGATGGTCGTTCGTGGGGACGTCGTCAACTCACCCTCCGGCGGAGGCGAACGCCCGGTCTCGAATGCCCTAGGCTTATTCTCCACGGCGCCTGTGGGTGATATCAATCAGATTCGAATCTCGGATCGTCGTGTGCGCCTCTTCAGGGGGACCGCCTATCGGGTGCACGTGGAGGTCGTAGACGAATTCTTCAATCCACTCCCGCTCGATTCGGCTTCGTTGAGCTTCGAGGCAGATCCGCAGGTCGGATCGATCGACGACAAAGGTCTGTTGCAAGTGGCTGCGTCGGCTGACAGCGGCTATGTGCGGGCGCTCTACCAGGGTTTCGAAGACTCCTTAGAGGTCGTCATTACAGACGTCGGGCGCATCGACATTTCGCCGAAAGCACCTCTCACGGACACGACGCGTACGATCCAGTTCAGCGTTACGGCTTTCGATACCGACAACGTCGAACGCTCGGTTTCAAACAGCGAGTTCGACTGGAGCTCCTCCAACGAGGTGGTCGGGACGGTCGACTCAACAGGCTTGTTCAAGGGCCACGCATCGGGCGAGACATTCGTCATTGTGTCTCACGGCGACCTGCGCGATTCAGCGCTGGTGACCGTCGATGTGCGCGAGGGCTCTCTGGTTCTGGACTCGCTGGATTCGGTGTCGGATTGGGAAATCGCGGCCGAAAACGCGGATCCCGGGATCGAGTCGATTGTCGTTGTGGATACGGCACGTACCCTCGGCATTGGTGCCATAGCTCTCACCTACCGATACACACCGAACCAATCGGCCAGCCGTGTCTATCTGACTCGCGACATCCAGATATCAGGTGTGCCCGACTCGATTTCGGTCGACGTCTGGTCCAATCTTACGGATCACCGCATCTTTTTCGAAGTGGTCGACAGCAGGGGCAACCTCTTCCTCCGCTACCCTCCCGGCCGTCGCCCCGACTTGCCGACGGATAGATTCGAGACCGTCTCCGCATCGATCACCAGTCCGGGAATCCTGTATCCGATCCAGTTCGTGCGATTCGGGATTCAGTTGGCCCCATCTGATGAGCCGGGGGAGCAAACCGGATCGGTGCTACTCGACAACCTCAGAGTCCGTTACCCGAACGCCACAGGAACGCAGATCGATGAGGAGCATGTGCCGCCGGTCTCGGTGGTGCTCCATCCCAATTTCCCCAATCCATTCAGCCGGCAGACGACATTTACGTACGAACTCGACCGACAGGCCGAGGTAGTGCTTGAAGTCTTCGATTTGTTGGGGCGCAGGGTGGACACCATAGAGAATGGGATCCGTGCTGCGGGGAGACACGAGATCCGATTTGAGGCGAAAGATCTTCCAAGCGGCATCTACTTCATCCGGCTTCAGGTGGGCGGGATGTTCAGAACACGATCCATCAGTGTGATTCATTGAGTGCGCTGGCCC
>CBFGRV010000024.1:0-54390 GCA_965651265.1 uncultured Rhodothermales bacterium
TGGCCCTGCGATGAGATCAACTATATCTGGCGCTATGGGAATCGATCTCATCCAACTGACGAGCTGAAACCGGAGCATGCGAAACCCGTCGTCCGTAGCTACATCCGATCTCAGTTCGATAAGATCGCGAGGCGCACAAAAGCTTCAACAGTCGTTGAGAAAACCTGCGCGAACTCCCTTCGAGTCGGATTTGTGGACGCCGTGCTTCCCGAAGCAAAGTACATCTTCATCTATAGGGACGGGCGTGACGTTGTGGCCTCTGCCCTGAAACGCTGGCGGGCTCCGTTTGAACCTCGCTACATCCTTTCCAAGGCGCGCTTCGTACCCGTCACGGATCTACCCTATTACGCGTCTCGATACATCGGAAATCGAGTTTACCGCCTTGTCTCTCGGGAGAAGCGCCTCGCATTCTGGGGTCCTCAATTCGAAGGGATCGAACAAGCACTGAAGACGCGAACTCTTCCAGAAGTAGCTGCTATTCAATGGACGCGAAGTGTTGAAAAGGCACTCGACGCTTTTGCGGCGATCGATTCCCGTCGAGTCCATTGTGTGCGCTACGAAGACTTCGTGTCCGATCCAGGTAGCGAAATGCGGCGCCTCGGACTCTTTCTCGGTCAGGAGATCGCCTTAGACGCAACGCAGTCGCTGATTGAGGGCGTCTCGCCGCGAAGCGTCGGCAAGTGGAAGCAAGATTTAGACGATAGAACTCTCCGCCTTGTCTTGCCACACCTCGAAGGCACGCTTGAGCGAATCGGCTACAATTAGGCTGGCCCCCGAAGTCGCAGGGCTCTCCGTTTGGCAGCGAGCCCTCAAGCGAAGTTTCGACATCGTGGGAGCTACCATCGGACTGGTAGCAACATCTTGGATAATCCTGCCCGCGTACTGGATTGCGCGGATGGAAACCGGTCTAAGCGGATTTTTCGTGCAAGAGCGTGTCGGGCAGCACGGAAAAATCTTTCGCGTGATCAAAATTCGGACGATGCGACCCATGGATGGCATCGACACGTCCGTCACCACCGGGGCTGATCCGCGCATTACTTGCAGCGGCCGATTCTTCCGACGAACGAAGATTGATGAGCTGCCACAACTCATCAACGTGCTAAAGGGGGAAATGAGCTTCGTGGGGCCGCGTCCAGACGTTCCGGGCTTTGCGGATAGCTTGCAGGGAGACGATCGGCTGATTCTTAGTGTTCGTCCTGGAATTACAGGTCCCGCAACGCTGCATTTTCGTGATGAGGAGGTTCTCCTGGCTCAGCAGTCGGATCCTGAACGCTTCAACCGTGAGGTCATCTATCCGGAGAAGGTTCGGCTGAACCGCCAATACGTCGAAAACTATCGCTTCATCGACGACCTCAAGTTTATATGGCAAACAATCTTCAAATGAGCGTGTCGCCGGTGGATTCTATAGTGGCCGAAAGGATCTTTCTCTCACCCCCACATCTGGATGACGCCGAATTCGACTTCGTCCGGGAGGCCTTCGACTCCAACTGGATTGCGCCGGTGGGCCCGCACGTGGATGCCTTCGAGCGTGAGTTTGCCGCCAAGGTGGGTGCGCCGCATGCCGTGGCCCTGTCGTCGGGCACGGCGGCGCTGCATTTGGCAGTCAGGCTGTGTGGCGTAGGGCCCGGCGATGACGTGCTGGTCTCCTCGCTCACGTTCTGTGCCAGCGTAAATCCGATCCTGTATGAGGGCGGGGTGCCGGTCTTCATCGATAGTGAGACGGCGTCCTGGAATCTCGACCCGAACCTCGTCGAGGATGTCCTGCGGAGAAAGGCGGCGCAGGGTAAGACGCCTAAGGCACTCGTGGCCGTGCACCTCTACGGGCAGGCCGCTGACCTCGACCCGCTCGTCGATCTCTGCGGGAAGTATGGCGTGACGCTCATCGAGGACGCGGCCGAAGCCCTCGGCGCCACCTACAAGGGCCGCTCCCCCGGCGTCTTCGGAAAGGCGGGCATCTTTTCGTTCAACGGCAACAAGATCATTACGACGTCCGGTGGCGGCATGCTCGTCACGGCCGACGCCGATCTGGCCCGCCACGCGCGAAAGCTGGCCACACAGGCCCGCGACGATGCACCACACTACGAGCATTCTGAGATAGGCTACAACTATCGCCTGAGCAACGTGCTCGCCGGCATTGGCCGCGGGCAGTTGCGCGTGCTCGATGATCGGGTCCAAGCACGCCGGCAAATTTTTCAGTGGTACCGGAAAGGCCTCGCCGATCTCCCGGGTCTCGCTTTCATGCCGGAGGCCCCCTGGGGTCGGTCGACCAGGTGGCTCACCTGCATTACCATCGACCCCAATGCGTTCGGCGCAGACCGTGAGCAAATCCGCCTCGCCCTCGAGAAGGCCAACATCGAGGCGCGGCCCGTCTGGAAGCCCATGCACCTGCAGCCGGCCTATCGTCACTTCAAAGTGGCCGGCGGCGACGTCTCCGAAGCCCTCTTTCGGAACGGCCTTTGCCTGCCCTCCGGCTCGTCCCTCACGGAGAGCGACGTCGAGCGTATTGTGGAGATCTTGAGAAACGCCGCGGAACGCTAAATCCGCACCCCATCCACCCGATACACCCGCTGCCGGCCCGGCGAGTGCCTCACGTCGCGTACGGCAGCAATGCGTCCTGCATCATACGGTACCGGATTGAGGATGAACCTGGTAACACCCCTGTCACAGCACCTTCTTGGTACGCATTCCATTCTGAGGCACGATAAGCGGTGGATAGTGAAACTGTCCATCGATATGGCACTCTGGTGCCTGGCCATCCCGCTGGCATTCCTCCTGCGCGTCGAGGCGCGTTGGCTTGCCTTCGTGGATGGAATGGTCGCTTTTCTCCTGGTTAGCATCCCGTTGTTCACCGGGTTGATCGTTCTCGGGCGTCTTTACCAGCGTTCGTGGCACAAGCCGGGCCTCCGGGATCTGATGGCTCTCGGGCTGACGATCCTCGGGGCGACGGCCGCGCTGGAGACGCTCGCGCTTGTCGACATCCTCCCGGTACCGCGCAGCATCCCGCTGCTCGTCGGCCTGATCGCGCTGCTTCTGATGTGCGGCGTGCGACTGGCCACGCGCAGCATCGTGGAGGAATCCATCCGCCTGAGTGCGTCGAGATCGGGCAAGGGCCGCCGCGTGCTCATCGCGGGGGCGGGAGATGCGGGCACGATGATCGCCCGCGAGATGCTCCGGAATCCGCACTCGATGCTCATCCCGGTTGGTTTTCTGGATGATGCTCCTTTCAAGCAGAACCTGCGCTACCTGGGGCTCCGCGTGCACGGCACGCTTTCGGATCTGCCGAAGGTGGTGAGGGAGCAGCGGGTGGATGAAGTGCTCATCGCGATGCCGTCGCAGACCGGTCAGGTCGTGCGGCGCGTCGTGCAACTCGCCCGCGAGGCCGGCGTCAAGCACCGGACCATCCCCGGGATGGTGGAGCTGCTGAGCGGAAAGCTGTCGATTTCGCATATCCGCGAGGTCGCGTACGAAGACCTCCTGCGGCGACCGCCGGTCCGGCTCGAGATGGACCGGATCGCGGCCTATCTGAAGGGGCGCGTCGTGATGGTCACGGGAGCCGGGGGATCGATTGGCTCGGAGATCGTGCGCCAGGTGGCACGTTTCAATCCCGCGATGATCGTGCTCTACGAGCGATGCGAAGCGAACCTGTACGCCATCGACATCGAGCTGCGTGAGCGGCTGCCGAACCTGGCCATCGTGCCGGTGGCGGGCGACGTCGCTGATCCGGATATGCTGGAGTACGTCTTCACGAAGTACGATCCCGAAGTGGTGTTCCACGCGGCCGCGTACAAGCACGTCCCGCTCATGGAGGCGAACCCCTGGCAGGCGATTCTGAACAACGCCGCCGGCACGCAGACGCTCGTTTCCGCCGCGCTGGCCTGCGGCGTGAAGCGCTTCGTGAACATCTCGACGGACAAGGCAGTGAATCCCACGTCGGTGATGGGCGCCTCAAAGCGCCTCGCTGAGATGGTGGTGAGCGCGGCGGGCGATCATGCCGGTCCGAATCAGGCTTTCATGTCGGTCCGGTTCGGGAACGTTCTGGGCAGCAACGGCAGCGTGGTGCCGCGTTTCAAGAAGCAGATCGAGCGGGGCGGGCCCGTCACGGTGACGCATCCAGAAATGACCCGCTACTTCATGACCATCCCGGAGGCAAGCCAGCTCGTGCTACAGGCGGCGAGCCTGGCCGAGAACGGCCGCGTCTACGTGCTGGACATGGGCGAGCCGGTCAAGATCATGGACCTCGCGCGGGATCTCATCATGCTCTCGGGCCTTAAGCTCGGCGAGGACATCGACATCGAGATCACCGGCGTGCGTCCGGGCGAGAAGCTCTACGAGGAGATCCTGACGACGGCGGAGGGGATGTCCAGCTCGACGCACGAGAAGATTTTCGTGGCCCAGAAGCAAGGTATTCCCGAGGATGAGCTCGAGGACGGCCTGGAGCGCCTCTTCCAGGCGGCGCGCGACCGCGACGAGGCCGCGGTGCGGCGGCTGCTCGATGAGCTCGTGCCGGAGAACCACTTCGCGCATTCCGGCGACGGCCAGCCCGTCGGCGGCGACGGCAGCACGCAATCGGCCGAGATCCGCGTGCAGGTCAACTAGGTGCAGGTCAACTAGGAGGCGCGCGTGAGAAACCGAAGGGTTGAACGGCGGGTTTGCAGAGAGTGATCTCCGTCAACTAGCTCCGCCGATGATGAAGTATAAAGTTGCTCTTCGTAAGGCGGACGAGGGATTCAGCGTCTCATGCCTGACAGAAGTCTTGCAAACAAGAGCCATACCCACGATCTGGAAACTTTGCTTGGCTTAGCGGGGCTAAAGCGTCAACTTCAAAATGACTCCATCGCTGAACCAGACCTGGAGCTGAACTGGGCAGTCGCTAGAGACTGGAAGGAGATTTCTCGATATCAGACAACGTTCAGTGCGCGAGGAGCTAAAGGATGAATTGGAGATCGGTCTGGCCGATGTCGTCGTGACCGATCCGGATAATTCATTACTCCGGCCCATGAACGGCGCTATTGGGACCGGTCCGGGTCTAAGCCGCATCAGATTCAGCCAAAACGTGATCAACGGTACGCTGATAGAAGACGCGTTGATCTACCGCCTCAACTTGAAGGCAGCGTGAGATTGTTCAGTACCTGGCCGGAGCGAACGGCATCCCCCAGGTAAGCAGGAGGGACGGCGCCACCCAGGTGGTCGTGCCGGCCTCCTCGTCGTCGCGCGCGATAAGCCGCACCGCCGCCCGCCCGGAGAGCCCCGGCATCAGCTCGTAGCCCATCCAGCCCTCCACGATCCACGTCCGCTCGAGGATGCCCTGCAGGATCGTGTTGCCCATCTCCATCTCCCTCGTGTCGTACGGCTCGAGCGGATCCCCTCCCAGGTTGACCCCCTCCGGATTGCGTCCATGCGCCGTGTACGAGGCATGGAGGCTGCCCGTGAGCCGCGGCGCGAAGCGGTAGGTCGAGAAGACGGCCACGTCGACGCTATTGGGCCCGGCCGGATGTCCGATCAGGTCGTTGTAGTGGATGTAGTCCGACCCCGGCGAGCCGTGGCTGTAGAGAAACGGCCGCAGCCGCGCGAATTCGCCGCGCAGCGTGAGCCGATCGGTCGGCGCCGCAAAGAAACCGGTCATCCAGCCCCACTTGTTGCCCCACCATCCGTCCCCGATGGCCGACACTTTCATCTCATCGAGTAGCAGGCTTCCGTAGAGCTCCCATCCTGGGATCACGCGCCAGGAGGCGCTGCCGGAGATGACGACGTTGTCCGGACTGCCGCGCTGCCGCTCGGCCGCCCGGTAGAAGATCAGCGGGTTGAGGTAGGACAGGTCGAAGCCGGTGCGCGCGCCGAGTGTGTCGGTCGCGAAGATGACGGCCTCGCCCACAGAGAGCGTGAGCGAGGGAATCGGCTGCACGGAAAGCCGGTGGAAGGCGGCGTATTTACGCGGAATGATAGCATCGCCCGACGGCTGGAAGCGGCGCTCCGAAAAACCGGCCAGCACCGAGACGAGCTGGACTGGTCCGAGCGTCGCTCGGACCTGCAGTTGCTCGTAGGGCGAGGCGTAATTGGAGAGCAAGAGGCTTCCGATGCCGGGTCCCCAACGGTTTTCGTCGCGCCCGAAGCGGACCTCGACGTGCCGGGTGCGGACCCCGACGAGCGCCTCCGCCTCGAAGTGATCGTACAGATCGCCTCGCCCGCTGACGTTGCCCAACCGTGGGGCTGTGCGGTCCGCAAAGCGGTATTCGGCCGGCTTCGTGCGGTTCTCCGTGAGGCGGCTCTCGAAGAAGAGGTAGCGCCCGATGTGACCGGAGACCCGTATCCCGCGTGCGTAGCGCCAGGCGGTCGCCGGCTCGACATCCCCCCAGACCGGACCGTATTCCGCGTACAAATGCGGATTGATCTGAAGGCCGTATTCGTCGTCCGCGAGCGCGAATAGGTCGCGACCGTTCGCATAGGCCGCGGCCACGACGGACTGCAGCCCGCGCACCAACGGAGATTCGAATCCGCTCCGGTACCGGCGTAGTTCGGTCCGCTCGTAAGGCGTCAGGAGGGAGTCGCGCGCGTGGAGCGTATCCAGCAGCGCACGAGCCTCGCCCGCGGAGAGAGGCAGATGTTCGAGGTGTGCACCCGGAAGGCGTCCGAGCACCTTCTGAAGCCGGAGGAAATCGTGGAGGGCGTCGTTGATTTGCAGCACGCCATCCGTCTGGGCGCGAACGACCGGAGCCGACACTATCCATAAGCCGATCACAAAAACCAGCGCAGCCAAAAGAAGAGGGCGCCGCTTCACCAGAGGATCAAACTGCACGATCGGGAGCACTCGGAATAAGAGGACAGATGGCTACGAGGAGGTCGACCGGGGCCAATCAGGACGGGCAGATTATTAAATCCGTAGCTTTGGTGCTTCGACCGGAAGATTATGAAGCTCGTGTTGTGGACTTGATCGTGGTCCAATCGCTCCGATACCTTCGGGCGAGGCCGCACGAAACGATGGCCTCCCCGACGAACGCAACCGACCGTACGCAAGGAACATTCCACAATTGAAATGGCGCACTATCTCGTCACCGGCACGGCCGGGTTCATTGCTTCCAAAGTCGCCGAATTTCTTCTGGATGAAGGGCACACGGTCGTCGGTGTCGACAATCTGAACGATGCCTACGACGTGCGTCTGAAGGAGTGGCGGCTCGGCCGGCTCCGTGGCCGCGAGGGCTTCTCGTATGCCCATCTCGATATTTGCGACAAGGATGCTTTGCAGAAGCAGGTCTTCGGGGGAAATCGGTTCGATGCCGTCTTCAATCTGGCCGCGCGCGCGGGCGTCCGGCAGTCCGTCGAGAATCCGTACGTCTACGCCGACACGAATCTGGATGGCACCCTCAATCTACTCGAGCTCTGTCGCGAGCACGACATCGGGAAGTTTATTCTGGCATCTACCTCGAGCCTGTATGGTGCGCACAACGAGATGCCGTATACGGAATCCCAGAACACGGATCGCCCGCTCTCGCCCTATGCCGCCTCCAAGAAGGCTGCCGAGGCGATGTGTTACACCTATCACTACCTGTTCGGAATGGACGTGACGGTGTTCCGATACTTCACCGTCTATGGGCCCGCGGGCCGTCCCGATATGAGCCTTTTCCGCTTCACTCAGTGGATCAGCGAAGGGAAGCCGGTAATCGTTTACGGGGATGGGCAGCAATCCCGTGATTTCACCTTCGTCGATGACATTGCCCGCGGTACCATCGCGGGGTTAGCGGAGGTGGGCTATGAGGTGATCAATCTCGGAAGCGATACGCCCGTCGTACTGATCGATGCCGTCAGGCTCATCGAGGAGATCTCCGGCAAGTCCGCGGACATTCATTTCGAACCCCGCCACAAGGCAGATGTGACGGCCACGTGGGCGAATATTTCCAAGGCGGAGCGCCTGCTGGGTTGGCGGCCGCAGTACGATTTTAGGAAGGGGGTCAAAGCGCTCGTGGACTGGTACGAGGCCAACCGGGATTGGGCCCGCGAAATCGAGACGTGAGGTCTTCTGCGGGTCAGGTGCGCTCAGGTAATCGATTCGGTGAGTCGGAATTTTCCTGCGAGGCTTCAGCGTGGGGCGCGCTGAAGATGGCCGGCAGGGAAACCCCCGGATCCATGTTGCCCTCTTCACGATCGAATATGGGAGCCGGAGTTGGTTGCTTCGGCTCGGATGCTGTTGGCTTCTTCTTCGCGGCCATCCCGGACCTCATGGATCGAGATTTGGTATATGCGTGCCTCGCGGGCCCTATCTGACCCGAGGATGGAAAACGTGACCGGGGGCGCTTCCGGTTTCTCGCTTCGGCAATGCATTACAGCTTGTAAACAATTCAGCTACTTGGTCTTCACAGTTCAACCATCCCATAGCGTAGGATGGTACGTGAGCGCGTCCTGCACGTGCCTGCCGGATCACCACTTTCGGTGCTGATGGAGCATAAAACCTGCGCCAATCCATCGATACGGCCGTCTGGGCGCCCCTCTATCTTTTCACGTTTCCCAATTCGCCTAAGTTAGTACGAGACGAGCATTCCTTGCTCCTATCCTCCATGACCGATCCCAGAGTGACCACCACCGAATCCGAGCCGCTGCAGCTTACCGGTCGCGCGCGCGAGCTGGCGGAGAAGATCTCATCGAAAACTGCCGTCGTCGGCGTGGTAGGTCTCGGCTACGTGGGTCTTCCCCTCGCTGTCGAATTTGCCAAGCGCGGGCTCAAAACCGTCGGTATCGACCTGAACTCCGAACGAGTGCTCCGGCTGAACGCCGGGCAGAATCTGATCGACGACGTCGATGACGATGAGCTTCGCGATGTCGTCGAGGCCAAAACGTTTGTCGCAAACGACGACTTCTCGCAGGCCGACAACATCGACGTCTTTTTCATCTGCGTACCGACGCCCGTGACCGGAACGAAAGATCCGGACACATCCTACATCGAGTCGGCCGCGCGAGCAATTGCGGAGCATCTCCGTGCCGGACACCTCGTCATTCTCAAGAGTACGACGTACCCCGATACGACGGAGGGACTCGTGCAGCCGATCCTCGAGGAGAAGGCGCGTGAGCGCGGGCTTCAGCTCGGACGCGACTACTTCCTGGCCTTCAGTCCGGAGCGCATCGATCCGGGCAATCGGCAGTTCACCACGTCGAACACGCCGGTCGTAGTCGGAGGCGTGTCGAACGCCTGTACGGAGCTGGCCGCGCGCACGCTCAAGCAGGTCTGCGAGCACGTGCACCTCGTCTCCTCGCCGAAGGTGGCGGAGATGGAGAAGCTGCTCGAGAACATCTTTCGCTCGGTGAACATCGCCCTCTTGAACGAGCTTGCGCAGCTGTGTGATCGGATGGGCGGGATTTCGATATGGGAGGTCGTCGAGGCGGCGGCCACGAAGCCCTTCGGCTTCATGCCGTTCTACCCGGGTCCCGGGCTCGGCGGCCATTGCATCCCCATCGACCCGTACTACCTGTCCTGGCTCGCGCGGCGCTATGATTTCGAGACGAACTTCATTACGCTTTCCGCGCGCGTGAATGAGACGATGCCGTTTTACGTGGTGGATGCCATCATCCGCGCCGTGGCCGATCAGCCGGTGCGTCTCCGCGATGCGAAGGTGCTCATCCTCGGCGTCGCCTTCAAACGCGATGTGGCCGACACGCGCCACTCGCCGGCCTGCCGGATCATCGAGCTGCTCAAGCAGCGCGGTGTGGAGCAGGTCTCCTATAGCGACCCGCACGTGCCGACCCTCGAGGTGAACGGCGATTCGTGCCATTTCGACATGCAGGCCCTGGAGCTGACCGAGGACGTGCTGCGCGAGCACGATGTGGTCGCCATCATCACGGACCACAGCGCCTTCCCTTACGCCACGATCGCCAAGCACTCGAAGGTGATCGTTGACACACGCAACGCCCTCAAGCACATCCCGCACGATCGGGACAAGGTGCTGCTGCTGGGGGGTGGGGATTTCTAAAGGTTGGTGGTTGCTCTTGTTGCTGGTTGGGGGTCGTGCCTGAGGGCGCGGCCCCTTTTTTTGTCCGGGGCCCTGGACAAATGGCCCGAGTCTGAGAGCATGCGGGCCGCGGACGCAGACATACTGCACCGCGACCTCGAGTCGTACGAAAAAGTTGGCGGCGAGAGGTTATATCCGCGGGGTCGGATGTGTCTTGATGTACGGAAGCAGTCCGTTTCATCCAGACCCACCCGATGGCCATGCGTGTGCTACTGATTTTTCTCGGCTGGATGGTCCTCGCCCCGACCATCGCCGCCCAAGACACCCTCTACTTCGAGAACTTCGATGACGTCATTGCGCCCGAGCCGCCATCCGGCTGGACGCTCGGAGATGGCTGGACGACGGATGCCGGTGTACAGTTCGGCAATGGATCCGCCGCCAACAATCTCCGACACCTGGGAAACAGCGCCGAGGCGGCCGTCTCGCCGGAGATCGATATTTCCGGTGCGACCGGGGCCATTGTGAGCTACTTCGCACGCCGAACCAGCAGCTATGATCAGGCGAACATGCGGCTGGTGGCGTCCACGGATGGCGGCGTCACGTTCTCCACGGTGATTTTGCCGGCCGGATCCGCCCTGCCTGCGGGAGACGGTTCCTATGATTCCATCGGCGTCGCGCTGCCGGCCTCCGTCATGGCAGCCGGTACCGTGGTTTTCCGTTTCGAAGGTTTGGGATTGAACAGTTCGGGGGCGAATGCTCGCATCGACGACTTCACCGTCACCTCGACGTCTGAGCCACCGCCTCCGGATCCGAGCACGCTCGCCTTCGCGAACGCAAGCACCATGGCTACATCTGGAGACGGCGGCATCGAAATCCCCATCCAACTCGATCTTCATCCCGTCGAAGGCCTCCAGGGACTGCAATTTCGAGCGACATGGGACCTGTCCGGTTTCCATCTCGTCGACATCACGCGAGGGAACGCCATTGCGGATGCGGGGACGTGGACGCTGGATTTCGAGGCATCGGCACAGCATGTGGATGTCGTGATTCTCGGCGAGGGCACGGCGGCCATCCCGGCCGGATCGTACTCGCCCCTCGTGACGCTCGTCTTCGATTCGGATCAGGCCGACGTGACACAGATCGGGTTCGTCACGCTGCAGAACGTGGTCGGCTCCCTCGCGACACCCGAGGCCGGTGATGCCAGGGTGTTTCCTGGCGAGAATCATACGGTCACGCTTACCGGTGGGCAGGCGAGCATTGCCGTTTCGTCGACCAACCTGGGTTTCGGGATGGTGGAGGTGGAAACGGTCGGAAGCATAATTCTGACCATTTCAAATCCGGATGGCGAAACGGATCTGGAGATTGCGTCTATCGACGTCACCAATCCCCTGTTCGGAATCGATCCGTCTTCCGCACTCATTCCGCCCGACGGCAGCCTCGATTTCGAGGTCACGTTTGCGCCGACGCTAACGGAATTTGGTCGGCAGAGCGGGGAACTTGTGATTCATCACAATGCAGAAGGTGGGCCGACGGCGGTCAACCTCACCGGTAAGGGCCACAGCGGCCGTGGTGATGCCAACGGGGACGGAATGGTCGACGCACTCGACGTCATCCACGCGATCGATTTCATTCTATCGCGACTCGTGCCGACGCCCGTGCAGCTTACGGCAGCGGATCTCTTTCCATTTCCAGCTGGCGATCTGGCCATCGATGTCCGAGATCTGACCGTGCTGGCGCAGGCCATCGCACACGGGGTCTGGCCCGATGACGTCACGTTACCCGTCGAAGAGTCCCCGACATCCGTCGCCGCCAACGGCGTTGCACGGATCGTCATCTCACCCACCGGTGATGAGACGACTCGCGTGGAGGTCGCGCACGACGCGCCGCTTCGATCGCTCCAGATCATCTTTCCGTCCGAACGCGACGTGTCTGCAGGTATTCGCATCGACGGCATGACTACCCTGTCGGGTTATGATGCGCGTCGGAGTGAAGTGCGCGTTCTAGGTTACGTAACCGACGGCAGCGCCCTCGCTCCCGGACGGCTGGAGCTGACGATTCCAGGCGAGGTCGGTCTCCCACGATACGCCTCCGCGGTGGACGATCAGAGGCGACACGTGCGCGTCGACGCGAGCGTTTCGACATCTACCCGACTACCCGACGACAACGAGGACCGGCGTCTGGAGCCGTATCCGAACCCGTACAGCCCCACGGCGGGGCGGCTGAGCCTGGGCCTAAAGGGTCGCCTCGAGGTGTACGATCTGCTAGGCCGTGAGGTCTACTCGGCCGAGGACGCGGATACGTGGGAAGGACGTGACCTTTCGGGGCGGACGGTTGCGCCGGGCCTGTATATCGTGCGATTGGATACCGATGAATTCCAGCAGACCCGGACGGTGACCGTAGTTCGATAAGACCTCATCGAGCCGATACAGGGAAAGGGTGGTTTGTAAGCGGGGGCGGCGCATCGACCGTCCCCGCTTCGACCGTTCGGGGCAGAAAGTTGGATTCCTGCCGCTACAGCTCGACGGTTGCGCCGCGGCGCGAGAGAGACTCCTGAGCGGCAGCCAGGATTCGAACCACGGACAGGCCGTTTCTTCCGTCGGATCGTGGAGTGGCGCCCGATCGAATGCATTCCACAAAGTGGGCACACTCCAGTTGAAGTGGCTCGCGCATATCGATCTTGGGGATGTGGATGTCGCCGCTGCGGAGCGTCATTGCCTCCGCGTAATCTGCATAGCGCTGCTCGCCCGGTTTCACATCCACGCCTTTGTCGTAAATGCGCACCTTTTCTGTCGTCGCCACGTCGTCGATGACGGCCATTTTCTCGCTTCCGACGACGGTGACCTTCCGCACCTTGTGGGGATCGAGCCAACTCGTGTGCAGATGGGCGAGCTTACCATCCTCAAAATGGACGATTGCGAAAGCGACATCCTCTACGTTCTTCTGGATGTAGGCCTGCCCATTGGCCGAGACAGCAACCGGCTCTGCGTTCAGGAACCGCAGCGCGACGGATAGATCGTGAGGCGCAAGGCTCTCCAGCGCATTCTCTCGCTGCCGGATGATGCCGAGATTTACGCGGACGCTATAGAGATAATAGACATCTCCGAGCTCGCCTCGATCGATCAAGTCTTCGACGAATCGGAAGGCCGGATGATAGAGAAGAAGGTGGCCGACCATGAGGCGCAGGTCCTTCGACTCAGCCAGATCGACGAGCTGCTCGGCCTCCGCGACCCTCTGGGCCATGGGCTTTTCGACGAAAACATGCTTGCCGGCCTCTAGCGCGGCCCTGGCCATGCGGAAGTGAAACGGAGTCTCCGTCGCGATTACGATACCCTCAATACTATCATCGCGCAGGAGGACATCGAAATCTGTCGTCGTGGCAATGCCGGGATACTGCCGGGATACATCCTTGATGATGCTTTCTTGACGGTCGCAAGCAGTCGCCACTTCCACGTCGGGAAGGGACATGAAATTGCGCAGGAGGTTCTTCCCCCAGTATCCGATCCCAACCTGTCCGATGCGTACCGCCACTTCTTACCAATGTCTAGAGAGTATCAACGAGTGTACGTTCCTGGTTGTAGCACGCCGTCGATTCAACTATCAAGCAAACCAGCAAGCAACGCTACCCCACGTATTGAATCACGCAATCGGCGATGTAATCCTGTTGCTCCTCCGTCAGCTCCGTGTGCATCGGAAGCGAGATGACCTCCCGCGCCGCCAGCTCCGTCTCCGACAAATCACCCATTCGGCACTTCCCATCCGAAAAAACGGGCAGCTGGTGCAACGGGACGGGATAGTAAATTGCGTGAGGAACGCCTTTCTGCTTCAGGTGATCGGCTAGTCCGTCGCGGCCGCCGCGGAGCTCCTCGGAGATCCGTATCGTGTATTGATGATAGACGTGCGTGCGATCGGGAGCATGATAGGGGATGGTCACGAATTCGCACTCCTGAAAACGCGCATTGTAATATCCGGCGGCGCGTCGGCGCGCCGCGTTGTATTCGTCCAGTCGGCGCAGTTTCACGTGGAGGATGGCCGCTTGAAGTGTATCGAGGCGGCTGTTCACGCCGATGATCTCATTGTAGTATTTCTTTTCTGACCCGTGATTTGAGATCATCCTCATCATTCTGTGCAGATCGTCGTCATCCGTCAGCACGGCCCCTCCGTCGCCATAGCATCCAAGGTTCTTGGAGGGAAAGAACGATAGGCACCCAATATCCCCGATATAGCCTGTTTTACGTCCTTTGTATTCGGATCCGATGCCCTGAGCGTTGTCTTCGATGACGTACAGGCCGTGGCGCCTGGCAATATCCAGGATACCGTCCATGTCGGCCGGCTGGCCGAAAAGGTGGACCGGCACGATGGCCTTCGTATTTTCTGTGATCAGTTCTTCGACCGAGGCAGGATCGATGTTGAATGTCTGGGGATCGATATCTGCAAACACTGGCGTGGCGCCAAGCAGGGCGGCGGCTTCGGCGGTCGCAATAAACGTAAAGGCCGTCGTGATGACCTCATCCCCGGGGCCGATGCCCACGGCCATCATCGCTATCTGCAGGGCATCCGTACCGTTGCCGACTCCTACGGCATAAGTTCCGCCGAGGTAATTTGCGAGGCGTTCTTCGAACTCCCCGACCTGCGGCCCGCGAATGAAGGCCGTAGCGTCGATGACTTCCTCAATTGCTGCATCGATCTCTCGCTGGATGGCATGGTACTGTCCGCGGAGATCCACCATCTGTATGTTCATAGACTAGTCGCTCCAGCCCTGATTGTCCAGGAGTTGCTCTTCGGGTACGTCGCGGAATGGAGATGCCGGTACGCCTGCATAGATGATCCGGGCATCGGCATCTCGCGTGAGGAGTGCGCCGGCGGCCAGGACGGCGTCGGGTCCGACTTCCTTTCCGGGCAGAACCACAGCACCGACACCTACGCGCGCGCCTCTCCGTAGCGTGGCCCCTCTGAAGTGTCTGAAACGCTCCTCGGTGCGTCCAAGAAAATTGTCGTTGCTGGTGAGCACTCCCGGAGCCACGAAAACGCGATCCTCGATGGTCGAATAGGCGGTGATGTAGGCGTTGGTTTCGAGCTTGCAGTACCGCCCGACGCTGCACTTGTTTTCGATGGAAACGCCACGGCCGACTATGGTGAAGTCACCCACCGATACATCCTCTCTGATGGTAGCAAGATCGGCGACCAAAACCTTTTCCCCGAGCCGGCATCCTGCGTACAGCACGGAATGGGCACCGATAAGGCATCGCGCGCCGATAACAGCCGGTGGCTGCAGCTGCTCTTTCGTCACCGCGCTATTTGCAGCGCGCATCGGCTGCTTGCCGATTACGGCTCCATCATCGATGCGAACGCCCTCACCGATCCGAGATCCATCGTGGATGACGACATGACTTCCTATTTCGCAGCCACTACCGATATGCACGTCCGATCCAATACAGACATGATGTCCGATACGCGTATGATCTCCGATTCGGGTGCCGCTTCCGATCACTGGATAGTATCCTACGTTTACCGTATCGGGGATATGCAGACCGCTATCCAGGCCTGACGTAGGAGGGTTGGATACTGTCCCGGATTCTTTCGGAGTGCTCATAGCGTCTGCGTAATCAAGTGAGACCCATCAAAGACATTGGTAGGTTACCACGAGCCCAGACGGCGCAGTAACGGTCCAGCCCAATGGCATCCTCTAAAAAACCGACCTACTTTGCGGTGCGCAAGCTGCGCAAAAATGTGTTCGCCCACTTCGGCATCTATTGAGACTGCTTGAAACCATTTACCATTTTCGATCTTTTTGGCAGAAAAAGCGCGTTTTGTGACTATCCGACAACGAATCCTAGAGTATATTGCCTCGTATTGCCACGAACCCTAAGGTTCGGCGCGTAATCAAATCCACCAATCAGGAGAGCCAAATGGCGAAACGATCAGGAACGAAAAAAGCAGGACAATTTACCTTCGAAGTAATCTCGGAAGAACAAGCCAACGAGGAATTGTCGACTCTTCGTAGCGGTAAGGGAGGACGTGCCTCCAAATATGAACCACTCGCCACGGAGGCACAGAAGATCTCAGGAGACAAGGTGCTGAAGGTTAAGTTGGGCAAGAATGAAGTGGGCGGACTCCGAGGTTATCTCCGTCGCCGATTCGGAGAGAAGTACACCGTGAAGTCATCCAAGATCGATGGCGACGACTACATGGCTTTCGTATTGCTGACCCCGGATGAGGCCAAAGGTAAGTAGGCTCGACTCGACGTCGGGATAGTAGACTTGCGGCATTCGTTGTGGTCTAGTCAGACGCATGAGGCCCGTGCCCCCGGTGGGACACGGGCCTCTGCGCATTCAGGTATTCGCGGATGCCGTCTTGTGCAAAATATGCACGGCGCGTCAAATGCCACTCCGCTCACAGGCGCCTGGTACGTTTAGAGATTCTCGAGATAGTGTTCTGCGAGGCTCTTGTAGCTTCCGTACGTGGCATTCTGAAAGGCCTCCTTCGCGGCGGCGGTGTTGCCGCCATACATCAGGGCCTCACCTTTGACGAAGTAAATCTTCGCCGCATCGGTACGGCTGCCTTTGTGCATCTCGAGCGCGCGATCGGCGAGGGTGATCGCCTCATCGTAATTTCCGAGCGCGTTGTTGGCGGCCGCCATGTAGAAATAGGTGTCGGCATCTGCCTCCACATACTCCTGCATTTTTTCGAGGTAGCCCAATGCCTCACGCGCCTCGGCAGCCGTGGGCTCCGCCCGACGGCCGAGAGCCGAGGAGGCCAAATACACGTAGTGGTCGCGGATGCCCTTCTGGCCCTCCTGAACGGCTTCGGTGTCATTGTTGGCTTCACCGAAGGCGATCAGCTCCTCATACGCGGCGATCGCATCTTCATCTCGATTTAGCCGCTTCAGCGCCAGGGCCTTTCCGAGGTAATTGTTCGAATACTTGGGATACAGTTCGATCCCTGCTTCGAAACGTTGCAGAGCCTGCTCGGCATTTGAATCGAGGGCCCGCTTTCCCAGGTTATAGTCGATCTGGGCGGCCACCTTGCTGGCGCGCTCGGCGATATCATTATCGCCTTCCTGTCGAGCGAGCTTGGCCGCGGTCGTAAACTTCGTGTAGGCCTCATCGTAATTCTTGGCCTTGGCTGCCTCGATGCCGGCATTATAGGCCTCCTTGTACTCCTGCGCGAAGAGTGGGGAGGCCGATATGCCGCCAACGAGGATGGCCAGGAGAATCACGAGAGAGGACCGCTTTAATGTCTTCATCGGGTTCACAGTCATCTTCTTGGTTTCTTCCGGCTGTGGGGGTCAATCAAATGGTCGAGTGAGGAGGATCTCTTCCTCGGAATCACCTGGTACATTTGCGAGAATTATGCCAAGGCCGCGATCCGTCCGCGCCGAACGGGCAGGCAAAAGATCGCATCTGTTTCCCGCGCACTCGAGACGTACTGGTGCAAAAACTCTCGTGTTCCGCGGAAATTCGGCCGCGATCGCCCAGCGAACCGTGTATGATACACTACACGGAACCTGTATACATTGGAGGTCTGGCGCAAATGCACGCCGCCATCGTTCATCCGAATCCTCAGAAATTCGGCACCATGGCGTGCTCGCGGTAGAAGCTGTCGATTAGGTCGACAGCCTCTTCGGGGTCGTCGGTGAGCTCGAACAGATCACAGTCCTTCGGCGAGATGTTGCCCGCCTCGAGAACGGTGTCCCTCAACCAATCCACGAGCCCGCCCCAGAAGCTCTTGCCTATGAGCACCACGGGGAACCGCGTCGATTTGCCCGTCTGGATGAGGGTCAACGATTCGAATAGCTCATCGAGCGTGCCGTATCCGCCGGGCAGTACGATGAATCCCATCGCGTACTTGACGAACATCACCTTTCGAACAAAGAAGAAGTTGAAGTCGATGTTCTTATCGTGATCTACGAAGGGATTGCTGGTCTGCTCGTGAGGAACCACGATGTTGAGCCCGACAGATTTGCCGCCGGCATCACGCGCGCCTTTGTTGGCCGACTCCATGATGCCGGGACCGCCTCCGGTGATGACGCCGAATCCGCGCTCGACCAATTTACGCCCGACCTCCTCGCCCAGCTTGTAGTAGGGATGGTCCTGGCCGGTACGCGCAGATCCGAAGACAGACACACAGGGACCTAATCGGGCGAGTTTGTCGAAGCCCTCGACGAATTCCGACATGATGCGGAAGATGCGCCACATGTCACGCGTGTGCACCTGGCTCCAGGCGTGCAGCTCCTGTTGTGTCATCCGGGAATCGCCCGGGGGCTGGAGGGGATCATCCGGATACTGGGGTCCCGGATATCTGTCTGGTTTCAAATCCATGGTGGACTAAATCGTGTGCAGGATGGAGAGAGACTAAAAAGGCGTATCGCCGCGATGTATCACGTACAGCCTACCCTCCTATGCGGGAAAATAAAAACCGCTCCCGGCTGCTGCCGAGAGCGGTTCTTGGTGGAATCAGCTACGGATATGTGATTTCGAGATCCCGCCGAAATCCGCGCTCAGGACCTAATTGCTCTGCGCGACCTCCTCACGGTATTCCTCACTGGCGTAGATGGCAACCTCGACGCGCCGATTCTGCTGTCTGCCGTAGTCGGTGCTGTTGTCAGCAATTGGCTCGCTCTCGCCCTTGCCAACGGTTGTAATCCGATCAGCCGCTACGCCTTGAGACCGTAGATACTGAGCCGCCGAGTTGGCACGGCGCCGCGAAAGGCCCAGGTTGTATTCATCTGAACCAACGGCGTCGGTATGGCCGACGATCACGAGATCGGTGTTGGGATACTCCTGGAGGTTCTCGGCAAGCGTGCGAAGCTGTTGACGTGCTTCCGGCCTCAGTTCGGCCGAGTCAAAGTCGAACAGCAGACTATTGTCGAAGCGGATGGCGATTCCCTCGCCCACGCGGTCGACTTCTGCGCCCTCGAGCTCCTCCTCGAGCTTCTTGGCCTGCCGGTCCATCTGCTGACCGATGATAGCGCCGGCCGTGCCGCCCACCGCTGCGCCGATGATGGCGCCCTTGGCCGTATCGCCGTACTTGGCACCGACGACGCCGCCTACGACGGCACCGGCACCCGCACCTATGGCCGCGCCGCGTTCGGTTTTACTCAGGTTGGTGCAGCCGACGAAACTCGTCGCCGCCACGACGAGGCCCGCCAGGATCAGGACCGAAAAGCGCTGTGTGTATCGCTGTAACATGGGTCTGGACAACCTCCGTCAGGTATGGTAAGTCGGATTATTCTCGTTATTCTCGGCTCTCGAACTCATCAAGCTTGATGCCAAAGCATCTCACATCTCTCGATCCCGCTATACCTCGGCAGGCCTACCTTATTCCAGCGCCTGCTCTTCTTTAGGCGAAACGTAACGGGTGTAATGATTCTGTCACCAGGGTTTTGCGGAGATGAGTCGAAAACAACGCACCTCCGCTCGCATTTGTAGCGTGGCGTGGACAAATTCAGCCGACCTTCGCGTCTCATTCCATAGGATTCGTCCAATCGCCATCCACACCAGTTGACAACACTGAATAGATGAAACTTCTGATACCCATGGCTGGTCGCGGCACGCGCGTGCGGCCGCACTCTCACGTGACTCCGAAGCCGCTGCTCGCCGTTCGAGGCAAGAGCATGGTAGAGCGAATCGTAGATACCTTCAACCGCGTACTCCCCACCCATCTAGACGAGGGCGTTTTCGTCCTGGGGCCGGATTTCGGACAGGATGTCTACGATGCCCTCACCGCCATCTGTGAACGGCATGGCATGCGAGCGAGCTTCGCCGTTCAAGAATCGGCGGAGGGTACCGCACACGCGGTCTACGCCGCCCGGGACCATCTCCGCGGCGACGGTATCGTCGTTTTTGCGGATACCGTTTTCGATATGGAGCCCGGCGTCGACCTGGCGGGTGCCGATGTCGTAGCCTGGGTGAAGCACGTGGATGATCCGCGACGCTTCGGCGTGGCCGTGCGGGAAGGAGACAAGGTGGTCGCGCTGGTGGAGAAGCCATCCGAGCCCATTTCGAACGAGGCACTCATCGGGATCTATTACGTTCGCGACCTCGAGCAGCTTCGGGAGGCCATCGAGTCCATCATCAAGGACAATCTTCGCGGTAAGGGAGGTGAGTTTCAACTCACCGATGCCTTCGATCGAATGCTAAAGGCAAACGCCGTCTTCAAAACGGCTACCGTCACAGAGTGGCTGGATTGTGGCACCATCGAAGCGCTGCAGGAAACAACCCGGCTCATTCTGGAGAAGGAACGTGACGGGTCGCATGCCGGCGAGGTCGAGAACAGCATCGTGATCGAACCCGTCTACATCGGGCCCGGCGCACGAGTGGTGGAGTCGGTCATCGGACCGTACACGTCTGTCGAAGCCGACGCCACGATTACGGGCTCCATCGTTCGCCGAAGTATCGTGTTCGGACATGCTGAGGTCGAAGGGGCGATTCTGGATGAGGCGCTGGTCGGCCGTCACGCCGTGGTTCGGCCGACGCCCTCCCGTCTGAACGTCGGAGATCATTCTGAAATCAGGTGAACCTTGAAAACCTTCCCGCGAAACGTCGAGGAGAAGCTCGGCTTCGACGTGCTTCGCGCGCGACTCGCGGAGACGACGCGGAGCTCGCTGGGAAGGGATCGCCTGGAAAGCATGCGACCTTCAGGGAAGCTGGAGGACATCCTCCCGGAGCTCGAACGGGTATGGGAGCTGCAGCTGGTGTTTCGGTTCGATGACCCCCTGCCGCTGCACGACGTGCTCGATATCCGGACGATCCTGAATCGGGCGCGGCCTTCCGATTCGATGATCGATGGTCCGGAGCTGATGCAGATCCGGCGGGTTCTTGCCACGCTTCGTCTCCTCCGGCGATACTTTGACGAACGATCCGAGAAGTATCCGCGCCTCCGGAAACTCGCCTCGCATATTGAGCAGGCACCGGATCTGGAGGAGCGAATCAGCCAGGCCATTGACGAGGACGGGCGTGTAAAAGACTCCGCTTCGGAGGAACTGGCGCGCCTTCGGCAGCTCATCATCAGAAAGGAAAACGACCTGCGGGAGACGCTGCAACGCGCGCTCCGGGCAGCGATCCGCGAAGGATATGCGACCGAGGAACAGCCGACCATTCGCAACGGCCGCATGGTCATCCCCGTGCGAGCGGAGGCGCGGAGGAAGATCGAAGGCTTCGTTCAGGACAGCTCTGCCAGCGGCCAGACCGTCTACATCGAACCGGCGGAGTGTCTCGACCTGAACAACGAGGTTCGTGCGTTGCAGGCCGACGAACGGCGGGAGGTGGAGCGGATTCTGCGGCAGATTACCGGATTCGTGCGCCAGCGCCTCCCCTCGCTGAACGAGGGCGTCCGCGCACTGGCCGAGTTCGACCTGCTGCAGGCCAAAGCCCGGCTCGCCAATGAGACGGATGCCATGGTGCCGGAGCTCAATGAGGAAGGAATGATCGACCTCATCGAGGCGCGCAATCCAGTGCTCCTGTTGCGTTTTCGGGATGAGGGCAGGTCGGTCGTGCCTCTGAGCCTGCGCCTGGGCGATGAGTATCGCACGCTCGTCATCACGGGTCCCAACGCGGGTGGGAAGACGGTGGCCATGAAAACGGTGGGGCTGTTCGCGCTCATGATTGCCTACGGCATGCCGCTTCCTGCGGATGAGAAGTCGCGGTTCGCCGTTTTCAAGCGGCTTCACGTCGACATCGGGGATGAGCAATCCATAGAGGAAGACCTGTCGACCTTCAGCTCGCACGTTTCCAATCTGAAGTACATGCTGGAGCACTCCGACCAGGATACGCTCGTGCTGATCGACGAGGCGGGCACGGGCACGGATCCGGCCGAGGGAGGTGCGCTGGCACAGGCCGTGCTCGAGCGACTCACGGAGCGGGGAGCGCGCACCATCGCGACCACACACCACGGCACGCTCAAAGTCTTCGCGCACGAGACGGAGGGCGTCGAGAACGGTTCGATGGAGTTCGACCAGACGACTCTCAGTCCCACCTATCGATTTCAGCCGGGCATCCCGGGATCGTCGTACGCTTTCGAGGTTGCAAGCCGTATCGGGCTGGATGGAGAGATATTGGATCGCGCACGCGCCCTGATCGGGTCACAGAAGGCTTCGCTGGAGTCCTTGATCTCGACCTTCGAATCGCGCACACAGGAACTCGATGCGCGGCTCGAAGAAGCGACTCGCGAGCTGACTCGGGCGCGACACGAGAGGCGACAGTTCGAGGAGCGTGCACGGAAGCTCGCCCGTGAGCGGGAAGCCATTCGGCGGCAGGCCCTCGAGGAGGCCGAACGCATTGTCGCGGAGGCCAATGCACGGGTCGAGAGGGTCATCCGCGAGATCAAGGAGGCGCAGGCGGAGCAGCAGGCCACGCGTGCCGCTCGCGAACGACTCGAGACATTCCGCCGCGAGGTGGGGGAGCGTCTAGAGCAGATGGAGCCCGACGCGGGTGTGCCGGCTCCCGGCTCTGCGACAGATGAGTCGGCGCCCGCGACTCCTGAAGTGAGCGGCCCTGTCCGAGTCGGTGACCAGGTCGTCCTGGATGATGGCACGGCTGCCGCCGAGGTGCTGGAGATCGATGGTGATCAGGCTGTGATCAGCTTTGATTCGATGCGCCTCCGCGCATCCGTAGACCGCCTGCGGAAGGTGGGCGGACGCCGGCGTCAGGAGGTTCGCCTTGGGAGCATCCAACAGAGCGGCCTGCCGGCGCTTGGCGCGCGTACGCGCATCGATCTACGCGGCCGGCGCGTCGATGAGGCCATCGACGAAGTGGCCAAATTTATCGACGAGGGTGTGATGTCCAACGTGGCAGAGCTCGAAATCGTGCATGGGAAGGGGACGGGCGCCCTCCGCGAGGCCATCCAGGCCTACCTTGCCGGACACGAAGATGTGGTAGGCGTCGAAGAGGCACCCTGGGATCAGGGCGGGCCCGGCGTGACGCTCGTACGACTGCGATAACCCACTTTCTCGAGAGAAATCTCGAAGTGGACAAGTTGTGGATATTACATTTCAATCACATTTGACTTTCACAAAATCGGCCGAAACCATCGAAAAACGCCGAAAATGACTCATATGCGGCATGCCAGGCGAAATGTGGATTATCGGCCGGCTCTCTCTCCTTCATCATGAAAATCGTAGTTACCAGGGCTCTGCCTGGATCCGCCCTCGAAGAGCTGGAAGGTTACGAGGTAGAAGTCCTCGACCTGGGCGACCGGCCGGTGACGGAATCGATGTTGATCGATGCCGCGAACGATGCGGACGCGATCATCTCGCTGCTGTCCGATCCACTCACACGTCGGGTAATCGAGGGCTGCCCCCGGCTCAAGGTCATCGCGCAGTATGCCGTCGGGTATGACAACATCGATCTGGATGCCGCCCGAGAGCGCGGCGTGGTCGTCACCCATACACCGGGCGTGTTGACGGATGCCACGGCGGACATGGCGATGGCCTTGTTGTTGGCGGCAGCTCGCTGGATCGTGCCGGCGGACCGCGCGGTTCGGGAGGGGCGCTTTACCAGGTGGGAGACGGATCAGTTTCTGGGTGCGGATCTACGCGGCCGAACGTTGGGAATCGTAGGGCTGGGGCGCATCGGCGCGGCGATGGCTAGACGGGCCATCGGGTTCGGGATGCGCATTATCTATCACAATCGAAATCGTGCGAATCCCAGCATCGAGCGCCTCCTGAGTGCGCGGCTCGTGCCCATGGACGTACTCCTCGAGGAAAGCGATGTCATCTCCCTTCACAGCAGCCTGAATGCCGAGAGCCGTCACCTGATCGATGCTGCGGCGTTCGAGCGAATGAAGCCGACGGCCATATTGATCAACACGGCGCGTGGAGCGATCGTGGATGAAGTAGCGCTCGTCGATGCCCTGCGGCGAAGACGAATCGCGGCCGCGGGGCTCGATGTATTCGAGGATGAACCGCATGTCCACGAGGGGCTGCTGGAGCTCGACAACGTGGTGCTCGCACCGCACATCGGAAGTGCCACGCAGGCCACACGAGCACGGATGACGGAGATGTGCGTGGAAGCCGTGCTGGCCGTATTCAACGGCAAAGATGTGGTGCCCTACCGAATAGCTTGAACCGCCACACCGGCTCACAGCCAGCGCCAGGCGACGACCGCAATTGTGATGGCGAGAATGCCCAGACTGACAGGCAGTCCGGCACGGAAAAAGTCCTTGAAGCGGTATCCGCCGGCGCCCATCACCATTAGATTCGTCTGATACCCGAGCGGCGAGAGGAAGCTGGCTGAAGCAGCGATGGTGACGGTTAGCGCCACGGCCCGCGGATCGACGCCAAGGTCGATCGCCGCTGCGACCGCAATGGGCAGCATCACGACGACGGCCGCGCTGTTCGTGACGATCTCCGTCAGGATGGCCGTGACGATGTACAGCACGATCAGAACGAAGATGGGGCCCGCTCCAGGGAGCGCCCCCACGATGGCATGTCCGACGGCGGTCGCCAGTCCACTGGCCTGCACGGCCCCGCCGATTCCAAAGGCGGCCGCAATGGTCAGCATGACCGAGGCGTCGATCGCCTTGCGCAATTCCGTGCCTCGCAGACATCCGAACAGGACGGTCCCCAGCGCGGCCGCGAATGCCGCCGTCGCGAGGGGGAGCACGCCCGTCACGTTCAAGAGCACCGCGGCCGCCAACAGCCCCAGCGCAATGGGCGCCTTTTTGCTGACGCCCGGCAAAATCTGCGACTTCGGTGTGACGAGATAGAAGTCGTTCTGACTCTGGCTCCAGATCCGATCGAAGCCGGGCTTCGCCTCGATGAGGAGCAGATCCCCCGGCTTGAGCTCGACATGCCCGAGAGCACCGCGCAGAGACTCATCCTGCCGATGGATGGCCAGGACGACGCCCTGGTACTTTTCACGAAAGCCGACTTCCTTTAGCGTCCGTCCGACGAGTGATGAGCCGGCGGCGACCACGGCTTCGAACAGGGGGATTTCGCTGCTGCCGTCGTGCGCCGAGGCGCCATCCACATTGGCTCTAAGGTCCGTCTGTTCCAGCAATCGCTCCATGGCCGAAGGCTGACCCGAAAAGGTCAACACATCTGCCGCCTGCAGCGGCTCATCCGGCGCGACGGGACCGATCATATGCCCGTCTCGGCGGATATGCACGAGGTAGGCATCGCCGAGCGCACGAAGTTTCGCACCCGAGACGGTCTTGCCGACAAGCCGTGAATTGATCGGCACGCGAAGCTCGAACTGATAGTCGCGCGCGCCCTGGTCGTCGCGTCGATCCGATTCCGAATTCGGAATGAGCCGGTGCCCGATCACGGACATATAGAGGATCAGGAAGATCGTCGCCGGAATGCCGACCCAGGCAAATTCGAACAGGTCGAAGCCTCGATAGCCGGCATCGATCAGGAGGCCCGATGCGATCAGGTTCGTCGAGGTACCGATCAGCGTCACCATCCCTCCTGTGATCGCCGCGAAGGAGAGGGGCATGAGGAGCTTCGAAACGGGCAGCCCGGTCCGCCGTGAGAGAGACTGCAACGGCGGCATGAGCATGGCGACCACGGGCGTGTTGTTCAGAAACGCCGAGATGACGGCCGTTGGCACCATCATTCGCACCAGCGTCCCCGGGAGGGTGGGCTTTCTGGCCGCCAAAATCCGGTCAATCGAAGAGAGTACGCCCGTCCGGTGGATTCCCGCCGCGAGCACGTACAGCGCGGCGATTGTGATCACGGCCGGATCGGAGAAGCCGGCAAAAGCCTGTTTGGGGGTGACGATGCCGGCCAACAGCAAGAGCCCTAGCGCGATCAGCACCGTAAAATCCACGCGCAGCATCTCCCGCATGAGCGAGATGATGAGCACGACGATCACGCCTAGTGTAAACCACGCTTCCCAGGGCATGTGCGTTGGGGGTGTCCGCTTTCAGAAGATCCGGCAGTTCTGCGGAGTCGCTGCGCGAAGAACAGGCGTACCGTTAGAGGATCCCGTTCTCCTGCAGAAGGACGACCAATGCGTCCACGCAAGCTTCGAGATCCTTCTCGTCGGTGTTTAGCACGAGCTCGGGACGCTCCGGCGCTTCGTAGGGGGCCGAGATGCCCGTAAAGTTCGGGATTTCCCCTCGGAGTGCCTTTTCGTAGAGGCCCTTCGGATCACGCTTCTTGCAGGTTTCGATATCGCAGTCGACGTGAATCTCGAAGAAGCGGCCTTCCGGAATCAGGCTGCGCACGTTGTCACGGTCGCGCCGGTACGGCGATACGAACGTGCACACCGTGATGCTTCCCTGCTCGAAGAAGAGGCGGGCGACCTCACCCACGCGCCGGATGTTCTCGGCACGGTCTGCGCCCGAAAAGCCCAGATCGCCGCTTAGACCGTGACGCACATGGTCGCCGTCGACGAGCATGGTCTGCACCCCCCGATCGAACAGCCGGCGCTCGAACTCACGCGCGATCGATGACTTTCCGGAGCCGGACAGCCCCGTCAGCCAGATGACGGCCGCCCGATGCCCGTTCCGTTTCTCGCGTTCCTCTCGCGGTATGTTCAGGCCTTCCCAGACGACGCCCGGTGAGGTACGGCGGGCAGGTGCCTCCTCGGCGACCTCCCGGCCGACCGGAGTAGCCCTCTGGGCCGTACCACGAATCATGCCTGCCGCAACCGTATTGTTCGTATCCGGATCGATCAGGATGAAGCTTCCCGTCTCGCGATTGATCTTGTACGGATCGGCGAAAATGGCGCTGGCCAGCTCCAGCTCCACCCGCCCGATGTCGTTCAGTTGAAACGACTCCGAGGGCTCGCGATGCAAGGTATCGATGTCGATCCGGTAGATAATCCGGTCGACGATGGCCTGGACTGTGCGCGTCGTGTGCTGCAGGAAATACGGCCGGTCGGTCCGCAGCGGCGTCTCGCTCATCCAGCATATATCGGCGTCCAGCGTGCGGGTCGTGAGCGGCAGGTTTCGGCTTCGCACGATCATGTCACCACGGCTGATGTCGATATCATCTTCCAGCGTGACGACCACCGAATCTCCGGCCCGCGCCTCCTCCATCTCTCCGTCCAGGGTGACGATCGACTTGATGCGGCTGCGCTGTCCTGCCGGCAGGGCCGTGACCTCTTCTCCCGGTGCAACCGACCCCGAAATGATCTGGCCCGCGTATCCACGGAAGAAGGAATCGGGTCGGATGACGTACTGCACGGGCAACCGGAAATCGACGACGTTTCGGGCCGCCCCGACCTTCACGGTCTCGAGATGATGGAGAACGGTCGGACCGCCGTACCAGGGCATCCTGTCGCTCTTCGAGACGACGTTATCGCCCTCGAGCGCCGAGATGGGGATGAAGACGATCGAGTCGACGTCCAGCCTTTCGGCGAACGCACGGTATTCGTCGACGATGGCGTTGTAAACATCCTCCGAGTAGTCGACGAGGTCCATCTTGTTGATGGCCACCAGCATGTGGGGGATCTGCAGCAGCGAGGCGATGAAGCCGTGCCGGCGGGACTGCTGCATCACGCCGTTTTGCGCATCGATGAGGATCACGGCCAGCTCCGCCGTGGAAGCCCCCGTCACCATGTTGCGGGTGTACTGGATATGCCCCGGCGTGTCCGCGATGATGAACTTGCGCCGCGGCGTCGCGAAATAGCGATATGCCACGTCGATGGTGATACCCTGCTCGCGCTCGGCGCGGAGCCCGTCGGTCAGCAGCGCCAGGTTGATATGTCCGTTGCCCTGGAGGGCACTGGCGCGCTCGATCGCCTCGAACTGATCCTGGAAAATCGACTTCGAGTCGTAGAGAAGACGACCAATCAGCGTACTTTTTCCGTCATCGACGCTTCCGGCCGTCGTAAACCTCAGCAGATCCATCCCTGTCCCTATCTATATGTAAAGTCGACGAGCAACCAGCAACCTCAGAAATACCCCATCTTCTTCCGGTCCTCCATGGCCGCCTCGGATCGCTGATCGTCCGCGCGACCGCCGCGCTCGGTGACGCGCGCGGAAGCAACCTCCTCGATGATGTCATCGACCGTGGAGGCGTTCGAGAGCACGGCTCCGGTGCACGTCATGTCGCCGACAGTGCGGAAACGCACAATCTTCTCCTCGTAATGCTCTCCATCCAGCAGGGTGATGTAGTCGCTCTTGGCGAGGTACACGCCGCTGCGATTCACGACCTCGCGTCGATGAGAGAAGTAGATCTCCGGAATCTCCAGGTTCTCCTGCTTGATGTACTGCCACACGTCCAGCTCCGTCCAGTTGCTGAGCGGGAAGACGCGGAAGTGCTCACCCACTCGCTTCCGACCGTTGTAGAGGCTCCAGAGCTCGGGCCGCTGATTTTTCGGGTCCCACTGGCCGAAACGGTCGCGGTGCGAGAAGAAGCGCTCCTTGGCGCGCGCCTTCTCCTCGTCGCGCCGGGCTCCGCCGATGGCGGCATCGAATCGATGCTCGGCGATGGCATCGAGCAGAGTGACGATCTGCAGCGCGTTGCGGCTGGCGTTGGGCCCTTCCTCCTCCTGTACGCGTCCCTGATCGATCGAATCCTGTACCTTGCGCACGATCAACTTCAGCCCGAGACGCTCGACGAGCCGATCGCGAAAATCAAGCGCCTCCGGAAAGTTGTGCCCGGTGTCGACGTGTAGCAGGGGGAATGGAATCCTTCCGGGATAGAAAGCCCGCTCGGCCAGCCGCACCATCACGATGGAGTCTTTCCCTCCCGAAAACATCAAGACGGGCCGCTCGAACTGTGCGGCCGTCTCACGCATGATGTAGATGGCTTCCGATTCGAGTCTCGCCAGATGTGGATGTCGGGAAGACATGGCGTTGGATGGGCAAATGGAGAACTACGTGCTTTCCAGGGTGGCTACAGGTGCGCAGCCCGTTCGCAAGCTTGGAGCGAGTGGCTGCGCGTGCAAGAGCCGGTCAAAAATTACCGTCTACGTGATGATCCTTTAGCGGCACCTTAACAAGCTATCGGCGCAACTCCCAGCTAATCAACGACTTCGTCCATTCTTGACGATGATGTTTCGAGTGCTTCGTGATGCTGCACGGCGGTTCGCAGTCGTTGATTCGCGGCCGACTAGGGCGTCGCGCGCACTTCGACGCGCTCGAGCTGCGCCTTGACGAAGTCGAGCGTCTTGCGAAGGCCCTCTCGCCGGCTATAGCGCGGTTCCCAGCCGAGTCGCTCGCGGGCCAGCGTAATGTCCGGCTGCCGAATCTTTGGATCGTCCTGCGGCAGCGGCTCGAAGACGATCTGGCTCTTGCTGCCGGTGAGCTCGATGATCTCCCTCGCGAAGTCGAGAATCGTGATCTCGTCGGGGTTTCCGATGTTGACGGGGTCGGACACATCGCTGAGGAGCAGGCGATAGATGCCCTCCACCGTATCGTCGACGTACTGGAAGGATCGCGTCTGATCGCCCTTGCCGTAGACGGTGAGCGGCTCGCCATGCAGCGCCTGATTCATGAAAGTAGGCAGCGCCCGGCCATCGTCGAGCCGCATGCGCGGTCCAAACGTGTTGAAGATGCGAACGATGCGGGTCTCGACGCCGTGATACCGATGGTAGGCCATGGTCATGGCCTCAGCGAAGCGTTTGGCTTCGTCGTAGACACCGCGCAGGCCCGTCGGGTTCACATTACCCCAGTAGGTCTCAGGCTGCGGATGCACCAGGGGATCGCCGTAGATCTCACTCGTGGAGGCCAGCAGCAGGCGGGCACGTTTGTGTTTGGCGAGACCGAGTGCCTTATGCGTGCCCAGCGCACCGACCTTCAGCGTCTGAATGGGATATTTCAGGTAGTCGACAGGGGATGCCGGGCTGGCAAGGTGAAGCACATAGTCCAACGGTCCCTCGACGAAGAGGTAGTTCGTGACGTCGAGCTCGATGAGCTGAAAGCCGGGATTTCCGATGAGATGGGCGATGTTCTCAGGCGATCCCGTGATGAAGTTGTCGACGCAGATGACCTCATGGCCTTCCTCGATGAGGCGATCGCAGAGGTGAGAGCCGATGAATCCGGCTCCGCCGGTGATCAGGGTTCGGGGCATGCTGACAAGTTACTCGTTTAGGTGAGGACGTTCGCTCGCGTCCGATCTCGTTGCGGCATGGGCGCAGGACACCTTGTTCCGGCGTTCCCCGGAGCGAGCCATCCATCCTGCAATCGGCTTGCGTCAACGAATGCGATGCTCTACGGATCCGATCCGTCCACAACATGCCGCTCGGAGCGTCTACTTTCTCATACTGATCGGCCGTGCGCAAACAAACAAAAGGAACGACGACAGGTTACCTTCCTCGGGCGGTTCGCTTTTTGCTTGGCCGGCTTCCGTCATCATTTCGTTCCGCTCGACGACTCCACAGACATTCACGGTTGTTTTCCGAGATGTACAGGTCCTGGTCCATATCGGAGATACTTCAGCTGCACACGCGATCGCTCCTGGTTGTGGTGTTCGCGTGCTGGCTCGGAGCAGCGGTGCATTCCGAGGCTTCGGCTCAGCCACGAGATGCCCGCGCGGATCGATCCGGTGAGCAGACCCTTCGTCAGGTCTACGACGGCATCCGAAACGCAGACGTTGCTTCGCTAAGTGAAGTCGCCGCGGATCGCATCGATCTTACCATCCTGGGTACCGGTGAGGTGCTCAGCCGCTCCCAGGCACGGTACGTCCTCCAGAATTTCTTCCGCACCTACCCACCGACGGAAGTTTCCGTTGACGAGACGTCTCCGTCGCAGGGCAACTGGTTTGCCTCGGGCCACTACTGGTACGAGGGGTCGACTGAGCCGATGACGATCTACGTGAGGATGCGTTCGACGGCCGCAGGAGGCTGGGAGCTTCGCGAGCTTCGTTTTGGAATGCCAATCTCCCGGTGAGTTGGCCGAGGTCACCGACATACTGCGGCCGGAGCGACTTCGACTTC
Source organism: uncultured Rhodothermales bacterium (assembly GCA_965651265.1). GTDB lineage: Bacteria > Bacteroidota > Rhodothermia > Rhodothermales > VXPQ01 > CBFGRV01. Next base: position 30,761 of record CBFGRV010000024.1, read on the forward strand.
GGCTCTTCTTCGCGGTGGCCGGGTTTCTGCTCCTGCTTCTACCGCTCACCTGGCTCGTCCGCACCTGGCACCTGGGCGAGGTATCCGATGCGGCGGAGCGCATCCAGCGCCATTCGGTCACGAGTGCGCTGAATCAGATCGAAGCTCGCTTCGCTCAGATGCAAGATGATCTGATGGATCGTGCGCGCGACATCGCCCGCGACCCCGTGATCGTCCGCGGATTGCGTACCCGCGCGCGGCAGGACTTGCCCGAAGGTCCCGCAGACGTGGTGAGGCTCTTCGTCGAACTGGATCTTCCCCGACACACGTCCATCGAGCTCTACGATGCCGGCAGGATGCTGGTCGCCTGGAACGGCTTCAGCATGCCCGTGGGCGCCGACTTGTCGGCGGCGAATGGGCTCGGCTCCTTCCGCACGTCCATCACAACCGACGGAAACGTACGCCAGGCGCTAGTGGTCTGGTGGCCCGTGCGGGAAGGCAACCGGCTCCTCGGCGTTGTGCGGGCCATGCGGCTCATCGGATTCGACGCACCGGTCCGCAACGAGTACCTACGCGACATCTCCCTCAGTGATCGCTGGCAGCGCTTGACGGAGCTTCCCGTGAGCGTAAGCTTCGATCCACTGGCGACGGCCCCCGGACCGGGCGCATCATCCCGTGTACTGCAGGGGGCGGATGGCACCGTGCTGGGCCGCGTGGAAGTCACGCCCCCAAGCCGAGAACAGATCATCCGCGAGACGGAATCGCGTTACGACGACGTGGCGGCCTTCTGGATCGTGCTGTTGCTTCTGTGGGCCATTGGGGGCCTATGGCACGCCTATCAGCGTGAGCTGAGCCTCCACCGCCACCACGATTCGGAGCGGGTATCGTGGCGGCTGATGGCATGGTTTGCCGTTGTCGCTGCGGCGTGGTGGTCGATTCGATTCGCCCTCCTGAATCTGGATGTGCCGGCTCGATGGCAGCGCGGAAAGACGCCGCTGGCTCCGCTTTTCGATCCGATTCACTTCGCATCGGATTTTGGCGCAGGGCTGATGCGCTCCACGGGCGATTTTATGCTGACGGCGCTTTTCTTCGTCGTCTTCGCCGTGGCCTTCCTCGACCTGGCGCGGATATTCAGACGCCGCGGGGCCCAACTCTTCGAGCACTGGGAACGCCTTGGCCACCGCCGGTCGCCGGTGGCTCCATCCGTCCTCATGGCCGTCGGCGCTCTCGTAGCGGCCACCCTTGTCATCCAGGGTCTGACGGTTTTGCTGGCACTCGCCGCCCGGCGAGTTGTCCTCGACAGTACGTTCGATTTCTTCGCACGCAAAGGGCTCTTGCCTGAGCCTTTGCTTCTGCTCGTCTATTGTGCGCTCATCCTGGTGACCATCGGGACGCTGATGCTCGCCGTTGGAATCGTCTGGATGGCCGCGTCTACCGCCTTCCGTCGGCTTCCAAACGAGATGTCGAGCTGGTCCCTGTGGCTGATCGTGCTGGTGTCTGTCGCCATCCCGATTGCCGTGCTCTACACGGCGGCGCCTCTACATCGGATCGTCTCCTGGCCGGTTTCCCTCTCATTCGGGGCGGTTGCTTTCGCGCTGGCCATATTCCTGGTGCTACGCCGGCAGTCGATTGCCGAGGCGTTTTACCTGCGCACCATCCTGCTGTCGTTCTTTGCCATCACCGTCTTGCTTTATCCCATGCTGTACCATGGGATGGACACGAGCCGGCGAATCCAGATGCTCGACGCCGCCGAGACGTTCTCCGACGGCCGGGATCCACGCGTGCTCTTTATACTGGAGCAGCTTCTGCGTGAGATCCGGGCGCATCCGGAGGTGCGGGATGCGCTCACGGAGAAATCACGGCCTCGCCTCGATTCCCTTTCGGGTGTCTTCTTCGAGCGATCCTTCCTCGCGACGCTACCGGCGTATCAGATCTCCCTCACGTTCTACGATGCCGACCATCGGGCCGTTGGGCGCTATCTCGATTCGGGCGCTTCGCTCGGCCCGCGCGCCCTTAGAAGGGTCGAAAGTCTCAGCTCGAACATCCTCTATCAGATGTACGAAGAGGGCGGTGGTGCGCTCGGAGTAATGGTTGCTCCCGTCACAGGGTTGCGAGAGCCGGATCGTTACGATTATGGGGGCATCACGCGAGTGGATGCGCCCGATTCGGACGAGGTCGTCGGTTGGGTGACGGTGCGCGCCGAGCCGGAGCCTGTCGTGCGGGAAGGCGGAATGCCGTTCCCGCGCGTCCTCATTCCGTCCGGCTCGTACGACGCCGTCTACATGGAGATGGCCGTCGCGGAGTTTCGCGATGGCGTGCTCGTGCGGACGATGGGGAGGGACTTCGGCCGGTTCCGGCTACCGGAGGAGGTAGCGCAGGCACTCGCTGCGGAGTCATCCATCTGGCGTACGGAGCGCGTCGAAGAACGTACGTACCGCACGTATTACCAGCGACACGAGCGCACCGTTGACCGCGATGACGCCTTCGCCGCGCTGCTTCCATCGACCGTCATGTCGATCATCGGCGTGCGTGTACCGAGCATCAATACGTTCGACCACCTCTACTTCCTGCTACGGATTACCGTCTCCAGCCTGCTCATCGGCCTGCCGCTCTACCTGGTCGGGCTCTACCTGCGACGCCGATCGGGTCTCCTTCCGGAGCCGCGCGTGAAATTCCAGGATAAAGTCCTCAATGCGTTCCTCGGCGTCGGAATAATTGCAGTTGCTGCGGTCGGTTTCGTGGGCCTGGATGTCGTGACCGGCGAAACCGAGCGTGCCGTGCAGAGCTGGCTGAGACAGCATCTTCAGCGCGTCGAGGCGACGCTCGACCTCGATACGCAGGACGAACAGATGCCCTATACCGTCCTGGAGCGGGTGAATGTGGACTCGCTATCCGCGCGCGTAGGACTCGATTTGAACATCTACCGTGGCTATCAGCTCTCATCCCTCAGCCGCCCCCAGTTGCTTCGCGAGCGGCTAATCGATCAGCGGTTGCCCATTGAAGCGTACTACGCGCTCTATTTCGATGGGTATCGGTTCGTTTACACCCAGGAGCAGCTGGGCGAATTCAGGTATACCACGGGTTTTCGCGCTCTGCCCGATGAACAGGGACGGCCGCGATTCGTCATCTCGGTACCTACTCCGCCCGAGCAGGAGCGCCTCGAGGAGGAGCGTGCCCGAACCGTCGCGTACCTCTTTGGATCGTTGCTGTTGCTCCTGCTCGTCGTGATGATTACTGCGGCCCTCGTTGCGAACGCTATCACGCGGCCGCTTGCGCGCGTGCGCTCGGGGCTGGAGGCGCTGGCCGCGGGCCGATTCGAGCGCAAGATCCCCGTCGAGTCCCGCGACGAGATCGGAGACCTCGTCCGCACCTTCAACGACATGCAGGAGCAGCTCGCCGAGAGTCGCCGGAAGCTGGCCCAACAAGAGCGCCAGCTCGCCTGGCGAGAAATGGCGCGGCAGGTAGCCCACGAGATTAAGAACCCGCTGACGCCCATGAAGCTCTCCGTGCAGCATCTGCAAAGGGCCTTTGAGGACGAATTATCTCGTGACGGGAAGTGGTCCGAAGAGTTCAAGAAGATCTTTGACAAGATCACTACGACCCTCATCGAGCAGATCGATGCCCTGGCCCGAATTGCCAACGAATTCCACTCTTTCGCCCGGATGCCGTCCCGCATCCTCGAGCAGGTCGATCTGAATGCCATCGTCGATCAGGCCGTCTCCCTCATGCAGGAAGAAAGCGGGGTGGAGATCAGCGTCGACCTGCATCCGAGGCCGATGATCGTCGAGACCGATCGGGAGGAGCTACGCCGTATTTTGATCAATCTGATCAAGAATGCCATTCAGGCCATTCCGGAGGACCGGAAGGGCCGCGTGCACGTGCGCTCCGCCTTTGAGCCCCCGGACACGGCATTCGCCAGCGTAACCGACAACGGCACCGGGATCGAAGAAGAGCTGCGGGATCGCATTTTCGAACCGAACTTCTCGACCAAAACGAGCGGCGCCGGACTCGGCCTCGCGTTGGCCAAGAAGGGGATCGAAGAGATGGGGGGCGAGATCGGCTTCGAGACGGAGGAGGGGAAGGGTACCACCATCTGGATTCGGTTGCCCATACACCAGGGACAAGAAGCAGGCGCGCCATCGTAGCCGACTGCGCAATTAAGTGAATACCGCGCTACTTTGAGGTCACGCCGCCGTTTGCGCGGCGCCCAACCGCAATCCTGCACGCATATATCAGGTATCAAAAAAATGGAATCGACTCAAACCCTCTCGCCGGAATCTCCGCCCCGCGCGGCGGAGAAGGTCACGGTGCCGCCCTTCGCCGAAGCGTGTCTGTCTGCCGCGGCCGATGCCTGGTCGGCCTCGTTCGAGCATCCGTTCGTGGTGGCGCTCGCGGAGGGCACGCTCGAGCCGGAGAAGTTTAAGTTCTATCAGATGCAGGATGCCCGCTACCTGGAGGCCTTTGCGGATGCCTGCTCGCTCATTTCGGTTCGATGTCCACACCCCGACGACAAGCTATGGTTTATCGACGCCGGGCGCATGGCGTTGGTCGTCGAATCGGAGCTGCATGAGGGATACGGAGCCCGACTCGGTTACACGCAGAAGGACATCGCGGCCATCGAGCTCACGCCGAACAATCGGGCCTATCAGAACCATATGATCACCGAGGCGCAGCGGGGTTCGCTAGTCGAGGCCGTGGCCGCGCTCACGCCGTGTCCATGGCTCTACACGGATCTCGGCCGGCATCTCAAGAAGGAGCTCGGCGAGATTCCGGACGATCACCCCTACGCGGATTGGCTTCGCATGTACTCCGATCCAGGCTTCATCGAGTACATGGACAACCTCCTCGAGAAGCTCCAGCGATTTGCCGATGCTGCCGACGAGGAAACCCGCGCTAGAGCACGCGAGGCCTTCGTTCTCAGCGTACGTTACGAGTGGATGTTCTGGGAGCAGGCCTGGCAGATGCAGCGATGGCCGGTCTGAGTCCGGCCGCGCGAGTGCGATCCGTCTGGCCATGTCGCCGTCATGCGGTCCGCCTCGACCCGTACAGAATAGGCGCCGTCGCTACCCCTTGATCACGCCGAGAGGCCGCAGCTGCGCCACCGTGCGCGAGATGCCGGCGCCTTCGCACGCGTCGACGACATCCCTGACGTCCTTGTAGGCTTCGGAGATCTCCTCCTGCATCGTGCGGATGCTGTCGCTGCGCACGATGATACCCCGGTCGGCGAGCTCGCGATGGATGTTGCGACCTTTCGCCGTCTTCTTGGCCTGACGGCGGCTGAGCGCGCGGCCGGCACCGTGGCAGGTACTTCCGAACGTTTGCTCCATGGCACCCTCCGTGCCGACGAGCACGTACGAGTAGCGGCCCATGTCGCCCGGAATCAGCACGGGCTGGCCCACGGACCGATACCGCGCGGGGATGTCATCGCGGCCGGGGCCGAAGGCCCGCGTGGCACCCTTTCGATGGACACAGACCTCGGCCTCGTGCCCGTTGACGCGGTGTCGCTCGATCTTCGCAATGTTGTGCGCGACCTCGTACACGGTCCGCAGCCCGATCTCCGATGAAGGACGTTGCAGTACCTCCTCGAATGCAAGGCGCGTGTTGTGCGCCATCACCTGCCGATTCGCAAAAGCATAATTGATAGCGCATCGCATCGCACCGAAATACCGCTGCCCTTCCTCGGATCGAATCGGAGTGCAGGCCAGCTGCCGGTCCGGCAACTCGATCCCGTACCGCTCCATCGCGCGGTCCATGACGGCCAGGTAGTCGTCACAGATCTGGTACCCAAATCCGCGGGACCCGGAGTGAATGATCACCGTCACGGTCCCTTCCTCGAGCCCCATTGCAGCCGCCGCCGCGCGATCATAGATCTCGGCCACGTAGCCGACTTCGAGGAAATGATTCCCCGAGCCCAGTGTGCCAACCTGCGTCCGCCCGCGCTTCATCGCCCGTTCGGACACCTGTTCCGGATCCGCACCGTCGATGCGGCCACCTTCCTCGATGTATTCCAGGTCCGTCTCGCTTCCATACCCATTCGAGACAGCCCAGCGGGCCCCGTCGAGTTCAACGCGCCGTAACTCCTCCATCGACAGATTCAAAACCCCGGCCGAGCCCACGCCCGACGGCACCCGCTCGAACAGACGATCGACGAGCTCGCGCATGGATTCCTCGACATCTTCCCGCTTCAGCTTCGCCGCCATCAGACGGACACCGCAGTTGATGTCGTAGCCGACACCACCCGGAGAGATCACTCCCTCGTCGAGATCGAAAGCCGCCACACCGCCGATGGGGAATCCGTAGCCCCAATGGATGTCGGGCATCGCAAGCGACGCCTTCACGATGCCCGGCATGTGGGCCACATTCGCGACCTGCTTCGGCGATTCATCCGACTTGATGTCATCGAGCATTTCCCGGCTGGCGTAAATCCGGGCGGGCACCCGCATCCCACCGGATTTCGGAATCTCCCAGCAGTAATCCGACACCTTTTCGAAGGACAGCTGCATACCCCATCCAGGCTAGATTCACTACTCGTCGAGAAAGAAGGATACGATCACTCCCAGGACGGCCGCTCCGAGCGCCCAGTACCAACCCTCTACCATCCCCTCGACCAGGGCACGATGGACCATGTCGGCCAGGCCGGGTGCTACACGCTCGAGGGCTTCGATGCCTCCATCGTTGTCCCAGATGTCGGTCATCGGGATTTCCACTGGCGAATCAGGCGAGACCAGGCTCTGGACCTTTCGGCTCAGCCATACGCCTGCCAGGGTGATCCCCGCCGCCCCGCCGACGCTCCGCGTGATGGCGATCAGGCCGGACACCTGCCCCTGTTTGTCGGCCGGGGCGAAGCGCAGGCCCATGTGGCTCAGGGGTCCCTGCGTCAGGCCCAGGCCCATCCCGAGGAAGACCAGACCCCCGAGCAAGCCCCAGATCTGGTCGCGCAGAACAATCATGGCGAGCAGTCCGGCGGCCGTGAGTATCATCCCGGATTGAATCAGCCTCCGCGAGGTGCGTTCCGTGCTGAAGTGGCCGGCCAGGTAGCTGCTCGCGCCCATCCCGAAGGCGACGGCATTGAGGATGGCGCCGGAGGCGAACGTCGACGCGCCGAAGGCCACCTGTGCATAGAGCGGCGCGAAGACGACGCCCGCCAGCAACGCATAACCGATCGTCAGCGAGACCAGCAGCAATGGGCCGATGCTCCTCGAACGCATGAAGGATATGTCGATGATGGGGTCGCGCCGCCGCCGCTCCACGTAGACAAATGCGAGCATCCCACCCACCGTCAGCAGGAAGAGGCCGACGCTGTGCACGCTCAGGATGCCGCGGTCCACGTGCCGCAGGCTCTCCAGCCAGAGCACGAGCCCGCCGAGGCTCACGGCCACCAGGAAGGCGCCGAGCCAGTCCACCCGTCCACGGCCTTCGTGCGCCGGGATCGACACGCCGCGCAGCATAAGGATCGACAGCACGCCAAGCGGCACGTTGATCCAAAAAATCCAGCGCCATGTGAGGGTCTGAGCAAAGAAGCCCCCCAGGTTTGGGCCCAGCACGCCGCCCATCGCAAAGACGCCCACGAGGATGCCGAGCATCCGCCCCTGCTGCCGGTCGTCGAGGGCCGTGCCCACGATAGCCTGGGCGACGGGAAACAGGCCTCCTCCGCCGATGCCCTGGAGAATCCGTGCCGTCACGAGAACAGGCAGTGTAGGGGACATGGCCGCCAGAGCGCTGCCGCCGGCGAAGAGAAGCAGAGAAATCCTGTAGATGAGTCCGTAGCCGCGGATGTCTGCCAGCTTGCTCATCACGGGCACGGCTACGGCATAGAAAGCCGCATAGATCGAGAAGGCGAGCACAACCGCCGACGGACTGACGTTCAGGCTTCGCCCGATGTGAGGAATGGCCGGCGCTACGATCGTCAAATCGAGCGCGCCCATGAACACGCCGATCAACAACGATGCGAAGAGCCGGGGACTCAGTCCGAAATGCTTCATCGGCCTGCAGATACCTCCCTCACATATCGAAGATAACCTGCGCCGTCCAGGCTCCGTCCGAAGCCTCGATGCTCAGCCCATGGTAGGTCACCGCCTTGACTTCCGTGTGGATCATGTGGCGGTCCCGATCGATCGGCTCACCGAACGCCACAGCGGTAAGACCGCGATCATCGATCCGGCGAATCTCAAACCGGCAAAACAAGAGGCCCTCCACCAGATGGATGTAGTTCAGCTCCGAAAGCCAGCGCACGAGGAGATCGTCGCGATCGGACGCCTCCACGACGACCTCGCGGGACTCCGTCGGCACGACATCCTCCAGATCCGTTATGATGCCGAACATACCGATGGCGGCACGCTCAAAAAGCTGCTCGAGGCTCGCGGCTCGCACGCGAATTCCGATATCTCCCGTGTGATCGATTTCCTCGAGCCAGTCGGGCGTTTCCATGAGCTCCGGGTGTTGGATGACCAATGATAAACAAAAAGCCGCTCAGCAGGGCCGAGCGGCTTTGTTTTGAGGTGAACGCCCCCACGTGAGGAGGTGATCTCCGGCGAGCGCGCGTCCTCACGTGACGAAGATCAGCGAGATGAAGTAAAGCAGGGCGAGAGCCATTCCCGCCACAAAAAGATAGAGGGCGATCAATGTCATTCGATCGCCCCTGGGGGCCTCGCCCGGTGGCGAGCCGTTCTTTTTTGTCGTGGATGTCCCGGTCGGGTGTGTCGTGCCGCGCTTCTTCGTGGGAGTAGGCTTAACGGATGTTTCCTTCATGGTCTTTGCAGTCTTTCGTTTGGTCGGGGCACATTCCCGTGCCCGCGGTACCCAGCGGCAGAGGCGCGCGGCCTCGCGATGCGACATCGCGCCGTGCCACGGGCACTGAGGGCACCTCGAATGCGAAGGGTTCGATGCAGACGGGTCCCGGGAGGACGTCGCTGGCGAATCGCGCGGACGATCATCTCGGGCGGATCTGCGATAGCCGAGACGGGACTTGCCGTCCGTCTCGTGATCACGGCGGCACAGAGGCCGTCAGGGGACGGGTATCACAAACGAAAGACGCAGAGAAGGGCGAGCCTCAGGAGGACGGTGGTGACCCCACCATCGGCCACCAAACTCTTCAGAAGTGCGTAGCCTGCCGGCCGCTCGGCCGAAGGTGCTGATAGGAGAATGCCTTCGAGGTTTCGGTCAGCAAAGACCGTCTCGAAGAGCTGTGGTTTGATGAAGGGCAGCGAGCCATCCGAACGATGGCTCTCCACCGCATTTTCGGTGGAGACCGTGCGTACTTCACCCGCGTCGACATCGTCCGATAAGGGCGCCGTCAGAAGCAGCAGGAGAAGGAGCGCCATCAGTGCGCTCGAGATGTTGCGGATGCTCGCCATGCATCCTGCTACGACCTGCAGCAGAAAAGTTCGCAATGCCCCGTACCAGACCTCCTCATTCCTCACAAAATGCTCAGAAGTCGCTCATGCCGCTCAGAGGCGCGGGCGCCATCTTGGGGCCGAAAGTTCGAGTCGGCGCCCGAGGCGCCGGCGAAAGGAGTCATGCGGGAATACGGCCTAGAAGACAGCCCGGACGCGGCCTATTCTCCAGCGATTTCAAACGGCGGTTCGAAGGCCTCCTCCGGAACGCCATACTGGACTTTGAGCCGCTCGTACTCCGCCTTCATCATGTCGATCTCATCCCGGTAATCCGGGTTGCCGTAGACATTGTCGACCTCGTGAGGGTCGGCCTCGAGATCGTAGAATTCCCTCACGTCGTCCGTGTAGAAGTGGATGAGCTTGTATCGGTCGCTGCGCACGCCGGCGTGTCGCCCGACGCGGTGTAGCATATGGTCGAAGTACTGGTAGTAAACGGACGTGCGCCAGTCCGCAGGCGCCTCACCATCAAAGAGCGGCGTAAGTGACCGCCCCTGCAGGTCCTCCGGGGCGGCGACGCCGGCCAACTCCAGGAACGTGGGCGCAAGGTCGATATTCTGGACGAGCGCACCGGCACGCGTGCCCGGCTCGACGCGCCCGGGAGCTCGCATGATCAGCGGCATGACCATCGCCGGCTCGTACATCAGTCGCTTTTCTGCATAGCCGTGCTCCCCGGTGAAGTACCCCTGATCGGAGGCGTACACGACGACCGTGTTCTGCTTCAGCGCCTCATCCGCATCGAGCCAATCGAGCAGCCGCCCGATGTTCTCGTCGAGGGCATCTACCAGTCGCAAATAGTCCTTGATGAAGCGCTGATATACGTAGGAGCGCATCGCGGTCGAGTCATCCAGTTCACCACTCTCGAGCCTCCGACGAAACTCCTCGTTCTGCGGGTCGATCACCTCGTGATAGGCACGCAGCTGCTCGTCGGTCATCCGCGCGACGTAGATGCTTTCCTCTTGCGGATCGTACGTGCCGTAAGGCGGCAGAGGATGGAATTGGTCGAGGAAGAAGTTCACCTGGCGGGCATATACCGACCGCGTCGACAGGTCGTCGTGCAGCGTCGGCGGCTCGGGAATCGTCTCATCCACATACTTATCGAGAAGCCGGAGGGGTGGCATGCGCGGGACATGCGCGACCTTGTACTGGACGAACAGCAAGAACGGCCGATCCGGATCCCGTTCCTGCTCCAGCCACTTCAGCGCGTCTTCCGTGATGATGTCGGTCGAAAAGCCCTCGACCGTTTCCGTCCCGGTCTCGCTGTCGTAGAACTCGGGATTGTAGTAGAAGCCCTGCCTGCCCGCGCCGGTCAGCAACCTATAGGTGTCGTATTCATCGGCCGGACGACTATTGAGGTGCCATTTTCCGAACAGCGCCGTCTGATAGCCCGCCTCCTTCAGCGCACGCGGGAAGACCCACTGGGTGCTGTCCCATGGTTGCGCATTTCCGGTCACCCCGTGGATGTGGCTGTGCTTACCGGTCAGGATCGACGCGCGGGCGGGCCCACAGATGGAGTTTGCTACGAAGGCGTTCGTGAACACGATGCCTTCGTCGGCCAGCCGGTCGATGTTCGGCGTCCGGATGATCTCGTCGTCATAGGCGCTGATGGTGCGGCGCGCGTGGTCATCGGACAGGATGATGATGATGTTGGGCGGTGATTGCGGCTCCTCCAGACCGCAGGCTCCCAGCAGGGCGGCCAATCCGAGCACGACGGGCAGTGCCACGCCTGCAAGCCGCAACCGTAAAGGCGTATATTGCAATTCAGTCATCGGGAATCCTGCCGGAAGGTCATTTTCTCATGTGCTGCTGGAGAATACAGATCGCGACCCTCATTTTTGTGCTTGTTCTCGCCTCCCATGCGATCGCCGGCTGCACGCGGGCGCCCTCAAATGGGACGCCGGCGCAGATCGTCATCGAACGGATCGAATCGGGCTACTTGTTTCGTGAGGGATCGGATTCGGTGCTCGTCTACCGGCACGAGGTCGTGCGCCCCGGTCACGTTCACGCCCGATCGCACTACGTGCATCCGCTATACAGCTTGAGCGGTGCGGGACTTACGGTGGACTTTCCGGCTGATCACCCTCATCAACACGGCATCTTCTGGGCCTGGCATCAGGTAGAGGTCGAAGGCCGTCGCATCGGCGATGCGTGGATACAGGATGGAGTCGAATGGACCGTTCGCGACGTCGAGATGCTGGACGACCTCGCCGCCCCTGCTTTGCGCGCCCACGTGGAGTGGACATCCCCCAATTACCTGGATGATGCGGGCCGCCCCGTGCCTTTTATCGAAGAGACGGCCACCATTCAGGTTCATGCTGCCAAGGCGGGATTTCGGTCGATCGATTTCACGATTGCGGTGCGAGCACTGGCGGAGGGCGTTCGGCTGGGAGGTTCGGAAGATGTGAAAGGATATGGGGGCTTTTCAGCGCACGTGCGGCTCCCCGGGGACGTACGGTTCACCGGGCAGGGTGGACTCGTACAGCCGGAGGATACGGAGGTGCTTGCCGGGCCGTGGGTTGACATCACTGGCACGATTGACGAAAACGGTCCGTCCGGCATCGCCATCTTCCAACATCCGGACAATCCAGGCTATCCAAATCCCTGGATACTTCGGAGCGAGGCCAGCATGCAGAACGTGAAGTGGCCGGGCGCCGAGCCATACCTCCTTCCGCAGGACGAAGTCGTCGTGCTTCGCTATCGGCTCATCGTGCACGAAGGCGGGACCGACGCGGCGATCATGCAGCACGCCTACGAAGCCTATTCAGCAAACGAGCGGTAGCCGAAGTAATGCAGAACGAATCGGATTTTCTCCGCCTTTAGCGGCCCGAAGCCCGGCAATGCGCGCACGCGCTCCTCGATGGTCGCGCGATCTGCTCCATCATTCCAGATCCGCGCACAGTCGCCGGCATATCGTTCCGCCACGTGCGCTGCAAGCTTGTGCGTGTACTCCGCCATCCGATTCGTGAAGCGATGCACGGCCGGCTGTTGCGCAAATTGCTCTCGCAGCTCATCCGGATCCATGGCCGCGATCTTCTTCATGTCCAGATGCCCCAGCCGTTCTTTCAAACGTCTGGGTCCCGTGAAGGCATACTCCGCCAGCACCCGCTGATCGTAGAGCAACCCCAGCAGCGCCGCCGCCGGATCCGTCCGGATGAAGTCGTCCTCTTCCAGACTTCCGGTCAGCGTCCCCTCCTCCTTGAATCGGTTCATCATCCGGACGAGGCCACCCTCTAGATGACTGTAGTCCAGATGGGTGACCGTGATCGACTTCCTCATTCGGATAACCAGCGAGCTACTTCCTTCGCGAAATACGTGAGGATGATGTCGGCTCCCGCGCGCCTGATCGCGATGAGCGACTCCATGACGGCGTCACGGCGATCCAGCCAGCCATTGCGAGCCGCGGCCGAGAGCATCGCATACTCTCCGCTTACGTGGTAGGCAGCCAGGGGCACATCCGATACCTCCGCGAGTCGAAAGATGACATCCAGATAGGGAAGCGCGGGTTTGACCATGACCATGTCGGCGCCCTCGTCCAGGTCGAGATGGAGCTCCCGCAGCGCCTCTCTGCTGTTCGCGGGGTCCATCTGATAGGTTTTCTTATCGGGTGGGATCCCTTCGCGATGACGCGGCGCCGAGTCGAGCGCATCCCGAAACGGTCCGTAGAAAGCGGAGGCATACTTGGCCGTATACGCGAGGATGGCCACATCCGTGTAGCCGCCTTCATCGAGGGCTTCGCGGATGGCGCCCACCCGGCCATCCATCATGTCGGATGGGGCTACGATGTCTGCTCCGGCGGCCGCCTGCACGAGTGCCATCTGCGCAAGCACCTCGACGGATTCGTCGTTGAGGATGCGCCCATCCTTCACGATGCCGTCGTGGCCGTCGGATGAATACGGGTCCAGCGCTACATCGGAGATCGTCAGGATGTCCGGAGCCGCGCGTTTGGCCGCACGCAGGGCGCGCGGGATCAGTCCGTCAGGATTGAGCGCTTCGGAGCCCGTCGGATCCTTGACACTCTCGTCGACGGCGGGAAACAGCGCCACGGCCGGAATGCCGACCTCGGCCAGCTCGCTCAATTCACGCTCCATCTCATCGACGCTCAGTCGATACTGGCCGGGCATCGACGCGATCTCGTCGCGCACTCCCTCACCCTCGACCAGGAAAAGCGGCGCCACGAGCTGATCGACGGAGAGTCGCGTCTCTCGCGCCATGCGACGAATGGCGCCACTGGATCGGAGTCGTCGTGGGCGGATGTACATGGCGCTCATACCCCCACTCGCCTGCGCCATCTGGTGCCTTCCGGCGTGTCCATGACCTCGACCTGCATCTCCTCGAGCCGATCGCGGATGGCGTCCGCCCGCGCGAAATCCCGCTCCTTCCGGGCCTGCGCGCGCTCCTGCAACAAGTGCTCGACCTCGGCGGCAAAGGCGTCATCCTGCGCGCCGATTGCCGTGCGCGGCCCATCGTGCCGCACGATGCCCAGAAGGTCATTGATCCGATCGAGCCAAACACGGGCAGTTCGGGCCGATGCGGCATTCAGATTCCGGCCCATCCCCTGAATGAGCTTCGCGCCTTCGAGGGCCGCGGCGATGGCCTCGGGCGTGTTGAGGTCATCGAGCATAGCGTCGAGGGCTCGATCATAGAGCACATCCAACCGTTCACCAATCCGATCCTCCCCGTTGCCTTCCGTCCTGAGGGCCTGCTCGACCAGCTCACTCGCCTCCTCGAATCGATGCACGTGCTTCAGTGCCGCCCGGAGCCCATCGAAGGTGAAGTTGAACGGATTGCGATACTGCGCGGAGATCAGCGCCAGTCTCAGTGCGAGCGGATGGATGCCGCGCCCACCTTCAGTCTCGGAGGCGATGAGTTCGCGCACCGTATAAAAATTGCCTGCGCTCTTGGACATTTTCTCGCCCTCCACCTGGAGGAAGCGGGTGTGCAGCCAGTAGCGCGAGAAGGGCTTACCTGTGAGGCTCTCCGCCTGTGCGATCTCGCACTCGTGATGCGGAAATTTGTTGTCCTCGCCGCCCGTGTGCAGGTCGAATGATTCACCGAGGTATTCCTGCGACATCACCGAGCATTCGATGTGCCATCCCGGAAAACCCCATCCCCAGGGGCTGTGCCAGCGCATCAAATGCGACGGATCTTTCTTCCAGAGCGCGAAGTCGCGCGGATCCCGCTTTTCGGGATCGACGACGGTCTCGCGCACGCCCTCCTCCAGCTGGTCCGCCAGCGTATTGCCGGACAGTTTGCCATACTCCGGGAAGGTCTGCACGGCGAAGTAAATGCCCTTCTCCGTCTCGTATGCGTGCCCCTTCTCGATGAGTTGTTCGATGGCCTCGATCTGCTGCGTCACGTGTTCGGTGGCCCTGGGCCGCACGTCGGGCTCGCGAAGATTCAGAGATCGCCAATCCTCCAGCATGATGCCGGTGTAGTAGCGCGCGAGGTCCCAGATGTTGGCGAATCGCCGCCCCTCCTCCGAGCGCAGGGCCCGCTCCATGCGGTCTTCGCCCGATGCATCCGCCACTTCATCCTCGGTGAGGTGCCCGACATCCGTAATGTTGGTGACGAAGGTGGTTCTCCATCCGATGGCTTGTGCCGTGCGCAGCACGAGGTCGGCCGTGAGGAACGAGCGGAAATTGCCGATGTGTGCATAGGAGTAAACGGTGGGACCGCACGCATAGAACCGCAAATGATGCGGCTCGATGGTCTCGATCGGCTCGACTCGCCGCGCCATCGTGTTGTAGATGCGAAACGTCTTTTCCGCCATATGATGTGGTGGCTATCCCCAGGCTAATCGGATGGATGCACTCCCTATCCGGCCTGCTGCCGGACGACCTCCCAGACCAGGTGTTCGATTTCCGGCAGAATAAGATCGCGGAGTGCAAGAGTGACGGCGTTCGTGGAACCCGGCATCGCAAAAATAAGCGTATTGCGGCTGAGTCCGGCGACGGCCCTCGAAAGCAATGCTCCAGCCCCGATCTCCCGGTAGGAGAGCATCCGAAAGAGTTCTCCAAAACCGGGAAGCTCCTTCTCCAGTTTCCGCTCGACGACCTCGACGGTCGTGTCCCGGTGGCTGATCCCCGTCCCGCCGCTCGACAGGATGACCTCACAGCGTCCGATGAGTTCATCGAGGATCTGCGAAATGCGAGTGGGGTCGTCCGGAACGATCCGGTAATCGACCACCTCCTGGCCGGCGCCGGTCAGCATTTCGCGGATCAGTGCGCCGCTCCGGTCGGAAGCCTCGTCGCGCGTGTCGCTGATCGTGAGGACGGCGCAACGGATCGGTCCTCGCTCGGCGGCAGCCTCACCGGATGCGGCCTTATGAGTTTCGTAGCTCACGCTCGCTCGAGCTTCTCCTCGGCCGTTCCCGCGAAGAGCTGATCAATGGAGGATGCCTCCGAGGCATCGTTCGCGTCGTCCACGGCTGCTTCGCCGTACCAGCGAGGCGGATCGTAGCCGTGCCCACCCCACGGGTGGCACCGCAGGAGCCGGTGCATCGATAGGATGGATCCCTTCACGGCGCCGTAGCGCTGTAACGCCTGCACCGCATACTCGGAGCATGTGGGTGTGTAGCGGCAGCTCGAAGGAAGGTGCGGCGAGAGGATGAGCTGGTACAGGCGCACGAGCCCCACGAGCGCCAGCCGCGGAAGCGCCACGATGTTTTTTAGTATCCGGTCGAGTCTAAACGCCATGATTCGCCCACTGAAAGGGTAAGAAGAGTTAAACGGCGCGGGAACTGCCAGTTCCGGGAGGTCGGAGGGTGGAGGTCGGAAGTCAGAGGCCAGAGGTCAGAAGTCGGAGGTCGGACCAGGAATCAGCAACCGGCATCCTTCCCCAGTAACCTGCCCCTTAAACCGATCCAGTCGGCGAGCGTTTAGCTCCCATCGTCATTCCAAAAATCGACCTTCCATGAGTGCCAACGAACTCCTCAGCAGCGTCAAATACTCGCCCGAAGGCCTTGTGCCCGTCATCGCCCAGGACATCGAGACCGGTGAAATCCTGATGCTCGCCTACATGAATGAGCAAACCCTCGCACGTACCCTCGAATCCGGCGTGATGACCTATTGGAGCCGATCCCGACAACAGGTCTGGGTCAAGGGCGAGCGCAGTGGGCACACGCAGGAAGTAAAGGAGATCCGGATTGATTGTGATGGGGATGCACTCCTCTTCAAGGTGAAGCAGCACGGCGGGGCGGCGTGCCACACCGGCTTCAAATCCTGCTTCCACAGGACCTATGAAGACGGCACCCTTCGTGTCGTAGGCGAGCGCGTCTTCGATCCCGGCGAAGTCTACGGCTAGAGTCATGTCGCGCCTCGCTGGAATACTCATCCTTCTCAGCGTTTCCGCTCTATGGCTGGCTGCTTGCTCCCGGCCGCAGCCCCAGAGCGACATCGTCGACCTCGTCTTCGGGGCATCGCCGCTGTGGGACGATGGCCAGGCCGAGGTGGCATTCTACCGACTCCATCGAACACGAAATCAGTATGGCGAGGCAGAAGAGCAGGAGGTCCTCGTCGGGACGTACCTGGTCAAGCACGACTACGACCCGGTCCGCGAAGCCAAGGCCCGGTCTGATGCCTCTCGCAGGGTAGAGACCTTTAAGTACGCCCTCTTCTACGAGATGGACAGCGGCTCCTACCAATTCAAACGCAACTACGTCGTCAATGCCCGCCGAAGCGATCTGCGGCCGATGAAAGCGTCCTTCACGAGCTTCGATTGGTGCTCGAACCAGTACCGCGAAATCGCGATATCGCCGCGCGGAGAAGCCCGATTTCTGATGCGGTCCGACGACTACGGCAATGCCGAGCAGACCTTCGATTATTCTGCGGGATCCTACCCGCCGTCCGAATTGCCGCTCATCGTCCGCGCCATCAGTCTGGATGATGGAGGCGAGGCCCACTTTCGCGTCCTGCTCGAGAATGGCGAGACCGTCGCCGCAGAGGCTCGGCTGATCGGAAGCGAAGCCGTGTCGACGGCCGCCGGCGACTTTGAGGCGCGCCGGATCGAAGTGCGATACGACAGGCCCGTGCCGTCAGTGATCGCAGAGGAATCCGACTCCCTCGAGACCTACTGGATTGCTTTCAATGAGGAAAGGATGCTTCTTCGGATTGCGGGTGCTTCGGGCCGCTACGAGATGGAACTCGTCGAGCACCTTCGATCTCCGTATTGGGATGAGGACATCTACGATCGGCTGGAGCGTATACGGGAGCGGCCCTGAAGAAACGGCTTCCCGGCGACACTGAATGAACGGCATCAGGTAGCCTGTATTCATCATCCACAATCCCGAAGACCGGCATGAAGAGCGCAATCCGGATAGGCAGCGTCGCGGGGATCGAGCTCCGGCTCCACTGGACCTTCCTCCTGTTACTGGCCGGCATTTTTGCCTTTTACCTGTTCCAGGGGAGCACCGTCGCCGGTGCCTTAATCGGCGTGGCGCTCATCCTGGCCGTCTTCGGATGCGTCGTGCTGCACGAGCTGGGACATGCACTCATGGCCCGGCGATTCGACGTGCCCACACGTGACATTACGCTATACCCGATTGGCGGCGTAGCGCGCTTGCAGCGCATCCCGGAGGAGCCGATGCTCGAATTCTGGATCGCGATTGCCGGACCGGCCGTGAACGTGGCCATCGCTGCGGTCTTGCTCCTCGTGCTGATCGTCACGGGCGGATCGCTATCGCCTCAGGCCTTCATTGATCCGATGCACAACATCGCCGGCACGTTGATGTGGCTCAACCTGATCCTCGCCGGCTTCAACATGCTCCCTGCGTTTCCGATGGATGGCGGCCGCGTGCTACGATCGCTGCTGGCCGTGCGGATGGACTACGCCCATGCCACGCAGATCGCAGCGAATGTGGGACAAGGGATGGCCATTCTGTTCGGCATCGTGGGGCTGGTGGGCTTCAATCCCATCCTCCTTTTCATTGCCCTCTTTGTGTACGTCGGCGCGCAGCAAGAAGCGCAAGAAGCGATGATGCGGGCGGTGACCGAGGGCGTCCCCGTTCGGCAGGCCATGATGACCCGCTTCAGGACGCTACACCCGGACGACACGCTTGCGCACGCGATGGACGAACTGCTCGCCGGGTCGGATCAGGACTTCCCCGTCGTCGAGGACGGACGCATCGTCGGAATTCTCACACGACGGAATCTCGTAAGCGGGCTCTCCTCTAAGGGCAGGGACGCGCGTGTACGCGAATTCATGCAGCCCGAATGCTTCGAGGTCGACGAGCGGGCCATGCTGCAGGAGGCGTTGCAGAGAATGTCGGAAATGCGCTGTTCGACGGTGCCCGTGGTTCGGAACGGCGAGATCGTGGGCCTCCTCACGCTTGAGAATGTGGGCGAGCTAATGATGATTACCTCGGCCCTGAAGCAAAGAGGTGTTTTGTTTGATGGCTCAAATCTCGTAGAATCAGAGCTGCCGGTCACCCGGAAGTGACTTCCCACCGTACGGTTCGTACTCGACGGCCGGTTCGCCCACCGGGGCACTCGATTTTCTGAGTTGCACACCCCCTGCGCTCTGCGATACCCTCCCCGCGGCCGACGGGTTGCAGGAGGCACAAATTGCACCCATCCCGTGAACCGAGCCAATCACCCACTTCGGGTTCTCGTAGTGGACGACCATCCGATCGTCCGAGAAGGCTTGAGGGAGCTACTCGATCGAGAACGGGACATCACGGTTCAGGCCGAAGCCGATCGGGCCGAATCGGCGATTAAGATTCTCCGCTCCCAGACGATCGACATCGCCATCGTGGATCTTTCGTTGCCGGGACTCAGCGGCATCGAGCTCATTCGGAACATCCAAGCCGAGTTCGAGGGTCTGCCGATCGTCGTGTTCTCCATGCACGACGAGCAATTCTACGCGGAACGCGCCCTTCGGGCCGGCGCGCGCGGCTACGTGATGAAGGAGGAGGCCAGTGAAAAGCTTCTGGAGGCCATCCGTCAGGTTAACCGCGGCGAGCTGTTCGTGAGCGATGAGATCGCGAAGAAGCTCCTCTTCCGCATCGTCTCCGGCGAAGGCAAGGATCAACAGCCCATCCACCGCCTCAGCGACCGCGAGCTCGAAGTCTTCCAACTCATCGGACAGGGGTACAGCACACGCAACATCGCGGAGATGTTGCACCTCAGCATCAAGACCATCGAATCCTATCGGGCGAACATTAAAGTGAAACTCGACTTGAAGAATGCCTCAGAATTGATGCAACATGCGGTAAAATGGGTCGAGGTCAATCGTTAAGTCCCTGAATGGATCGTCGTACCAAGATCGTTTGCACGCTCGGGCCTGCCTCGTCCGATCAGCGCACCATCCGTGAGCTCATCCGGGCCGGGATGGATGTGGCGCGGCTCAATTTTTCGCATGGGACCCATGAGGATCATCGCCGAATGATCGAATTCGTGCGTGAGGGAGCCGACGCCGAGGGCCGCGTGGTTGCCATCCTCCAGGATCTTCAAGGGCCCAAGATTCGCATCGGCGCCATCAAGAACGGCGGCGTCCTCATCCACAAAGGGCAGCGGCTGACCCTCACGACGGAGCCCCTCGAGTTGGGAACGCGCGAGCGGGTCTACATCAGCTACGAGCTGCTCACGCAAGATGTGTCGCCCGGGGGACGCATCCTGGTCGATGACGGCCTGCTCGAACTGGAGGTCAAAGAGATTCGCGACGGCGAGGTCGAGACGGAAGTCATCGTCGGTGGCCCGTTGCGCTCCAGGAAAGGCGTAAATCTTCCCGACATCAAGACGTCACGCCCGTCGCTCACAGATAAGGACCTCAAGGATCTCGAATTTGGGCTCGAGATGGATGTGGATATCATCGCGCTCTCGTTCGTGCGAGACGAATCCGACGTCGAGGCCCTGATTTCGCGCGTCCGGGATTCCGGCAAGGATGTCGTCGTAATGGCCAAGATCGAAAAGCCGGAGGCCGTCCGGAGGTTCGACGAGATCCTGCAGAAGTCGGAGGCCATCATGGTGGCCCGCGGCGACCTGGGTATCGAGATGCCGATCGCGAAGGTACCCAGCACGCAGAAGATGATCATCCACAAGTGCATGGCGGCGTGCCGGCCGGTCATCACGGCGACGCAGATGCTCGAGTCGATGATCGATAATCCCCGACCGACGCGGGCAGAGGCAAGCGACGTCGCCAATGCGGTGCTGGATGGAAGTGATGCCCTCATGCTGTCGGGCGAGACGGCCGTCGGGAAGCATCCTGTGCGTGTCGTGGAGGTGATGTCGCAGATCATCCTCGAAGCGGAAGAACACAGCCGTCAGTACCAGAGCCCGCTCTCTATCCCCAACCGGCTCTCCTTTCGTTCGGAGGAGGTTACCGAATCGGTCAGCTACACGGCTCACGACCTGGCCGAGCGGGTTGGCGCCGCCGCCATCGCCTGCCTCACTGCCACCGGCGCTACCGCCCGGGCCATCGCGAGGCATCGTCCCAACGTGCCGCTCTACGCCTTCACGGACAACGAGCGCGTGACACGCCAGTTGAGCCTGCTATGGGGAACAAAGTCATTTACGATTCCTTTCCAGCGGGAGACGGATGAGGGCGTAAAACTCGTCCACAGGCTCCTGACCGAAAAAGGACTTGTAAATCACGGCGATCTAATCGTAACTACGGCCGGCACGCCACTCCCCGCCAAGGGTCGCACGAACATGGTCCACGTCAGCCGCGTCTGACGCCCGCCACCCTCCGCTCTCGCATCATCTCACCGTTTCGTCTGGTTCGACTCCGCGCGAATGCAGTACTGATACCACTTCTCGGTCCGCGATCTAGCGCTACGCGCATTCGGAAATCTATGTCGATCAGGCTTCGTACAGCCACGCTGAGCCTCGTGCTCGGGGCCGTACTCGTCGTGGCAGGAGGCTGCGGCGGCCAGTCATTCGTGGGGCGCCGGTACGATAACTTCACCGCCTACTACAACACCTTTTATAATGCGCGAAAGGCGTTCGACGAAGGTGTGAAAGCCCTCGAACGTACCGATGCTCGCATCGACAGGCGCTTCTACATCGACGTTTTCACGGCTCCCGGGCGCGCGGCCAATACGGCCACGTTTCAGAAAGCGATCGACAAGAGCGCGGATGTGCTACGCGACCACCCGGGCTCGAAATGGGTGGATGATGCGCTTCTGCTAATCGGCCAGTCCTATTTCTATCTGCAGAACTTCGTCGGCGCCGAGCAGAAATTTCGCGAGGTCATCCAGATCAATTCCGGCCTGGAGGATGAGGCACGGCTCTGGTTGGCGCGTACGCTGATCGCCGCAGGCAGCTACGACGCGGCGAGGGACCATCTTCTCACCTCCCTCGAGCAGGAGGACCTGTCCAACCGATGGGAGCCGCAGTTACGCCTCGCGCTCGGCGAGCTCTACGTAAAGCGGGAGGAGTTCGAGGCCGCCGCGGAGGAACTGGCGGCAGGGCTAGAGAACGTGCGCGATCGAGATCTGCGCGCGAGAGGCTGGATGCTCCTGGGACAGGTCCTGGAGCGAATCGAGCGATATGAGGATGCCGTGGCGGCGTACGATCGCGTCGACGACGCGCATCCGCCCTACGAGCTATCCTACGCAGCAAACGTCTCCGCCATACGCGTGCAGGGGCTCTACGTCGACGGCGACGAAGCCCTCCGCCGGCTGCGGCGGATGCAACGCGACGACAAGCACTTCTCCAATCTGCTGGAGCTCGAGTATCTGGAAGGTTTGGTCCACCAGGCGCAGGGCCGGCCCGGGATAGCGCATAATCAATATCTGGATATCCTCTACGACTCGGAGGGCCAGCTCGGAGACATCCGCGGACGCATCCACTACGCGCTGGCCGAACTTTATCGCACGGTACGGCGGGATTTCATGACCGCTGCGGCGCATTACGACACGGCCCGCTCTGCCATCGGAAACCCGTCGTCCGGAGGTGCCATCCAGGCACAGTTCGCGCCCGAAGCCATCGTCGATGTGGCTGCGAAGGCCGAAATGTTCTCTACGTTCGCCCGCGTCCGCCAGGACGTCGCGCGGATGGACTCACTCCTCGAGCTCGGGAGTCTCGATGACGAAGCGTTCACCGAGCGCATTCTGGAAATACGGCGCCGACGCGCCGAAGAGCTCACGGCGCAACAGCGCCTCATCGCGCAGCGACAGGCCGAGCAAGGCTTCCAGGAGGCGGGCCTGGTCGCTTCGGGTGGCGGAGGCGACCTGGCGAGCCAGTCCGGTGAGGCGGGATTCCTGTTTCATCGTGACCCCGTTCGCACACAGGAAAATCGGCTCAACTTCATCATGCGCTGGGGAGATCGTCCTCACGTCCCCAATTGGCGCCGGGCGGAAGCCGTGGCCGGCAGCAGTCCGGCCGGAACGCGGTCGGATGATCCCGTGGCGCAGCGCGCGCAAGACATGAATGCGGAGGTCGGCTCCGATCCGCTGCCGCAGATCGACTATTCGGATGTTCCTCGCGACTCCCTCAGCCAGGCGAAGATGCGCGCCATGCGCGCCCTCGCGCGCTACGAGCTCGGCAACGTGCTTTTCTTGTCCATGAACCGCCCGGACTCCGCGGCGGCCTGGTATCGGCTCGTCATCGACGAGGACTCCGACGAGCCCGTCGCGCAGCGGGCCTACTACGCCCTCGCGGAGGTACAGCGCTCCCTGGGCGATACCGCCCGAGCCCAAATGCTCTACGAGCAGGTGCTGCGGGACTTTCCCGAGTCTGACTTTGCCGGACGTGTTCGGGAGCACCTCGGCATCCGCCAGGATGTACCTGCGGACAGCCTCGCGCGCGGCCTCGCGGCGTACGAGGAATCGGTTTCGAGATGGAGGCGCGGCCTTCATCGGCGTTCCCTTATCGACATGGTGAACATCGCTGCCGATTACCGGCAAACTGACGTGGCGCCGAAGGCTCTCCTTGCTGCGGCCCGCATATTCATGGAATGGGCCGATAAGGATTCGCTGGATCTGTTCGATCCCATACCGATCACCTTCGACGACGAGTTGCTGCTGCGTGCCGGATTTGAGAAACCGGCACCTGATGAGGACGTGCTGGTGCCTGCATCCGGCTCGCTCAAGATGCCGGCTGATTCGACGGATCTGGCTCGAGACCCGTCTGGTGTGCCGGCAGACGTGCCGAATCCTGCAGAGGATGCCGCAGAGACGGAAGCTCCATCCACGACGTACATCCCGCTGATCGATGAGACGTCGCCTGACGACTCGGCGGGCGGTTACCGACCGCCACTTCGATCGGAACCCTCTCTTCCTCTGCCGGCAGATTCTGCTGCAACAAACACCGATCCGCCCGTTCC
>CBFGRV010000025.1:0-46815 GCA_965651265.1 uncultured Rhodothermales bacterium
ATCGCCGCAAATGGGGACGTCGCGAACAAGATCGGCACCTACTCGCTGGCCGTACTCGCCCGGGCCCACGACATCCCATTCTACGTTTCGGCGCCTCTCTCGACCGTTGACCTCGACACACCGACCGGGGCGGACATCGAAATCGAGGAGCGGCCCGCCGAGGAGATCACCCGCGGTTTCGGCCGCCAGACAGCACCGGATGGAATCACTGTGTATAATCCCGCGTTCGATGTAACGCCTGCCGACCTGGTAACCGCCATCATCACCGAGCACGGCGTCGTCCGCCCACCCTACGAGCCTGCTCTGCGTGCCCTGTTCGAAGAGCTTGCCGTATGAGAAAGAATCTGAAGAAGAACGATGTGATTGGGATGGGCACGAGCCTGGCCGTGCATGCGCTGTTGCTCTTCCTGTTCACCTTCCTGACGGCAGCTACGCCGGAGGAGGAGCGTTTGGGCTTCATCGAGGTCGATTTCGGAACGTTCGCCGAGGGGCGTCCGGTACGGCAAGCGATCGTGGAAACGCCCGAGGCCACGGTGAACGAAGTCACGCAGCCGCCGGAGGATCAGCCGGAAGCATCGCCGCCTGAGGAGTCCAAGCCGGTGGACCTCCCCGACCAGCCGGAGGAGATCAGTGATCCGGAAGCCGTGACGACGCCGGAAACAGACGTGATTGCGCCGGAAACGCAGAATAACGAGGCTGACGTTACGGACAATGAGCCGACGCCCGAATCGCAGCCCATCCGCCCGCTCGGTAGTGGTTCGCTCGACGGCGCCACAGGCGATCAATCCGGTGATCAGGGCGAGGGCACGGATGAACAGGTATCCGCGCCCTATCAGATCGAAGGTCTCAATCGGGACCCCATTCGAACGGTAATGCCGGACTACCGCGAGAAGGTCGAAGCGACCATCCGTATTCGAATCACGGTCGATCCCCAGGGGCGCGTCGTCCAACGGATACCGCTCCTCAAGGCGAATCCGGCCCTCGAGCAGGCCGCGATGGAGGCGCTACAGCGCTGGCAGTTCAACCGGCTGCCGCCGAATGCACCGCAGGAGTCTCAGACGGGCGTCGTCACGTTCCACTTCCGTCTGGAATAGGAAGTCGAACGCCGCGGGAGAGGACTTTGGGAAACATGCTCGCGACGCGGCCATCCTCCTCGAAATGGAGGCCGACGCCGAGTACCAGCGCGCGGTGGCGCACGATGACGTATCCGGCATCCGACAGGCCCGTCCGCTGATCGGGGTCGAGCGTGAAATCCAAGCGTTGAACGTAGCGTTCGGCCTGCTCGGTCGTCGCATCGACGACATTCCGCCGGGCCTGCGATCCGATGACGCGCGCGCCGGCCGTCGTCAGCTTCGGATGCTTCAGATTCGTTCGGATGAGAGGCATACCATCGCTGACGAGCTCAGGCTCAAGAGGTGGACGATGATCCGCCGGCACAACGAACACGTACTTGCGGTTTGGCCGGTGCAGTCTCCATCCCGCAAACACATCGAGCGGCACACCGAATCGCTGCGCGATCGTATCTATCCAGATCGCGTAGGATGGCGGGGAAACTGACCCCTCAGGCTCATCCTGATTCGAGGTCGAAGGTCCACCACCGGCTTTTTCTGACTTCTCCATCACGGCCACGAAAAAGCCTCCCGAGTCGTTCTGATGCGGCCAGACGCGCATCGTTTTGATCATCTCGGGATGCAATCGGCGCTCCTCCCATATGGTCAAACCCGGCGAAGAGCGCACCCCATCGATCGATGCAGGGAGGAGGTGCACCTCCGTTCCGGCCTCGCGTAGGGCGGCATCGACGACCAGCTCGTTTTCCTCAGGTGCGTAGGTGCAGGTGGCATAGACGATCCGCCCGCCGGGGCGGCATAGTTGGATGGCACGGCGAAGCATGGCCAGCTGGCGGTTGTGAAAGCCGAGCGATATCTCCCGGCCGCTCGTCAGAAGGGCGCTTCGGTTCTTGCGCGAGGTCCCTTCACATGTACACGGGACATCCACGAGAATGCGATCGAACGACGATCTCCCCAGCGGGAAGCACTCTGCGTCGCCCAGCGTGATGGCTGTGTTCATGATGCCGAGCCGATCGAGCGTGCCTCGGGTAGCGCGCATGCGCACGGCGCTGCGGTCGTTAGCGACGACGGTGCCCGTATTCGCCATCGCCACCGCGGCCTGCGCAGTCTTGTTGCCGGGAGCAGCACACAGGTCGAGTAACAACTCTCCTGGTCGAGGATCCAACAACCACACCGGCAGCATCGAGACCTCCTCCTGGATATGATAGAGTCCGGCCACGAAGGGCAGCGTCTGCCCGGCATATTCGGAGGGCGGACCCTTGAGGGCGTAGGGGTGCCAGGCTAGAGGTCGAGTTTCGATGCCCTCTGCGACGAGGCGCCGCGCCACGTCGCTTCTGTCCGTTCTTAGTGCATTTACCCAGAGGCAGAGCGGCAGCGGGCGGCTGAGGGCGTCCAGAAAGGCCTCCCAGTCCGGAACGATCGAGCGGTAGCGTTCCAGTCGCTCAGCTGCGGGCAGATCGGGGTACATCTCAGAGCGCGAGGCCGACGCGCTCGGCCACACCGATCCGCGCACGAAGGGAGGCGAGAAAGGTAAATCGGGCGGCCTGGTCCCCCACGTCGGAGAAGAGCACCCCCGCGTCAAGGTTCATCCACCAATGCCGTCCCGTTTGGAGACGCAGCTCGACGGCCGGCCGGATGAGGCGCTCCGTCTGGCCGGTCAGTATGACATCCACATTCTCGTCACGATGGGGATACGGATCGCGGATGTCGCGCTCGCCCTGCCACAACACATCGAGGCGCGGGGTCAGCGCTGCATCCAGCCGCTGAATCCGGCGGTAATGCGTTGCAAAACCGGAGATCGTCACGTAGTCGCTGAATTGCGTCGCGAGTCCTCGAAGGAGGTGTATGTAGCGTCCTTCGGGCTGATGCGTGTTGTAGGCGCGGGCCGTAACGGCTGCGAGGCGCCCGCCAATGTCGAGGCTGGGCCACCCTGCATAGATCAGGCTTCCCGAAATGGCTGCCGAAAGCGGTTCACCGGTCTGTCCCAACAGGTCGACGTCATCCAGAAGGAGCTGGCCCTGAACGGTCAGTCTGTGGGCCTGGAACCAGATCATTCCGGCAAGCAGCCCATTGTTCTCGTCGTTCTTGGGGCGCCCGTCCACCGCAAACGCATGCAGATTGAGCGGATTCAGGAATTTCAGCGAGAGACCCGAGGTGCTCGACGAGTAGAGCGTCGACTCCATGATGCTGATGGCCACCCGGCGGCCCGGCCGCCAGTCGAACCGATGCGCGGAGACGAATCGTCGGATGCTGGCGTCGATGCTGTCTGCGCCCGCCGTTCCTGTGTATCGACCGTCGGCCGTCATGGCGTCGAGCTCACCCAGGACAGACCGGACGGAGAGGCGCTTCCCGCCCAACCGAAGGTGTAGTTGATCGAAATCGACGGCGTTGCTGCTCAGCAGAAGGGCGTCGTCATCGGATGGGGCCCAGTGATGGCGGATGCGCCCCAGGTAGAGCGAGGCGTATCGGGTGTCGATCCCGAGGTAGGAGTGCTCGTTCCGAACGATGAGCCGGTTCGCGGCGTCGAGTCCATCAGGGTCGTCGCGATAGTAGGTGTCGAAGGCGAGGCCAATCTGCGCGATCGCCGGTCCGTACTCGAGGAACAACCGGCCCGCCGCATTGGGGTGCAGGTTGAGGTCTCCCGCCGTCAGTGTGGCATCGTCTCCATCCAGATACCGGAGGGCATCGAGCCGGTCGCTGTTGCTCGCACGCAGTCCCGCCTCGAGCTCGCCTCCGCCAATCGCAGTGGCACGCTTCGGGGCCCGCTTCCGCACGCGACGACGCGGGGCCGCCTCGACATCCACAAATTCGCGCCGGAGTGCGGACGCCCATTCACGCTCGAGTGATGACAGGCGTCGTCGTCGAAGGCCTTCGACGGCAGCCCTGATCTCACCCTCGCGGTATGGAAGGGCCGTCGGATGCAAATCGAGCAGATGGCCCCTTCGCTGAAGGCGCTGGATGTACTCGTACGCCCAGTGATCGAGTGGAACGATGCGGTGCGACTGACCGGAAGCGCTGCCCGGCTGCCACAGGAGGATGACGAGAAGCGGAACGAGCTTCGCAAGCTGACTTCGGCGGCGTATCATATCGTTAAGGGCCGTTCGGTATCCAGAACCGATCAGTAATGTGCGCGCCCGGCGTAACATCGTGGGGATGGAGTACGGCATTCGTGGTTGTTTCGATTCGCTCAAGTATATAAGTTGAGGAGATCGAAACCTTGTTCAAGCATCTCCATGTAAGGCAGCCGAATCTCAGCTACAACGTAGCATATCGCAAGGGCGTAGTTCCGGAGGCGTTTCCCGGAGGCTTCGTGCGGCGGCGCAACGGCCGTGCGAGTGCATCGAGCGCCCCCCTGGCGACTTTCGACGAATCATCTCTGCCGATCAGCTGTAGAGCCGGCTTCCTTCGTGTCCCGCAGAACAGAACTCATAGCGCTGCTCATTGCCGATTCCATCGGCTTTACCGCGGCCTATCTGTTGCTTTATGCAGCGCGTTTTAGGTGGGACTGGTTTGGCGAATCCGGCAGTCTGCCGGCTACCATCTTCGCTCCCACACTGGTGATGACGGCGTACTGGCTGTTCCTCTTCTTCTTCTTCGGGATGTACCGTGAACGGTACGCGGATAGCCGGTTCGACGAGATCGTCTCGCTCCTCAAGGTTGTCACGGTCGGGGTTCTGATTCTAGTGTTCGCCATCTGGATCGACACGCTGACGCCTGGTGCCACGCGCAGCATCATTTTCTTCTACTGGATGGCCGTTTTCGTGCTGGTGGCGCTGGGCCGGATCGGGGTTCGTTCGTTGCAGAAGGCACTCATCATGCGGGGTAGGGGCCTTCACAAGGCACTCGTCGTCGGCTGGACCGACCGTGTGGAACAGCTGTACGAGGAGGTCGCGCGCTACCCCGAGGCGGGCTTGAAAATCGTAGGCGCCATTCGCATGCGTCGGGCGGATGAGCTGGAGCCCGTGGTTGCCGGCGTGCCTCCGGCGTATGCCATCGGAAATGGCGATGACGTGTTCGCGCAGGTCGCCGCTCGTGAGGACGTCCATACGATCGACGCGCTTCCCAAGCTCATCGACGAGCTCGAAGTGCGTGATGTGCTCATCGCCCTGGGTTCCGAGGACCACGGACCGCTCATGGACGTGCTCCAGGCCTGTGACGGGAAGTCGGTGTCGCTAAAGCTCGTGCCTGATTTCTACACGCTGATCGGCGGGATGGCACGCACCGAGCACATGTACGGGCTTCCGCTCATCGAGGTGCTGCCGGAGCCCATGGCCGCCTGGGAGCAGAGCACCAAGCGGCTTGTCGATATCGTGGTGGCGCTCATCGTGCTGCTGGTTGGATTGCCGATCTGGATTGTCATCGCGCTGGCGATTCGTTTGACTTCGCCGGGACCTGCCATTTACCGTCAGCGGCGCGTCGGCCAGCACGGAAAGCTCTTCACGATGTACAAATTTCGCACGATGCACGAAAACGCGGAGACGGAGACCGGGCCTGTCTGGGCGCAGGTCGATGATCCGCGCTACACGCCTCTCGGACGGTGGTTGCGCAAGACGCGCCTGGACGAGGTGCCGCAATTCTGGAATGTTTTGAAGGGGGACATGAGCCTTGTAGGCCCGCGGCCCGAGCGCCCTTATTTCGTGGAGAAACTCTCTCGGGAGATTCCACTCTACAATCGCCGGCATCGAGTGAAGCCCGGCATTACGGGATGGGCACAGGTTAAATGGAAGTACGACTCAAGCCTCGACGATGTGCGTCAAAAGGTGAAGTACGATCTCTTCTACATCGAGAATGTAAATCTCAAGATGGACTTTAAAATCATTCTTCGAACCATTCAAACGACGTTGCTCGGTAGAGGTCAGTGAACACAGAAGTGATCGTCGATAAGGCCTCCGATCTGGTGCAGCTTTATCGGCATTTGTATGTGCCGCGGGCAATCGAGGAGAAGATGCTCCGGCTTATCCGGCAGGGGCGCATTTCGAAGTGGTTTAGCGGATACGGACAGGAAGCCATCGCCGTAGGAAGCACACTGGCTCTGGATGACCGCGACTACATCCTCCCGATGCACCGGAACACGGGTGTGTGGACGACGAGGGGCCTCCCGATGCGCCCACTATTCTGCCAGCTCATGGGGAAGGAGGGCGGCTACACGAAGGGGCGGGATCGCACGTATCATTTCGGCCTGCCGGAAAAGCGTATCGTCGGGATGATATCCCACATGGCCGCCATGCTGCCGGTGGCATGCGGACTCGGCCTCGCCTCGAGGCTTGCCGGCGACGACTTCGTCGCGCTGTGCTTCGCGGGAGATGGCGGAACGCGCGAGGGGGACTTCCACGAGGCCATGAACCTGGCCTCCGTCTGGTCGCTTCCGGTGATCTTCGTCGTCGAAAACAACGGCTACGGCCTCTCCACGCCAACCGAACATGCCGTCGCCCCTTTCGACATCGCCGACGCGGCGGTGGGCTACGCGATGCCGGGTATCGTCGCCGACGGCAACGACCTTCTCGAGGTGCTCGACGTCGTTCGGGCGGCGGCGACTCGTGCCCGCTCGGGGGAAGGTCCAACCCTCATCGAGATGAAGACCTTCCGTATGCGCGGCCACGAAGAGGCCTCGGGTACGTGGTATGTGCCGGAGGACCGATTTGAGGCGTGGAAGCCGTACGATCCCGTGCGTCGCATGGCCCGTCGCATTCTGGACGATGGCCTGCTGACGGAAGATGAGCTCGATGCCATCCATCAGGAGATCATCGAGGAGGTGGAGGAAGCCGCAGAGTTTGCCATCGCGCAACCGGAGGTGAAGAGCACGCTCGAGGATGAGCGGGCCGACCTCTGGGCTGCAGCCCCGGCGATCCTGAGGCATCCCGGCGAAAAGCGATCCGAGAGGCGATTCATCGATGCCATTTCAGACGGTCTCCGCCAGGCGATGGAGGATGACGATCGCGTCATTCTGATGGGCCAGGACATCGCCGAGTATGGAGGCGTGTTCAAGGTGACGAAGGGGTTCGTCGAGCAGTTCGGGCAGGATCGGGTCCGGAATACGCCCATCATCGAGAGCGGCGCCGTGGGGGCGGCGATGGGACTTGCCCTCGAGGGGTACCGGCCGGTGCTGGAGATCCAGTATGCCGACTTCATCACGTGCGGCTTCAATCAGATCGTCAACAACCTCGCAACGACGCACTACCGCTGGAGAGCGCCGATCGCCGTCACGATTCGTGCACCCATCGGAGGCGGCATCGGAGCCGGACCCTTTCATTCCCAATCGATGGAGGCCTGGTTCTGTCATGTACCCGGACTGAAAGTGGTGATGCCATCCACCCCCGAGGATGCGAAGGGCCTGTTGATGCGCGCGATCCGTGATCCCAATCCGGTCCTGTACTTCGAGCACAAGTACCTCTATCGCTCACTCAAGGGAAGCGTACCTGACGATCCCTACGAGATCGATCTCGGCAGCGCGCGGATTGCGGCCGAGGGGTCGGACCTCACAATCGTCACGTACGGCGTCGGCGTCCACTGGGCGCTCGAAGAGGCGCAACATTTTGCCGACCTCGGGCGATCGCTGGAGGTCGTTGACCTTCGTACGCTCATCCCGTGGGATCGCACGACCGTCCTTGACTCCATCCGGAAGACCAACCGGGTGCTCATCCTCCATGAAGCACCCCGCACGAGTGGCTTCGGTGCCGAGGTCGCATCCCAGATCACCGAAGAAGCGTTCGAATGGCTGGATGCTCCGCCGGTTCGGATCGGCTCCGAGGATTTGCCCGTGCCGTTCTCGATCCAACTGGAGAAGCAGCTTTATTCAGCGCGCGCAAAACTGCGTGAAGGCATCGAACGCGTGCTGGCGTACTGATCGGGCATGCCCTATTCAGACAAACGTATTGAGATAGATGGACACCCATAAAGTATCGACGATGCCGCAGCCGGGAGAGCCGGCTCCTGCATTCGAAGGCATCACACAGAACGGCGACGTAATCCGACTCGAGGATTTCAGAGGGAAGAAGCTGGCCCTCTACTTCTACCCGAAGGATGACACACCCGGCTGCACGAAACAGGCGTGCAATCTGCGGGACGAATACCGGTTGCTCCAGCGCGGCGATATCGCCGTTGTTGGCGTCTCGGCCGATCCCGTCGAATCGCACCAGGATTTCGCCGAGAAGTACGACCTGCCTTTTCCCCTCATCTCCGATCCTGACCGCAGGATTATCGAGGCCTACGGAGTCTGGGGAGAGCGCACGCTCTTCGGTCGGAAGCTGATGGGCATCAAGCGGACGACCTTTTTGATCGATGAGGATGGTATCGTTCGGCATGTCATCAAGCGCCCCAAAGTCGACGCCCACGCCGAGGAGATCATCGAGAAGTTCGATGGATGAGCTCGGTGGGGCCGTTGCGGGTGATGCGTGCTCGTGGACGGCATTGATGGATGATCAGTAGATCAGACCCGGGTCCGCGTCGGTCACCGCCGGATCCGACTGCCATCCCCATCGGAGTACGAACGGCTCGAATCCATTCGGATTGATCAGCCAGATCGTTCCAGCATCCAGGACAGCCGGAGGCACCGTCAACTCGATGCGGTCGCGGATCCAGGCCTCACAATCATCGCCGTTATCGATATGCCGGAGCCAGAGCTTCGCCGTATCGGCGCGTACCTCGGATAGAAGCTCGAAGTCGTGATCGCGGCATCCGCCCCCGTAGGCGACGTGAAGCGCCAACGTGTCACCGAACAGGGCCGGCGGTTCATCCGGCATGGAATCGTGCTCGCCCAAGATGACTTCGTACGGGCTGCCGAACGGGCCCGCGTCGGTTTCATCGGCCTCGTCCGCGGCTCCCCCGCAGGCGGCGAGCAGCACCGCCATGACGAAAAGAGACGCTCGAACTTTTGTCGGACTGGAAGGGTAATTTCTGGCTGCCCGTCCGCGCCGCTCGTTCATCGAGGCATGCTTTCGAGGTGACATAGAGACAGTTTTATGCTCCACGAGAAATACGAGGCCGTGATCGGCCTCGAAGTTCATTGCCAACTGCTTACGTCATCGAAGGCCTTTAGTCCCGAATCCGCGAGCTTCGGCGCGGATCCCAATACCAACGTAGACCCCATCAGCCTCGGGCATCCGGGCACTCTGCCCGTCCTCAACGACCGCGTCATCGAGTACTCCATTCGGATGGGGCTGGCGACCCATTGCAACATCGCGCCCCTGTCCGTCTTCGCGCGTAAGCATTATTTCTACCCGGATCTGCCTAAAGGCTATCAGATCTCGCAGTACGAGACCCCGATTTGTTATGGTGGGTTTGTCGAGATCCCTGCGGGTGAATCGGATAACGGCCGGCAGGCCACCCGGCGGATCGGCATCACGCGCATCCACATGGAAGAGGATGCCGGCAAATCGCTGCACGATCAGCATCCCACCGAGACGCTGCTGGATTTCAACCGCAGCGGGGTGCCGCTCATCGAAATCGTTTCCGAGCCCGACATCCGCACGCCTCGCGAGGCCTCGCTCTACGTACAGAAGATCCGGCAAATCGTCCGATATCTCGGGATC
The DNA here is from genome assembly GCA_965651265.1 of uncultured Rhodothermales bacterium. GTDB lineage: Bacteria > Bacteroidota > Rhodothermia > Rhodothermales > VXPQ01 > CBFGRV01. Next base: position 9,596 of record CBFGRV010000025.1, read on the forward strand.
TGCGACGGCAACATGGAGGAGGGCTCGCTTCGCTGCGATGCGAACGTGTCGATCCGACCTCACGGTCAGACGGCGCTCGGTGTGAAGACCGAGGTCAAGAACATGAACTCTTTCCGCCACGTCGAGCGCGCGCTGGAATACGAGATCGCCCGGCAGATCAAGATCGTGGAGCAGGGGGGCTCCATCCAACAGGAGACGCGGCTGTGGGATGCCGATCGAGCGCAAACCCGTTCGATGCGATCCAAGGAAGAGGCTCACGATTACCGCTATTTTCCCGATCCTGATCTCGTGCCGATTCGGGTAACAGAGGAACTACTCGAGGAAATCAGGGCGGCCCTGCCCGAGCTTCCCGACGAGCGCGCGTCCCGATATCAAGAGGAATGGGGACTGCCGGCCTACGATGCGGGCGTTCTGACCGAAGAGCGCGCCATAGCCGAGTATTTCGAGCGAGTCGTCGCAGAGCTGAGAGTGCGAAACGCGAAGCTTGGTGGTTCGACAGGGGCGAAGGCCGCATCGAACATGGTGATGACGGACGTGCTGCGCGTGCTGAAGGAACGATCGATAGGTGCCGAGGAATTTCCGATCCAGGCCGATCGCCTGGCCGAACTCGTCGAGATGCGGCTGGAAGGCGTCGTGTCATCGACGGGGGCGCAGGAAATCTTCGATGCAATGCTGGAGAGTCCGGATCGGCCGGGGGACATCGCGCGGTCGCGAAATCTGCTCCAGGTTTCCGACGAGGGAGCACTGCTGCCCGTTGTGGAAAAGGTTTTGGACGAGAATCCCGGCCAGGTACGGACGTATCTTGGCGGGAAGGAAGGGCTCATGGGCTTCTTTATCGGTCAGGTAATGCGCGGCTTCGACGGGTCTCCGGATCCGAAGTTGGTCCGCAAGCTACTTCAAGCAGAGCTTGAAAAACGGCGGTCCTAAAAGGTATCCATCAACGAGGTATGTAAATGATTGTCGCGGGCAACTGGAAGATGAACACGGACCTGGTAACGGCCCGAACACTGGCTCGGGACATAGTCGACGCGATCGCCGACCCCGGTCGAGTGACAGTCGTTCTATGTCCACCGTTCATAAGCCTGCACGCCGTGTCGGAGGTCATCAGAAATGCCCCCGTCGATCTGGGTGCGCAGAATGTCCACCACGAGGAATCGGGGGCATTCACCGGAGAGATCTCCGCACCGATGCTCCGCTCCGTTGGGTGTCGCTACGTGATCATCGGTCACTCCGAGCGGCGCCAGTACTTTCAGGAAAGCGACGAGCTGATCCATCGGAAGATCCAGACGGCGCTCAGCTATGAGCTACGCCCGATCCTGTGCGTCGGCGAGACGCTCGACGAGCGCAAGGCCGGGCGCGAGGAAGAGGTCGTCCGCCGTCAGCTTTCTGGGGCTTTGCAGGATGTTGTCATCCGCGACCCGGATCACCTGGTCATCGCATACGAGCCCGTGTGGGCCATCGGAACGGGGGAGACCGCGACGCCTGAGCAAGCCCAGGCCATGCATGCCTTCATCCGTAAATGCCTGGATGACATCTTAGACGCTTCGCTCGCGCGAGCCACAAAGATTCTGTACGGCGGGAGCGTGAAACCGGACAATGCGTCCGAGCTCTTCGAGAACGAGGATGTGGATGGAGGGCTGATCGGAGGGGCGAGCCTGAAAGCGGCCGATTTCGCTACAATCGTACGCGCAGCCCAGTAAGCGGCTGCCTCGTATCAATCGGAAGAGGAGAGGACTTGAGGCCGGCGGCATATAGCGTGATGCTGGCTCTCGGGCTGGCGGCCTGCTCCGGCTCGGCCGGGCTCGACGCACCGGATGCGGGACGCACGGTCACGTACGAGCCGGGCGTGCCGAATTTCGACATGGAATCCATTGTGCGCCTCGAGGAAGATGATTCCGCCGTTGTCGATGTGTACCTCAGCATCCCGATGCTCTCCCTCATCTTTCTGAAGCGCGATGATCGTTTCGTGGCGACCTACGAAGGTGCGATCCGACTCGTGAGCCGGGATGTAGGCGGCGCCGTAGTCGAAGAAGCGCTGGCCGAGTCGCTGGCCGTGTCGACCTACGATTCGACCCTCAGTCATCATGCCCACCGGACCCGCACGACGCTGCGGCCGCCGCCCGGTGAGTACGTCGTCGAAGCCTCGATTACTGACCTGGAAAGCGGATCCACCGTGCAGCGCCGGCAGGCGATCAGCATCCAGCCCTCTACTTCGACCGAGCTCTTTCTGGGCCGGCCGCTACTGGAGGCACGCACCGACGAAGGGAATTTTGAGCCCGTCGTAAGGCTCCACATGCCCGCCCGATCGGATTCGCTCCGGGCCTCCGTGCATCTCTTCAATCTCGATTCCACTACACCTGCAGAGGTCGTCATGCGTCTGTTATCGTTCCGCAGCGACACGACCGTGGCATCGCCTCCGTTCTGGATTTCCCCAACACGTGCATCTCTGCAGTATCGCGGCGTGGATTATGGGACTACGGATACCGTACAGGTTTCCAGGAGAAGGCTGGAGCCCGTCGACCGCACGGCGATGGTCCAATTCGAGCTCCCTCGGCTATCGCCCGGAATTTACCGCCTGGAGCTCGAGGCCCGTTCCGGGCAAGACGAGGTGCAGCGCCGTCATCGGGTGCTCTCCGTTAAGAACGCTTCGTTTCCGTCCATGTCCGCGCTTGACGATCTCATCGATGCCCTGACCTATATCGCCTTCGATGACGAGATCGAATACATCCTGGATGCGCGCGATCCCATGGAAAGGAAGCGTCGATTCGACGCATTCTGGGGCTCGCTGGTCACGAACCGAAACCTGGCTGCCAATCTCATCCGCCTGTACTACGAACGCATCGAGGAGGCCAACCTCTTCTTCACGGCCTACAAAGAAGGCTGGAAGACGGATCGAGGGATGATCTACACGATCCTGGGGCCACCCATCTACATCGATAAGCGGGTGGATGTCGAGATATGGCATTACAGCTACGGGGATCGTGACCCGGCCAACACTTTCGTCTTCGAGCGAGCCATTCGGCACGGCAATGATCCGTTCGAGAACTACATCCTTCAGCGCCGGCCGTATTACCAGTATGAGTGGAGCCGGGCGGTGGATCGCTGGAGAGAGGGAGAAGTACTTTGATCGGGAGGTACTTCAGGCCCATGCGATATCCAGCCCACCTTTTCGCGATCGCCTGCATCGTCATCATGTCGGGATGCAGCGGTTCAGCGATCGTCCCCGATTCGGCGCAGAATCGAACGGCGACCTACGAGCCCGGCTCACCCAACTTCGACCTGGATGCGATTGCCAGCGTGTCCGAAGGCCGGCCGGGACTCGATATCTATCTCTCCATCCCGCACACCTCGCTTGTCTACATCCAGCAGGGGGAGGGCTATCGCGCCACCTACGATGCCCATGTGCGCATTTCGGCGACCGGAGCGAGCACGCCGATCTACCAGGAAACGTGGTCGGATACGCTGCTGTCGCAGAGCTATGAATCGACACAAAGCTTCGGTCGCGCGATCCGCATCGAACGCGTCGATCTTTCAGCGGGGGCGTACGAGGTCGAGGTTTCTCTCGAGGATGCCGAGAGCGGTGCCACAACTGTGCGGAGGCAGGTGGTGACCGTGCCCGAGCCGGAGGTCGGGCAGGTCGCCCTCAGCCAGATTCTGCTTCGCGTAAGTCGCAACGACGAGCCGACCGATCCGGCCGTTTTCATTCACATCCCGAAAGGATACGATTCACTCCAGGCCGTCACGGAGCTGTACAATGCCCCCGACGAGCTCAGCGTGCGTTTCGCGCTCATCCGATTTGCGAGCGACACCCTGGTCGCAACGCCCCCGCACTGGTTCACACCCGCACATTTCACGCTTGAATACATGGGCGTCGATTACCAGGACCACGACACGGTCCAGGTTTCCCGGAGAACGATTCGGGATGCGGCAGATGGCTTCGAGATGGAGTTCGATCTTCCCGTATTGGACAACGGTGTCTACATGGCCGTCGTGTCGACGGAGGGTTCGGAGGATCTGATCGAGAGCCGCCGCTACTTCACGATACAGGGCGAATCCTTCCCTCGCGTCGGCACGCTCCGCGACATGGTGGCGGCACTCGCCTACATCGCGCGGGACAGGGAGATGGATTACATAACGGCAGCGGAGTCCGAGGAAGAGTTGAAGCGGCGGTTCGATGCCTTCTGGGCCGAACGCGTCCCCAACCGGCAGGCCGCAGCGAACCTTCTCGCACGATACTATGAGCGGGTCGAAGAGGCCAACGTTTTGTTTACCAGCCACAAGGAGGGCTGGAAAACGGACCGCGGCATGATTTACATCGTATTCGGACCGCCTGCGTACGTAGAGAATCGTTTCAACCGGCGGGACTGGTACTACTATGAGCGTGGAGGCATCGTCAGTCGCGCGCTCCCGCCCTTCATATTCCAGCGCTCCAGCGCGTATGGATTATCCGGGATGTTCGATCACTACATCCTCCAGCGTTCAGAACGCTACGAAGAAGAATGGCGCCGGCGACGCGACCAGTGGCGGGACGGACGCGTTCTGTGATGGCCCCGCGTTGCGGGAGTGACGATGCCGGTCGCTCTGCGTCGGCTGCGTCGAATTATGTCTCTAGTCGGCAGAGGCCGTGGATTCGCTCTTGGTCGCTTTCGAGTCTGAGGCCGAGGCGCTCCCATTTCCAGATTCGGACTTGCCAGAGGAGCTTCCCCCCTCACTCGAGTTCTTTCGGGCGTAGTCGGTCAAATAGAAGCCGTTGCCCTTGAAGATGAGGCCGGCACTTCCGGTGATGACTCGTTGAACCTTCTGCCCGGTATCGGGGCACGTCACGAGCGGATCCTCCGTAATGCGCTGTTCGATCTCGAAAGTAGACCCGTCTTCCCGTCGATATACGTACGTGGGCATGTCGCTACCCTTAGTTGACAGATTGTCAGCCGTGAAAAAGAGAATGGCTGAAGACCGATGCAGATACGCGGCGCACAAAAGATGTTCCAAGTCGCACCCGGGCGCTGCCCCCGCGTGGCCTGGCTTTCATTCACATTCCGAGCCGACGAATTGTCCTCGCCTCAGACTGCGACGTGCGCCAATCTTACATCAGTAAACGGTGGTCTCGAGCTCGGGCAGGTGAAGAGTCGGCGGGCCCACGATCGAACCGAAAGCGAGATCGGCGACGGCGGGGCGCACTTGAGAAATCTTGCTGTTCTGGCGTGTGGGGTAGACCCGATTGGTCAGCAGGATCACGAAAAGCTCCTGATCCGGATCAATCCAGAAAGACGTCCCGGTAAAGCCCGTGTGGCCAAAACTTCTTGGACCAAACCGCAGTCCGGCGGAGGTGTATCCGTCCGGGCTCTTCGTGTCCCATCCCAGCGCGCGGGTACTCACGTCCGGGTTCACTACGCGGGTGAAAAGCTGTACAGTTTCCGGGTGGATGAACTGGTGGCCCCCGACAGTCCCCTTATTGATGAGCATGTAGGCGAACTTAGCCAGATCCTCGGCCGTCGAGAATAGACCGGCATGTCCGGATGTACCGCCAAGGATCCAGGCGGCCTCATCGTGAACTTCTCCCTGGATTAGCCGGTTGCGAAAGAAATCATCGAGCTCTGTCGGCACGACCGTGGGATCGGGCGTACCCGTCTCGCGAAAGCCTGTATCGTACATCCGCAGCGGCTCGAAGATTTCTTCTCGAACAAAGGATGCGAAGTCGCGCCCGGTGATTCTCTCGGTGACGAGCATCATCGTGATCATCCCCAGGTCGCTATACCGCGATTCGGTGCCCGGTTCGTAGAGGAGAGGTTCGGCCATTATGGAATCGAGCAGCGCCTCGCGCGTGGTTACGCCCATCTGATGGAAGGGCCGGAAGGGGATGAGGCCTGCCGAGTGCGTCAGAAGATGGCGGATGGTCACATCCTGCTTTCCGCCCTGGCCGAACTCCGGCAGGTACGTAGTGACTCGCGCGTCCAGATCCAGACGCCCCTCATCGTAGAGTTTCATCGCGGCCGTTGTAGTCGCGACCACTTTCGTCAGCGAGGCCAGATCAAACGACGAGCGCGTGGTCACCGGCGTCTGCTTGTCGTAGGTGAAGTATCCGTAGGCATCCAGCTTCACGAGGGCACTTCCTCGCCCGATGGCCAGCGCGGCACCCGGAAAGGCCTTGTCGTCGATTGCGGAGCGGATGAGCGCATCGATGCGGTTGAGCGAATCGGAACTCATGCCCACGGCGGCGGGCGCATCGCGGCGAAGCCAGACTTGCGGAAGGTGGAGGCCTTCGCCGAAGTCGTAAAGCCCGGGGATGGAGATCGGCAGCTTGCCGCTGATCTCGGATCTGCCGTAGATGGCCTCGGCGGCCGCGGCCTGGGAAGCTTCGGATGCGCTGTAGGCCGCCAGGTAGGCTTCCGGCTGTTCGATGCCTATGACGATGTATGGATTGCCAAACGATATCAGAGCGACCGGAGTGGGGCCCCCCAGGAGGTCGTTCAGGAACCGGAGGTTCTTATCGGCCAGATTGATGCGGCCGCTCCAGGACCTCACGTACACGAACGCGGGCACGACAACGACGTCGAACTCCGAAGCCTCACTCAGAATGCGCTCGTACTCGTCTTCGTGCGAGCGATCGTCGAGCAGACGGGTTTGTATGCGAGCCCTGGGCGCCTGCTCACGCAGGGCCGAAGCAAAGAATCCGCCGACGGATGGATCCGCTCCATCGCTCAGCGTGATCACGAGAACGCTGGATGTGTCGTCAAGCGGAAGCAAAGAGTCCTCGTTGCGCAATAAGGTCAGGGATCGCCGTGCGATAGTGTGGCTGACGGCCTTGTGATCCTCCGTAGCGACCTTCCGGCGCAGGGTCATGATGTCGACGAAGGGATCTTTGTCCAGCCCGGCCCACGCCTTGGCACGAAGAATCCGCAACACAGACTCGTCGATTCTTTTTTCGCTCAGACGTCCGTCACGAACGGCCTGCATGATCGTGGCTCGCGCTGCATAGGGGTCCTCGGAGAGGAGCAGCATGTCCGCTCCGGCCTCGAAGGCGCGAAGAGCCGCCTCACCCGTGCTGTAATGGGCGGTGACCCCGGCCATATCCAGGGCGTCGGTTACGATGAGGCCGTGAAAACCGAGATCCTTGCGGAGGATTTCCGTCGTCACCCGACGTGAGAGCGTGGCCGGTACGTTAGGATTGGGCTCCACCTGCGGAAAGGCGAGGTGGCCCGTCATGATGCTCATGATGCCTTCGTTGACCAGAGCGCGGAAAGGAACCAGTTCCACCGTCTGCAGGCGGTCCATCCCGAAGGGAAGAACGGGAAGCGCGGCGTGCGAATCCGTCTCCGTATCTCCATGGCCGGGGAAGTGTTTGGCCGTCGATATCGCGCCGCCGGCCTGGGCTCCTCGTGCAAACGCCGTAGCCATAGCCGCCACGAGATCCGGCTTCTCGCCGAACGAGCGGACGTTGATGATGGGATTGTTGGGATTGTTGTTGACGTCGGCGACGGGGGCAAAAATCTGCTGCGTGCCGAGGGCGCGCGCTTCACGCGCGGTGACAAACCCGGCATAGTAGGCGAGGTCCTCATCCCGCGTGGCGCCCAGCGCCATCGTTCGCGGAAATGTCGTCGTGTGCTCGATGCGCATCCCCGCTCCCCATTCCATATCCTGCGCGACGAGGAGTGGAATCCGTGAGCGCGCCTGTAGGTCGTTGATCAGCGTGGCCTGTTCGAGAGGTTCCCCCTGAAAGAAGGTCAGCCCACCGATACCGAACCGCTCCACCAGGTCGACGAGCTTCTGATAGGCCGGATCGTCGACGCTGGTATAGTGACTGTACGCCCTGGCCGAGAAGAGCTGGGAGACCTTCTCCTCGAGGGTCATGTCGTCGAGTCGGCTTTCAGCCCATTCCCGCGTTCCCGGCCACAGCTCGTCTTCGGTAGGCCCCGACGAAATCGAAAACGAGCTGAGGGTCAGGTATGCTGCGAAACCGGCCACGAAGAAGGTGAGCAATGCGACGACCATTGCAGGCCGGTACAATCGTTGTAGCATGAGATCCTGGTCAAGATGAGAACAGGCCGGGCAAATTGAACTCCGAGGCGCCGGCCCTATCAATATCCAACGATAAAGTAAAGTTTCGGATTACTCGACGTTGGGATTCCAGCGAGTCAGAAACAATCGAATCTTGGGAGCCTCGGGTTCGTTCGTAAACTGATCGGGCATCGGACGCTCGACGCGAGTAAGGGCAGATTATTTGGCGGAGGTAACGACATGTTGGAACGGAACATGGATCGCGACGTGAGGAGGAAGCCAGTCTTCGACACGGAGAATCTGGCCGATGAGGAGGTCGCGCGTACTGATCCGAAGAAGAAGTCGTTCTGGTCCCGCTTCGCGCTCAAGGCCATTCTGAACGTCGACCTCAACGATGACATCCAGCCCAAGCCGCTGAGCGAGGCGGAAGTCGATGAGGTGTGTCGCGGTGGTCTGGCCTGCGGGCTCACCCCGGGTGGGTTCGATTCACCCTTCAGCAAGTAAGCACACCTGAACGGGCGCAAGGTCGGCCGGTTACTGCCTCATTCCTGCTCCAGGGCCGACTCCGCGTCCGATCCCTCCGCTACGAGATCGACCAGCTTCTCCGTTAGCAGGCCTGCCAGGACCACGGCCACGATCTCGGCGATCGTTCCTAGAACGAATCGCCGAATAACGTACTTCAGGGTCTTCGGCAACAGGAGAAAGAGGGCCGTTACCCCAAAGAATCCGAGCAACACGGATATCACGCTTCGATCCGTTTCGGGAGATCCGGTGGTCAGTTTTCGCATACGGGACGGACGTAGCTGTGGGTTGTTGTGCCGGTAGCCGATACGTTGGGCAATATAAGAGCCCCCGCGACTTGCGCCACTTGCCACCCGAGCGTCACGCCGATTTTACAGCGAGTTGACCGCAAGCCGCGTCGATATCCTGGCCGCGGCTCCGCCGAACGGTAACCGTCACGTCTTCGGCGACGAGCACCCGGATGAAGGCGTTGAGGCGGTCCTCCGGCGTTCGTTCAAAGGGGAGGCCCTCCACCGGATTGTACATGATGAGGTTCACCTTGCTCGGTACCCATCGCGAGACGGCAGCCAACCTGCGTGCATCCGCCTCAGAATCGTTTCGCCCGTCGAACACGCAATATTCGTACGTGATGGGCCGGCCCGTTCTCTGGTGATAGTGCTCGAGTGCTGCGCGCAGCGCTTTCAGATCGGTGGCCGCCGCACGATTGACGGGCATGATGGCGCTTCGCTGCTCGTCCGTCGGCGCATGAAGCGACACGGCCAGATGGACACCGGGATCGTCGTCGGCGAGTTGCCTGATACGCCGCGCAAGCCCGACCGTCGAGACCGTTACGCGGCGAGCGGATAGCCCCATGCCGTCTGCATGCGTCAGGATTTGCACGCTCCGAAGAACGTTCTCGTAGTTAAGGAGTGGCTCGCCCATCCCCATGTAGACGACGTTGGTGATGCCGCGCCCGAAGCGCTCGCGGGCGAGTTCATCCATGAACCTGACCTGGTCCGCGATCTCGCCGGAAGAGAGATTGGCCTTGAAGCCCATCGTGCCGGTGGCACAGAATGCACATCCCATCGCGCACCCTATCTGGCTGGAAACGCACACCGTGAGTCGCTTTGCCCCACCATCGGTCTCGAGATCGGGGATAAGGACGGTCTCGAACTGCAAGCCGGACTCGAGGGTGAAGAGCGCCTTAACGGTTTCGTCGGATGCCGTTTGAATGCGGCTGGGGCGCAGGCGGCGAATTTCAGCTACTTGATCGAGGCGCTCCCGGAAAGAGGCAGGCAGATCCGTCATCTCATGAAATGACGCCGCCCCTTTCCCGAAAAGCCACTTGAAGATCTGCCTGCCGCGGTAGGCACGCTCGCCAAGCTGCACGGCCAGCTGTTCGAGCGACTCGCGATCCATCGACTTGATGTCGATGCGCTCGACTGCCCCGTCGATCTCAGTTGCCGCGCTGTCCGATATGTTCACCCCGTGCATGTCCATCAGCCCCGCAAACGCCTCTCTATCGGCGGCGTTTCGGAGACCGGGCGCTTACCGATTCAGCGGCTTGTTTACGGTATGCACGGCGATGGCCACCATGGCGAAGGCGAAGACCGCCGACACGGCCAGAGACGCCTCCAATGAGGCGATCGCAAACGGCGGTACATCGGGGAGGTACATGCCGTGCCGAAGGCCGTCGACGGCATACGTGACGGGATTGAGCCGGATGACCCACTCGAGAACGGCCGCCGTGCCCTGCGCGGGAAAAAAGGCGCCGGAGAGTACCCATAGGGGCAGGAGAAACAGGTTCATCACGGCGTGGAAGCCGCGCGTGGTGCGCGTCCGCCAGGCGATCGTCACGCCCAACGCCGTGAATGCTATGCCGACGAGCGCGGTAGCCAACAGCATCAACCCGATGCCGGCCAGCGAGGGCGTCGGGCCGGATAGCGGCATCAGGGCGATGAAAAGCAGCGCCTCGACGATGGCAAGTGTGCTTCCCCCGAGCGTTGTGCCCAGGATGAGGAGGGTTCTCGGGGCAGGAGCCGCGAGCGCCGCCTGAAGAAATCCGCTCTTCCGCTCCTCGACGATCGAGATGGTCGAGAAGATGGACGTGAACAGGACAACGAGCGCCACGATTCCTGGAAACAGAAACTCAAGATACGGTACGTCGGCCGCGGCGCCCGGCAGGTGAAAGGTCTCCCTGAAGCCGAAACCGAGAAGCAGCCAAATGGCGAGCGGCTGGAGGATGGCGCCCCCGACGCGGCTTGCGTCGCGTCCGAACTTGAGCAGCTCGCGCCGCCAGAGCTCATAAACGGCCCCGGCCCAGGTCATGAGACCTCCACGCTTTCGACCTCGGTCAGATCCTCCATGAAACGCCCGGTGTGCACCATGAAGACATCCTCGAGCGTCGGGCGCCGCACGGTCGCCGAGAGGATCGAATCCCCGTGGAGCTGATAGAGAGAGGGCAGCAGTTCGTGCGCATTGGCATGTGATATCTGAAGATGGGAGCCGAGGATTCGCGCACGGATTCCCAATTGCGCGTGGATGCTGCTCGCCAGAGACCGTGGGTCGGCCGTCTCGATCCAGAGTGTTTCCGACCCCAGTTCCGCCGTGAGCTCCTCCGGCGACCCGCTGGCCATCAGATGGCCCTCGTCGATGATGGCCAGCCGATCGCACCGCGCGGCCTCGTCCATGGTGTGCGTGGCCAGGAGGAGGGTGATTCCTTCTTTCCGCCGAACGCGATCCATCAGATCCCAGAAAGCAAGTCGCGCTCCCGGATCGAGGCCGGATGTCGGTTCATCGAGGAGCAGTACAGGCGGGGCATGGAGAAGGCCGCGGAGGAGGTCCACACGCCGTTTCAACCCTCCCGAAAGCTTTCCGACGCGGTCGCGCTCTCTACCTTCAAGCTCCAGGAGCGGTAGCAGCTCGGCGATTCTGGCCCGAGCCTGGGCGCGAGTGAGCCCGTGAAGCGCGGCGTGCGCCATGAGATTCTCGCCCACCCGGAGCTCGTCGTCGAGGGCGACTTCCTGAAACACAATCCCGACCCGCCGACGGGTCTGATGAGGCTGCTTTCGTACGTCAACCCCCATCATGTGCACCGAACCGGCCGTGGGCTCGATGAGTGTCGCAAGAATTCGGAGCAGCGTCGTCTTGCCGCCACCGTTTGGTCCCAGAAGTCCGAACATCTCCCTCTCAGCGATGCGCAGCGAGATGTCCTTCAGGGCCGTCCGATCCCCATAACGATGGGTCAGTCTAGTTATTTCCACGGCGTTCTGGGACATCAGCCGGCGCTGAATAGGTGATGGGCGAGGATGGAGGCTGGTGCGGCCCGAGCTATCCGACAAAAAGCCAGACAAGCCGGTCGAGCACGATAGCGAGGACGAGTGCCGGAATGTAGTAGACAGAGGCCTTCAACACCCGACGCGCATCGCGCACGGAATAAGTACGGTAGAATGCGCTCGACGTCCAGATGAACCACGCGCCGAGCACGATGGCAACGGCCGTGTAGAACCAGCCCGCGAGCCCCAGGAAGAGCGGAATCAGACTAAACGCAGCCATCAATAAAGTGAAGAACAAGGTTTGCCCGACCGTCGAGCGGCCCGATGGATCTTCGTAGGGCAGCATCATGTGCCCGCCGCGTTCATAATCCTTCTTGTACATCCAAGCAAGGGAGAGAAAATGCGGCATCTGCCAGGCCGCGAGGATGCCGAATATCGTCCAGCCGCCCCATCCGAAGTTGCCTGTTGCCGCCGTCCAGCCGCCGAGGGCCGGCAGTGCGCCCGGCACGGTGCCGATCAGCGTGTTCCAGCTTGTCCTACGCTTGAGCGGGGTGTACACGAGTACGTACAGCATCGCCGCTACGAGGGCCATCACTCCGGTGAGCGGATTCGTCAATGGACAGAGCAGTGCGACGCCGCTAGCGACCAGTGCATACCCGAAATTCCGCGCACGATCCGGAGAGATGCGTCCCGATGGCAGCGGACGCCGCATCGTGCGTTTCATCCGCGCATCGAGATCGCGCTCGTACCAATGGTTCAGTACGGATGCACCACCGGCCGTCAGCGTTACACCCATCAACAGAAAAATCAGCCGACCCCAGTCGAAATAGGCGGGTGGGGCGAGCAGAAATCCTCCAAGCGCCGAAAGGACGACGAGCAGCGTGATTTCCGGCTTCGTCAACTCGATGTAATCGCGAAGCACCGACCGCTCGGCCGCGGCATGAGAAATGGATGACGTCAACACCCGTGCGCCCGACCCGCTAGTGGCCGTGCTCGAAGAACTCTGTCTCGGCGGGACGGGTTTGGTTTTCGACACGTGATTCTTTGCTCCAGGAGACTGTCCGTTACTGCAATATAGCAGACTTCTGCATTTCGAAAGCTTCCTCATCAAACCTTTCCGAAACCTGCCGATCGGCTCGCGACAGGTGCACGGCGCCTAGCAGGGCTGCCGTCGCAGAGCCCATAAGTAGTGCTCCCGTCACCATGTGGATGGTGTTGACGACGACCTGAAGATTACTCGGCTGAAGGACTCCCGCATCGTCGAGCGTGACGAAGTAAGCGGTGAGGCCGAGGGCAAACTGCACCGCAACCAACCCCACCAGAAGGCGAGCAGCGGGCGCAGCGATTTGGGCGCCGCCATGAAAGCGCCGGACGTGTGCGTAGAGTATGATGATGGCGGTCGTGACCGCGATGGCACCTCCCAGGTGAAGCAACACGAGAGTCACGTCGATGCCCGTCCCCGGATGCCGCAACAACGCGCCAAGGATAATCTGAAGGTACAGGAGGGCGATGGTGAGCACGGCGATCCGCCTCAGAGCCGGGAGCTTCTCCGCATTGAAGGAACCGAAATCGGGCTCGAGCCAGGACCGGGATGTGAAGATGGACATCCCGACGATCGTGGCGAAGAAAATCTGAGCGACGCAGGCGTGCACGACGGCCAGATCGAGCGATATCAAAACGACCCGCAATCCCCCGAGCACGCCCTGGACGGAAACCAGCACCAGCGCGCCCAGAGCCAGCCATCGCATCCACCGGCGCGGCTCTGCAATCCACGTCCATACGGCGAGCGCGAGGGTGAACAGACCCACCAGGGCGCCGAGCAACCGGTGGCCATGCTCGGCCAGCACAGGAGTCAGCTTCCACCACTCGGGCCACGGATTAAAAGGATCATACGAATTGAAAGATGATGGCCAATCCGGAACCGCAAGGCCCGCATTGATGCTGGTTACGAAAGCTCCCCATCCGAGAAGGAGCACCGTAGTTGCGGAGGCAAGTACCGAAAATCGGTGTCGCCATTTAACCTCGGTGGGCGCCGGTAGGGCGCGGCCGCGCGAAAAGATGGGCATGAGGCTGTAGATCTTGACGAACCTGTAGACCGCACCGCTATCGGAGGAGGGCGGAGCCATCGAAACAACAAGCCCCGGAAATGCCCAGTTCCGTCAATTAGATTTGAAACCGATCGACAACGGTCGAAACACGGAATCCTGCACCGCGTCGGACGGCGCGTCCATAGGCATGCAGTCGATCACCCGATCACATCCCTCACGTCGTATGACCCGAACGCTCATCGCTTCTATTTCAGGCATCCGCGGCATCTTCGGACGCGGCCTCGATCCGGAGGTGATCGTCCGATTCTCGGCAGCCTTCGGCACCTGGTGTCGGCGCCGGTCGGAGGCCATCGGATCTCGGCGGCTCATCATCATCGGGCGCGATGCGCGCGTTACGGGCGAGATTTGCGCGGACCTGGTCTCAGCCACACTCCGAAGTAGCGGCCTTGACGTCGTAAACGCCGGGCTGGCGACCACGCCTACCGTCGAAATGGCAGTTCTGGCCGAGGGAGCCGCCGGAGGGGTCGTGCTCTCTGCATCCCATAATCCCGAGGAATGGAACGCGCTCAAGCTGCTGAACGAGAAGGGCGAGTTCTTGAGCGCCGAGGAAGGTGGAGAGGTGCTGGCGATCGCCGAGAGGGGCGAAGCGGAGACGGTCGCCTTCGATGGCATCGGCCACGAGAGGGGGCACGATTTCCTGGCTTATCATATCGACAAGATTGTGGGGCTCGACTTCATCGACCCGGAGACGATTGCCCGTCGGAGGTTCCGGATCGTGGTCGATGGAGTCAATTCCGTAGGTGGGGTGGCCATTCCGGCGCTCCTGGAGAGGCTCGGCGTCGAGGGGGAAGACATCATCAAGCTGAATTGTGAGCCTACCGGTCGCTTTTCGCATCCGGCCGAGCCGCTGCCTCAGAACCTCACGGCGCTCACCGAGGAGGTGGCCCGGCAGGAGGCCGATCTTGGAATCGCCGTCGATCCTGATGCCGACAGGCTGGCCCTCGTGGCGGATGGCGGCGAATATGTCAGCGAGGAACTCACCCAGGTGATCGCGGCCGACTTCCTCTGGCGATTTCGGAAGGGCCCGTTCGTTACGAATCTCTCTTCGTCGCGGGCCATCGATGACGTGGCTCGGCAGCATGGCCAGAAGGTCTTTCGGTCGGCGGTCGGAGAGATCAATGTCGTTAAGAAGATGCAGGAGGTCGGTGCCGTCCTGGGCGGCGAGGGGAACGGCGGCGTGATACTACCGGATTTGCACTACGGGCGAGACGCCCTGGTGGGGGTCGCACTGGTCCTGCAGCACCTGGTCAACGAGGATGTACAACTTTCCGAGCTCAAGGCACGCCTTCCCTCGTACACCATTCGAAAGGCGAAGACAGCGATCGGAGAAAAGGATCCGGACGATGTCCTGGCCGTCCTGGCGGCACGCTACAGCGACCACGACATCGACACGACGGACGGACTGAAGATTCATTTCGAGGATGCCTGGGTTCATCTGCGGAAATCGAACACCGAGCCGATCGTTCGAGTCTATGCCGAGGCTCCCTCCAACGAGAGGGCGAACGAGCTCGCCCACCGATTCACGTCGGAACTCGCCGAGGCGGCTGCCCCGTGATTGTTGGAATCGTGGAACAGGCCCGAATTCTTTTGATGAGCGGGCATCAAGGCGCTATTTTAGGATCGCAGCACACTTGCGGCCGAAGATGCGATCCGAACCCATCCACATTGTCTATCGAAGTGCCACCCTGGCGGCCATCCGAGTCGTCAAACGGCGTCGTGTGCGTCTTTTGAGCCAGGCGACGCCACCGATCACGTGCCGCCGCGCTCTGCCTCTCGACCTATCTGAGACGAACCCCCTCGAATCTTCCCTGGACCGCAATATCGAGGCGGCCATCACCGAACCGTCGTGTGCTTCTTGCGAAGGGGCGTAGGCGGGGGAAAACCTTGCAAGACCGTAACGACAGGCACTTGAGAATTGCGTGTCGTACGTAGTTACTAAGACGGATTTGGGGGGTGGTGAGGCAGGTCTACACCGGCTTCCAAGCGGTTTCCTCCTGCTACTTGGCCCGATTCATCCTCTCCTTTGCAACCGTGGTTCCTGTCTATTTAGTCAACCCGCTGCCTTTGTGGAGCGTGCTCGATGCAAAAGCCTGGTCATTCGAACGTAGGAGACAGCAGGCTGCGGCAGGGAGCGAAAGAGAGCGACTCAGAAAGTCTTCTCTATACGATCTTTCACGCTAGCCCGTCGCCGATCAGCATCGCTCGTCTCTCGGACGGCGCACTCATCGAGGTCAATGAAGAATGGGGCGCCTTCACCGGATACGCTCCGGCGGAGAGCATCGGCCGGACGCCGGAAGAGCTGGGACTCTGGAAGGCAGGTGGCCGATATTCCGATCTTCTTGACGAGCTTGGACACCGAGAGTCCATCCGGGATGAAGAGCTCACGCTCATGAGCCGCGCGCGGGATGAGCTTGCAGTCGTAGTCTCGATGCAACGCATTACCGTCGACGGCGAGCCGTGCGTGCTCACGGTGATGAACAATATCACGGCCCAGCGCCAGGCACTTCTGGATCTGCAGGAGAGCGAACGCCGCTTCCGCGTGGTGGCCGATCTGGCACCCGTCATGATCTGGATGGCGGACGAATCCATGCAGGTGACGTACTACAATGAGATGTGGTTGGACTTTACCGGTGCCACGATGGCGGATTCGCTGGGCGATGGGTGGGGGGATTTCATCCACCCCAGTGATCGCCAGATGGTTCTGCGGTCCTCGCGCAGGTCTTTCGAGCAGCGCGTTCCGTTCAGCGTGGAATACCGCCTTCGCCGGCATGACGGTGTCTACCGATGGGTACTCGATCGGGGCATCCCGCGCTATCGACCAAACGGAAGTTTTGCCGGCTACGTGGGTTCTGCGCTCGACATCGACGAGCAGAAGAGCACCGAGCGAACGCTGTTGGAGGCGAAGGAGCAAGCCGAGGAGGTGTCGAAATTGAAGACCTCCTTCCTCACCAACATCACACACGAAATCAGGACGCCGTTGACGGTAATTCTAGGCTTCACGTCGATTCTGCGGCAGGGGGTGAGGCCCGAGTACCAACGGTTCATCAACTTGATCGAACGAAGTGGGCGCCGACTGTTGCTCATGCTCGATTCGATGCTGGATCTCGCCCAGCTGGAAGCCGGAACCCTCGAAATCGAGAACTATCCGCACAATGTCCTCGAGGTCGTGGATGGCGCAGTCGACGCGGTTCGGCCCATCGCGGAGGAGAAAGGACTGGAAGTACGACTCATCCTGCCGGGTCAGCGTTGCATCGCCCGGTTCGATCACGCCATCCTGACGAGAATCATCAATAACCTCCTCGACAATGCCATAAAGTTTACCGACGAAGGATACATCTCCGTCGAGGTGCGGGGGCGCGAGGGTAACGTGGAGATCGTGATCAGCGACACGGGGATCGGCATCGGCGAGGAATCCGTCTCGCACGTTTTCGATCCTTTCGTCCAGGAGAGTACGGGCCTGGACCGCACGCACCAGGGTAGCGGACTCGGTCTGTCCGTTTCCAAGCGCCTACTCGAGAGAATGAACGGCAGCATTGCCCTATCCACGAAAAAAGGGGAAGGCAGCGTCTTCACGATAATCTTACCGGGCGTAAGCTGACCCGGCTTTTTGTTTCGTAACTTGGAGTGAAGGCGCTTCGTCCTGACAGGAGCGCACACGAACTGTAGATACCGGGACGGTCAATGGCAGCGGAGAGCCAACACGATCACGTCGAGCAGCTGGCACACCTGTATATTGCCATGGCTCGGAGCTCGTCGGACTACGTTTCGGACGATGTATTGAATCGCGTTATCGGGATGCTCCAGGCGCGGTGTGCGGGGGCGAGCCGAGCCGATGCCGCCGCGGCGCTCTCCAAAGCCATGCATGAGGGCCTCTCCGAGATCGATGAATTGAGCCGAACGAAGGCTGTCGCGGAAGAGCTGCATACCGTACTGTCCACCGAACAGAAACAGAGCCTGCTCGATGACCTGCGCGAGGTCGCCCAGTTAGACGGCGTGGTGGTGCGGAATGAACAGGGCATGCTGGATGCGCTAACCGCCACATGGGAAATCGAAGGAGATGCCCGGTCACCGGATCCTGCCCTGGAATCGTGGGGCGTTCTGCACGATCTGGCCTATATCTTCCTGGTGCTGGCACATAGCACGGATGATGACCTGAGTGACACCGAGCTGGAGGTCATTTTCAACAAGCTGCGTGAGTGGGAGCCGGGTGTTCCACCAGACGATGTCGAGCGCATTCTGCAGGATGCGATGCATGTCTATTCGGAGGGACGGGATGATCATCGGTTGGAGGTAGCAATCCGGTCGGTCCGGGAACGGTTGCCCAGGGAGCAGCGAATGGCGGCATTGAATGACCTCGTGAAGATCGCCAACGCGGATGGCGTTTTTCTGGATGATGAGGAGGACCTGATCAACCACCTGCTCGGGGAGTGGGACGTAGACCCATACGCGAACTACGAGCCGCACGGCAACAAGTCAACGGACTGACCGACGCCCGCGGGCGTTGGATGGAGAACAGGCCGGCTACGGCCGACAAAAAAAGCGGGACCGCTACATGGCGATCCCGCTTCTTTCGTTTGAAACGTGAGGCAGGCTTAGAATCCCATTCCGCCTCCCATTCCAGGTCCGGCGCCGGCCGGCATGCCGTCTTCATCGTCGGCTGTCGGCTTATCGGCCACGACCGTTTCCGTCGTCAGCAGCAGGCTGGCCACGGAGGTGGCGTTCTCTAGAGCCGTGCGGGTCACCTTCGTCGGATCGATGACGCCCTCCTCGAAGAGATTGCCAAACTGCTCCGACTGGGCATTAAAGCCGTAGTCACCTGTGTCTTCCTTGACCTTCTGGACCACGATCGATCCCTCGAGGCCGGCATTGCTAACGATCTGACGCAGGGGCTCCTCGAGCGCGCGCTGGATGATCGAGACACCGATCTTCTGATCTTCGTTATCGACCTCGAGGTTGTCGAGCACAGAGAGCGCGCGGATGTAGGCAACGCCGCCGCCGGGCACGATGCCCTCTTCGACGGCCGCGCGCGTGGCGTGCAGCGCATCCTCCACGCGGGCTTTCTTCTCTTTCATCTCCGGCTCCGTCGCGGCCCCGATCTTCAGCACGGCCACGCCGCCGGAGAGCTTCGCCAGCCGCTCCTGCAACTTCTCGCGGTCGTAGTCGCTGGTAGTCGATTCGATCTGCTGCCGGATCTGGTTGGCGCGCGCCTTGATGTCGTCGGGCGAGCCCGCGCCATCCACCACCGTGGTGTTGTCCTTGTTGATCACGATGCGCTTGGCACGGCCGAGTGAGTCCATCGTGGCGTTCTCGAGCCGATAGCCTTTCTCCTCGGAGATGACCGTGCCTCCGGTGAGGATGGCGATGTCCTCGAGCATGGCCTTGCGACGATCACCGAAACCCGGAGCCTTCACGGCGGCGACCTTCAGCGTGCCGCGCAACTTGTTGACTACGAGCGTTGCCAGCGCCTCGCCCTCGACGTCCTCGGCGATGACGAGCAGCGGCCGGCCCGTCTGAGCGACCTTCTCCAGGACGGGGAGAAGATCCTTCATGCTGCTGATCTTCTTGTCATGGATCAGGAGATAGGCATCTTCGAGGATGGCCTCCATGTTGTCCGGATCCGTGACGAAGTAGGGGGAGAGATAACCGCGGTCGAACTGCATACCCTCGACCACGTCGAGGTACGTTTCCGTGCCCTTGGCTTCCTCGACGGTGATCACGCCGTCCTTTCCGACTTTCTCGAACGCATCTGCGATGAGCTCGCCGATCGTCGTGTCTGAGTTGGCCGAGATCGACGCAACCTGTGAGATCTCGTTCTTACCCGAAATCTCCCGGCTTTGCGTGCGGAGGTTCTCGACGACGGCAGCCGTGGCCTTGTCGATGCCTCGCTTGAGATCCATCGGGTTGGCGCCCGCGGTCACGCTCTTAAGACCGGCATGGATGATCGATTGCGCGAGCACCGTGGCGGTGGTGGTGCCGTCTCCCGCGACGTCGCTGGTCTTCGAAGCAACCTCCTTGACCATCTGGGCGCCGACGTTCTCGAGCTTGTCTTCGAGCTCGATCTCCTTCGCCACGGTCACGCCGTCCTTGGTGACGGTTGGGGCGCCGAATTTCTTCTCGACGATCACGTTGCGGCCTTTCGGGCCCAGTGTCACCTTGACGGCGTTGGCCAGCTTATCGACCCCCCGCTTCAGTGCGGCGCGTGCATCAGTGTCAAATACAATCTGTTTTGCCATCAGTCTGGATAATTTGAGATAGGGTAGTGAGGCGCGCGACATCCGGCGCGCTCAAAGCGAAAACGGCATCGGGGCTCCGATGCCGCGCTATTACATTTTAGTCTTCGATGATTCCCAGAATGTCGCTTTCACGCATGATGAGAAGATCCTCACCGTCTATGGTGATTTCGGTACCGGCATACTTGCCGTAGAGCACCGTATCTCCCTCACCGACACTCATATCGATCTTCTTCCCGTCCTCCACACGTCCCGGGCCGACCGATACGATGGTGCCACGCTGGGGCTTCTCCTTCGCGGTATCGGGAATGTAGAGTCCGCTCTGGGTCTTGTCGTCTGCTTCCACCGGGCGAACGACGACGCGATCGCCCAGGGGCTTGATGGATGCCATGATGACGTTTCCTCCTTTCGTTTCTCGATCTAGACTACTGTTTTTGCATTGCCCGGCACTTCCGTCAACGGAGTGGCGCGCAATCTCCTTCTTTCGATCTTTAGCACTCTCAGAGATGGAGTGCCAGCGCTGTCTACATGGATGACGGAGTGCAGTTCCACCTGGCCCTTTCTCGCGGGAGCGGGACGCAACGATTGGAAGGCTAACGGCGTACGTAGTTTCTTGCTGATGCAGTCTTCGCTGCAAATTGAATGGCACTGTGACGGCTCTGCCTCCACCCGAAACTCCGAACCATCTCCGCGTCCACGACTGGACGGGATCGGGTGCCGCGCTTTTTCTGGGTTGCGGTCTTCTGCTTGCCGTGGTGTCACCGCCCTTTGTCGGGGAGCACGCGCGGCAGTTCATCATGGCGGTGTTTTCGACGGTGTGCCATCAGCTTCCAGACCGCTCACCGGCCATCGACGGGGTCCAGCTGGCGGTCTGTCACCGATGTCTAGGCGTCTACGCAGCCATCGCCGCGGCGCCATTCGCATTTCTTTTGCTTCGACGCTGGGACGCGTTCATCCAACGGAATGCGCGCTGGTTCATCCTGGCCGGAGTCGTCATTCCCGGCATTGACTGGCTGGGGGGTGTTGTAGGGATGTGGACCAATACGGCTGCCAGTCGCGTTGCGACGGGTGCCGCCTTCGGACTGACCGCCGGTTACTTTCTCTGCAGGGCCTTGACCGAACTTTTTCGAGGGAGGAGCCTGAGAAGTAAGGTGCTCGAGAGCCTCTGAAGGTTTTTTTTCGGCCGATGTCTCCCTATCTTCGTCGCGCCGCCTGTTCAGGGATCCGACGTGCGATTTCCCGCAAGTGGCCCTCTACGGTCGGGCGCTCGGTGTAGGCGAGTCTGCGGCATCGGATTCCTGCACGGCGTGCGACACGGCAGCAATCAAGGCTAATCACGAGCTCACGCATGCCCGAAAAAGGACAATCTATACTCCTCGGAGGAGCGGCCGTCGGTATTGCAGCCGCAATCGTAAATCTCATCCCCACAGTTGGAGGCTGCATCTCGTGCCTGCTCTATATCGCGGCGGGCATCGTGGCCGTCTGGCACTACACGGATCGCCATCAGCTGACGATCACCGGTGGGCAGGGGGCCGGGATCGGGGCATTGGCCGGCATCGTCGCCGGGGTTGCGGCCGGAGTTCTGGGCTATGTCTTTCAACTCATTGGCATCGCACCCGACTGGCGTACGGCCATGGAGCAAGGGTTCGATCAGAGCGGGATGGATCCCGCGCAGATGGAGCAGATGCTCGAATGGATGTCATCGCCGCTGTTCATGATCGGAATCATCCTGGTGTCCTTGATTGTGGCGGCGATCCTCGGAGCCATCGGAGGGGCGATCGGGTCGTCTTTGTTCAAGCGCGGAACGGGAGGCGTGGAATCGATCTGACGCGCTGGGAGGTCCGCGGGGGAGGAGTGCGCACGGACAAGCAGAATCGCTAGTGCGCGTGTCGCTTGACGCTATCGGATGCCGCGCCGCATGGAGAGAGGGCGATCGAGGATCTCCTTCAGGATGAAGGCCTCGCGCAGACCGTCGGGACTCTGGAGGCGATTCCATAACTCCGAGCCTCGACCCGTGGTGGGGGCGTCCTGTCGGGCATCGCGTCGACGGATTCTGGCGTGAGCGTGCTGCCCAACGCGCTCGAAGCTTTCCTCTTCGGTAAAGCTTGCCTCCAGCGGATGGGAATCCAGGGCTTCCACCTCAAGGGTGTGTCTGGTACGCCGAGCACGCTCGCGCCGCGAGACTGCCTGAGCTCGATCCAGCAACTCCCTCTGGCGCTCGAGTTCTTCCTGGTCTCGACTTCCACGCGCCGCTCGTTCCCATTGATCTCGGCGAGTCCTCTCGGAATCAGTAGAACCCGTCGGTGATGCCGTTCGCGGCGTCGGTCGCCGTGCCGGAGCCGGTACTCCGGGCTCCATATCGGGACGGCCCGCGACGTCTTTCGGTACCCTCGTCTCGGGTTGCGCCGGCTTCTCCTGTGGGTACCCTAGTGCCCGCCTGATCTCACTGAGCGCCTCCTCAAGCTCGAGCTGAGGCGACTTCATCCCCGGCGCAGTGCGACCATGATCGGAACGATCGGGCGTCGATCGAGTTGGCTTCTGCGTCTTCTTGCGGCCGCCGAGTACCCTGGAAAAGAGATAGAACAGCGCAACGGCTATCCAAAAAAGTACTTCTACGTCCATGTTATCGGGTAAGCCGGCGAATGGAGAAGGACGGCGGATTCTCGGGACTGCGATCAGTGCTTTACAAGTTGCTGCGTCGATACCCCATTCGGAGTTTCGACCCGGGCAAAATACACCCCGGCGGGCCAATCTGCACCGTCGATGGGAAGGAGGTGGCGTCCGGCCCTGAGCTCAACCTCGGGATTTCGCGACACCTCTCTGCCGATTGCATCGAATATCGTGACCTTGACAAGCTGCGTTCGCGGGATATCCACGACCAGCACAACCTGGTCCCGGAAAGGGTTGGGGTAGTTCGACAGAATAGCGTACGCGTCCGGCGGAACGATGGTTACCTCCGTCTGCGCGGCCAGGTACCGATCTTCCCCATCCACCAATACGATTCGATATCGATAATGGCCGGCAATGGACCATGTGTCGATGAACTCATACTCGCGCCCACCGTCGCCGGCCAGCGCCTGCATCCCCACGACCTCGAATTCATCGTCTCGCGATTTTTGGGGCTGGATGATTCCGCGCTCGACCTCAAAGTGGCCTTCACCTCGTTCGAATAGCGTGTTCCAGCGGAGGGTCACGCCATCCAGATCGGCTTCGGCCGAAACATGCGCGACGGCCACCGGCGCCGCGTCTCCACCGGCACCCGTGATGAGGACTGAGAAATCCTGCTGAGCCCCTCCGGCGAGCCGGCCTTTGTGCGACACCGTGAGCCTGTAAAAGCCCGGCAGGGCCTCGGCAATGTATATTTGCTCGATGGGATCCACCCGGTTGTCGCCATGTGAGGCTTGCGCGCCGGGAGCCATCGGATTTAGTACGAATGGCAAGTATTCGATCCCTGTTTCGGTGTGCACCAGGCGCAGGTCGAGATCGTTCTGGAGCTGGGGAGCAGGATTGTCCAAACTGGATGAATTCAAGGGCAGGCGCGTACCGGGCGGATCGGTCCAGGAGAGTGTGATCCGCAATGGATCACCGCCTTCAACCACCAGATCACGCGCCAGGACATCACCATCTTCCAACGACTCTTCTAAGATGGCCATCCCGACCGACGCCGCTCGTGTGAGATGCTCGGCGGCCGCTTCCATGTTCAGCACCCCCCATCCGGTACGGTAATCCGGCCCGGGCATGTCCAGATCGTCGGCCGTGTGGATGACGAGCCCTTTAAGGGTTGCCGCCCGCATGTACTCACCGAACTTGATCTGGTGGTATTGCTGAAGCAGCGCGAGCGACCCCGCCACATTCGGCGTCGCCATTGACGTGCCGCTAGAGACGGCGTACGAGTTTGGATCGTCCGATGCAAGCGAGTATATCCGCTCGCCCAGCCCCATGATGTCGGGCTTGACGCGTCCATCATCCGCCGGGCCGAAGCTGGAGAAACTGCTCGTCTGATACCTTCCCGACCCATCGTAGAAGGCGAGCGATCCGACGGTAAGCACATTCTTTGCCACACCGGCCCCCGCTATGGTGTCGAAGCCGTCCGCCCCGCCGTCGCGCGGGATGAAGCGGCTCTCCACGTGATAGGTGACGTATTCTCCGTTCGAGTTGAACGCTCGGTAAGGCCCGGACGCGGGGCCCGTGTCGATGCGATCATTGCCGGCGGCGACGACCGGCAGGTAGTATGGATTCGTGTGGCTAGCGCGATCGAACTGCACGGCCGGGATGTCGTAGCGGCCGAACATGTAATCCTCACTCGTGCTGATCGTAGGATCCCCCAGCCAGTACCACTGATCGCCACGCCCTTCGAGGTCGCCGTAGTGCCACCCGCCGACGATGCTGTAGGAGTGGTTGGAGATGAGCATTCCGAGGCCGGCTTCGTTAGTCATCTCGGTCGCGTCGTTCGTCCACGAATAGGAGATCAGGCCGGCCTGGTAGGCCATCCCTCGGGCCCGCGCATCGATGCCCGTAGCGATCAGCGTGCCGGCCACGTGCGTCGCGTGGTCGCTCGTTTCTGCATTGTCTCCGAAGGTCGTGCGCCCGTTGATCTCGCGATGGCTATCCAGAAGGTGCCCGCTGTCCCAGATTCCCATGCGTATACCCTGGCCCGTCAGGCTCAGTCCCAGATGTGCACCGGGGTAGAGTGCGTCCGTTCGGGTCGCGTGTGCAGCCGCACTGTTGAGGGTGGTGAAGTAGGTCGGACGGCCGTTGTCCACGCGGACGAGCTCGATCGCGCCTCCATCGGATTGAGGAATGCGCTGCGGGATGCGGTGCTCCATGAGCCAATCTCGGACGGATTCCGCGGATCGCCGATCGGTCTCCTCGATCTCGCGGATGATGCGCGCGCGATCAGGGCCGCGCTGTGCGGCAGCCGGCACAGCCGTGTAGACCAGGCTGGTCAGAAAGAGGAGAAGAAGGAGGCGCCGCACTCTGTATTATGCCGTATGAGGCGATCTGGATAGAGTTTAGCTGGAGATCGATCCCGTTGCAAATTCGGCACCAAAATCACCTTCAAGCCGCTCGAGGAGCTTACGATTGGCGCGAGGGAATGCATATTCGCGGAGCCGTTCCATTTCGACCCACTCGAGGCGTCCCGGTTCGGAAGTCACGGCGTTTTCAGCTACTCGCGCGACGAAGGCGTAGAGCGTGATGCGGAAGTGGCTGTAGGCATGAGAAAGTACATGGAACGGTTCTCCGACTTCGATCCGCAGGCCCAACTCCTCTTCCACCTCGCGGCGGCACGTCTCGGCCGGGCTTTCGCCATGCTCCTGCTTGCCCCCGGGGAATTCCCATAGCCCACCCAGCATCTTATGCTCCGGCCTTTTCTGGATGAGGAGGCGACCACGTTCGTTGAAAAGCAGGGCAACGGCAATGATGTGGTGGGGAACGGGGCGGCGTGAGGCGGTGATGGGAAAATTCTCGGGATCACCCTTGGCAGCGGCCGCACATACGGGCCGGATCGGGCATGCAGGGCACCTGGGCGATCTCGGAGTGCAGATCGTGGAACCCAACTCCATCACGGCCTGATTGAAGCGACCCGGCCGATCGGGATCGATGAGGGTGTCGGCCAGTCGCGTGATCTGAGCGCGCGCGACGGAGCTACGGATGTCGCTCTCTATCCGAAAAACCCGCGCCACCACCCGCGTAACATTGCCATCTACCGCGGCATGGGGCCGATCGTACGCGATGGAGAGCACGGCCGCCGCCGTGTACGGACCGACCCCCGGCAACGTGCGAAGGAGTGCCTCATCGCTTGGGACGCGCCCGTCGAAGTCGTTCACGACGCGACCTGCCGCAGCGTGCAGATTTCGCGCGCGTGAGTAGTAGCCGAGCCCTTCCCAGCAGAGCAACACATCATCGAGGTCCGCACGCGCCAGATCCTCGACGGTAGGAAATCGTTCGACGAAACGGCGGTAGTACGGCTCGGCCTGATCAACACGTGTCTGCTGCAACATGACCTCCGAAACCCATATGCGGTAGGGGTCGTCGGTCCGCCGCCATGGCATGGCTCGCTGCTCCACGTCGAACCACTTCAGGAGATCGTTTCGAAAGGCCCTGATGTGGTCGGGTGATGGGGCTATATCCGGGAAGGACTGGTCTCGGTTCACGTCGAAGAGGGAGGTACAGAGGAACGGCGGACGAGGTGGCACGCCATGCCGGAACGAGCGGAACACGACCACGTTTCCTCTGCCGAGATCCTCTCGCACGTCCGCCGGCATTTCTTGCGAGCTTCCGTGGTTGCGTTCTATCGTTTGCTCCTGATCACCCTTTGCGCGCTCTTCGCCGCGGCAGCTGGGCTGATGATGAGCGTCTGGATGTCCGTTCCCGCATTCGGCCAGTCTTCGGATGCCGCGGTGCCTCCGGTAGCGACCATCTTCATCGACGGCCGGCCCGTCCGGACAGAATCGACGAGTGACGCCGACTCCTTGCACGCGCGGGCGGCGGATGCAGTGGACTCCCTCCATCAGGCGGGCTTCCTTTCCGCGCGAATCGACTCTGTCGCGCTCGACGCGGGCGGCCCATCGGCTCGAATCACGCGAGGTCCGCGAACGGAAGTCGGCGCAATCGAGCTCGTCGGCATCGACGAGCAACGAAGGCGCGAGCTGCTGGATGCCGTTCGGCTCGGCGTCGGGAGTGCATTCACTCCGCTCGAGCTGGAGGAAGATATCCGACGGATCCTCAGCTATCTGGCGAATGAGGGTCGGTATCTGGCTCGTGTCTCTGTGGACCAGATTCGGCCCATGGCGACTGGGGATACCCGCCTCGCCATCACCCTCCGCGTCGACCAAGGGCCGGTGCTACCCTTGAAGAGGATCGATCTGGTCGGGGGCCGCCGCACGAAGCCTGGGCTTGTCTCTCGGGTGACCGGATTGGCCGTTGGCGAGCCGCTACGGCACTTCGAACCGGAAGCCCTACAGCGCACACTTTTCGATGCCCGTCTCTTCGAAGATGTCGGGCTGCCGGAACTGGTCGTCGAGGCGGACTCGGGAGTGGTTCTGCGGATTCCCGTCGACGAGGGAGATCCGGGCGCCTTCGATATCGTGCTGGGTTACCTCCCGCCGACGGTAGACGGCGAACGGGGGCGTGTCATTGGTTCGGGTCACCTTTTACTCCAGAATCCCTTCGGCGCGGGCCGATCACTGTCCGTACGTCTCGATCGCCTGCCGGGACAGGCGAGCCGAATCGATGTCGAGGTATCGAGTCCGTTCCTGTTAGGACTCCCCCTCGGCGTGGCCGGAGGGTTCAGTGGATTGTCGCAAGATTCGACATACGGAAAGCAACGATACGGAGGGCAGGTCCGCTACTACGTCGCGGGCGGCTTCGATCTGATCGGAAGCTTTAGTCGCGAGGTGACCTCGCCGGGACAGACCGGACTCGAACTGAGTGCATCTGGTCGCCAGATCATCCCTGGCGCCGAGGCATGGTTTGTTGGATTGGGAGTCAGTTTGCGGCGCATAGATCGGCCCCGAAATCCGCGGCGCGGCCTGGCAGTCGAGATGAATCTGGAATCGGGGCGGAAGAGGCGGTCGGAGCGTCGCCTGTCCGGCACGGACACCACACGGACGACGACATCGATCGAGCAACAACGACTTCAGGCCAGAGTGAGGGCCTACCTGCCCACGCTATCGCGCCAGGTTCTCGTGATAGGAGGGGATGCGGGGCTCCTCGTCAGCAACGAATATGACCGGAGCGACCTCTTTCGTTTTGGTGGAGCGACTTCACTGCGTGGGTACGATGAAGACCGATTCCTGGGGCGCCTTGTCGGCCGGGCGCTCGTTGAGTACCGACTACTCATCGATCGATACTCGTTCGCCTATGCGTTCTTCGATCTGGGATACGTCGATCGCCCGGCGACGCCCGATATTACTGCATCTACAGACCTTCATCCGGGGTATGGGGTCGGATTCCAATACGAAACGGCGATCGGCCTCGTGAACGTGAGTGCCGCTCTGAATCCGGAAGGGGGGCCGACTGACGCTCGGATTCATGCAGGACTCTCCTTCGGCCTCTGATAGTTCTGGCGTGACCACGACCTTTTTCGCTCCAATCGATCGGATCCACGGTGATCGGCTCAGCCTTCCCGAGGATGAGGCCCACCATGCTGCGCGGGTGCTGAGAGCGCGGGAGGGCGACGAGGTAGTTGTGGTCGACGGGGAAGGCGGATGGTACAGGGTCCGGCTCGACCATGTAGATCGGCGGAGTGCCGGCGGGTGGATCCTGGATCGCCGGCGTGAGGTCGGAGAACCATCCTACCACCTCACGCTGGCTGTGGGGCTCCTCAAGCAGCGCGCACGCTTCGAGCTGCTGCTGGAGAAGGCTGCAGAGCTGGGTGTGTCGGAGCTCGTCCCGATCATCACCGCACACACGGAGCGGGAGACCGTACGACCGAACCGCCTCAGAGGCAAACTTATCGCCGCCATGAAACAGTGTGGCCGAAGCCGGCTGGTCCGACTGCGTGAGCCCGTGGCCTTCAGCGACTATTTGGATGAAGCCCGGGCCGACCTCAAATTATGCTGCCATGAAGCCATGCGCGCGAGTAAGGGTTTGGTAGATGCATTGAGAGCTGCTGCCGAGCCGAGTTCCACCTCTGTGCTCATCGGACCGGAGGGAGGTTTTTCGGAGGAAGAGGTCGAGCAGGCTCGAAGCAAAGGTTGGAAGGTCGTCTCCCTCGGCCCTCGCCGGCTCCGAACGGAGACGGCCGCCATCGCGGCTGCGGCCGCCATCACGCTGACGTACGATCACCCTTCATAATCCACAGACCATTTTTGATGTCCGACCTCAACGAAACGCCGCTGAAATCGAATCAACTCCTCGAGGGCAAGCTGCTGAAAGTGTACCGTGATCGAGTCAGGCTGCCGGACGGAAAAGAGAGCGAGCGAGAATGGATCGATCATCCGGGCGCCTCGGCCGTCGTGCCTCTCTTTGATGATGGATCGACCCTGCTGGTCCGGCAATTCCGCTACCCACCGCGGCGGGTCTTCTTCGAGGTGCCCGCGGGGAAGCTGGATAAGGACGGGGAGGAACCCGCGGATGTCGCGGCGAGGGAGCTCGAAGAGGAGACGGGCTGGACCGCGGGGCGTTTTACCAGGCTGGGAGCGCTGTATCCGTGCATCGGGTACAGCAACGAGATTATCTATTTCTTCCTCGCGGAAGGTCTGGAGCCGGGCACGCGCAATCTGTCGGAGGGTGAGTTTATGGAGGTAGTAAAGCTGCCATTTGCCGAGGCCGTCGCGCGCGCACGGCGAGGCGAGATTCTGGACATGAAGTCAGCCGTCGCCCTCATGTATGCTCACGAATATCTTCAGCATCGAAACCCGCGCAATGGGGTGTCGTGAGAGGCCATTTGCTCCGGGGGAGCGTGAATGGCGACCTGAATCGGGAGCCGCGACAATGAAATTCCAACGGGATCCCGATTCCTGCTTGCTCGTATGGATGGGCTGAACGTTGCCAGGGGCTGTTAAGAGGCTCGGCATCGCCAGTCGGCACGCCCGCCCGGTACATCCGCAATTATCGACGCGCACATGTTTACTTTTCTGATCATTCTGATCACGTTGATCGCCATCTTCATCACGCTCGTCGTCCTCGTGCAGAGTGGGAAGGGGGGCGGTCTGGCCGGTATTGCGGCCGGTGGAGCAACGACGCAGATTCTGGGAGCGCGTCAGGCGCCCGACGTTCTTGAGAAGGCTACCTGGACGCTGGCGACGCTGTTCATCGTGCTGTGCATCCTGACGAACTTCACGATCGATCGGGGTGAGGGTCCAACGGAGAGCGTGATTCAGCAGCGAGCGCAGCAGGAGCAGACGCAGCCTGGGCCTGTGCTGCCTCCGCCCGCCGAGCAGGGGCTTCCGGGTGAGGGCGCACCTCCAGCTCAGGATGGAGGAACGGCGACACCGGAGGACGGGGAGTAGTCCCCACTACGTCCGACCTTCGATCGAAGTTGACGAAAATGAAGAAGCCCGCGTGATGGTGCGGGCTTCGTGTTCATACCGGCTCTTTCCTGCCTGTAAGCCGAATTCTGTCTGACTCGGGCGGCGGCCGGGCGCCGCATCGAGCGAGACCGTCATCTATCTGGGACTGCCGTCACCGGCAGCCTCGAGCGGCCTACCCGCACCGCTTCGGCGGGCCACCTTATCGCTCCATGGAGCGTCGCGGCGCTGTTTGGCCTTGCACCTCGTGGGGTTTACCTAGCCGTCCCGGTCACCCGGAACGCTGGTGGGCTCTTACCCCACCCTTTCACCCATCACCTGTGCGCCCGTGGGCGCCATCGGCTGGTCTACTCTCTGTTGCACGTGCCGTCACCACGCCCTTCAGCGCGGCGCCTTCCTGTTAGGAAGCACGATGCCCTGCGGTGTTCGGACTTTCCTCCCCGACGAAAACGCCGAGGCGACGGTCCGGCAGGAGCTAGGTTAGTGAGTAAACGCTGGCCTGGGCGGGTTGTTGCCCTAGATGTCCAGCTCCGAGATCGTCAGAGCGTAAAGCTCATGGTCGACGATGATGCGCCCTGTGTGCTCGCAAGCGACGATCCTGTTCTGCTGGCGGATCTCTACCTGGCGCTGAGGCGGAACGGCGAAGCCGGCGGCGGCGCCTCGCTCCAGCGGGACGACCGCACGTCCATCACGAAGCCGGCGACGAAGGCGCATGTAGGCTCGGAGGTAGCGAGGGTCGACTTCTTTTTCGGCAGCGGTGCGGCGATCTTCGAGGGCTGCTTGCTCCTGCTTCGTATCGTCGAGGACTTCCTTCAGCTCTTCACGCTTCGTATCGAGCAGTTCTTCGAGATCCTTCAGTCTGGCCTCGGCCACCTCGATCGATAGCCGGTGGGCATCCTCGTTTTCCTCGATCTCCTGGATCTTCCGCTGCGCGTCCTCGATTCGCTGCTTCTGGGCTTCGATTTCCTTGGTGAGGGCGTCGTATTCCCGATTGTTTCGGACTTGAAGCTGTTGCTCCTCGTAACGCTTGATGAGTTGCTCCGACTCCTTGATGTCTTTATCGGCTTGGAGCTTGGCCGCTTCGTTCTCCTTTTCTTCCTGCTTGTATTTTTCGATGCGAGTCTCGAGCCCTTCCTTTTCGTCTTCCAGATCCCGGATTTCGTCGGGAAGATCGCCCCGCAACTTTTCAATCTGGTCGATTAAGCTGTCGATGTGCTGGAGACGGATCAGAGCTGTGAGTTGCTCGGCGATGCTGGTCTCCTGAACGGTAGCCATACGCTGTGTTCCTTTGCTTAACTCCGAATATCGCTCCGGACGCTTCGCTGAGTCGCTGTAGGCTCAGGCTTTGAAGGCCAGATCAAATAACGGACAGGGCCCTTGAAAAGTTCAGGCTGCGACAACGGCTACATGGATGTCTTCGTGCATTTTTTTCGAAGACCCTTCGCGAACGCATGCAACACTCGCGAGGGACCAGCATTTGGCTACCCCCTCTGTACGAACGACCGAACGGGGCTCGTGCGGTGCGACGTCCGGCGCCACTCAACCTCAGGGAAGCGCATGGACAACTCTTCTCTCAGCAGCTCTTCGGTCACCACCTCCGTCTCATAATGGCCCGCATCGACGAGGGCAATGGTCGGATGTCCGTCGATATCCAACGCGTCGAAAAATTGATGGTACTTCAGGTCCGCCGTGAGGAAGACATCCGCATTCGCTGCGATGGCGTTCGGGAGAAGGTCCGCGCCGGCCCCGCCGCAAACCGCCGCCCGCTCGATCAGCATTTCAGGAGCGCCAACGAACCGAAGTGCCGGGGTTTCCAACCGTTCGGATGCCCGCGCCAGAAACTCGGCGAGCGACAAGGGGACATCCAGTTTGCCCACCACACCGAGGCCCACTTCCTCGCCATCGATCTCGAAGGTCTGTAGAAACTCCAGATCCGAAATCCCCAATCGCCGGGCGAGCGCGAATGAAACGCCACCGGACGCGGCATCCAGATTCGTGTGGATGCTGTAGAGCGCGATGCCGCTGGCTGCGAGGCGATAGGCCAGGTTCGATGAAAATGACGTCGGCGTGACGCTTCGGAGCGGGCGGAAGATGAGCGGGTGATGGGTGATGATGAGCTCCGCCGCGGCGCTCGCAGCCTCGTCGAGGACCTGCGGCGTCATGTCGAGCGCCAGAAGAGCTCGCCGCACAGCCACAGTGGGGTCGCCGACCTGTAGCCCCACGTTGTCGTAGGGCTGCGCCGACGCGCGCGGCGCCCAGTCCTCGAGGAACGCCGCGATGTCACGAATGGTGGGAAAGTCCGGCATGAATTCTATGTTAGAGACACGACCGGGCGATTGCTCCGGCGAAAACGATATAAACGGAATCTGACTGTCATGAAAATAGCCGTCAGTACCGACGAACGTACGCACCTCATCGATTATCTGCTGGACGCGCTCGAGGCGAGAGGTCACGAAGTGCTGTACTTTGGTCCCGAAGAGGAGGGAGGCACAACGGACTGGCCCGACGTCACCGTCGAAGCGGTAAACGCCGTTCGCCGCGGCGATGCCGACGAGGCCATCGTAGCCTGCTGGACGGGAACGGGCTGCTCCATCGCGGCCAACAAACTGCCCGGAATTCGCGCCGCACTTTGCGGAGATGCGGAAACGGCACGAGGTGCGCGGATCTGGAATCACGCGAACGTTCTGGCTCTCAGCTTGCGAGCGACGTCGCCAGCCCTGTTGAAGGAAATCCTCGACAAATGGTTCGAGACTCCCTTCAGCGAGGACGAGTGGAATCGGAAGCAAATCTCCAGGATCAGAGAGCTCGAGGAATCGAAGGATGAGTAGTGGTCGCGCCCCCTATAATGCGCGATCCGCCGCCGCGTAACCGCGTCAAAGAGAAACCACTTCGAAAGATTATCTAGAATGGCCATCACATTATCCGACGAGACCCGATCCGAGCTCATCGCCGCTCTCAAGAGCTACTTCCTCGAAGAGCGGGGCGAAGAAATTGGCGACCTCCACGCAACCCTCTTCCTGGACTTCATCGTCGAGGAGATCGGACCATCGATCTTCAATCACGCGGTGAAGGAGGCGCAGGCCAGGTTGCAGAACGTCGTGGCTGATCTCGACGTCAACCTGTTCGAACCGGAGTTTCAGTACAGCGCGGCGAAAGCAAGGCGCCGATGACATACGCCACCAGCACGCACAGCACGGAACCCGGTTGGATGGTGGGGAGGCCGCGGCCCCGCTGATGGATCTGGACACGCTCCGCTCCGAGCTGCGATCGATGGCGGACCCCGAGGTCGCCGCCTTTCTTCAGCGGTTCTTCAAAACCGGACCCGGCGAGTACGGCGAAGGAGATCGCTTCCTGGGAGTTCGCGTCCCGCAGGTCCGGCGCCTCGCGCGAAAGGCCCGATTCCTTCCGCTCGATGACATCCTCGAATTGCTACAGTCGCCCTGGCACGAGGAGCGGCTCCTTGCGCTCATTCTGCTGGTCGATTGCTATCAGCGTGCTGCGCTTCTCGAGCGCGATACCATTTTTCGGTTCTACCTCCAGAACACGCGATTCATCAACAATTGGGACCTGGTGGATGCATCGGCCGAACACATCGTCGGCGCGCACACCGACCCGACCGATACGAGCCTGTTGGAGGGTCTGGCTCGATCCGACGTACTGTGGGAGCGCCGCATCGCGATGATGGCGACGTTCTACTGGATCAAGCAACGTGATTTTGGTCCAGCGCTCAGCATCGCCGAGCTCCTGCTCGATGACGAGCACGATCTGATCCACAAGGCCGTTGGATGGATGCTGCGAGAGGTCGGAAAGCGAGACATCGAGACGGAAGAGAAATTCCTCCGCAAGCACTATCGAAGTATGCCTCGGACGATGCTGCGCTACGCCATCGAGCGCTTTCCTCCTGAGAGCCGACGGGCGTATCTCTGTGGTGAGGTGTAGTGCGCTACACCGTTTCGAGATACTTGTGGATCATCGCCACGGCCGCGGAGCCTTCGCCGACGGCCGATGCGACGCGCTTCGTGGAACCGAAGCGGACGTCGCCGGAGGCAAAGATGCCGGGTACGTTGGTCTCCAGCAGGAGAGGGTCGCGCTTCAAGCTCCAGCCGCGGGGGCGACCACCATCCACATGAAGATCGGGACCGGTCAGAATGAAGCCGCTTTCGTCACGGTCGACGAGGTCGGCGACCATCTCGGACCGCGGCGTGAAGCCGATGAAGACGAACATGGCGCCGATGGGAAGGGTCGTGCGCTCCGCGCCATTCTTGAGGGCCACTTCTACGCCCTCTAAACGATCGCTCCCATGAAGCTCGGAGACGGTGGCTTCGGCCATCACGGAGACGTTCTCCGTTTTCTCGATGCGATCGACAAGGTAGCTGGACATCGAATGGTGGATCGAGGAGGATCGAACCAGCAGCGTCACGCGGCTTGCATAGCGCGCGAAGAGGAGGGCGGCCTGGCCGGCCGAGTTTCCCCCGCCGACGATAGCCACCTCGAGGCCGCGGCAGCTCGCGGCTTCAGACAGCCCGGCGCCGTAGTAGACGCCGGCGCCGCTCAGCCGGTCCTCTCCTGGGAGATCCAGCCTTCGGACGCGCATGCCGCTCGCCACGAGTACGGCGTAGCAGCGGAGTTCGGCGCCATCGTCCAGCACGACGACGCGATAGGGATTGTCGAGCCGGACTTCCTTCACGCCCTTCGGCATGACCACCTCGGCGCCGAAGCGCCGCGCCTGCGTCGTGGCGCGCCTCGCCAGGTCTGCGCCGGCGATGCCGCTGGGAAATCCGAGGTAGTTCTCGATGCGCGAGCTCGTGCCCGCCTGCCCGCCGGTCACGTCGTCCTCCAACAGAATCGTGCGGAGGCCTTCGGAGGCGCCGTAGACGGCGGCGGCGAGGCCACTCGGTCCCGCGCCCACGACGACGAGGTCGTAGAAGTCCCGGTTTGCCGCCGTCTGAAGTCCGAGTCGAACGGCCAGTTCCTGCGTCGAGGGCGCAAGCAGTACGGTGCCGTCGGGGAAGAACACGACCGGCAGCTCCTTGAGGCCGGGCGTGTGCTGCTCGACGAGCTCGCGCGTGGCCGCGTCGACATCCAGATCGACCCATTCGTACGGAGTTTGCGTGCGCGAGAGGAAATCCTTCAGTACGTAGCTCTGCGGTGACCAGCGGTTTCCGGCAACGCGGATGCCGTCGAAGGTCGGGAGGAAGTGGGCGGTCCAGTCGGACAGCACTTCATCCAGCACGGGATACAAGTGATCCTCGGGCGGATCCCAGGGCTTCATCAGGTAATGGTCGAGCTCGACCTCGTTGATGCCGCGGATCGCCGCATCCGTGTCGGCGTAGGCCGTCAGCAGCACCTTTCGCGCATCAGGGAAGAACTTGCGGGCGTCCCGTAAGAAGTCTGTCCCTCGCATGAGCGGCATCCGCTCATCCACCAGAAACAGCGCAATGTCGGACCCTCGCTCCTTGAGCTTTTGGGTCGCATCGAGGGCTTCTTGCCCGGATCGGGCTCTAATGATGCGGTACTGGTTCTGGTAGTGGTTCCGGAGGTCTCGTTCGATGGCGGCGAGGACCTCCGCGTCGTCGTCAACAGTCAGGATGACGGGTCGAGCCAAATTCAATCACCTCCTGTTTCTTGGCCGGCGCCATCGTAGGGCAGCTTGATGGTGAATCGCGTGGAGCCGGGGTGAGAGGCCACGTCGATCGTGCCGCCGTGCTGCTCGACCACTATGCGGTGCGTGGTCGAGAGGCCGAGGCCCGTGCCTTTGCCGGGTTCTTTCGTAGTGAAAAA
Organism: uncultured Rhodothermales bacterium; assembly: GCA_965651265.1. Taxonomy (GTDB): domain Bacteria; phylum Bacteroidota; class Rhodothermia; order Rhodothermales; family VXPQ01; genus CBFGRV01. The sequence goes on from CBFGRV010000025.1 coordinate 45,460, forward strand.
TGGATCGAAGATACGGGACTGGATGGACTCCGGAATACCGGGACCGTCGTCTTCGATTTCGACAACGGCCCAGCCATCGTCCCGACGCGTTCGGATCGTGACGGTACCCCTGCCGTCCATCGCGTCGACGGCATTGTCGAGCAGATTTGTCCAGACCTGGTTGAGATCGCCCCCGTAGGCGGGCACGCGCGGCATCTCCGTATCGTACTCGCGCTTGACCCTGACGCCCTCTTTGAGCTTGTTTCGAAGGATGACGAGCGTATTGTCCAGTCCCTCATGCAGATCGACCTCCTGCCGGGGCGCCTGATCCAGGAAGGAGTAGTTCTTGAGAGCTCGGACGATCTCCGACATCCTCGCTGAACCCTCGCCCACCTCGTGGAGGAGGGACTGGACCTTGAAGGTTTCGGCCAGCCAGGTCAATGCGGCAGACAGCGCATCTTCGTCGAGCATTGATGCCACGGATTCCAGTGTACTCGACTCGATGCCCTGTCCGACCAGCTGCGGCGCAAGCTCCCATGCATCCGGAACGCCATGGGCTTCCAGCCAGTCCTCGACCTCGGCTTCAAGATCGGAGCGCGTGAGGGGGTCCAGCTGATCGGCACGCATCGCCTGGCGATGGCCCTTCTGCTCCAGCTTCGCCAGTTGCTGCATGCCGTCGCTGCCGATCGAGGTGGCAGCCAGGTGTACCTGCGCATTCTCGAACCGGACGAGCGCTTCCCGGAGTTGTACGGCTGCGCGTCTGGTCGCGGCGGCCGGATTGTTGAGCTCGTGTACGATGCCGGCCGTGAGGGTGCCGAGCGTGGCCAGCTTCTCGGACTGGCGGAGCTGGAGGTCCTGTTTGAGGTAGGCCGTCTGAAGATCGCGGAGCCGCGTCCGGGTGGTGACGAAGGCCAGAAGGATGGCGTACCCGATCGACGATACGGCCATCAGATTCATCACGAAGAATCCGACGACCACGCCCGGCGGCAGATTGTTATCGATCGTCAGCGATGGCCTAGCGATCATCGCGCCAGCGACAAGAACGACGAAGGCAAGAAACCAGAGCGTCGATTCCCTCTTGTTGGCGAAGAGGACGGCCATTAGGAAGGCCATGATCGACCAGATGGCCACGAGGCTGGAACCCACGATCCCGCCCAGCGAAATGTGCAGCATCACGGGAAGTATGAGGATGAGTAGCTGCTGCCCCCGTCGGAATCGCGTGAATTGCTTCATCCGCGCCAGCACGACGACGTTGAGGAGGGTGAGCACCGAGTATGCCAGCGGAATCAACGCCGGGCCGGGCTCGCCGAACGCCAGATAGAGAAGCGACCAGATTACACCCGCCGGGACGATGAGTGAGGAGGCCAGCGTGAACAG
>CBFGRV010000026.1:0-46576 GCA_965651265.1 uncultured Rhodothermales bacterium
ACGATCTCATTACCGAAATTAGCTGCCGCGGCGCGTCGATGAGACTCCGCCGCGATGTCATCCAGCATCTCTCGCGTGATGCCGTGCTCGGCAGCCAGCCTCTCGGTCTGCTCCCCCATGGCCTCGCCGCTCATGGGATCCGTGAGCCCGTCCACGAGCATCAAGTCCGTCACGTGTTCCGGCGCTCCCAGGAGAAACTTGTATCCCCAACGCGCGCGAGAGCTCAGGAAGAAGCCCGTCGCGGACATCGACTCGGTGCCGCCAACGAGAACGAGATTCGCCTCTCCTGCTCGAACGTAGGCGGCGCCCGTCATGATACTCATCATCCCCGATGAGCAGACCATGTCGAGCGCTGCGCCGTCGACCTCGGCCGGGATGCCGGCCTTGATGGCTGCCTGCCGCGGGATCAGCTGGCCGTGGCCCGCACGGAGCACATTCCCGAAGAGATACAGATCCAGCGCCGCGCCATCGACGCCCGTCCGGTCGAGAACCCCTCGCATGGCATGTGCGGCGAGATCCACGGGACTATGGTCCTTCAGTGCGCCGCCAAACCGTCCGATGGGCGTTCGCACCGCGCCCATGATATATACGTCCTGCATCCTCTCTATCTTTCTAATTGATGGAGTAAATCCCGAAGCGCCTCGGCGTCGGTGACGGGAGCCTCGCACTGGAAATTGCGGCAAACGTATGCGGCCGCGGTGCCGTTTCGAGGTTTTTGCTCGGCCACGAAGGGAGCCAGGTGAGAGAGCCCCGGCGTTGCATCCGGATCGTTAAGAAGCGTCACTTTTCGGGGACGGTATCCTCCCATCACGATATCGACGAGGCCTCTGGTGTCCGCTGCGCCCCTCCGTCCAGCGATCACCACCTCGGCGGTCGGGCCAAGCGCGAAGTCGAGGCCGCACAACATCCCCGTGAAGCCGGCCGGCATTCGGGCCAGCGCGCCGCTCGCGGCTCGAAGCAGCGCCTCCGCACGCTCCTCATAGGTTGTCCGCCCCGTCATCCGGGCAAGGCGCAGTAGGTTCGAGAACGACGCGGCATTGCCGGAGAGCACGGCACCATCAAAAAATTCTTTCTGTCGGACGAGGAGCTCCTCGGCATCATCGGCCGCAAAATAAAACCCGCCCTCCTTGTCGTCCCAGAAGCGCTCTAGCTGTTCATCCTGCAATCGCAGCGCTTCGCGAAGGTATCGCGTCTCGAACGTGGCCTCGTACAGTTCGATGAGTCCCCAAATGAGGAAGGCGTGGTCATCCAGCAGCGCCGGCACCGCCGCCTCCCCATTCCTGTAGCGGTGTTGGAGCCAGCCCTCGTGGTGCAAATGCTGCAGCAGGAAGTCGGCGGCCTCTCGTGCGGCCGATGCGTACTGTTCGGAGCCGAAGGCCGCAGCCGCCCGTGCCAGTGCGGCGATCATCAGGCCGTTCCAGTCGAGAAGGATCTTGTCGTCCAGACCAGGGCGCACGCGCTGCTCACGCGCGCGGAACAGTAGTCGTCGGGCTTCCTCGAGCTCCGCAGCCCGCTCGGTGGGCATCTCGCGAAGATGCAGGATGTTCTCACCTGTACGCATTCGCGTAGCCTCGTCCTCGAAATTTCCCTCCGGGGTGAGGCCATATGCTTCCACGACAAGCGTGGCAAGTTCGGCCGGTAAGATGCTCTTGACTTCTGCGACGGTCCAAAGATAAAACTTGCCCTCGCGTCCCTCGGAGTCCGCGTCCTCCGCCGAATAGAAGGCTCCTTCCGGCGACCTCAAGTCACGCAGCACGTACTCGATGACCTCCTCCGCCGTGCGTCGCAGGCCGGCGTCTCCGGTTGCCTGATACGCCTCGGTGTAGGCCAGGGCGAGAAGCGCCTGATCGTACAGCATCTTTTCGAAATGCGGCACGAGCCATTGAGCGTCCGTCGAGTACCGGTGAAATCCGAAGCCGAGTTGATCAAAGATCCCTCCGAGCCGCATCGACTGCAGCGTCTCGGTTACTATTCGGAGCGCCTGCTCATTGCCCGTGCGATTCCAATAGCGAAGCAGGAAAAGAAGGTTTTGAGGCGATGGAAATTTCGGCGCCGAGCCGAATCCGCCGTGCTCGGGGTCGAACCGCTCCTCCAGCGCCTCGAACGCGGAGGTCATCACCGATTCATCCACAGGCGCGCCCGCTATCGACGCGCCGGATGACTGCCGGAGGACCTGCGTGATGTGTGCCGCCGAATCCTCCACTTCGGTCCGTCGAGACCTCCAGACGTCGCGGATGCGGGGCACGAGGTCAAGCATCCCTGTTCGGCCAAAACGGCTCTCTTTTGGAATATAGGTGGCCGCGTAAAAAGGCCGCTTGTCGGGCGTCATGATGATGGTGAGCGGCCATCCGCCGTGCCCCATCATCATCTGACAGACCGTCATGTAGACGCCGTCGATGTCGGGTCTCTCTTCGCGATCGACCTTGATGGACACGAACGTCTCGTTCATCAGTCGCGCAACCTCGTCATCCTCAAACGACTCGTGCGCCATGACGTGGCACCAGTGACACGTCGAATATCCGATCGACAAAAAGATAGGCTTGTCCTCGCGGCGCGCCACCTCGAAAGCTTCCTCCGACCAGGGATACCAGTCGACGGGGTTGTCCTCGTGTTGGAGGAGATACGGGCTCTGTTCGTGAGCGAGTCGATTACTCATGTTGGTGATCCCGCTACACGGACGGTGAAACCGTACAATATTGGACGCTGAACCATTCCTTCGCGTCCGTCCAGATGCGGTCGACGCGGAATCCTGCGGTCGCAAGGAGAGCAGCGAATTCGTCGAGTGAGTACTTGTAGGAGTGCTCGGTGCAGATGCTTTCGTCCTCCGCGAAGTGGATGAGGGTGCCTGCCACGCGGACGTCCTGTGAGCGTATGCTGATCAGGTACATCTCTACCCGTCCGGCGCTCTCGTTATAGACCGCTCGGTGCTCGAATGCGTCCGGATCGAACGTCCCCTCCAGCTCCCGGTTGATGCGGATGAGGATATTCTTGTTGAAGGCGGCCGTCACGCCCATCGAGTCGTTGTAGGCCTTTTCGATGACGCTGCGCTCCTTTTTAAGGTCTACTCCGATCAGGAGTGCACCATTCTCCCCGCACAGGTCCGCCGTGTGCCGAAGGAATGCCTTCGCATCATCGGGCTCCAGGTTTCCGATCGTCGACCCGGGGAAATAGACGATGACACGGGCGGGCGCGCTCGACAGCTGGGGCAGCTCGAACGGCTCCGTGTAGTCGGCATGGATCGGCTGGATGTTCAGCTCTGGATAGGCGCTGCGAAGGCGAGCAACGGATTCATCCAGGTACTCTCGTGAAATGTCGATCGGGATATAACCGGCGGCGTCCCGCATCGCATCCAGCAAGATCCGCGTCTTGAGACTGCTTCCGCTCCCGAATTCGACCAGGAGAGCCCGTGGCCCGATGGAGTCTACAATCTCCTCTGCATGCTGCTGCATGATCTCCAGCTCGGTGCGCGTGAGGTAGTACACATCGAGCTGCGATATCTCATCGAAGAGACGCGATCCTTGCTCATCGTAGAAATACTTTGGCGAAAGGCGCTTGGGGCGACTCTGAAGACCATTCAGAACATCCCTCTCAAACCTCTCCCGCTCGGTCGATTCGCGCCGCTTACTGCTCACCGAAGGATTCGCATGGAGATTGGCGGCCGCCGGCCGGCGATCACCACTCTGGAATTCGCCTCGCTTAGACGTCACGGGCAAGTCGCAGTCCGGTGAACTGCCAGGTAGCGTCCGGAGGAAAGAAGTTTCTGTAGGTCGGACGGATATGCGACTTCGACGTCGCACACGATCCACCACGGAGCACATATTGGTTGCACATGAATTTGCCGTTATACTCGCCGAGGGTGCCTTCGGCCGGCCGGAACCCGGGGTAAGGAGAGTATGAACTGCTCGTCCACTGCCAGACCTCGCCGAACATCTGTGCAAGGCTGGATTCTTCATGGCTCGAGAGCGCCCGAGGGTGATAGAGCTCCGAGTCGACGAAGCTCCCATCGATGGGTACGGAGCTGGCGGCCACTTCCCACTCCTGCTCGGTCGGAAGGCGCGCGCCGGCCCATCTCGCAAAGGCATCGGCCTCGAAGTAGCTCAGGTGGCACACCGGTTCATTCGGGTCGACCGGACGCATTCCTCGCAACGTATATGACCACCAGACGCCATCCCGGCGCTCCCAGTAGAACGGTTCGGACCACCCCCGCTCTTCGACCGTCGCCCATCCAAGCGAGAGCCAGAGCTCGGGACGCTCGTAGCCGCCATCCTCCATGAACTCGATGAACTCTCCGTTGGTGACCAGACGAGTAGCGATGTCGAACTCCTGGAGGTACGACCGATGGCGGGGCCCCTCGTTGTCGAAGGCAAAACCATTGCCTGCGTGGCCGATCTCGTAAATGCCCTCATCAAACCGAACCCATCCCAATGGTGGAGCCGCGATGCCCGAGGATGCCGGCCGGATCTCCTCCTGACCCGGCAGGTACGCCGGCCTCAATGGATTGACGGACAGGACGTGCTTGATATCGGTGAGCAAGAGTTCTTGATGCTGCTGCTCATGGTGCAGCCCGAGTTCCACGACCGGAAAGGCAGCACGAACTACGTCGGCCGCAGCGGATTCGAAGAGCCGATTCATCGACTCATCGACATGGGCGCGATAGTCAAGAACTTCTGTCACCGTTGGCCGCGAGATGTATCCGCGGCTGTCCCGACAGTGGCGTTCCCCCGCCTGCACGTAGTACGAGTTGAAGAGGTACGGGTAATCGGGATGGAACAGCTCGTATCCGGGCAGAAACTCACGCAACACGAAGGTTTCGAAAAACCAGGTCGTGTGTGCGAGATGCCACTTGGTCGGGCTTACGTCCTCCATCGTCTGGACGACGCAGTCTTCGATCGCGAGCGGCTCCTTTAGCTTCTCGGTGAATGTGCGTACGGCACCGTATGCATCGCCCAGATCGAACCACTCTCGTAAAAGCTCAGCGGTCGACGGTTGCGAGTCCGCAAATGATGTCGACGATCCGCCCGGCGCAACTGAGTCGCCGTTGGTCGCTTCTGCAGAAAAGACCCCCATCGCGTCGTGTATTCTTTGGCACTGTTCGGGACGGCCCGGCCCTGGATGGACCGCGCCTGCGAAAGGGTAAAACGGCCCCGGAGCCAATTGGTTGTACCCGATGTGGAATTCAGCGTTCGCGGAAGGCGGATGGGGACTCCCCGAATTCTTCCTTGAAACACTTGGCGAAGTAAGATAGGCTCGTAAACCCGACGTGATAGGCTACCTCAGAAACGTTGCCGTAGCGTTTCTCGAGAAGCTGAGCGGCGCGCTGAAGTCGAAGGTGGCGCATGAACTCCACGGGCGACTGATTGGCGATTTCGCGGAGGCGACGCTGCAGCTGGCGGGCGCTCATCCCGAGCTCATCCGCAAGCTCCTGCACGCTGAAGTTGCCGTTTTCCATGTTGCGCTCCACGATATCGGTGGCCCTCTTGATCAGGGCCTCGTCCTCGGAGAGAACCGAAATCTCACTCGGCCTGATGACGAGGCTCCGGCCGAAGTGCTGTTTGAGCTCTTTCCGCGATCGGATGATGTTGCGCACCCGCATGCGCGCCTCCCGCACGTCGATAGGTTTGACGAGGTAATCGTCGGCGCCACTCTCGAGGCCTCGCGCCTTCACGCTGGGAAGAGAGTTGGCCGTGACGAGAACGACGGGGATGTGCTTCAGGGCGTCATCGGACTTGATGATGCGGCACAGCTCGTTGCCGTCGAGATGGGGCATCATGATATCGCTGATCACGAGATCGGGCCGGTGTTCACGCACCATCTGCAGCCCGGCCTTCCCGTCGCCGGCCTCGAGAACCCGATACTCTTTTCGGAAGGCATAGCGCAGGTAGGCCCGCGTTCCGGGGTGATCGTCGATGATCAGGATGGTTTCGTCTCCCTGGATTTCCGTCGCCTGGACGCCCCGATCCTCGCGAACCTCCGGATCTTCGGTCTGCGCTGTCTCTCGTCGAACTACTCGTTCGGCGGGTAAAAGAACTCTCCATTCGTCGGGCGTCTCAATGAACTCTCCGCCGCATTGCACCACGTGTCGGATAGCCAGATCCATGTCGGGGGACGATCGAGCACTTCTGGCGGATGCAGCCCTAGGATCCGCGGCGGGCTCGGGGAGATTGCCGACGAAGGGGTCGATACCGGCCCGATGATCGTTCGAATCAGCTGCGCGAATGCTCTCAGGTCGAACAACCAGAGTCAGGACGACCGCAGGACGATCCTCTTGCCGCGCCTCCGTGAGCCGCATTTCGATGGTGCCTCCCGCAGGCGTCAATTCCGCGGCGCGTTGGAACAGCGTGTCCAGCAGGTGTTGGATCTTGGCTTCGTGCACGCGCACATCGGCCTGTGCGATATCGCTGGCATATTCGATGGTCAGGCCCGCACGATCCGTTGTGGCCGCCACGGATGCCGCGTAGCGATCCAGCGCGCCGGCGAGATCATGGATGACGTTCCGTTCACCGTCATCCAAGAGATCGAGCTCGAGGACCTCGAGCGCCCTCTCGATCCCCTTCTGGATGCGTTCTGCGTGCTCGAGCAGATCGGCCACAATCCCATGGTCGGCCATTGCCGAACCTTCCAGGGGCGACTTGATCATCATCAGCGGCGTTCGTAGATCCTGGAGCAGGCTGATCAGCACCCGGCTACGGGCGCGCTGGAGCGCCAGCCGTGCATCAAGGGACAAATTTTCCACCGAGAGCTGCCTGGATTTGCCGCTTGCGGTCGTGGGATCGGACACCATGAACAGTGTCGCCATGGCCGTCGTTGAGGAATCTACGAGGGGTCAGATGTCTGCAAAAATAGAGCCAAAGGAAAGTTGAAGTTGACGATGGATCCGGCCTACGACGAGCCGACGGAGCTGCGTCCCCTTGAACCGGCCGTCCGCCGGGTGTGGCGAATCAAAGCCGGCCTGCTCTGGGGTGCCCTTTTCATTGGAACGGCGATCTACGAAATCATCGCGATGTTCGGCGGCGGCGGGATCTTGCCATTTGGCCTCCTCATGACAGCCGTTTTTGTCGTCGGGACCCTCTACGTCGTCATTCAACCCACCCTTCGTTACCGATTCTGGCGATTTGATTTGAGATCGGACGAGCTGTTTCTGGAACGCGGCATACTCACCCGCGTGCGAACGATCGTTCCTCTTCGTCGCATTCAGCACATCGACGTCTCGCAGGACGTGCTCGAGCGCGAGTTCGATCTGGGCAAGCTCGTCGTTCATACGGCAGGAGCCCGCAGCTCGGAAGTCGAGCTTCCCGGTCTGCGGTATAGTGAGGCGCAACAGCTTCGCGAGACCTTGAAGCAATACATCCTCGAAGATGCCGTCTGACGACGCACCCTGGGGCTTCGGATCGCCGCCGGGCCACCCGGCGAACCATCCGACCGGGCCCTCACTGCCGGGCGGCTCGACCCATCAGGTCCCGCCCGAGGGCGGATCGGCCGGCGTCCATGCGGAGCTGGCCGAGATGCAGCGGCTCCATCCGCTCACGTTGATCCACCGCGTCATCCTCAGCCTGCCCGCACTGTTGCTGGCCCTCCTTCCGGCCATCCGAAATCCGGATGCGAGCTCCTGGCTCTACATCGGGATGCTCCTGCTCTACGGCATATTCGTGATCCCGCTGCTGGTAGTCCAGTACTTGCGTTTCCGTTACCAGGTCTCCGAGAAGGAAATCGTGATTCACAGCGGGGTGTTCACGTATCAGCATCGCAACATCCCCATCGAGCGCATCCAGAACATCGAAATCGAACAGAAGCCCCTATCGCGTCTGCTCGGCACGGCGAAGGTCAAGATTGAGACGGCGGGCAGCGCATCGGCTGAAGGGGTGATCGAGTACGTGGCGCTGCCGAAGGCGCATGCCATTCGCGAGGCCGTGCGGGCCCATCAGGAGGCAAGGCGGAGGCGAAGCGACGATCGGCGAACGGAAGCGCTCCGTGATGCCGATCATGTGGATTCCGCGAACGCGGCATCGGCCTCTACTGATGCGGCGGCGTCGTTGAGAGCCGCGGCGACAGAGGCGGATACGCAGCCCCGGCTACTGCATCAGATGACGCTCGGACGCGTACTTCTCTCGGGCGTTTTTCGGTTCTCTCTCCTGTACCTCGTCGTCATTTTTTCGGCGACCGAATACCTTGGGTTTGAGCCCGAAGATGTTGCGCGGTGGATTGGGGGCGAGCGTTTCAATGCATTCGTCACAGCGATGGAGCGCGAGCCCGTCGTTGTCATCGCCGCCACGGCGTTCATGATTCTGATCCTGGCGTGGATCACCGGCATCGTGACCAATCTCAACCGCTTCTACGGTTTCCGCCTGACGCTCGAAGGCGACAAGCTGCACATCCGACAGGGTTTGCTCACTGTCTCGGACGCAACGATTCCGCTGAGAAGAATTCAGGCCTTTTTGGTTCGCTCCAATCCGCTCATGGAGGCCTTTGGGTGGTATAGGCTCGAGCTGCAGACGATCGGCCTCGATGCTGCGGAGCGCGGCAACCAGGTCGCGGCGCCTTTCGCCCGGCGCGAGGAGATCCTGGATATTGCGCGCGCCATTCGGCCCATCGAAGAGCCGTCCGATCTGCTCCCTGTTTCGCGCTTGATGATCCGGCGAACTTTCGTGCGATACGCCGTGGGGCTTGCTGTCCTCTGCGGCGCGGCGGCGTTTCTCTGGCCGCAGGCGCTCTGGGGGCTCACCGCCCTCCCGCTCCTGCTGGTCATAGCGGTGATGCAGTACCGCCGACACGGCTACGAGACGACGAGAGAGTTCCTTTTCGTCCGGCGTGGGGTCTTTCGGCGCACACTGTGGATCGTCCCGGTCGAACGGTTTCAGGTCTTCTACTCCACACAGTCCCTGTTTCAGAGGCGTCTGGGGTTGCGCTCCGTCTTCGTCGACACTCCTGGCGCACCCGTCATTGCGCCTGCTGTAATCGTTGATCTTCCGGACGCCGTCGGTTCGCGACTCGTCCTCGACCTCTATCGTGCCTTCCAGGATCGGCTCGAGAGCCGGAGCGCACGCGCGGTTTGAGGGCCAGGCACCTGGATAGAACGAATTTACATGATGTTTGCCCGGCTCCACGGCATCGATTGCGTAGATTAGCGACCCGCCGTGTACTTCGCGTGCGATTGTGCCGCAGCCCCCGAGGCTGCTCATTGCCGACGCTCCCAACCTACGAATGCTCACCCACCCGCCGGAAAGGCGACAACGCAGCGAAGCCTCCAGCAGCAGCGGTTCGGCCCCACTGGATATGCCGCGATCAAGCGGCCTTCTACTTCACATCTCGTCCCTTCCAGGCCGGCACGGCATTGGTGATCTTGGGCACGATGCGTTTCGCTTTGCGGACCATCTGGCCGATACAGGACAACGGATCTGGCAGGTCCTTCCCCTCGTGCCCGTCGGGCTCGGATTCTCGCCGTACTCCAGCCCATCCACCTTCGCCGGAAACCCGCTTTTCATCTCGCCCGAGCGACTGGTCGAGGTAGGCCTCCTAGATGGACTGGCCGAGCCTCCTGCGTTTCCTGAAGGCCACGTGGTTTTCCCGGCCGCCATCAAGTACAAGGAGAAGCTGCTTACCGAGGCCTTCGGACGGTTCGACGATGGCGCAGGCGACGTCGATCGCTCCGCCTATCGACAGTTCTGCGCGGAGAATGCCTACTGGCTCGATGACTACGCGCTGTTCATGGCGATGAAGCGGGCTTTTGCCGGCGCCCCGTGGACCGAGTGGCCGGCGCCGCTTTCCCGGCGCGATGTCGGCGCGCTGGAGGAGTTCGCGGTCGAGCATATCCGGACCATCGAACAGCATCGATTTCAGCAGTTCATCTTTTTCTTGCAGTGGCGAGACCTAAAGCGCTACTGCAACGAACGATCCGTTTCCCTTTTCGGCGACCTCCCGATCTACGTGGCTCACGATAGCGCCGATGTCTGGGCCCACCGCGACCTGTTCTATCTGGATGAAGACGGACACTGCACAGTGGTCTCAGGCGTACCGCCGGACTACTTCAGCGAGACCGGGCAGCGGTGGGGCAACCCTATCTATCGTTGGGACCGGATGCGTGAAAACGACTACCTCTGGTGGATGCAGCGCTTTGCGCACACGTTTGGTCTGGTCGATCTCATTCGACTCGATCACTTTCGGGCGTTTGCGGGTTATTGGGAGATTCCGGCGCAAGAAAAAACCGCCATACACGGCCGATGGGTCGAAGGCCCCGGTGCGTCGCTCTTTCGATCGATCGAGGAGCGCATCGGACCGCTTCCGCTGGTAGCGGAGAACCTTGGCCTCATCACGCCCGATGTAACGGAGCTCATGGATACCTTCGGCTTTCCCGGAATGGCTGTCCTTCAGTTTGCCTTCCACGAGACTGCCGATCATCCTTTTCTCCCGCACAACCTGCAGAGAAATGTGGTCGCGTACACCGGCACCCACGACAATGACACCATCGCCGGCTGGTGGGATCATATCCGTGCTGACCCCAAGCAGGAGCGAACGGCTCGCTTCGCGCGCGAATACGTGCTGGGAAGCTCCACCGACAGTTCCTTCCATTGGGCCGCAATTCGCGCGATGATGGCCTCGCCCGCCAATTTCGTCGTCATTCCAGCGCAGGATCTCCTGGGCCTCGGCAGCGAAGCACGCATGAATACGCCCGGACGGGGACACGACAATTGGTCGTGGCGGCTCCGCTGGGAGCAGCTCACGCCGGAAATTCTCGATCGGCTGAAGAAACTGACCGCCGTTTACGGCCGGTCGGACCGGCTGGACGACGTGCTCTAGCACCGACATGAATCGTGAGGTGGAAACTTGAGGAGGACGATGGATACAGCAGAGGTGACCACGAAATATCCACGCCTTGGAGCGCTTCCCGATGCGGATGGAACGATGTTCCGCGTGTGGTCGCCGCTCGCCCAGTCGTTGGATGTAGTCATCCGCGGGAAATCACATCGCATGAGCCCCACGGAACGTGGCTACCTCGAAATCCATGTACCGAAAGCGGGAGACGGCGATCTGTACAGGATCCGGCTCAACGGCGATCACGAGTTTCCTGACCCGGCATCCCGCTATCAGCCGCAGGGCGTACATGGACCGTCTGAAATTGTCGATCCGGCCGGGTATTCCTGGCGTGATGATGCCTGGATGGGGATCCCCCGGGACGATCTCGTCTTCTACGAGCTCCATGTGGGCACCTTCACGCCGAAGGGCACTTTCGATGGGGTACGCTCCCGCCTCGACTACCTGAAGGGCCTCGGAGTCACGGCGATCGAGCTGATGCCGGTGGCTGATTTTCCGGGTCGATGGAATTGGGGATACGACCACGCTTCCCTCTACGCCCCCTCGCGGGCCTATGGCCGCCCCGACGACCTGCGGAAACTGGTCGATGAGGCCCATCAGATCGGGCTCGCGGTCTTCCTGGACGTCATCTACAATCACCTGGGGCCCGACGGCGCCTACGCGGCCGCGTTCGCCCCGATGTTCACCGACAAGCACCACACGCCATGGGGGCGGGCCATCAATCTCGATGACGTCCACAGCGACGGCGTGCGCGCCTTCTTCATCGACAATGCGCTAACGTGGCTCCGTGAGTATCACATCGATGGCCTGAGGCTCGACGCCATCCACGCCATCGTCGATGATAGTCCAACCCACTTCCTCGCCGAACTTATGGCAGCCGTCGAAGCCATACCAACTGGTCCAACGCGTATGCTAATTGCGGAGGACAGTCGCAATTTGAACAAGGTAGTCCTCCCTCGGGGCGAAGGCGGGTTTGGCCTGACAGCAACATGGACCGACGACTTCCATCACCAGATTCGCAACTTCACGGCCGGGGATGTGGACGGCTACTTCGCCGATTTCGCCGGAACGACGGCCGCCGACATCGCGCGGACGATCGAGCGCGGCTGGTTCTATGAGGGACAACCTTCGCGGTCGAACGGTAGGCCGAGGGGAACGGAAACAGCGGTCGTTCGGCCGTCGCAGGTCGTAATTGCCATTCAGAATCACGACCAGATCGGCAATCGTCCGTTCGGGAATCGGCTAAATCACGACATCTCGGCGGCAGCCTACCGTGCTGTTTCGTCCCTACTCTTGTTCGCCCCCGAATTGCCATTGCTTTTCATGGGCCAGGAATGGGCCGCCTCCACACCGTTCCTATTCTTCACCGATCATGAGGAGGCGTTGGGGAGGCAGGTGTCCGAAGGCCGAAAGAAGGAGTTTGCCGAATTCTCCGGTTTCAGTGCCGACGTTCCGGATCCACAAGACGAGCAAAGCTTCATTAGAAGCCGTCTTGACTGGGCGGAGACCGAGCGCGACCCTCATGCCCGCATCCTCACACTCTACCACGACCTCCTGTCCTTCCGCCGCCGGCTGCCGGAGGGAGCATCGGCCGAAGCAATCGGAACGAAGTCTCTTCGCGTACGGAGGGGGGCCTTTCAGCTGTTCGTCGCCTTCGAATTGTTGGAGGATGTCGAGCTCCCCGCCGGCTCAGTCATCATCCTGAACACGGAGGAGGAGCGGTACGCTGTCGATGGACATCCACCAGCCCTCTCAGGTTCTACGATGACCATCCACGGCCCGGCCGCCATCCTCGTCCAGCTCGAAACCCACTAGAGTCCGACCATGGTCGCCACGTATCGGATTCAGGTACAGCCCGGCTTTGGATTCGGCGAGATCGAGAAGCTCCTGCCCTACCTCAGCCAATTGGGCATCAGCCATCTCTATCTGTCGCCGATCACGGAGGCGCGTCGTGGAAGCACCCACGGCTACGATGTCGTGAATCACAACGCGATCAGGGAGGAGCTCGGGGGCCGGGCAGGGTTTGAGTCGCTCTCGCGGGCCGCCGGCGAGGCCGGGCTCAAGCTCATCATCGACTTCGTTCCAAACCACGCGGGCGTAGGTCCTTACAATGAGTACTGGCAGGATATGCTGGCGTACGGTCCCCACTCTCCCTTTGCGGCCTATTTCGATGTCGACTGGAATCCCATCAAACCGGAGCTTCAGGGGAAAATCCTTCTGCCCTTCCTCGGCAAGACATATGGCGAGGTCCTGGATGAGGGTGAGCTCGAGCTCACATATGAAGACGGATACCTGTACGCGACCTACTTCGAGGACAGGTTTCGGCTGAACCCGGCTTCGTACACTACGGTGCTGCAATCGGCGATGGAGGCCGCCGAGCGCACCGAACCCTATTGGGACTTGAAAGACCTTTCCCGCGCGTACGCGACGCTCGAACCCTCGGAGCGCGAGAAGGCAGAAGCTCTGCGAAAGCGATTCACTCTACTTGCGAAACGCTTCGACTTAACAGGGGTCCTGCCAGAGTTTAATGGAGAACGACTTCACCATTTACTTCAACAACAGTTCTGGCGTCTGTCGTATTGGAAAACGGCCGCCTCCGAGATCAATTACAGGCGATTCTTCGACATCAACGGGCTCGTCGCCCTTCGCATGGAGGACGACCAGGTATTCTGGGATGCGCATCAATTACTTGCGGAACTGCTGGCATCAGACACTCTGGACGGGGTGCGTATTGACCATGTCGACGGCCTATTCGATCCGCTCGAATACCTTGCCCGACTTCGGAACGTCGGGGCCGGGAAGATCTGGGTCGAGAAAATCCTGGCGCCCGGGGAAACGCTCCCCGATAGCTGGCCCGTCGACGGGACGACCGGCTACGAGTTCATG
Organism: uncultured Rhodothermales bacterium; assembly: GCA_965651265.1. Taxonomy (GTDB): domain Bacteria; phylum Bacteroidota; class Rhodothermia; order Rhodothermales; family VXPQ01; genus CBFGRV01. The sequence goes on from CBFGRV010000026.1 coordinate 13,693, forward strand.
AACGACGTCATGCGAGTTCTAGTGGATGAACGCGGCCGACTTCCGTTGGAGAGAGCTTGCCGGCGTGCCGTTGGCCCCTACCCGACGTTTGCAGACACGGCCTACGAGAGCAAGAAGCTCGTCATCGGAACGTCTCTGTCCAGCGAGCTCTTTCGGCTCTCCTACGAACTCGATCGAATTTCCGAAGCCGATTATCATACACGGGACTTCACGCTTGAAGCCATCCAGCACGCACTCACCGAGATCGTCGCCGTGTTCGATCGGTATCGAACCTATCTACCCCGCGAGAAGGAGACGGCTCGTGCTGCTGTTCAGCTTGCCGTTCATCGCGCCCGATCCCGAAATCCCGTCGCGGAGCCGACGGTGTTCGACTTCGTGGCCTCCGTGATTCTGGGCGACGTCCGTGAAGACCTCATCCCCGGTCGCCGAGCATGGGTAGGCCGCTTTCAGCAGTACACGGCGCCTGTTGCTGCGAAGGGTGTCGAGGATACGGCTTTCTATCGCTTCGTCCCCTTCAGCGCCCTGAATGAAGTCGGCGGAGAGCCCGACGAATTCCACCAGACGCTCCACGCCTTTCATTCACACGGACGTTTTCGGGCGCACCGCTATCCGCATAACCTGCTCGCCACGGCGACGCACGATCACAAACGCGGGGAAGACACACGTATGCGACTCATCGCGCTGTCGGAGGTCCCGGACTTGTGGGAGGAAACGGCCCGCGCTCTGAACGAAATATCGGAGGACCATCGAACCGATGGCGCGCCCTCCCCCACCGATGCTTATCTGTTCTTCCAGACTCTGGTCGCGCTGTGGGATCCAGACCACCGCGACGAGCTGCGAGAGCGCGTGGGCACCTACATGGAGAAGGCAGCTCGGGAGAGCAAGCGGCAGACGAGCTGGACCAATCCCGACCCATCCTACGAGGAGGCGCTGCAACACTTCGTCAGCGCCATGATCGACGATGCGCGAACGGGACCGGCCATCGAGCCGCTCAGTAGCCGCCTTGCCGAACTCGCCTTCGCAAACTCGCTGAGCCAGCTCGTGCTGAAGATGACCAGCCCCGGCGTACCGGACATCTACCAGGGCTGCGAGTTGTTCGATCTCTCTTTAGTCGACCCGGATAACCGGAGGCCCGTCGATTATGCCCTACGCCGGCGATATCTGGGTGAGCTTCAATCGATGCTGAGTCACCCATCCGCATCGGCCGTCCAGGAGCTGATCGACCAACGGGACGAACGCGCCAAGATGTACATTACGGCCGCCCTGTTGAAGTTGCGACGTGACTTGCCCGATCTGTTTGCCGGTGACTACATCCCCTGCGAAACGGCCGAGGATGGACCGTGGATCGCCTTTCAACGCCGGTACCAAGATCAGTGGTTGCTCGTCGCTGTGCCCCGCCACTTCGGCTCCTGGGAGAACCGACCCAGCGAGGCGGTTCCCCTTGCAGAAGAGTCGGCCGGGTGCATGTGGATAGATGGGCTGACCGGAAGCACGTACAGCGTGGGCACGGAGCTTCGGACCGACATTCTTGACCTGCGTTGGGGCGTGCTGATCAGCAACCCGCCATCAAAAGGTTAGAGGACGGCTCTGAGAACAGCCAGCTGCGACGGGCTCACGATCACCTCCTCCTCTGCATCGTACCAGGCGCCCTCTTCGTCGGCATCGAAGTTCGAGACCAGCTCCCAGCCCCTTGGATCGGCCGCCGCCTCGATCGGGAGAGCAAACGTGGCCTCGTTATCGTCCGCATTGAAGAGCACCAGGAAGGTTTCGTCCACGATCTCTTTGCCCTTTCGATCGCGGCTGTGGATGCAGTCGCCGCGGAGAAGTACGCCGAAAGCGTGCAGACCCTCATCCGACCAGTCTCCATTCTGCATTTCGCGCCCCTCAGGATGCCACCATAAGGCATCGATCACTCCTGCCTCGTCGATCTCGCCTTGCAGGAAGCGCTTGCGCCGAAAGTTTGGATGGGCCTTTCGAAATTTGATGACTTGCGCCACGAACTGCAGGAATGCCTTCTTTCGTTCGTCGAGCTCCCAGTCGTACCAATTGATCTCGTTATCCTGACAGTAGGCGTTGTTGTTGCCTTGTTGCGTCCGCGAGATCTCATCACCACCCAGGATCATCGGAACGCCTTGCGACAGAAGGAGCGTCGAGATTAGCGCGCGCTTTTTTTGCTCACGACAGGCAAGCACGTCCTCATCGTCCGATGGCCCCTCAATCCCGCAGTTGACGCTGTAGTTCGGCTCATGGCCATCGCGGTTCCCCTCCTGATTTGCCTCGTTGTGTTTGCGTTCGTAGCTGACGAGGTCTTCGAGAGTGAACCCGTCATGGGCCGTCACAAAATTGATGGAGGCGTAGGGCCGCCTCCCGGACCGCTCGTACAGGTCGCTCGATCCGGCGAAGCGCGTGGCGAACTCGCCGTTGAGTCCGCTGTCCCCTCGCCAGAATCGCCGCAGTGCATCGCGGTACCGGCCGTTCCACTCCGTCCATTGCCACGGAAAGCTGCCGACTTGATAGCCGCCGGGTCCGACGTCCCACGGCTCGGCGATCAGCTTTACCTGACTCAACACGGGGTCCTGTTGGATGAGAGTGAAAAAAGCCGACAGCATATCGATTTCGTACAGCTCTCGCGCCAGTGCCGCGGCGAGATCGAACCGAAATCCATCCACATGCATCTCCAGTACCCAGTACCGGAGACTGTCCATGATGAGCTGCAGCACGTAAGGATTGCCGGCATCCAGCGTGTTCCCGGTACCCGTGTAGTCCATAAGGAACCGCGGGTTGTCCGGATTCTCCTTGTAGTACGACAGATTGTCGATCCCGCGCAGGCTCAGCGTCGGCCCCAGGCGATTCCCCTCCGCCGTGTGATTGTAGACGACATCGATGATGACCTCGAATCCGGCTTCGTGGAGCGCACGCACCATCATCTTGAAATCTCGGACGGCGCCAATGGGACCGCTGCTCGAGTAGTCCGGCTCCGGGGCGAAATAGGCGAGCGTATTGTACCCCCAGTAGTTGGAAAGCCCTTGCTCGACCAGCCGTCTATCATGCACCTTGGCGTGGACCGGAAGAAGTTGGATGGTGGTGACCCCCAGACGCGTCAGATGATCGAGGATCGGCTCCGAGAACAAGCCGAGATAGCTACCACGAATCTCTTCCGGTACCTCGGGATGGAGACGGCTGATGCCCTTTACGTGGGTTTCGTAGATGACGGTATCCTCCCACGAAATGTTTGGAGCACGGTCATCACCCCACTCGAAGTGCTCTTCGACGACCGCTCCGAGCGGCGCGTACGGGGCGCTGTCCTCCTCACTAAAGCTCAGATCCTCCTCATCCGATTGTAAATCATAGCCGAAGAGACTGTCGTGCCACGTGAGCGGGCGCCCGATCGCCTTCGCGTAAGGGTCGAGGAGGACCTTGTTCGGATTGAATCGATGCCCCTGCTCCGGATCGTAGGGACCGTAGACTCGATAGCCGTAGAGTTGTCCGGGGCGCAGATTTGGTATATAGCCGTGCCAGATGGGGCCTGTGCGCTCCGGTAGCTCGAGGACGGCGGACGGCTCCTTACTTTCGGCCGATTTGAAGAGCAGAAGTTCCACCCTTTCAGCATGCTGGCTATAAAGCGCGAAGTTGACGCCGAGGCCGTCCCAGTCGGCACCCATCGGATAGGGACGTCCCGGCCACATCGTGCCCGACCGCTTCGAAGTCAGTCCTGAAGGCGGTACCTTTGCTTCTACCATCGTCATCAATGACTCACGTGAGAGTTCAAGCGCGCAAGTTAGCAATTAGAAGGTCTGGTAACGAGCAGGCAGGGTGTGACCTTTGTTCTGAGCGCTGCATAGATTGGCGCCAGTCTGAGCTGCCATCTGCCGTCTACCACAAAGCTGAAGAGGTGGCGCGACTGGGTCGATGCGGCGGTAGACGATTACGGAACAGCGCGTTCTAAGCCGCCACCTTGTCGTTTGGTTTCTATCGCTCCACGTAACGAATTCGGAGGCTCATGCCCGATTCTTCCCTTCCGACTAGTTGGTCTCGCGTCGTTATTGCCGGGGTAAAACCACAGGTCGACGGTGGCCGTTGGCCGTCGAAAAGGTCGGTGGGTGAGGAAGTCACTGTGTGGGCGGGGCTGATCGTGGACGGTCACGACAAGATCGCTGCGGAGTTGTTCTTCCGGCACGAGGACGATGTCGCATATCGGTCTCGTCGAATGCGGCTGCGCTACAATGACGAGTATCATGCCGACTTTCCCATCGAGCGGCTTGGGCGATATTCATTCTACATTCAGGCTTGGGTTGATGCGTTCGCATCGTGGCAGGACCAGTTTCGGCGACGGGTGGAGGGCGGTGACAGCGAATACGAAATTGAGAGCGAGCTGCAGGATGGTGCCTCCATTCTGCGCCGCGCCGCTGAGGACGCCGACGCGGAAGGAGCGCGCATTCTCAATAGATATGCGGATGCGTTCCTCGCCGGGAAGAAAGATGTGGCCTTGAGCCGCCACGTGCTCGAGCTGGCCCAGGCCAATGACCCGCGTCCGGGCGCCATCGAGTCGGACACCTTCGAGATCGAAGCGGATCCGGAGCTCGCGCGCTTCGGTGCCTGGTACGAGTTCTTCCCCAGGTCGGCGGGACCTCTCGTCGATCCTCCACGCCACGCGACGCTCGACGAGGCGGCCGAGCTGCTTCCTCGAATCAAGGACCTTGGATTCGACATCGTTTATCTCCCTCCCATCCATCCCATCGGACGCACGCATCGCAAGGGAAAGGACAACGCGACCGTGGCCGAACCCGACGATCCCGGCAGCCCGTGGGCCATCGGCGCGAAAGAGGGCGGGCACAAGAGCGTTCACCCTGATCTCGGCGGCATCAAGGCGTTCGATCGCTTCGTGGCTCGGGCCGACAAGCTCGGCCTGAAGGTCGCCCTCGACATCGCTTTTCAGACATCCCCGGACCATCCCTACGTAAAACAACATCCGGAGTGGTTCAAGCAGCGGCCCGACGGCTCCATCCGCTACGCAGAAAACCCGCCGAAGAAGTATCAGGACGTCTATCCATTCAACTTCGAGTCGCCGGACTGGAAGAACCTTTGGCGTGAGCTCAAGAGCATCTTCGAGTTCTGGATCGATCACGGGGTGCGAATCTTTCGAGTCGACAATCCCCATACCAAGCCGTTCGCCTTCTGGGAGTGGTGCCTGGGCGAGCTTCGCCGAGAGTATCCCGATACGATATTTCTGGCGGAGGCATTCTCCCGTCCAAAGATCATGTATCATCTGGCGAAGCTTGGCTTCAACAATTCCTACACGTACTTCACCTGGAGAAACACAAAGGACGAGCTCATCGAATATTGTCGCGAGCTCTACGAGACGGATGTCGCCGACTTCTTTCGCCCGAATTTCTGGCCGAATACGCCCGACATCCTCCACGATTACCTCGTGCATGGGGGGCGGCCTGCGCACGTGATTCGGCTCGTGCTTGCGGCGACGCTATCGTCCGCGTACGGCATCTACGGCCCGCCCTACGAGCACGTCGACAACCGTCAGCACCCGGAGCGTGAGGAATACGCCTCCAACGAAAAATATGAGGTGCGCGCCTGGCGGTGGAACGATCCTAATTCGCTTCAGCCGCTCATCAAGCGGGTGAATCGCATCCGCCGTGAAAATCCTGCGCTTCAATACATGCGGAACATCCGCTTTCACCAAACCGATTCCCCTCACCTGCTCGCCTATTCCAAGCAGAAGGACGACAATCTCATCCTGGTCGTCGCCAATCTGGATCCGTACCACGAACAGCAGGGATGGGTGCATCTCGAGCTCGACGAACTCGGGATTCCGGCAGACCGGCCTTTCGAGGTGCACGATCTCCTGGGAGGAGAACGGTACTATTGGAATGGGAATGACAATTACGTAAAACTATCCCCTCACATCCTGCCCGCCCACATCTTCCGTATCCACTATCGCGTTCGCACAGAGGAAGACTTCGATTACTTTGCTTGACGACGGCGATACGTCCCGCCGAACCAAACGGCCGATCCGCCAAAGAAGGTATCTGGAGATGAGCGATTTTATGAGTGACCCGCTCTGGTACAAAGATGCGGTCATTTATGAGCTACACGTTCGGTCATTCTTCGATGCCACCGATGACGGCTACGGCGACTTCGAGGGGCTGCGTCGCAAGCTACCGTACCTGGAATCACTCGGTGTGAATACGCTCTGGCTTCTGCCGTTTCTTGAGAGCCCGCTGCGTGACGACGGCTACGACACGGCCGATTACTTCAAGATTCACCCCATGCACGGTACCCTCGAAGACTTCCAGGCCTTTCTGGACGAGGCGCACCATCGAGGGATGCGGGTAATCACCGAGCTCGTGCTGAACCACACATCCGATCAGCACCCGTGGTTTCAGGAAGCCCGCGATCCGAGCTCCCCGAAGCACGACTGGTATGTCTGGAGCGAGACGAGCGAGAAATACGCCGACGCCCGCATCATCTTCACGGACACCGAGGTCTCGAACTGGACGTGGGATCGCAAGGCCCAGAAATACTACTGGCACCGATTCTTCAGCCATCAGCCAGATTTGAACTACGACAATGCGGAAGTCCGGGAGCAGATGAAGGAGGTGCTCTTCTACTGGCTCGACATGGGAGTCGACGGCCTTCGGTTGGATGCCGTGCCCTACCTGTACGAGCGAGAGGGCACGAACTGCGAAAATCTTCCCGAGACCATCGAGTACGTAAAGACCCTGCGGGCCGCCATAGAGGAGCGCTACGGACCGGGTAAGGTGCTGCTGGCGGAGGCCAATCAGTGGCCGGAGGACACATTGCCCTACTTCGGCGACGGTGACGGCGTCCAGATGGCCTTCAACTTTCCCATCATGCCGCGACTCTATATGGCCCTGCGCCGGGAAAATCGCCGACCCGTCGTCGAAATGCTCGAGATGACGAGCGACATCCCGGACGAGTGCCAGTGGGCCATCTTCCTCCGCAACCACGACGAGCTCACCCTCGAGATGGTGACGGATGAGGAGCGCGACTATATGTACCACGAGTATGCGGCAGACCCGCGATTCCGCATCAATGTGGGAATCCGCCGCCGCCTGGCGCCCCTGCTAGGCGCCGAGCGGCGTCGTATCGAGCTGATGAACGCGCTCCTGCTCTCGCTCCGCGGTAGCCCAATTATCTATTACGGAGACGAGATCGGGATGGGAGACGATCCATTCCTGGGAGACCGAAACGGAGTCCGGACACCCATGCAATGGAGCCCCGACAAAAACGGCGGCTTCTCCCGCGCGCCTTACCATCGGCTCTTTATGCCCACGATCAATCGTGGCCCTTACAGCTATGAATTCGTGAATGTTGAGGACGCGGAGAGGGACCCGTACTCGCTACTCAACTTCATGAAGCGGCTTCTCGCACTGCGCAGCCGGCACGTCAAAGTCTTTGGGCGCGGCACGCTCGAGCTCGTCCCCCTCGAGAATCAACACGTACTCGCTTTCGTCCGCGAGTTCGAGGGAGAGCGCATTCTCGTCGTGGCGAACCTGTCGCGTTTTGCTCAATCCATTTTTCTACCCGAATCCGAGACCTACAAGGGATGTGTGCCGATTGAACTATTCAGCCAGCAGCCCTTTCCGACCATTGGTGATTCGCCCTATCACATCATCGTAGGACCACACGGATTTTTCTGGTTTGCCCTCGAACCGGAGCAAGTCGTGCCGACGATCTCTCCGAAGGCCGTGGAAATGCGTCCAGAACGAGCCGACGAAGAGCTGCCGACGCTGAAAGTCACGGAGGGCATTCAGAATCTGCTTATCCGTACCATGGTCCGCGACTCCGGAATGGAACGTCTGGAGGCCATGCTGCCCGAGTACCTCATTCATCAACGCTGGTTCGGCGCCAGGGAGGAGACGATTCGCCAGGTGCGGATTGCCGATGCCGTACGACTTCAGGCCGAGCCCATCCCTATCTACCTGACCATCCTCGATGTCTCCACGGACCGGGATGCGAGCCAGTACCTGCTTCCTCTGACACTCACCCCCGAGTCAGAAGCCCGCGAGATCATGGAGCATTCCGGCTATGCGGCGATCGCGTGGGTTGAGACTCCCTCCGATCGGGGGCTTCTGCATGATGCGACAGTCCGACCCGACTTCTGGATCAGCCTTTTCCGGTGGTGGCGAGGTGGCGGTAAGGGTCGGTCGCTGAGAGGAGTGTACGTGGCCTCCATGGATGCGGATGCCAAGCATGAAAGCATCGAATCGGCGCGAGTGCTCGCGGGAGAGCAGACCAATTCATCCGCCATCATCGACGATCGCTTCTTCATCAAACTGTACCGGCGACTCGAAGAAGGCGTCAATCCGGAGATGGAGCTACTACGCTGCCTGACCGAACAGGGCTTCAAGTTCGTCCCGCAGCTCTACGGACGCATGTCCTTCCGTACATCCAGACATCAGTATGCCCTCGGCATCCTCCAGGACGCGTTGCCCGTCGAGACAGACGGCTGGAGTCACGCGCTCGAGATCACGGGTCGCTTTCTGGAACGCGTCTCTCAGATGACTCCGCCTCGCGGCGGCCTTCCGACATCCTACGAAGATGAGGTCCCCGGTTGGCTGGACGAGGTGGCTCCCGAGATGCTCTCGCTCTCACATGTACTCGGCATCAGGACGGCCGAGCTTCATCTTACGCTTTCCCGATCGAGCGAACCGGACATCGCGCCCGTTGACGGCGCCGCCGCGGACATAGAGGCGCTCGTGGGGCGTATCAGGAGCGAGGCTGCGGAAACCCGCGCAATGCTTTCCCGAAAGGAGGGCGACCTGCCCGGCATCCCTCGCGCGTCGGAGTGGGATGTTGCCATGCAGCGCCTCGAGCAAATCGCCTCCATCCCCCATCCTCAAAAGAAAATCCGCATCCATGGCGATCTGCATCTCGGGCAGGTCGTGATCGCCGATGGAGACTACTACATCCTGGATTTCGAGGGCGAGCCGGACCGTACCCTGGAGGTTCGCCGAGAACGCGATTTTGCGATGCGGGATGTAGCCGGGATGCTTCGTTCTATCGAATATGCGGCGCTTGCAACGTGGAAGGATCACGAAGACCTTGACGAGGACGGCAAGCTGCTGGACTGGACGCAGAAGCTGATCCACTGGTGTGAGGCCGTTTTCCAGTCCGCCTATTTCGGGACGGCCGACGAGAGCGAATTTCTCCTCGAGCCCTCGTACCGCCGGCCGTTTCTTTGGATGTACCTGCTTGACAAGGCCCTCTACGAAATCCGATATGAGCTCAATCACCGACCGGGCTGGACGTGGTTGCCGCTCCAGGGTCTCAAACGTCTGATCGCGGAAGCGCGGCGAGACCTCACAGAGCCGGAGACCGAGTTGGTCGAGAAATGATTTAATGACGCAACCCGAACGCGGATATACATGTCCTGGCTAAGCACAGAGGACCAGCAGCGCTGGCAGGATGGCTCTTTCTTCGACAGTTACGAACGGCTGGGCGCCCATCCCGCCAAAGACGGTTCGTGGTTCGCGGTATGGGCACCCTGGGCCGAGCGTGTGGCAGTACTCGGTGAGTTCAATGACTGGAATCCGGACGCTTGCATTTTGGAACGCACTCCTGCCGGCATCTGGGAAGGCTTTGCAAAGGGGGCGCGTGTGGGGCACAAGTACAAGTACCGCATCCAGCGGGGGATGTACACGGTCGACAAGACGGACCCGTATGCGTTCGCGATGGAGGGACCCAGCATGGAGGGAAGCGCCAGTGTGGGCCTCGCCTCCATCATCACCGATCTCACCTACGAGTGGGATGACGGCGATTGGATGGCCAGCCGCGAAGGCCCCGAAACGTTGCACCGACCCGTCTCCATCTACGAAGTGCATCTCGGGTCATGGCGCAAGCGGGGCGCCTATTCGATGAGCTACCGCGAGATCGCGAAGCCGCTCGCGGATCACGTCGAGAAGCTCGGTTTCACACACGTCGAGTTCCTCCCGGTGATGGAGCATCCCTACTACGGCTCCTGGGGATACCAGGTCGTGGGTTACTACGCACCCACGAGCCGATTCGGGACACCGCAGGATTTCATGTACCTGATCGACTATCTCCATCAGCGCGGGATCGGCGTGCTGTTGGATTGGGTGCCCGCACACTTCGCAACAGATCCACAGGGACTCGTTTTCTTCGACGGCAGCACGCTTTTCGAATACGATGATCCCCAGATGCGCTATCACCCGGACTGGGGCACATACGTTTTCGACTACAACAAGCCGGGCGTGAAGAGCTTTCTCGTGTCCAACGCGCTCTTCTGGCTTAAGAAGTACCACATCGACGGCCTTCGCTTCGACGCCGTGGCCTCGATGCTGTATCGGGATTACTCTCGCGGCGCGACGTGGTCACCGAACCTGTTCGGGGGGCGCGAAAATCTGGAGGCCATCGACTTCCTCAAGAAGGTCAATGAGGTCGTCTACACGGAGGTGCCCGATGTGCTCATGATCGCCGAGGAGTCGACCGCGTGGCCCGGCGTGTCGCAGCCCACCTACAACGGCGGCCTCGGCTTCCTTTACAAGTGGAACATGGGATGGATGCACGACACGCTGGAGTACATGCAGCATGATCCCGTGCATCGGAAGTACCATCACGACAACCTCACCTTCCCGCTCGTCTACGCCTACGCCGAGCACTACGTGCTGCCGCTCTCACATGACGAGGTCGTGCACGGAAAGGGCTCCCTATGGGGCAAAATGCCGGGCGACCCATGGCAGAAAGCTGCGAACCTGCGATTGTTGTATGCGCATCAAATTGGCCACCCTGGAAAGAAGCTCCTTTTCATGGGATGTGAGTTCGGCCAGGAGGCGGAATGGACGCACGACCACTCCATCGACTGGCACCTGCTCGATGAACCGCTGCACGCCGGTGTCCTTAACTGGGTGACCGATCTTTACCACCTGTATCGGGGCCACCCTGCACTCTGGAACGATGAGCCGGGAGGGTTCGAGTGGATCGATTTCGGCGACCGAGAGAATAGCATCGTCAGCTACATCCGTCGGTCGGAAGGCCGCGAGCTCGTCTTCGCCTTCAACTTCACGCCCGTTCCTCGCTCAAACTACCGGATAGGCGTTCCGCAAGACGGTCTCTGGAAGGAGATCCTAAACAGCGATGGAGAAGAGTACGGCGGGGGTGGAATGGGCAACTACGGGAGTGTCGAGAGTCATCCGGTGCCGTATCACGGCCGCCACCACTCGATCGTCGTGACCCTTCCCCCGCTTGGTGTGCTCATCCTCGAGCGAGAAGAAGGGTGATAGAAGGGCGCCTGCGGCTTACTCGAGGGTAAGCTCTAGTTCGATTTTACTGTCGCCTCTTAAGGCTGGGGCCTCTCTGTCGATACTCAAACTATCACCTCGTGTGATTTCGCGTGCGAAATTGCCGCCCGATTTCGCGCGTGATGGGCCCCGCGATCGCTCGCACGGTTGCGGGGCTATTCTTTTGTGCGCCCATCCCGTAGTGCCCTTCTTCTGTCGCTCATCCGGCCGGCGTGCCGAACGGGGCTGTCATGGTATGCCCAGCAGCTTGTGTGTTTGCAGCGATAACCTCCATGTCGGATGCTCCAGGCAGTACTCCACTGCCGCACGTGTATTCCCCGCCACGTCGGGGCCATCCATCGGCTGGAGGAAATAGTGTTCGAACGCAAGATGCGTGAAGTTCTCGGGCATGGCTCCCACTTGTGGGTAGACCAGCTTCAGTTCATTGCCGGTGGTCTGGACGAGCTGAGCCCCCGCCTTCGGACTCACGCAAATCCAGTCGAGACCCCTGGGCGCGGGGAGCGTGCCGTTTGTTTCGACGGCAACCTCGAATCCCCGCGCATGCAACGCATCGATCAATAGCTCGTCGAGCTGCAGTAGCGGCTCGCCACCGGTGCATACGACGAAACGCCGATCCGGGCTCGTCGTCGGCCAGTGCGCCGCCACGGCGTCCGCCAGATCTTTGGGCTTGGAAAACTTGCCTCCGCCCGGTCCGTCCGTGCCCACGAAATCCGTGTCACAAAACGTGCAGACGGCGGAAGCACGATCCACTTCGCGCCCCGTCCAGAGGTTGCACCCGGCAAATCGCAGGAACACGGCCGGTCTCCCGGTTTGAGCGCCCTCCCCCTGGATTGTGTAGTATATTTCCTTGATGCTGTAGCTCAACGCGCTTGGTCGAAATGTTACGCCCGGGCGGTTGCAGACCGCGAGGTCTTTGCTGTACATAACAACGCCACTCGGGCAATCGTTCGTGGAATTTTCTGATGACGGAGAACGGTAGCACATTGCGGGATGTCGTCTTCGTGGATGGCTGCCGAATTCCGTTCCTGCGTTCAGGCACCGGATATGCCCGGCTCACTGCCTACGATCTGGGTCGGATGGCGCTCAGGGCACTCCTCGATCGGACCGGGATCGATCCCGCCGTCATCGAACGGGTAATCATGGGCTGCGTGGTGCAGGATGTAAATACGGCCAACGTGGCGCGTGAATCCGCACTCGCGGCCGGAATTCCGGATCGCGTCCCGGCCTTCACCGTCACCATGGCCTGCATCTCGAGCAATCAGGCTATCGCGATCGCATCCGACCTCATCCGCACGCATCAGGCCGATGTCATCATCGCCGGGGGCGCAGAAACCCTCTCGGACCTGCCGATTCGCCTTCGAAAGCCGCTGCGCGCCAAGCTGATCGAGGCTCGCAAGTACAAGTCGCCCACGGACTACTTCGAATTCGTGAAAGGCCTCAGCCCGTCAGACTTCCTACCCGAAATTCCTTCCATCGCCGAGTACTCTACCGGGGAAACGATGGGCCAGGGAGGCGACAAGCTCGCCGCGATGTTCGGTGTCTCGAGGCGCGAACAAGACGAGTATGCCATGCGATCGCATCATCGGGCGGCCCATGCCTGGGAACGCGGCGTGTTCGATGACGAGGTCTCGCCGGTATCCGTTCCGCCGCAGTTCGAGCCCATTCGCCACGACAACGGCATACGGCCAGACACCAACATGGATAAGCTTGGTCGGTTGCCTCCCGTTTTCGTGAAGCCCTATGGAACGGTCACGGCTGGAAATTCCTCGTATCTGACGGATGGGGCGTCCGCCGTGCTGTTGATGAGCCGGCCCGCGGTAGAGAAGTATGGCTTCAAAGCGCAGGCTCGACTGCGCGAATACACCTTCGTCGCGCAGGATCCAGGCGAGGAGCTCCTGTTGGGGCCGGCCTACGCCATCCCGAAAGTGCTCGATCGGGCCGGGCTCGCTCTATCCGATATCGACGTATTTGAGCTGCATGAGGCCTTCGCCGGGCAAGTCCTTGCCGTACTGCGCGCACTGGCATCTCCCGAGTTCGCGCGCTCGCGGCTCGGTCGCAGCTCGCCTATCGGCGAGATTCCGATGGATCGCCTGAACGTGCACGGCGGCTCGCTTTCGCTCGGCCATCCGTTCGGTGCCACAGGCGCACGCCTCGTGACTACGGCCGTCCGGCGGCTGCAGCGAGAAGGTGGCCGATACGCTCTGGTTTCCGCGTGTGCCGCAGGCGGCCTCGGCCATGCCATGTTGATCGAGATCGAGCGCTGACGCATGGTCGATCGCTTCATCCGAATCGAACGAGACGAGGAGCTCGCCATCTGGTGGCTCGATGAACCGGGAGAGCGACACAACAAGCTGTCCTCGTCAGCCCTCGAGGAGGTCGCCGCCGCGCTCGAGAACGCGGCCATGGACCCTACGGTGCAGGGCATCGTCATCATCAGCGCGAAGCCGGACAGCTTCGTCGTGGGCGCGGATGTGCGCGAGCTGCAGGCGATGACGAGCCGCGAAGAGGCCGAGGCATTGAGCCGCATGGGACACGAACTGATTCGCAGTGTTCAGCGCCTCGGCAAACCGATGGTCGCCGCCATACACGGACCGGCCGTCGGAGGCGGAATGGAACTGGCGCTCGCGTGCGACATGCGCATCGCCACGGACCACCCCGCCACGCGATTCGCCCTCCCCGAAGTGCAACTCGGCCTCGTTCCCGGGGGCGGTGGAACGCAGCTTCTGCCGCGGCTCATCGGCATCCAGGATGCGCTCCCCTATTTGCTCACCGGAAAGAATGCCTTCCCGCGGCCGGCAAAGAGGCTGGGGCTTATCGATGCTCTGATTCATCGACCGGGGTTGCTCTTGGCCGCGAAACAGGCCGCACGTGACCTCATCCGAAAAGGCGCGCCTGAACGGCCTGCTTCCTCTCTGACGGAGCGAGTCCTCGAGGGAAATCCCCTAACCCGACGCGTGATCTATTCGAAGGCGTTGGACCGCGTCAACCGGACGACGCATGGCAGGTATCCAGCGCCTCCGAGAATCATCGATTGCGTTCGCGAGGGCATCGAGCACGGCATCGATGCCGGCTTCCGGGCCGAGGAAAAGGCCTTTGGCGACCTCGCCATGTCGGATGAATCGCGGGAGCTCGTTCGACTCTTCTTCGCGAAAAACGAGGCCGAGAAGAATCCGTTCGAGGGCGGAGCCCGCAAGATTCGCCGTATCGGAGTACTCGGAGCCGGCCTGATGGGTCAGGGTATCGCGGAGGTGAGCGCGATGAACGGCCTCAATGCCATTGTCAAAGATCAGACCCTTGAGCTTGCCGCCCAGGCGCGACGCAGTACTTATAAGGCGGCCACACGCCGACTTCGCAAGGGCGCCATCAGCGAGTTCGAGCGCGATGCCATCGTCGAGCGTGTCTCTGCCGTAGATTCGTACGACGCCTTCGGACGAATCCATCTCGTCATCGAAGCGGCACCCGAAAACGTCGAGCTCAAGAAGCAGCTCGTTCGTGACATCGAGGCCCATGCCGCAATCTCCTGCATCTTTGCATCCAACACCTCATCGATACCTATCTCGGACCTGGCCGAGGCCTCCTCACGTCCCGAGCTGGTGATCGGCATGCACTATTTCTCGCCGGTCCCCCAGGTGCCCCTGCTCGAGATCATCCGGACTGAGAGAACGCCGCGATGGGTCCTCGCCACCGCCGTCGACGTGGGCCTCGCTCAGGGAAAGACCGTCATCATCGTCAATGATGGGCCCGGGTTCTATACGACACGTGTGCTGGCCGTGTACATGAACGAGGCACTGAACCTGCTCGATGATGGTGCCGACATCGAGCGTGTTGATCGTTTGATGCGCGATTTCGGCTTTCCGATGGGCCCGTACGAACTGTTCGATCTCGTCGGGATCGACGTGGCCGCGAAGATCACTTCAGTGCTGAGCCGGTTCTTCTCCGCACGAGGGATCCGCCCCAACTCCAAGGCCGCACGAATGGAATCCGCCGGTTTGCGAGGTCGCAAGACGGGGCGCGGCTTCTATCGCTATGAGGGCGAGAAAAAGAAAGAGGTGGCCGCCGACGCCTATTCATACTTCGACGCAGACCGGCGCGTGGATATCTCGAACGACCTGATCCTGCAGCGCCTCGTGCTCGCGTTCGTCAACGAGGCCGTCTATTGCCTCGACGAAGGGGTCCTTCAGTCGGCGCAGGACGGCGACGTCGGCGCCGTTTTCGGGCTGGGATTCCCGCCATACCTCGGCGGGCCGTTCCGCTATATCGACAAGCGCGGTCCGAAGACCATCCTGCGAAAGCTCGAGGAGCTGCGCGATACGCGCGGACCGCAGTTCACCCCTTCCGGTCTATTGCGAGCCCACGCCGAAGAGGATCGGCCGTTTTCCTGATGGGCGCCCGAAGCGAACACAAAGCGCTGATCATCTGCCCGGGGTGGCCCACCCCTCGCCCGAACGAGTCGGCAACCTCCGCTTTAGTGCTCGATTGCGGCGAGCACCGCGTCGGATGTCGTGAACTCCGTCTCGACCTCTCGCATGCGTTTGAGCGCCTGATCGAGCGAGCCCTGCGCGTCGATGGCCCGGCACGCGTCTTCGATCACGACGATGTCGAACCCTTCACGGCGCCCATCAACCGCAGACCAATGCACGCAGAAATCCAGCGCTAGCCCTGCCAGGTACAGCGTGCGAATGCCGCGCTCCCGCAGATAGCCGGCAAGCCCCGTGGGCGTTTTCCGGTCGTTCTCGAAGAACGTCGAATAGGAGTCGATCTCCCTCCGGAATCCTTTTCGGATGATGAGCTCGCCACGCGTCGTGTCCAGGTCAGGACGGAATTCTGCGCCGGGCGTTCCCTGGACGCAGTGATCCGGCCACAGGATTTGCTCGCCGTAGTCCAGTTGGATGCGATCATACGGCTCCTTTCCTTCATACGATGAGGCGAACGACAGATGCCCGGCCGGATGCCAGTCCTGCGTGAAGATCACATGCTCGAACTCGCCCGTTAACCGGTTCACGATCGGCACGATCTGATCTCCCTCCGGCACCGCCAGACTTCCGCCCGGGCAGAAATCGTTCTGGATGTCGACTACCAAAAGTGCACGCATAGGATCTACACTTCAAGCGAATTGTCCATCGTACGGCTCGACGTCACGCGGTGGAGGTGTGGGACGTCATCAGCCGGGTAGTTTTACGACCTCGAACCAGAACTTATAGAGCAGACGAAAGGCATCGACCATATCCGCAAACCGAGCCGGCTTGGTGATGTAGGCATTTACACCGGCGTCATAACTCTGCATCACATCCACATCCGAATTAGATGTCGTCAGGACCACCACGGGGATCTGCCTGAGATCGGGATCCGCTTTGATCTCCTGCAGCGCCTCCCTTCCATCTTTTCGAGGCATATTGAGGTCAAGCAGGATCAGGGCCGGACGCGGCGCACTATCCTGATCGGCAAACTTTCCCCGTTGCTTCAGGTAGTCCATCAACTCCTCCCCATTCCAGACCGCACGGACATCGCGGACCATCAATTCCTTCTCCAGAACCCTCGTCACTAGCATCCGATCATCTGCATCGTCTTCTGCCAGGAGAATCACCCTGGGTTCGGATCTTGTGGGCATTCCATTTCCAGTCTTCGGTGAGAACGGCTGAACGATAACTCACAGACCCTCCACCGCCACATCGCAAAAAGGTGAGCGCCCGGCGTCGCACCGGGCGCCGGGCGCCCAAGATCTAACCGCGCGCCTTGGTGAAATAGCTGGCGACTTGATCCCAATTGACCACATTCCACCAGTTCTTGATGTAATCGGGCCGAGCATTCTGGTACTTCAGATAGTACGCATGCTCCCACACGTCCAGCCCGAGGATCGGCACATCTCCCTCCATGTAGGGGCTGTCCTGATTGGCCGTCGAATACACCTTCAGATTGCCATTGCTTACCACAAGCCAGGCCCAGCCGCTACCGAAGCGTGTTGCTCCGGCATTCGAAAACTGCTCCTTGAATGCGGAAAACGAGCCGAATGCATCATTGATGGCATTGGCCAGATCGCCCTGCGGTTCACCGCCGCCGTCGGGCGACATGATCGTCCAGAACAGACTGTGATTGGCATGTCCTCCGCCATTGTTACGGACAGCCGTGCGGATGTCAGCCGGCACTGAATCGATACCCCGCAGAAGGTCCTCGATGGACTTCTGCTGCAAGTCAGAATGCCCCTCCAGTGCATCGTTCAGCTTGTTCACATAGCCCTGATGATGCTTCAAATGGTGGATTCGCATCGTCTGCTCATCGATCGTGGGTTCGAGAGCATTGTAGGGATAGGGGAGATCAGGAAGTTGGTGTGCCATGTATACTCCTTCGATTTGGGTGACAGAATCGCTCGGGTGATCACGTACGCCACAGAGGCGGCAACATCCACTGCGTACAACGAGCCGAAATGCGTAGAAGTTTTGGATGACCCCGGCTTTACCGAGGCTTCACGATCTGTCATCCGAAGACAGTCACCCCGAGCCTAGCATATTACGCATCTTCTCCAGGTCTCGCCGAGAGAGAAGGCCGTCCGCGTGGAGTGCTTCGAGCGCCGCCCGAACCGCCCGAACGTCCGTTGGAGGGTCATCGCCGACGTGCTCTTCTCCACCCTGTCGTGACCCCTCCCCGGCTTCGCGCCCAGAAGAGGCGTCCATCGTCGGTCGCGTCATTTCGCTCCGCAACATCGCTTCTTTGAGGAACCGCGTAACGTATTCGGTCGCATCAGGCTTGCCGGAGAAATCCATTTGAAGCTCGAAGGTCGCGCGCCCGCGGTTGATGCTCAGTATCACGCGCCGGCCCCCGAGCAGCTTTCGGCGGCTCTGCACGTCGACGATGTCCTCGTAGCGCACCACCTGCGCTGCCTCGAGGTCGTTGTTCTGAAACACGAGCCGGTCCGACGTGAAGACGGCGCCATCCTTCGCACTGCCCATCAGCGTGGCGTCGAAGAGTGCAATGACCTCTCGCTCGTCGACGTCATTCGCGTAATCGCGGACCGCGTTCCGCAGCTTATCGGGCGGGATGTTCGGCTCGACGAAGAGGCCGATCTGGGGGGCATGAGGAATGAACTCCTTGATCACCTCTCGCATGGCAGTCATCGATTGGATACTTGCCTACTCGAGCAAGATCAGTACGCCCCAATGGCCGGAATGCATCAGGGGAAGGGTCTCGCCGCCATTTCCAGAACATCGCCGCTGAAAAACGAAGCCGTCACCTCCAGTAGGCCCGGAAAAATCCCGAGAAGAAGCAGTCCGACGGCGCATACCACCAGGACGGCTGCTGACGATGCCGGAAGGGCGAAGGCCTGGCGAGATGGCTCAGCCGCCTCAGGTACATCTTCCGGCGAGCGCATGAAGAAGACGTAGAGCACTCGGAGATAGTAATAGGCCGAGACGGCGCTGGCAAGAACGGCAATGATGACGAGCCAGGTCAGTCCCGCATCGATGGCCGGCGCAAAAATGGCATACTTTCCGAGAAAACCTCCGAGCGGGGGAAAGCCCGTGAGGCTGAACATGAAGAACCCCATGGTCACGCCGAGGATCGGCCGGCGGAGACCGACGCCCGCCAGCGAATCTAGCGTTTGTTCACGCCCTGCCTTGCCATCCCACTCGAGGAATGCCATCACGCCAAATGCCCCGATGTTCATCAGCGTGTATACGAGCAGGTAATAAAGAGCCCCGGAATATGCTGCCGCGGTCCCGGCAGCCACGCCTACGAGCATGTAGCCTGCATGTGCGATGGAGGAGTAGGCGAGCATTCTCTTGACATTCGCCTGCGCGATCGCGAGCACATTTCCAAGAACCATCGTGATCACAGCCACGACGGCGAGGGCCAGACTCCACCGCTCTTCCGGAACGGCAAAAAACAGCACGAGAATCAGAGCGGCGAACGCAGCGGCCTTGGAGGTCGTCGACATATACCCGGTCAGCGTCGTTGGCGCACCCTGATACACGTCCGGCGTCCACATGTGGAAGGGCACGGCGCTGACCTTGAACAGAAACCCGATCAGAAGAAGGCCTACTCCAGCCCAGAAGAGAACATAATTGCCCGACGCCTCGAGGCCGGCCGCCATCTCGGGGAGATACATCGTGCCCGTGGATCCATAGAGCAGCGCAATACCATAAAGAAAGAAGCCGGTCGAGAACGACCCGAGCAGAAAGTACTTGAGCGCGCTCTCCGTAGCCCCGACATCGTCCCTAATCAGGCCCGTGATGACGTACAGGGCGATCGACATCGTCTCGAGACCTACGAAGATGGTCACGAGGCTGTTGGCGGTGGCCAGCGTGATCATCCCTGCCGTCGCGAACAAGAGAAGCGCGTAGACTTCGCCGTGCGCGTGGCGGAGCCTTTGCAGATACGGCTCGGACAGCACCACCGTCAGCAAACCTCCCGCCAGAATGATGATGTTGACGAAGGCGGCATACCCACCCGTCCGTAGCATTCCGTGGAAGGCGACACCGCCGTCCCCATCGAGGCGAAACAGCTCGATGACGATGCCTGCCAGAAATACGGCCGCCGTGATCCACGGGATCTCGCGCGCATTGTTTCGAAACGAATCCCACACGATGGCCACGATACCCGCCAGCGTGACGAGCACGAGGGAGAGCGTGGCGCCGAGATCGCGACCGAAGGTGGCGTAGGCTTGATTGAGCTCTATCTCCATGGCGACATCAATTCCTCGATCCTACGCGCAAGCTTCAGGTCCATCTCCGTGACCTTGCCTCCGGCATCATGTGTATTCAGGGCAATGTCGACTTTATTGTAGACGTTCGTGAGCATCGGATGGTGATTCAGTTCTTCGGCTTCGAAGGCCAGCCTGACGATGAATGCCAGCGCGGACCTGAAATCATCAAACTCAAGGCTCCTGGTAAGCTGGTCCTCTTCGAACTGCCAGCCATCGAGGTCGCGCAGCGCTTCTTCTATTTCCTGGTTCGATAGCGGCGATCGCATCTTGGTTGGATGTTTTTGATCTATAGGGGTATGACCCATCCGCTGTAGAATACGATCCAAATGGCCAGGTAAACGGGAATCAGAATGGGCAGCGAATACTTTACGATGTATGCAACGAAAGTCGGAGCGTCGACGCCGCTACTTTCTGCAATGGCCTTGACCATGAAGTTCGGGGCGTTTCCGATGTAAGTCATGGCGCCAAAGAATACCGCCGCGACGGATATGGCCTGCAGGAAGCGCCACGAATCCGGGTGCGCCGCTTCCGGCAACGCAAAGTCGACCACCTGTGCAGCGACGTTCACATCGAGGTTGAACTTGCCCATGGCGGCCGCCAGGAAGTTCAGATAGGTGGGCGCATTGTCGAGGATTCCTGAAAGCGCCCCCGTCGCCCAGTAGAACATGCCCACGGTGAGCGATTCGGAGTGCTCGCTCGCAAACACGCTAATCAGCTGTAGCGCGGGCTGCATCGTCGCGAAGATCCCCAGGAACAGCCAGCCCACTTCGCGGATGGGCTCGAAGGTGAACTCGTTCTTCTCGAGGGCCGTCCGGTTCGCAAACTTGTAGGCCAGCACGCATACCGTGAACATGATGATTTCGCGAATGCCGAACGGCATGTGGACGCCGGCGATGCTAATCGTGGGTACCCAGTCGAACACCTGCGGATCGATGAACACAGAAAGGATGACGACGAGGACCCATAAAAAATTCTTCTTGCCGACAAAGCCGATGGTCTGCGCACCTGGATCCGGATCCGGGCTGACGGCCTTGTTCCGCGAATCGATGACGTAGAAGATCAGCAGCAGGAGGAGCACCGTGGGGAGCCAGATATACCACACGTGCGCCAGCGTCCAGAAGAAGGGCACACCGCGGAGAAAGCCGAGGAACAGGGGTGGGTCGCCGATCGGCGTGAGCGCCCCCCCGACGTTCGCCACAAGAAAGATGAAGAAGACGATGTGGTAAGGCTTTAGCCTCCCCTGATTGAGCCTCATGTAGGGCCTGATGAACAGCATCGCAGCCCCCGTCGTGGCGATGAAGTTCGCTACTACGGACCCTACGAAAAGGAGGACGGAGTTCGTAAGTGGCGTTCCGCGTGCATTCAAACTCAAAAAGATGCCGCTGGCCGCGATGAAGAGAGACGCCACGAGTGCAATGAACGACAGATACTCCTGTATGGCGTGCACCATCGGGATGGGGGAATCCATCACGAAGATGTAATAGAGCGCTACGATTGCCCCGAGGCCTATCGCATACTTGGGATAGTGATGGTGCCAGTGGTGCGGATAGAAAAGAGGCCCAGTCGCGATCATCAAAAGAATGGCGACGAAGGGTAGGACGAGCCACACGGGCGGGGCAGGGCCGTGATCGTCTTCGTGATGCTCCTCGGCCGAAAGTGCGTCATCGATCCCCTCCATCGAGGGCGGCGGCACCGTCGAGGTATCGACCTGCTCTTCCTGGACCTCCTGTGCCGTGGCCGTCCCAGGACAGGCCACCATCAAGAACAGACCTAGGAAGAGCGAAATCGGAATGGAGAGACGAAAAGCGTATCTGGGCACCGCGGATCTATGGAGCAGGTTGGCTATCGGATGACGACGTAGACGGCGAAAGCTGCTCGGCATCGAGTTGTAGTTCGGCGGGAGAGGCTGCCGAGGCGACGTTTCGAGGGGTTTCTTGTGCCAACACGGTCAACCGTTTCTGCTCGATCGAGTCCAGCAGAAATTGCGTGGCCGGCTCCGTGCGCTCCAGGAATGGATTCGGAGCGAAACCCAGCACGAACATCAGGACGGCAAGCGGGGCCATCAGCGCGATCTCTCGCAAACTCATGTCAGCCATCGTGCGATTCCCCTCATCGGTAAGGCGGCCGTAGAACAGCCGGTATACCATCCACAGCAGATAGACCGCTGCCAGGATCACGCCGCTCGTCGCCAGCGCAATCAGAACCGGAGAACCGACGAGATCGCTCTTGAACGAGCCCAGCAGAATCAGAAACTCGCCCACGAACCCGTTCAGACCCGGCAAACCCGCCGATGCGAGTACAGAAAAGACCATGAAGAACGTGAGCACCGGCACCGTCTTCGCGATACCGCCAAAATCGGCCATCAGGCGGCTGTGCCGCCGCTCGTAAAGCATTCCCACGATGAGGAAGAGAGCACCCGTCGACAAGCCGTGATTCACCATCTGGATCACTGCGCCCTGCATGGCCTCCGCCGTAAACGCGAAAATGCCCAGAACGACAAAGCCGAGGTGGCTCACCGACGAGTACGCAACGAGCTTCTTCGCATCCGGCTGCACGCGAGAAACTAGGGCGCCGTAGACGATACCGATCACCGCGAGAATGGCGAAAAAGAGCGCATACTCCTGTGCCGCGTTCGGGAAGAAAGGCAGGCAGAACCGAACCAGACCGTAGGTGCCCATCTTCAGGAGCACGCCGGCCAGGATGACCGATCCGCCGGTCGGTGCCTCTACGTGCGCGTCAGGTAGCCACGTGTGGAGCGGGAAGATCGGCACCTTGATCGCGAAGGCCAGCGCGAAGAGGATGAACAACCAGGACTGCATCCCCAACGGCGTGTTGTACGCGAGCAGCTTGTACCAATCCGTCGTGAAAACACCGCCGTTGACCGCATCACCGGCAACATATCCGAGATACAGGATGCCCACGAGCAAAAGTAGTGAGCCGACCAGCGTAAAGAGCACGAACTTGACCGCCGCGTAGACCCTCCGCTCACCTCCCCAGATACCGATGATGAAGTACATCGGAATGAGGGTGAGCTCGAAAAAAATGTAGAAGAGAAAAACATCGAACGCCGCGAAGACCCCCGTCACACCCGTCTGAAGCACGAGCAGGAGGGTGTAGTATCCCTTTCGCTGTGCCGCAATGTAATTCCATGACGAGAGCACTACGATCGGCCCGAGGAGCGTCGTCAACAGGATGAGCAGCAGGCTCAAACCATCCACGCCGACGAAATACTTGATGTCGAGGAAATCCGGAAACCACGACGAGCTCATGTCCGCGAGCTGCGGTGAACTTGCCGTACTCACCGTCGGGTCAAACCCGACGAACAGGCCGAGCGAGAGCACGAAGGTGACAAGGGTCGTCACGAGTGCCGTCCACCGCACGAGGTTCGCCCCACGGACCATCATCGTCACTAGAGCTCCCAATAGGGGCAAAAAGATGACGATGGATGTGAGGTAAGGAATCGACATGTATCAGATCAAAAATCTTTGTAGCAATCCGCTCTTGGCCTCGACGGCGACTTACACGAACAACAATAAGGCGACGACGAGTACTACACCGACCACGATGGCTGCGGCATAATCGTGCACGATTCCTGACTGGAGGTACCTCAAAACGCCACTGGCCTTTCCGGTCAGACGTGCCAGGCCGTTCACCGCCCCATCGATCACCCCTCTATCGAACGACGCGAAGCCATCTGCCAGGCGAAGCACCGGCTGCACGACGCCCCTGTCGTAGAGGTCATCCCAGTAGTACTTGCCCTCCCAGACTCGATACATTCCACGGAAACGCTGCCGGAGGAGTGCGTCGTAACCGAGCCCGTGCCGGCGGTACACCGACATCGCGAACAGGACACCTCCGACCGCGATCAGGGCCCCTGCGACGATGAGCACGACCTCGATCAAGACGAAGCCCGATCCATGCTCCAGGGCCACGGGCTCCGCAACCGGCCCGCCATATGGCTGGCCGAGCCAGTGGTGTATCCAGTTGTATTCCCCATGGCCAATGATCGCTGGAATTCCGAGGAAGCCGCCCACGGCCGAAAGTGCGGCCAGAATCCAGAGCGGGAGGGTCATGGACGTCGGTGATTCGTGCGGATGGATGCGATCGGCAGCCGGCCAGCGCTCCTTCCCGAGGAAAGTGAGCATGTAAGACCGCATCATATAGAAGGCCGTGAGAAATGCCGTGACCAGGCCGATCACCCAGACGAGATAGGCATAGGCGTGCCCGTCGTATCCGTACTGGAAGGCGTAGAAGAGGATCTCATCCTTTGAGAAGAAGCCCGCCAGCGGCGGCACGCCGGCGATAGCCAGGGTCGCGATGAAATACGTCATGCTGGTACTGGGCATGTACTTCTTGAGTCCGCCCATCGTACGCATGTCCTGCGGGTCGAAGCGCTCCGCATCCCCCTTCAGAATACCCTCGTGCTCCAAATCGTGCTCCACCCCGTGCATGGCATGAATGACACTGCCCGATCCCAGAAAGAGGCAGCCCTTGAAAAAGGCGTGCGTGAGGACATGAAAGATGGAGACGAAGAAGGCACCCACACCGGCGGCCATGAACATGAAGCCCAGCTGCGACACCGTCGAGTAGGCCAGCACCTTCTTGATGTCGTTCTGGGTGATGGCGATCGTTGCTGCCATGATCGCGGTGAACGCGCCGATGATCGCAATTACGACCATGATCGCGGGTGCACTGAGCACCATCGCGGAGAGACGAGCGAGCAAATACAGTCCGCTCGTAACCATGGTAGCGGCATGAATGAGAGCCGACACGGGCGTAGGGCCCGCCATCGCGTCGGGCAGCCAGGTGAAGAGTGGGATTTGTGCACTCTTGCCGGTAGCGCCGATGAAGAGCAGAAGCACGGCCCAGTTCAGTGTGGCCTGCGGCATGGTATCGACGGCATCCAGCAGCGCACCGAACTCGAGGGATCCGACCTGCTTGTAGAGGATGAACATCGCCATCAGAAAGGCGAAGTCCCCTACCCTGTTCATGATGAACGCTTTGTTGGCCGCCTCGCTGTTTTTCAAGTCCTCATACCAGTACCCGATCAGCAGGTACGAACACAGTCCGACGCCCTCCCAGCCGAGGAACATCACGACGAGGTTGTTCGCCAGCACGAGGTTGAGCATCGCGAAGATGAACAGGTTCAGGTACGCGAAGAAGCGCCAATAGCCTGGATCCCTGTGCATGTACCCGGTCGAGTACACGTGGATGACGCCGCCCACACCGGTGACGATCAGCGTCATCAGCAGGGACAGCTGATCGATTCGGTAGGCGAACGACAGCTCGAGGTCGCCCGCGGTCATCCACGTATACACCGTGGTGACGAGCGGCGCGCCGCCGTAGGTGCTGAATAGATAGACGGTGATCGCAAAGGGAATAGCCACCATGAGCGTGGCCACCGACCCGATCAGCGTTTCCCTCCCCCTCAGTTGGGGAATGAAAAGGCCTCCCAGTCCACACAAAACAGCCCCGACGAGGGGCAGCAAAATGATCAGACGTACGAGGAGATTTACATCCATACCTGGATCCATCGAACGGCAACGTGGTGCCGCTTGGTCAGCATCAGATTAATGCTTGAAGAGGTTGAATTCCGTGATGTCCACCGTCAGCTTCTTCCTGAACAACGCGATGACGATGGCCAGCCCCACGGCCGCTTCCGCCGCCGCCACGGACATGACGAAAAAGACGAGGACTTGTCCAGCGACATCCCCCATTGACTGGCTGAAAGCGACGAGCGTCAAATTTACCGCGTTCAGCATCAGCTCGATGGACATCAGGACGACGATCGCGTTGCGGCGCAACAATACGCCAAGCACCCCGATCACAAAGAGGACCGCGCTGAGCGACAGGTACCAGACCAGTGTGATGTCCATTATACGAACCGCCTCTTGGCCAACATTACCGCCCCGATGGTTGCCACGAGCAGCAGAACGCCGATCACCTCGAGCGGAAGCGCGTACCTCGTGAACAGCTCACGGCCGATGGCTTCGGCCGATCCGGATTCCGCCGTTACCTCGAGCGATGCGGGCTCCGGCAGCATTTCAAGCCCGCTGGCGACGGCGAATACGAGCTGCGCCAGAACCGCCATCCCCAGAACAAAGGCAGCGACGAGTTTCCAGTTGATCCCGCCCACCTGCGGCAGTTCTCCGAGATTCAGGAGCATGATCACGAAGAGGAAGAGCACCATGATCGCTCCGGCATAAACGATGACCTGGATGACGGCTATGAACTCGGCATTCGTGGTGAGATAGAGGACCGAAATGCTGAAGAGGTTCAGGATGAGCCAGAGCGCGCTGGTGACCGGATTGCGGGAGACGATGAGGCCGATACCCGCTGCAACAGCTACAGCCGCTAGGAAGAAGAATAGTATCTGAGCGAACATATTGGGCGTTTGCTACAGGTGAGCCACGTCCAGTCTGCTGGATCCCGCCGGTCTTCGTTTCAGGATACCTTCGCGCGTTTCGAGGGAACGCACGAACCCCGTCGCGGAAATGGGCTACTGGGATTCACGGGCTGAAAAAGGTAGACAAATCGGTACGATGGGGCAAGGTAACGACCGGTAAAGCCCACGTGAATACGGCCCTCTTCGACGTTCGACGCACGAGCCGCACTTGAATACGACCCGCGGCTCGGGGTCGAAAACCACAAGGTCTCATCCGATCAACTCTTGCGCATCAACACCGGCCGGCACATCGATCACGGGTGTCGGCTCCGGCTCCGCGATAATGCGCACTCGCCGCCCGTAGGTGCGTTCGAACAAGTCGGAAGCCCGGCGGCCGCCCCAAATGTCGAGCTGCGGATCGGCCTTGGTTCGAATGAAGAGAGTAAGCTTGTCGTCGCTGAGCTCGGATCGAACGTGCTGCACATTCTGAAAATGGCTCCTATCAAGCCCGTTGGCCAGCCGCAGGAAGGCACCCAGCTCGTTGACAAGCTTCTGCTGCGCCGGCGCCAGCCTGCGATAGGCCATATGGCGGTCCTTCGGCATGCTCCGACGATGGTATCGCGCCACATGGGCCATGACGTCGATCTCCTCGGGCTGGAATCCCGTCCAATCGGCCTGCTTGATGAGATAAAGCGAGTGTTTGTGATGGCTGGACCGGCTGATGTAGTAGCCGACATCATGAAGGAGCGACGCATACTCGAGGAGCTCTCGTTCCTCTCGACCCAGACCGTGCAGAGGTCGGCACACGTCGAAGAGCAAAAGCGCCATCGCCGTCACATGCTGCGCGTGCTTCAAGTCCCACCCGAATCGATGGCCTACCTCATAAACGCTCCTTCGGCGCACGTCGGCATACGGCGAGACCCGCTCCAGGCGCTCGTAATTCTCATGGATGAAGTAGACGACCATCCCCTCGCGCAGCGCGTTCGGCGAGACCCTCACCCGACGGGCATCGAGGTCCTTGGTCAGCACATCGATGAGTGTCGCACCCGCTACGATCTGGTCCACGCGCTTTTCGTCGATGCCCTCCATAGCGCGACGCTCGTCTCGCGTCGAGGTCATGATCAACTTCGTGACGGCGCGCAAATCCTCCTGCGCAAAGGATTGCAGGAAGATGGATCGGTTCGGGTCGCCGTACCGATTGGCGCAGACCTGCGCGATGTTCTCGAAGGTTCCGGAGGAGCCGACGATCTCCGTCACGCCATGCTCCCTTGCCGCCTGAAGGATCGGCTCCATGGCCGTGCGAAAGTGCTCGCGCATCGCGCGAAACTCCTGGCTGTCGACCG
Source organism: uncultured Rhodothermales bacterium (assembly GCA_965651265.1). Classification (GTDB taxonomy): domain Bacteria; phylum Bacteroidota; class Rhodothermia; order Rhodothermales; family VXPQ01; genus CBFGRV01. Next base: position 41,413 of record CBFGRV010000026.1, read on the forward strand.
GATCGGTCGAAATGAATTGACGCGACACGCGCGCCGCCCCCAATTTCAGACTGGTCGCGAAGTAGATCTCGCGGCTCGTTCCGATGATGAATTCCGTGGACCCCCCGCCTATGTCGACCATCAGGGTGGGACGTGTCATATCGAGAGCCCGGCGGATGCCCTGATAGATGAGTTTGGCCTCGAAGACACCATCGATCGGACGCACGTGGATGCCGAGCTCCCGACGGATGCGCTCGATCAACTCTCCTCCGTTCGACGCCTCGCGGATCGCGCTCGTTGCGAAAGCCAGGTACTCCGTTGCCCCCCATCCTTCCGCGAGCATCTTGACGCGTTTAAGCGCCCGAAGCGATCGCTTGATCGCGCTTGGCGTCAGGCGTTCTCCGGAGAAGCCTCGCTCGCCCAGGCGAACCATCTCCTTGATCTTGTCAATGACCTCGAAGCTTCCATTCGGGAAGACATCGACGATCACCGTGTGAAAGGAGTTTGTGCCGAGATCGATAACGCAGACGCGGACGGGGTGCTGCTCAAGCCTGTCCTCGCCGTCGTCATGGCCGGTCACCATGCACGCCGCGTAATAGTCGACTTCCGCCATAAAGGGGGGTGGTCTGATCCGGATTCGGCCCTGTCAACACGGGCCCGACTCCTACGTTCCGATGTCGGGTTCAGCGACCAGGTCGGCGGCGGAGAATTCCCGCTCCAACGCCTCGGCCACCAGGCGGCGGATTTCCGCAGGTGGCATGTCGGGATTCCACGGGATCTGCTTCACCTCGGATCGGCGCACATAGAGCCAGTGAGCGAGGAGATACATCTCATCGATCTCGCGCTCTCGATACACCTGCGGAATCGAACCGCTATCGAGGTGCCGCTCGAGAACGACTTCCAGCTCGTCGAGGTGGCTCTCCGTGGCATTGTCGATTACAACGGTGGCTACGTGTCGTCCTTTTACCACCAGCGAGAGGGTCGGGCTGCGTCCATCCCCACGATGAAGGATCACGGCATTGTGGTCGAGCACCCGCGTCGCGATGGCGCCTCGCTTCGCCATGATGTGCTCTAGCCGGCGGAGCCAGTCGCGATAGGTGGCCGCTTGTTCGAAGTCGAGCTCCTCAGATGCCCGCCGCATCGCCGCCTCGATCTGCTCGGCTATCCCGATGTCGACGCCGCTGAGGAAAGTACGCACTAGATCGAGTTCCTTCAGATAATCCGATGCATCCTCATGCAGACAGGGAGCAAGACACCGGCCGATGGAGCCGTACACACACCCACGGCCAAGTCTGAAGAGGTCGTCGTCGCACTCACGCAATCGAAAGAATCGATTGATGAGATCGACGAGGAACTCGGCCTCGTTTCGACTCGAGAGCGGTCCGTAGTACTCGGCGCCGTCGTCGTGAAGGAAGGCGCTCCACGATAAGACTGGAAATTCCCGACCCGTTTCGATCCGCAGAAATGGCCGGTTTTGGTAGCGTCGCGCGGCACGGTTGTAGGGGGGTTGAAGCTCCTTGATCTTTCGGGACTCCAGAACGAGAGCATCCAGCTCGGAGGGTGTCTCTTCCCATGTGATCTGCCGTACCGAGTCGACGAGCCGCCGAACGTGGGGTTCGTGTCCCTCGACCGCTGTGAAGTAGCTCCGCACTCTCGCCACTAGCCGTTGGGCCTTCCCGACGTAGAGCACCTTTCCCCGCCCATCCTTCATGAAGTAGACACCCGGCCCGTCCGGAAGGCTGTCGAGCACCTCATCGCGGATGCGGTTCAGGTGGGGTTTGTCCGCGTGCAATGCGCGGTACGGCTTGTGCTGGAAGGAGAGTACGCCCGGCAGGTCGTCGATGCCGAACTCGAGATCCAAGTGATCGAGCAGCCTTATCAGGATCTGTGCAGTGACCTCCGCATCTGGGAGTGCGCGATGATGGCGTCGATTTCGGATGCCGTAGAAATCGCACAGGGAGGCCAGCGATTTGGACCGAAGCCCGCGAAGCAGCCGGCGAGCCAGGCGCAGAGTGCATAGTTTGTGACCCGGAAAGCCGGGCCGACCGCACCTCTCGCTCTCACCCGTCAGCACGCCGGCGTCGAATTTCAGGTTGTGGGCGACGAACACCCCATCCCCCAGAAAGGCCTCGAAATCGGAAAGCACGCGCTCGACCGGCGGGCCATCGAGCAGCATCGCCGTCGAAATACCCGTCAACCGGGTGATGTGCCGGGGTACCGCACATCCCGGATTGACCAACTGCTCGAAGCAATCGATGACCTGTCCACCCCGAAGCTTGACGGCACCTAGCTCGATCAATCGATCGTGCGCGGCCCTGCCCCCCGTCGTCTCGACGTCGACCACCACAAACGTTGTATCCGCGACCCGCATAACAGATAGGGTCGATTCCTGCTCGAGTGCGACCGCCGCTTTGGCCGCGGGTGGACCGTTCTACTCGAGCGTAATCAACTCTGGCTGCATCCCAATGGCATCGAAAATGAAGCGACCGATCGCGGCATTATCGACCACGCCACGGAGTCGTTCGGAGCCTGGCCCAAAGGCGTAGAGTCCCACGTCGATGGCGGTGTGCCCGTCGGTGGTCCATCCGATGACGGCTCTGCGCGCGATGATTTCGCCCACCACATACACCAGGCGCCTCTTGGTCCGGGCGTCCGTGATGACCGCTATTTCTTCGTCCGTTAAGTCGTCGACCCTGGCCAATTCCGCCATCACCGAACGGATATCGGCATCATCATCCTGTAGCCTCGCCGCGATCCGTCCCGCTGAAGCCCGTACGTCGGCGAGCACACCTGGCCTCCAGTCGTATACTCCACGTCCGTGGAGACTACGCCAGTAGGTTGTTTCGGATGGATTCCCCTCGGCAGTCTCCGCCGGAAGAGCCGCACGGCCCAGAGACAGGCCACCGGTTTCATGGTCGGCCGTCGCTATGACAACCGTGTGGCCATCCTGACGTGCAAAATCGATGGCTACCTTGAAAGCCTCGTCATAGTCGATGACCTCACGAGCTGCCGCCGCGGCGTCGTTCTCGTGCGACGCGTGATCTACGCGGCTGCCCTCTACCATCAGAAAGAACCCTTTCTCATGGCGACTCAGCAACTCGATGGCCTTCCGGGTCAGAGTGGCAAGATCCGCTTTACCCGGTTCTCGATCGATGACGTAGGGGAGATGGTCCGCTTCGAGAAGCGCGATCACCGGCGTACTGTCGATAGACGGAAGCTCGTCGTAGTCCGTGACCACCCTGTAGCCCAGTTCACGCGCCTCATCGAGCAAATTTCGGCCATCCTCACGCGAGCCTCCCGCGGCCTCGGGCAGATAGAATCTGCGTCCGCCGCCGAACAGTACATCAATCCCCTTTCGAATTTGCTGGGCGGCGATATCCTGCTCCATCCACCGTTCAGGAACATGCGACGAAAATGAGGCGGGCGTGGCATGTGTGATGCGACTGGTGGCCACGAGTCCGGTTGCCATGCCCTGTCGTTCAGCGGCGTCCACGACGGTTGGAATCGGCTGCCTCAGGGTATCGACACTGATAGCAGAGTTGTACGTCTTGACCCCTGCCGCGTATGCCGTCGCACTCGAAGCCGAGTCCGTCACACGCTCCTTCGCTGAATGCGTCATGACGGTCCCGCTAAGAAAGGCATCCAGATAGAGCGCATCGCGGAGGCCGAGATACTTGGCCATCTCACGACCGAGGGTCAACTGTGCGATGCCTCCGCCATCGGCTATGAAAAGTATGACGTTCCGGGGGCGAACCTCGGTAGCTTCGGCAGGCGCGGGTGATTGGGCAGAGGTCGCACACGCCAGGTTGACGAAAATGATCAGCACCAGAAGCCATCCGATGCGGCCCTGTATCATCTTAGATTTCACTCCGATGTACGACATTCCAAACGCTCTACCGTGTAGTTCTCAGTGAAGGGCGGCGGCGACAGCCGTACGGGCTCTCGCAGAAGAGACCACCGCCCCTAAACTAAATAGATTTTTGCCAAATATTGGCAGACGCCCAATGTTCGGATGGTCTTCTTGACGAATCCATCAGAACACGTCACGCACTTACAGGAAACGAGGAAAGAGTAAGTATGGAGGCCACCAAGGTCACGGTCATCGGTGCCGGAAACGTAGGCGCAACAGTCGCAGATTGCGTGGCTAAGAAGGATATGGTGGATGAGGTCGTGCTCATCGACATCGTCGATGGCCTGCCGCAGGGAAAGGCCCTCGACATCCAGGAATCTGCACCTATCCATCTGTTCGATACCCGCGTCACGGGCACAAATACGTACGAGGCAACGGCAGGATCAGATGTCTGCGTCATCACCGCCGGGCTCGCTCGCAAGCCTGGTATGAGCCGCGACGATCTACTCAGCAAGAACGCCGAGATCGTGCGATCCGTGACGGAGCAATTCATCGCGCATAGTCCCAATGCCATCCTCATCGTCGTCTCGAATCCCCTGGACGTGATGACGTACGTCGCCTTCGCGACCAGCAACTTCCCCGGCCACCGCGTGATGGGCATGGCCGGAGTCCTCGACACGGCCCGATACAGAGCCTTCATCGCCATGGAACTGGGCGTGTCCGTGCGAGACATCCAGGCACTGTTGATGGGTGGTCACGGAGATACCATGGTACCTCTCCCGCGCTATACGACGGTCGCGGGCGTACCTCTCGAGCAATATCTGGAGCGCGAGAAGATCGATCAAATCGTCGAGCGAACGAAGACGGGTGGCGGAGAGATCGTGCAGCTCATGGGTACGTCGGCGTGGTATGCCCCGGGAGCGGCGGCCGCTGAGATGGTCGAAGCCATCGTCAAGGACTCCGGACGGGTGCTCCCCTGTGCCGCCAGACTAGAGGGTGAGTACGGATTGAGCGATCTATTCATCGGCGTACCCGTGCGCCTTGGACGGCGCGGTGTCGAGGAGATTGTAGAGGTCGAACTCTCTGATGATGAACGCCGCCTTCTCGACACGTCCGCCGAGCACGTTCGGAGCAATCTCGAGGCGCTGCAGCGACTGCAGTCAGCTTAGGCCCTCGAAGTTACCCTGGAGCCCGCCTGCCCTCCTGGCACCTAGTCGACGGGCCCGATCTCCTGGCGTCCGAGCTGGACGTGCAGCACGCGAAGTCTTTCGTTGATCCGTCGCACTTCTTCGAACAGCGCCGGCCGTTCAAAACGATTGCAGGCCGTGTTCAGCA
>CBFGRV010000027.1:0-44680 GCA_965651265.1 uncultured Rhodothermales bacterium
ACTTCACTTCGGGTGGCTCCATTACAAGGCGCCGTTCTATGCGTTCTCCGAACGCATGTGGGCTACACGGAGCGCCTACCGCGAGCCCGATTTGTTGAAGGTCGGCTGATCCGGCCGCCCCTTCCCGAGGGCCGTTGGCGCCTTGGCAATCGGCCCCAGCCGCAACGCCGACATTGCCCCGACGCAACCTTATTCTATCCTCAACTTCGCGTGAGGACGTGCCAGGCGAAACTCACCTCCGGTTCGTTGGCGATGGCGAGCACGAGCAGCGCCGCGCCCATCACCGTCACGGGGTGCAGGACGAATCCGAGGACGGCGAAATGTGCTCTGGTGCGGCTCACGCTCACCAGATCGTACAGGGTCCTTCCTGTCGCATACAATTCTGCCAGGAGCCAGGCACCCAGCAGTAGGGCGACCGCCCCAACCCCTGCCCCGGGCGTCACCCCCAGCACCATGGAAACCGGCAGCAGGAGCAGCATCGGCCATCGCGACCATACCACCAGCATCAGCACCTGCGCGGGCGTCATGGGAAAGGCAAGTGTGGTTATCAGCGCCAGCAGAATGGTCCAGACCATGAGCAGGATGATGTATCCGCATCCGACCAGCAGCGCGAAAACGAGCGGGCTCGCCATGATGGCGGCCGCGGCGGTCTGGGTGGATTCTGGGATCCATCCAAAAAGGAGCGAAAACACGTACTCGCGTTGCAGGATCGAGAGGCTCACGGAAAGCATGAGCCCCGTCACAATGCCCAGCGCAGTGAGCAGGACCGTGCTCGAACCGAAAAGCACGTCGCGGCCCTCTCGGACCGACTCGCGGAAGAAGAAGTGCGCCTGGAAGTAGCGCGGTATCATGTGCCGAAATCGCGGCGAGGAGGCGTAGAAGATTCCGATCATCAGGACGACCCCCCACCCGAGCAACGTCGTCCAGGGAGCGTCCCCCGAACGAACCCGTCCTTCCTCGAAGGCGAAGACATCCTGGCGCCCCGTCAAAATGCCCTCGACCACTCTGTAAGCCTGGCGCGGCTCGCCTGCGAGCGTGTGCAGCCCGAACCGTTCCACGAATGGCTTCTCGAGATCCTGGTGCACGACGGGAAGCGACCGCTCACGATCCTGCCAGTGGTAGATGAAGACAGCGGGCAGCGGCATCGACAGGGTATCGGAGATCAGAACGGGCAGACTCGCTTCCAGGTACCGTCCCTGTGCCGCCGCGGAATGAGGCACGAGCAGCCCATCCCTGTCGTCGCGCCTCACCCAGGTTCCGAGGGATGCGATCCCGGCCGGCGTAGTCCGTCCCGACGCGCGCCATCGACGAAGTGAACGGACGGGATCGGGATGCCCGAGCAGGTCTAGCAACACAAAGTCGACGCTAGCCGCGCACGTATCGGCATCGATAAATCGACTCGTATAGTAGAACTGCATGCCCGCCGGGGCATTCGGGCGCGCGCGAGCTACGAGGGCATCGAAATAGGCGCACGCCGTCGAATCCGACGTGTCCGAGTGCCGGGCCAGGCCCACATGTCGGATGGATGGATGTTGTCGGGCAAGCGCCAGGACGCTGTCCAGCAACGCTTCCGCATAATCCTGGGCCTTGATCAGATGGGATGCCGGCATGCGCTCGACGGGCAGATCGATGTAGAGCGATAGGCCCAGGCGGTCGGCCAGCGTCACGACATCCGGGGATGGAATCGACTCCATCCGGATGGCATTCGCGCCCGCCTGGCGGATCGCCGATAGCTGCTGCCGCGCCGCGCCGATCCCGGCCGGTGGCTCCCACACGAATCCCACGTCGTCGGCTCCTTGCGCGCGCGCCGTTCCGCCTGACACCATCATGAAAAGCAGCATCCAGGCAACCAGCACAATGTGGTTCGCGCCGCAGGCATCGAAAGCGGCACGGGCCGAGTGCCCTGGCGAAAAAAACGTGTGCGGATGCGGGTAAACCTGTGGCAGAACCATCAATCGAAGGGGCCGACGAAATCGAACCGAATTTCCGGCCATTATACCACTTGACCACAAGAACGGGTGCACGTAAAAGCCGCGCCCCCGACAGGAAGCGCGGCTTTCTTCGGCGCCGTGAGAACGCCTTGTGCACGACCACAGGGGAAATCCATGGACCTGCACCTGGAGGAAACGGGCCTTGCTCAGGGGCGCCGCTCCATTCGGCCGAACGGCATAGGCCGGTCGGCCGTCAGTCGACGTTTACGCTTCGTCTCCTCTAGTCCATCATCTTCCGCAGAAACGCCGGCGTGTCGGAATTGTCCTTCCGGATCCGCTCGGGCCGATCCCGCAGATCATCGACGTGGAGGCGCTTGATCTTTGCCTCCGCTTGCGGATCGTCCTCCAATTTGGGTTTCTCCTGGACGGGGACGCGCCGTTCGGTCGACGCCACCGTGCTGCGACGCTCGAATGCGGGCTTATCGAGGTGCTTCAGATTGTCCTCGCCCTTGTAGTGAAAGACGGGCCCGCTCTGTGTCAGCGGCACCGTCCGACGCACGTGTCCATCTCCCAGATGCGGATCGCGGTCGAAGCCCGTGGCGATTACCGTCACGCGCAGCTGATCGCCCATCGATTCGTCGATCACCGTTCCGAAGATGACCTCCACGTCGTCGCCGGCTTCCTTCTGGATGATGCTCGTGGCCGCCGTCGCCTCTCGAATGCCCAGTGACTTGCCTGCCGTGATGTTGACGAGCACATTCCGTGCCCCCGCGATGGAGAGGCCGTCGAGAAGCGGACTCGAGATGGCCTCGATCGCCGCCGTCTCCGAACGGTTTTCGCCGCTGGCGGTGGCCGCGCCCATGAGCGCCGTGCCGCCCGCCTTCATGGTCGTCTTCACGTCGGCGAAGTCCAGGTTGATGAGGCCATGAACGGTGATGAGGTCGCTGATGCCGCGCGTGGCGTTGTAGAGCACGTCATCGGCCATCGCGAAGGCCTCGAGCAGGCTCGTGTTATCCTCGGCGATGTCCAGCAGCCGCTCGTTCGGGACGATGATGAGCGTGTCGACGTGCTCGCGGAGAAGCACGATGCCTTCTTCGGCCGTGCGGGCCCGGCGCGCGCCTTCGCACTCGAACGGCCGCGTCACGATAGCCACCGTGAGGATGCCGAGCTTCTGCGCGATGGCGGCCACGACAGGCGCCCCGCCCGTGCCCGTGCCGCCGCCCATTCCGGCCGTGATGAAGACCATGTCGAAGCCCTGCAGGGCCTGCTCGATCTCTTTGCGGTTCTCCTCGACCGCCTCGGCGCCCACACTGGGACGCGCGCCGGCTCCGAGCCCCTTCGTCAGCTCCGTACCGGCCTGAAGTTTCTTGGGTGCCTTGTTCACCGCGAGCGCCTGCGCATCCGTGTTGATGGCGATGAATTCGACACGTTGAATCCCGCGGTCGATCATGTTGTTGATCGCGTTTCCGCCGCCGCCTCCCACGCCGACGACACAGATTTTTGCGTCGTCGCTCACGGAGTCCTCGAACGAGAAACGAGAGCTAAAAGAGTTTTTCATGGATGCCTCCAGTTGCAGATGTTCCTGTGGTGCGCTTTCCCACCGGCCGCTGACAAAAAGATCAAGCTGAGCAGACTTGTCGTCAGAGGCGGCGGATTTAGAGTTCATCAAACCAGCTCTTCATGCGGCCGGCGATCTTTCCGACGAGGGTGTCGCCGGGTACCGGCTCACGGGGGACCCGAAGGCCCATCTCATGGCCCAGCGGCGTCCCGCCTATCGCCTCCGGGCGAAGTCCGTAGAGGACCAGCCCGACGGCCGTCGCGAATTTGGGATCGCTGACCTCCTGTACCATGCCGCCGGCCAACCCCATCGGCTTGCCGACGCGAGTTTCCATTCCGAGCACCTCGGCGGAAAGCTCGGCCGTTCCGGGAATGAGCGACCCGCCGCCGGTCAGCACGACGCCGGCCGCCAGATGCCGGGCATATCCGCTGCGCTTGATCTCGATGGCCGCGATCTCGAGGATCTCCTCCATGCGCGGTTGGATGATCTGCGCCAGCGTGCTCCGGCCGATGCTCTTCTCCGGCCTCCCACCCAGGCCGGGAATGGTGATCGTCTCGTCTTCATCCACCAGATCCACAAGCGCGGTCCCGAACTGGCACTTCAGCTGCTCGGCCTGATCGCGCATCACACCGAGCCCGCGCCGGATGTCGTCCGTGACCTTGCTCCCGGCGATGCCGATCACGGCGGTGTGGCGGATGGTGTTGTCCTCGAACACCGCGATGTCCGTCGTGCCTCCGCCAATGTCGATGAGCGCCACGCCCACCTCCTTCTCGTCCTGATGCAGCACGGAGAAGGACGAGGCCAGCGGCTCGAGTACGATGTCTGCGACGTGATATCCCGCCTTCTCCAGGCACCGGTAGATGTTCTTCGCCGCCGAAACGAGTCCGGTGATGATGTGGACGTTTGCCTCCAGGCGCACGCCGCTCATGCCCACCGGATCGGCCACGCCATCCTGTCCATCCACGATGAACTCCTGGGGGATGACGTGCAGGATCTCGCGATCCGCCGGCATGGCCACGTGCGTGGTATCCTCCAGGATGCGCTGCACGTCGCGTTGCGTGATCTCTCCGTCGCGGTTGGAGATGGTGATGACACCCCGGCTCTGGAAGCTTTGCACGTGATCGCCGGCGATACCGACGATTACGCTGCGGACGGTCACGCCCGCTGCCCGCTCGGCCTCGTTGACGGCATGCTGCGCGGCCGCTACCGTCTTGTCGATGTTCACCACGACGCCGCGGTTCAACCCGTCGGATTCGGCCACACCGACGCCCAGGATGTTGATGCGGTTCAGGTCGTCGACGGCGGCCACCACGGCGCAAACCTTCGTGGTGCCGATGTCGACGCCGACCACAATGCGGTCATTGAGTCTCATTTCCATAAAAGAACCGGAGTGGGTGTATGGCTACAGAGTATGTTCAGCTTTCTCGTGTCACGATTTGGCCGTCAAAACGGAGGTCTATGAGCTCGAAGGTCAGCTCGGGCCGCGAAATGACGGCCTGCTCCCAGAACGCCCACAGTCGGTTCAGCTTCTCGGAAAAACCCGCCCGTCCAAGCTTCACGGGGATGGCGCCGCGACCTGCGGCCGGCGCCGTGTACAGCGTTATGTCGCCGGATGCACCCACCTCGAACGTGGATACGAGTGCATTCAGGTGCTCCTCCAGCTGCGCGAGCGCCGCAAGTAGATCGCGGACGGCAGCGGTCTCCACGCGCTGCGTTGGGTTCTCCGGGATGCGCACGCCGCGAATCAGGGGCACGTCGAAAACAGCCTCTGGAAGGGCCGGAAGCGCATACCCCTCGGCATCCAGGAACATACTCGGCACCCCCTGTGCGTCTATCGCCAGAGCAACCGGCACCCTCTCGCGCACATGGATTGCCACCGTTCCCGGCGGCAGGCGCCGGACGCTCGCACGCTCGATCCACGGATGGCGCTCCACCCGATCGGCGATCATCTCCGGCTGGATGTCGAGCAGCCGGGCGCCCATATCTACACGCGCCACGGCGAGGATCTCGTCCACATCCGCATATCGATATCCGTCCACCGCAACCCGCGAGCACACGAGCCCATCCAGCCAGCTCCATCCGAAATAGCCGACCGCCCCCAAGGCCACGAGCGTTACCGCCGCAGCGATGCGCGCCCCTAGGCGCCCCTTCTTTCGGCTCATTTGCTTCGAGTCATTCGTCGGGATGTTTCTCTTCGAGCACCTGAACGAGCGTGCGGGAGACGCGCCAGATATCGCCCGCACCCATTGTGATGATGGTATCTCCAGGCCTCGCCAACTCTGCCAGGAATTCCGGGAGTTGCTCCTTGTCCGGCACGTAATGGACGTTGCGATGGCCATATCGCGACGCCAGATCGGCGATCATCTGCCCCGAAACGCCCTCGATGGGTGTTTCACGCGCGCCGTACACGTCGGTCACAACGAGCACATCCGCGTTGAAAAAGGCCCTGGCAAAGCCCTCCTTGAAGTCGCGGGTGCGGCTGTACAGATGGGGCTGAAACACGGCGACGATCCGCCGATCCTCCCATCCCTCGTACGCCGCCTCGAGCGTGGCCACGACCTCGGTCGGATGATGCGCGTAGTCGTCGATCACGAGGATGTCGTTGACCTCGCCGATCTTGTGAAAGCGCCGCTGTACGCCCGTAAACTTGGCCAGCCCGGAGCGAATCTTCTCGAAATCGATGTCCAGCTCGAGGGCCACGGCCAGGGCCGCCAGCGCATTCCGAACGTTGTGCAGCCCGGGTGTCTGCAGCTCGATGTCTCCGAGCGTATTTCCATGCCGTACCACGGTGAATCGGGTCTGCATCCCATTCTGGCGAACGTTCTCGGCGCGGATTTCCGCCTGGCGCGACGTTCCGTAGGTGATCACGCGGCGGTCCACGTCGCTGACGATCTCCTGGACCACGGGATCGTCCAGACACAAAATGGCCGCTCCGAAGAAAGGGACGCTGTTCGCGTACTGCGTGAAGGCCGCCTTGATGTCTTCGATGTCACGGTAGGTGTCGAGGTGCTCCTCTTCGATGCTGGTGATGACGGCGAACACGGGGGTAAGCCGCAGGAACGTCCGGTCGTATTCGTCGGCTTCGATGACGATGATGTCGCCTTCGCCGACCACCGCGTTGGACCCGAAGACGGTGACTTTTCCGCCGACGATGATGGTTGGATCGAAGCCGCCTTCGGTGATCACGAGCCCCGTCATCGACGTGGTCGTCGTCTTCCCGTGGGTGCCCGCGATGCCGATGCCGAACTGCATCCGCATCAGCTCGCCCAGCATCACGGCCCGGGGAATGAGCGGGATGCGCAGCTGCTCCGCCTCCAGGGTTTCGGGGTTCTGGTGCGGCTTGATGGCCGAGGAGTACACGACGACGTCGGCGTCGCGGACGTTTTCGGCGCGGTGCCCCTCGTAGATAGTGGCACCGAGGGTTTCCAGCCGGTCGGTGACATCGGATTTGACCAGATCCGATCCCGTCACATGATATCCGCGGTTGAGCAGCACCTCGGCGATCGAGCTCATGCCGATCCCGCCGATCCCCACCATGTGGATGCGGCGGATCTTGCCCAGAGACGGTTGTCGGCGTCGCTCAGTCATTGGGCCCGTGGGAGGTTGCTGATTGCTGGTTGCTGGTTTCGGGGTCGGGCTCGAATCCGGCTAGGGAAAGAACGTCGCGGGCGATCTGATCGGCGGCGTCGGGCCTGGCGATCCGCCGCGCTGCCCGGCCCATCTCGGCCAACCGCTCCTCGTCTCCACGCAATCCGAGCACGACATCCAGGAGACGATCCTGCATCTCTGCCTCGGGGAGGAGCACGGCGGCCCCGGCGGACTGCATGCTCCGTGCGTTGTGGGTCTGGTGGTCTTCCGCCACGTTCGGGGAGGGCACCAGAATCGACGGCGTGCCGGTCACCATGAGCTCGCTGCACGTGATGGCGCCTGCCCTGCAAATCGCCAGGTCGGCCGCCGCGTAGGCCAGATCCATCCGATCCACATACTGGAGCAGCCGAAGCCGTGGGTTCGGCCGAACGAGTCGCCGCACTCGATCGAAATACTGCTTGCCCGTCTGCCAGATGATTCCAATCTGGTCGTCGCTGAGCAGATCGTTGACGTGCTCGATCATGGCCTCGTTTATCGCGCGGCTTCCGAGCGATCCCCCGAACACGGCGATCACGAACTGGCCGGGTTCGAAGTCGAAATGTCGACGGGCCCCGGCAGGATCGGCCTCGAGCAGTTCTCGCCGGGTTGGATTGCCGCTCAGAATCGATCTTCCGGGCGGGAAATACCGTTTTGCCTCCTCGAACGCCACATGGATGCGCGCGGCCCGCTTCCCGAGCAGCTTGTTGGTCATCCCCGCGAACGCATTCTGTTCCTGGATGAGGATGGGCCTGCCGGCCAGACTCGCGGCCATCAGCACGGGCCCCGAAACGTATCCGCCGGTGCCGACCGCGACGTGCGGGTTGAATTCCCGCACTAGCCGGCGGCTCTCCAGGAGCGACTTGACCACCTTCAGCGGCAGCGCCACGTTGCGCCACGGCTGCCCGCGATGCAGCCCGCTGATGGTGATGGGATGGATTCGGTAGCCCGCCTTCGGTACGGCCTCCCATTCCATCTTCGCTCGCGTTCCGGCAAACTCGATCTCCGCACCCGGCGAGAGTCGCTTCACCGCATCGGCAATCGCGATGGCGGGGTAGACGTGCCCGCCTGTTCCACCCCCGGCAAACAATATGCGCGGCGCGTCAGCCATCCACCTTGCTATTCGGATTGCCGTGAAACATTGAGGAGCGTACCGATCATCATGCCGGTCACCAGCATCGAGGTTCCTCCGTATGACACGAGCGGCATCGGTAGACCCGTGACCGGCAGCAGCCCGCAGGACACGGCAGCATGCACGAAGGCATACAGGGTGATGCTCGTCGTGAACCCCACGCCGATGAAGAGACCCAAGGGGTCCGGGGCATACCTTGCAATTCGGAGGAATCCGCGAAACAAAAGAGCTACGAACGCCCCGAGGAGCGCAAGCGCACCGATCATACCGTACTCCTCGGCGATGATGGCGAAAATGAAGTCGTTGTACGGCGCCGGCAGGAAGTCCCGCTGCACGCTCTTGCCGGGTCCGACGCCGGTCAGCCCGCCCATCGCGAAGGCAATGCGCGCCTGCTCGGCCTGATAGCCTTCCGCCTGCGGATCAAAGACCTCCTCGGAGTTCGTATGCGGAAAGATCTTTGCGCCCAGGTACGATTCGAGCCGCGCGGCCCGCTGAGGAGATGCCATCAACATCACGACGGCCAGTACCGCACCCAGGGCGGCAAGACCGCCCAGATGGACCAGGCTGATCCTCCCCACAAAGCACATCACGAACACGGTGACGAGCAGCATGGCCGCCGTCGAAAGGTCCTCCATCCCGATGAGCACACACGTGATGAGGACCCATACGAAGATGGGCACGAACGTCCGGTCGAAGCTCTTGATGTAGGCCTGCTTTCGCGCCAGCATGACACCCACGTAGAGGATCAGCGACAGCTTGGCGAGGTCGGACGGCTGAAACCCGAAAGATCCGACCCGCAGCCAGCGCATGGCCCCGCCGGAGGCCACCCCTACGAGCTGCACGGCGATGAGTAGCGCCATCGAGAACACGAGCGCCACCTTGCTGAGCCTCGCCAGCAGCCGGTAGTCGATGCGGCTGAAGAGCAGCATTGCGCCGATCGCCAGGCCAATCCGCCCCACGTGCCGCAGCAAGAGCCGCTCCGTGTCCCCGCCGGCCTTCGTATCGGCCAGAAACGTGATCGCGCTGTATACGGCCACTACGCCGATCGCCGACAAGATCAAGACCATCCAGACCACATACTTGTCGGACGGCTGATCGGCCGAAACCTTCTGTAACAGTGCTTTCATCTACAACTCGTTTACCGCTTGCCGAAAGACGTCTCCGCGGTGCTCGTAATTCTCGAACATGTCGAACGAGGCGCAGGCCGGGCTCAGGAGTACCACGTCGCCGGGCCGGGCCAGCGCACTGGCCAGGCGAACGGCCTCCTCCATCGAATCCGCCTCCATGCAGGTGGGCGCGACGTCCCCGAGCTCGTCGATGATTTTCGCGCGACTCTCCCCAATGGCGACGATCCCGCGCGTCTTCTTTCGGATGAGCGGCACGAGTGAGCCGTAGTCGTTCCCCTTGTCGCGCCCCCCCAGAATCAGCACCACGGGCTCGCGGAAGCTCTCCAACGCGTACCACACAGCATTCACGTTCGTGGCCTTCGAATCGTTGACGTAGCGTACGCCATCTACCTCGCGTACAAATTCCAGGCGGTGCGGCACACCCTCGAACGTCATCAGACTCTGACGCACGGCCTCACTCCCGACCTCCATCACGCGCGCCGCCATGGCCGCCGCCAGGGAGTTGTAGAGGTTGTGTTTGCCCTGTAGAGTTAGCTCTTCTTCTCGCATGAGCGACTCCTCCTCATTGATACGAATGATGAGCTCGCCGTCGCGCACGAAGGCGCCGCGATCGAGCTCCGTTTCCAGACTGAAGCCGAGCGCAGCCGGCGAGGGCCGCTGCTGCATGAGCGCAAGACTCCTCGGCCGCACCACGGGGTCGTCATGGTTGAAGATGTAGGTGTCGTCTGCCTCCTGATTCTCGAAGACGCGAAACTTGCTTCGGATGTAGTTCTCGTACTTGTGGTCGTAGCGGTCCAGGTGATCCGGCGTGATGTTGAGCAGCACACTCACCCGTGGCCGGAACGTGTCGATGTGGTCGAGTTGGAAACTGGAAACCTCCAGCACCACGATCGATTGTGGCGAGACGTCCGCCGCGAAGCTCGAGAACGGGTATCCGATGTTTCCGCCAACGACCGCCTCAAATCCTGCAGATCGGAAGACGTGGCCGAGCAGCGACGTGGTGGTCGTCTTTCCGTTCGAGCCGGTGATCGCGACGACCGGCGCGCGGCAGAACCAGGAGGCCGCTTCGATTTCCGAGTAGATCGGGATGCCGCGGCGCTGGATGTCTCGTACGATAGGGGCCGAATCGGGAACGCCCGGGCTGATGACCACGAGATCGGCCTCGATGGCGCGATCGCTGTGTCCCATCGACTCGAAAGGGACGCCGGCGTCAGAGAGCTCGGCGGAGAATGCCGATTCGATCTCCCCGGCATCCGTGACGAAAACGTCGGCGCCGAATCGCGCCAGCAGCGTCGCCGCCGCGACGCCGCTCCGGGCGCCGCCGATGACCGTCACTCTCGCCCCACTCAGGTCTTCCGGCGCCATGGCGAAATCGGACCGCTATCGGATTCGAAGGGATAGGAGCGTGGCCACAACCATGATGGCCGTCACAATCCAGAAGCGGGTCACGATCTTCGCTTCGTGTGTGCCTCGCGCCTCGAAATGGTGGTGAAGTGGGGCCATCAGAAATACCCGCTTTCCAACCCCGGTGCGCCGTTTCGTGTACTTGAAGTAGCCCGTCTGGATGATCACCGAAAGGGCCTCCACGAAGTAAACGGCGCCCAGCATCGGTAAGAGCAATTCCTTGCGGATCATCAAGGTCAGCGACGCAACGGCGGCCCCGAGAGCGAGGGAACCGGTATCCCCCATGAAGACGGTGGCCGGGTAGCCGTTGTACCACAGGAAGCCGAAACAAGCGGCCGTCATCGCGGCCGCAAAAACCGTCAGCTCACCTGTCCCGGGCAGGTACGTGATATCCAGAAAGTTGGCCAGAACGGCATTTCCGGTCACGTAGCACAAGACCACGAGCCCACCGGACACGAACGCCGTCACGCCGGTGGTGAGTCCATCCAGACCGTCCGTGAGATTCACCGCGTTCGAGACGGCCGTCATAATGAAGACGACCACCGGGATGTAGATCAACCACCCGAGCTCTACGCCTTCGACGAAAAGATTCAGGAAGTCGTAGTCGATGGCCTTGTCCTTCAGAAAAGGAACGAAGGTCGTCGAGTTGTATCCGGCGAAGCTCGGATGGAAGTACAGGATGGCACCGAGTATCACGCCGATCCCGATCTGCCCCGCCACTTTGAGCTTCGGTGCGAGCCCCTCCTTGTCTTTCTTCACGGTCTTGATGTAGTCGTCGGCGAAACCGAAGGCACCCATCCAGGCGATGGAGAGCATGGCAAGCCAGATGTACACTTCTGCAATCGCGCCCCACAACAGCGTCGAGACGAGGATCGCCAACAGGATGATGATGCCTCCCATTGTCGGCGTGCCGGCCTTGTGGGCGTGGCTTACGACCCCGGCATTGGATCCCTCTCGCACACGCTCACCGAGCTGCTTCCGGCTGAGCCAGTTGATCATGTACCGGCCGATGACCATCGAGATGATGAGTGCCGTGATGGCGGCCAGTGTGGCTCGCACGGTGATGAATCGGATGACCTGAAATCCCGGCGGCTGGTAGAGCTGCTCGAGATAGTCGATCAGGTAGTAGAGCATGTGGAGCGGGTAATCTCGGCGAGTCTGGTCTTCGACTATGCGATGCGAAGCTTCATGGAGCGGTCTGGGCGCGAGGCATCAGCGTTTACTGCGAGGATCGGCGGCGTCGATGAGAGTTCGGTGCGCGAAGGCCTCCGCAGCGACCACTTTGTCATCGAAGGGTCGTCTCTCGTCGCCGATGATCTGGTACGTCTCATGCCCTTTGCCGGCAATTAGCACGATGTCGCCGGGCGCCGCGTGCTCCGCCACGTAGCGAATGGCGGCGGCACGATCGACGAGGACGCTGGCGCGATCGGGATGCTGAAGTCCGGCGAGAATATCCTCGATGATGGCTTCCGGATCCTCATGGCGCGGGTTGTCGCTCGTTACGATCAGGCGATCTGCATTTCGCTCCGCCACGCGACCCATGACGGGTCGCTTCTCGCGGTCGCGATTGCCTCCACATCCGAAAACACACCAGAGTCTCGAGGTCTCGGGCTTCGTCTCCAGGATCGTAGTCAGCACGTTTTCCAGAGCGTCCGGCGTATGCGCATAGTCGAGCACAACGATTGTGCCGTCCTCGAAGGACAGTGTCTCCAGGCGGCCGGGGACCGGCGCGGCGGTTGTCAGCGCATCGAGCACACCCTCCGCGTCCATGCCCAATCCGATGAGCGCGGCGTAGGCGGCGAGCAAATTGTAGGCGTTGAACCGACCACCCAGGCGGAAGCGACGGCGGCGCCCATCGATTTCCATTTCGATGCCGTCGAGCCGGTTCGAGATCACCTCGCCTCGAACGTCGCAGTCCGTTCCCAGGCCGTAGGACACCCGTCGGGCAGCCGTGTCGCCAACCATGCGTACGCCCGCCGCATCATCCGCGTTGTAGGCCGCCACAGCCTCCGCAGAGAGTCCATCGAACAGCTTTTTCTTCGCTGCGAAATAGTCTTCGAGGGTGTGGTGGTAGTCCAGGTGATCCTGAGTCAGATTCGTGAAGATGCCGGCATCGAAGGCGAGCCCGCGCGCCCGTTCCTGATGCAGGGCGTGAGACGAAACCTCCATCACGCATGCCGTGCACCCGGCATCGACCATTCGACGAAGCAGGGCGTTGATTTCGACGGCATCGGGCGTGGTGAGCGTGGATTCGATAACCTCGTCTCCGATGCGCACCTGGATGGTACCGATGAGCCCCGGGCGGCGATCGAACAATTTGAGGACGTGGTGGCACAGGAAGTTCACCGTCGTCTTCCCATTCGTGCCCGTGACGCCGATGAGCGTGAGAGCCCGGGAAGGGTCATCGTAGAAGGCGGCGGCCAGCTCTGCGGCGGCGGCTCGCCCGTCATGTACGTGTACGAAAGCGACGCCGGGGAACCGACTCTCATGGTCCTCCGGCATCGCTTCGCACACTACGGCGATGGCTCCGTTTTGAACAGCCTTGTCAATGAACATATGACCGTCGGTGTCGACGCCCTTGATGGCGACAAAAAGACCCCGAGGCCCCACCTTTCGGCTATCTAGAGCCAGGTGGTAAATGTGTGTCTGGTCGTCAGTGGCGGCTCCCCGCGAAAGTAGAAGGCCCGCTCGTTCAAGACGCTCGCAAAGTGACCCAAGTCGAGTCATGAAGCCGGCACCTGCTTCGTTCAGAAGTTCTCCCGGCTCTTTGAACGGCGGTTTGGCCGGCGGCCTCCATCATGCATAAATCTTTACAGGTCTTCGGCACATGTTGGATGTCATCCGCACCTGCCGGACGTCATTGACATTTGAGCACCACGATGTCTGGAATGGGCTCGCCGGGCTTCGCCGACTGACTCGCGACCACCCCGCTGCCCTCGAGGCGCACATCGGCCTGATGTGCCCTCAGCCACAACACGGCATCCCGGGCGCTCCACCCTCGCAGATCGAGCATCTGGTTCGTCGAATCGGAGCCGGAGGCGACCAGGCGTACAGGAAGCGCCGGAGATCGCCGTGAACCAGGCGTCGGATCCTGATCGACCACGATCCGCGTCAGCGAGGCATCGACAGTCTTTGGCACGACGCCGGTCGGACGGAATCCGGAAGCTCGAACGCGGCGAGCTGCCACCCACGACGGAAGTCCGTCCACCTCGGGAACGACGGCGGTCGGTTTGGACGGTAGCGTGTCGGGGGGAGCGACGAGCTCTGCGATCTCGGGGAACGTCGGAATCCAACGTTCGGCCGTTCGGCGAAAAACGGGACCCGCGGCGGATCCGCCGTAACGTACCGTCTTCGGCTCGTCGAGAACGACCGCGAGCACGACCTCCGGATCATCGGCGGGGAAGAAGCCGACAAACGACGCGCGGTAAGCCCCTGGAGCGTAGGCGCCGTTCACGACCTTCCGAGCCGTGCCGGTCTTTCCGGCTATCGGAAGTCCCTGTACGCGCGCGAGCGTCGCCGTGCCGTCATCCACGACATCCATGAAGGCAGGCAAAATCTCGCGTGCCGTGCGCGCATCGAAGGCCCGTCGGATCGAATCCTGACGAACGGACCACGTTACCCTGTTCGTGACGTCGCGCCGCTCGGCCACTATGTACGGCCTGACCAGAAGACCGCCGTTCGCCAGCGCTGCGTAGGCCGTGGCCAGCTGCAGAGGTGTCACCTCCACCTCATATCCGATGCTCATCGACGTGAGGGACGTGCCGCTCCACTCCGACGGCTTCTTCAGCCGGCCCGGCACCTCGCCGGGTAAGTCAACCCACGTGGGCTGACCGAAACCGAGGTTTCGCGCATACTGGTAGAAGGTGCCGCGATCGAGGCGCGTGGCCACCTTCGCCGTGCCGACATTACTGGAGACGGCCACGACCTCCCGAAAGGGAATCTTGCCGTGCGCGTGTGTGTCTCGGAGCGTACGACCCTGCAGCACGGTCCATCCGTTGCCCGTCTCGATGGAATCTTCCATTTCGACCACATCCTGCTCGATCGCGGCGATCGCCGTAACGAGCTTGAACGTCGAGCCGGGCTCCAGCCGGTCCGTTATGACGCGATTCCTTCGCGCCTCGGCGGGGTACGCCGCAGGGCGGTTCGCATCGTACGTGGGCACGTTTGCCAGGGCGAGGATGGCACCCGTGTACGGATCCAGAGCCACCGCTGACCCGGACTTCGCACCCGTTTCGGCCACCCCTCGCGCAAGCTCCTCCTCAAGGATGGTTTGTCGCACCAGGTCGATGGTCAGCACGATCGACTCGCCGTGCTTTGGTTCGACCAGCTGCCCTTCCACGTAGGCCTTGATGCGTCCCAGGCGATCCCGCTTGACGGCCTGCCGCCCATCCGTACCACGGAGGATATCGTCGTACTGCAGCTCGAGTCCTGCCAATCCATGCCCATCCTGGGATACGTACCCCAGTATGTGTGCCGCGGCAGTGCCGTAGTTGTAGCGGCGGGCAAACGTCGGATTGAGGATCAGGCCGGGGATGTCCCACGATTCGATGTTCTCCTTCTGCCGCTCGGTAATGGCACGCACGAGAAGCACATACTGCGGGCTGGACCGCTGGCGCACTTGCCGGCGATATGAGGCCGCCGGAACGCCGGTTAGCCTTGACAACCTTTCAAAGAACGAAGTCTCTACATCCTTGAAGCCGTCGATTGTCGGATCGACGGCCAGATCATACCGGGCCGTGTTGACCGCCAGCGTGCGCCCGTAGCGATCGACGATGGCGCCGCGAATAGCCGGGATCGAAACGAAGGAACTCGCCTGCCGCTCGCCTTTCGCGCGTAGCTGCGATCCGTCCGCTAGATGGATGCGGAGCATCTGCGCGACGATGAGCAGCGGCACGGCTGCCAACACCGTCAGCACGACGTACATCCGTGCCAGTATCGAATCCCTGGGTTCCACGAAGGCTCTTCACTCGTATCGAAATCCCCGGCGTCATGGCGATCTGCTTCAGTGCTTCACCTCGATGGGTGGACCGAAGGCCGGCTCTTCCAGAAGGCCGAGCCGACGCGCACGCTCGTATATGATCGCCGGACCCACCATCCGGTCGAATTCCCCCTTGAGACGATTATGCTTCAGGTGCAACCGAAGATGTTCTTGTCGCTGCCGCTGAACCTCCGCAAGGAGATCCTGCGTGGCGTGGACGTGACCGACGTATAGCGTAATGAGGACCGCGACGCCAACAATCAGAACGGCGAAGCGGGAGGTCGAAACTCCGTCGAGAAGCGGGCTTCCCGGTGTGCGGGTTGATTTTCGGCGGTTCTTGCCCGCCAGTTCCGTCCACCCTGGAAGTTTGGTCGATGGGGCGACACGATTCGGACGTGAACTCGGGGTCGCGCGGACTCGTGTCTTTGCGGAGCCTGATTGACGCTTTCGAGCTTGCCTTTTCTGTACCTGAACCGCCATGGCACGCACGCTTCTGAACTTGTGCGGATACTCCTGAGCTGATGCTTACGTAAACATTGCGGCCGGCTGCTGCTCGATCAGATGGAGTTCCGTTCGGCGGGGACTCCATGCTTTCGATCGCGACGCCCGCTGCATCGCGAAACCTTCCTCGATCAGTTCACAGAGCGCCTCCGGCGTGATCTGCCATTGACGCGCCTCCCGAAGAAGCATCCCGTGAAGAATCTCCGTCGGCATACCGGCAACGGGATAGCCCATCGACTTCAGCCACTCTTTAACGTGCGCGTCGATCTCGACCTGTAGTTCCATCTTCAATTCGTCCTGGCTTCGTCTTGCCCGGGGGGCCACGGCTGATCGGTCCGCTCGGCCACGCGCAGTCGCGCGCTCCGGGCTCGAGGATTGGCCGCGATTTCGTCCGCATCCGGGCGAATCGGCCGCCTCGTTATTTCCTTCCAGGGGGTAAGCAGATTTCCGTAGAGATCGCGGATCGGCTTACCCTCAAAATTGCCGTATCGGAAGAACCGCTTGACCCGCCGGTCTTCCAGAGAATGGTAGCTTATGACGGCTATGCGGCCGCCGCTGCGCAGCACGCGCACCGCGGCCTCGAGCGCCTTCTCGAGAACGTCGAGCTCGCGGTTGACCGCGATCCGTATGGCCTGAAACACCCTCGAAAGCACCTTGAGCTCTTCGCGGTCGGGCACGTTCCGGCGCACGAGATCCGCCAGCTCCCTGGTGCTGCGGACCGGTCGCGCCGCCACGATGCTGCGCGCCAGTTGTGCAGCGCGCGGCTCCTCGCCGAAGGCGAAAAGCGCCTCCCTCAAATCACGCTCATCCCACTCATTGATCACCTCGTAGGCGGAGAGCTCGGATTGCGGATCCATCCGCATGTCGAGCCCGCCCTCCATGAGATAGCTGAAACCGCGCTCCGCGGTGTCGAGCTGGTGCGACGAGACGCCGAGGTCCAGCAGGAGACCATCAATCGACGTCTCGCCCACCTCCTCGAGCAATCGCTCGAGGTCCTCGAAATTGCCGCGGACGGCCTTGAACCGTCCGCGCCGAATATCGGCGGCGAGTCTGCTGCGCGCTGCGTCGATCGCTTCGACATCTTGATCGATGCCAATCACCCTGCCTCTCGATGATAGAGCGTCGAGCAGGGCAGCAGAATGACCACCCCCACCCAAGGTAGCATCAACGTACACGCCGCCTGATTTCGTGATAATGTGTTGGCGTACAGCCTTGTAAAGAACAGGGACATGGAACTCGGTGCCGTAGGCCCCGCCACGCCCGTGGTTGTCTGTCATCTTTGTGCCTCAGCCCAACTGGCGGAGGTCGGAGGTCGGAAGTCCGAAGTCGGAGCATCCAAATTGGAAGACTGATCTCCGACATCCGACATCCGACTTCATCACTTACATTCCCAGTACCTTCTCGGCCAGCGTCGGATAATCCTCCTGGATTCCGTCCTGATATACCTTGAAGGCTTCCGGCTGCCAGATCTCGATGTGGTCGAAGGCGCCGATGATGAGTGCGGCATCCTGGATGGATGCGAACTCCATCAACGTCTTCGGCAACACGATCCGTCCCTGGCCGTCGAGCGTGACCTCCTCCGCCCACATCATGATGGAGCGGATGAAGTCTCGCGTTTCCGCCCGGTAGGTATTGAGCCGTCCAATCTCCTCTTCCCGCCGTACCCACTCGTCCTGCGGGTAGAGGTTGATGCACCGCTCAAAGCCACGCGTGATGGTAAACGTGTTCTTCGCTTCCGGGCTCAGCGCATTCCGCATCTTCGCCGGGATCGCCACGCGACCCTTGCTATCGACAGAATACTCAGCCTGTCCCTTGAAGCTTGCCATTAAGCCAAAGCAACAGTGACTCCCCGGAATGGCGTCGGCTCGCGGGGAGCTGCGTCCGGCGCCGCTAATCTTTCATGGGTCAGTGTGGGAATCTTCCCCACTTTTCCCCACTCGCCCCCAAACTACGGTATTTCTGGCGAATGTCAAGGGTAGGAGGCGAAAAAATTAATGCGATTGTGTATGAGTGTATGTGCCGTTATATGTGTATATCTGGTGCATTTGTCGAATGAAGCGGGATTGGACGATGCAAACCATCTTCGTGGTGGGATGTGGGGAATTTTGGCGCTCGAAACCGCGGGCCATTGATTTAACGAGACCGTTTCGCCGCCCGGCGAACAGGAATCTCGGACCGACGGTCGCATCCTATGCGTCAGAGCCGATGCGGCACGGGCGCTGTCTCCCCTCTAATCATCACCCGAGATCGCCATGTCGCCCACTCATCGTGAAGTCGTCGTCATCACCGGTGCCAGCGCGGGCGTTGGACGTGCCACGGCCCGTGCCTTTGCCCGCGAAGGTGCACGGATCGGACTCCTCGCACGCGGGCGCGAAGGGCTGGAGGCCGCGAGGCGAGACGTCGAAGCCCTCGGCGGCGAAGCTCTGGTTCTCCCCACGGATGTGGCCGACGCGGCGCAAGTCGAGGCTGCCGCGCAAGCCGTCGAAGATGCGTTCGGGCCCATCGACGTGTGGGTCAACAATGCCATGACCTCCGTCTTCGCGGAATTCCTCGACATCGAGCCCGAAGAGTTCGAGCGCGTGACGGCCGTCTGCTATCATGGCCAGGTGAACGGGACCCGTGCCGCGCTCAAGCGCATGCTTCCTCGCGATCGAGGCGTCATCGTGCTCGTCGGCTCTGCGCTCGCCTACCGAGGCATCCCGCTCCAGTCGGCCTACTGCGGCGCAAAGCACGCCGTGGAGGGCCTGTTCGATTCGGTACGCTCCGAGCTGCTTCACCACCGCAGCGGGGTGCACATCACCATGGTGCAGCTACCGGCTATGGACACGCCGCAGTTCAACTGGGTGCGTTCCAGGCTGCCTCGAAAAGCGCAGCCCGTGCCCCCGATCTACCCGCCGGAAGTCGCCGCCGACGCCGTCGTCTTTGCCGCGCGCAGCCGCCGCCGGGAAGTTTTTGTGGGGGCTTCTTCGGCCAAGGCCATCTGGGGCAACAAGCTGGCCCCCCAGATCGCCGATCGCTACCTCGCGCGAAGCGGCTACGAGAGCCAGATGCGGGATGAGCCCGAAATCCCCAACCGCCCCGACAATCTCTTCAGCCCCTTACCCGGCGACCACGGAGCACGCGGCGTTTTCGGTGATCGAACTCGCTCAGGGCGCGCGGAACTGTGGGCATCCAAACATCGCAACTGGCTGCTGGCCGGCGCGGCCTTCGTCGGCACGCTGGCAACGATGCTCTCAAACGGGCGCTCTTAGAGATGGGATGTACCGCCTGGACCCGCTCCACCCGAGGTCCCGACGGAATTAGACCTTGGCCGAGGCCAGGTGAAGCAGCTTGCGCCGCCGTGGCGGCCGCGGAGACTCGAGCAGATCCTTCTCCCGCGCGAACTCGAGGCACGCCTTTACGAAGGATTTGAAGAGCGGATGTGGACGCCCCACGATCGACTTGTACTCGGGATGGAATTGCACCCCGACGAACCAACGGTGCTCGGGTAACTCCACGATCTCCACCAGATCCCGTCCGGGATTGATGCCGGTAAACTGCATACCGTGCTCCAGAAGCTTGTACCGGAGCACGTTGTTCACCTCGTACCGATGCCGGTGGCGCTCCGAAATCTCCTCGACCCCGTAGATATCGTGCACGCGCGATCCCTCCTGCAGCACGCAGTCGTACGCCCCAAGCCGCATCGTCCCGCCCTTGTCCGTGATCCGCTTCTGCTCCTCCATGATGTCGATGACCGGATGAGTCGTATCCGGGTCGAACTCCGTCGAGTGCGCATCCGTCCAGCCGCACACGTTCCGCGCAAACTCCACGATGGCGCACTGCATGCCGAGGCAGATCCCGAAGAAGGGGATGTTATTCTCCCGGGCGTACCGCACGGCCTCGATCTTGCCGTTAATACCCCGATCACCGAAGCCGGGCGCCACCAGAATGCCCGCCACATCCTCGAAGATCTCGGCCGCATTCTCCGGCTCGATGATGTCGGAGAGGATGTACTTCAAGTCCACCTGCACACCGTTCGCCGCGCCGGCCAAAATGAAGCTCTCCGTGATGGACTTATAGGCATCCTGATGCTCCACGTACTTGCCGACCAGCGCCACCCGCACGTTTCCTTCGGGGTTCTTCAGCTTCTTGAGGAAATCGATCCATTCCTCCATATTCGGCTCCGCGGAAACGCGATCATCGTCCTCCTGAACGGGAATGTTCAGCCGCTCGAGGACGATATCATCCAAGCCCTCCTCCTTCAGAAGGAGCGGCACTTCGTAAATCGATTCCGCATCGAGGGATGCGATAACGGCGCGGGGCTCCACGTTGCAGAACAGCGCAATCTTCTTTCGCAGGTCCACATCGAGCGGCCGTTCCGACCGGCAAACGAGGATATCCGGCTGCAGTCCGTACGACAGCAGAGTTTTCACGGAGTGCTGCGTGGGCTTGGTCTTGAGCTCACCGGCCGCCTCCAGATAGGGGACGAGCGTCAGATGCACGTCGAGCGTATTCCGCACGCCCACCTCGTACCGCAGCTGCCGGATGGCTTCCAGGTACGGCAGGCTTTCGATGTCGCCCACCGTGCCCCCGATCTCGGTGATGACCACGTCGTAGCGGCCGGTCTCGCCGAGCTTCAGCATCCAGTACTTGATCTCGTCGATGATGTGCGGCACCACCTGCACCGTCTTGCCGAGATAGGCGCCGGCGCGCTCCTTCGTGATGACCTCCAGGTAGACGCGCCCCGTGGTGACGTTGTTGGCCTGGCTGGTGGGGCGGCCCAGAAAACGCTCGTAGTGCCCCAGGTCGAGATCCGTCTCCGCCCCGTCCTCCGTCACGTACACCTCCCCGTGCTCGTAGGGGTTCATGGTGCCCGGGTCGACGTTGATGTACGGGTCGAACTTCTGGATCGTCACGCGCAGACCCCGCGCTTCGAGGAGGCGTCCGAGTGAAGCGCAGACGATGCCTTTACCCAGAGACGAGGTGACGCCGCCCGTTACGAAGATGTACTTGGTCTGCACGGATTTTTCCGGATGCTGAGATAAACGCCCTCATACCCGGATCGTTAAGATACGGTCCCGAAGACGGGGTTCCAACGACCATGACCTCATTTCACTCCGGGTTTCGGGCGACGACCAGAAGTCCCGTTCCGCGGGGGTTCTTTGTTCGCACATCGAGGGCGTTAAGCGCCGTCCCCACCGGGAGCACGGCCGCGTAGTACATCGGAAGGATCGCGTAGGCCGCACTCGACCGCGAGAGCATCTTCATCGGCCATTTGATCAGCATCCTCCAGGCCGCCGAGCCATACGTGCCGTACGTGTAGATGGCGCGCACGGGCTCGAGACCGGCATCTCGAAGCTTCTCCATCAGCTCCTCGCGATTGTACCCGGGCCGCACGTGCTCCTCGATAAAGCCCTCCTCCCCCTCGCGCTCCACATCCGACCCACCGAGATCGGACGGAGTGTTGATGATGACGTGTCCACCCGGCTTCAGCACGCGTTTGAAGTTGCGAAAGACCTGACGATCCTCCTCGATGTGCTCCATCACGTCCACCGACAGGATGAGATCGAACCGCCGGGGCAGATCGAGTTCCGTAAGATCGTGCACCTCGAAAGTGATCCGATCGCGCTGAGGGGTCTGTTCGATGAATCGACGCGCGTTTTCGAGATAGTCCTCTTTGATATCGACGGCCAGTACGCGGGCATTCGGAAAGCCGGCGGCCACGAAATGCGCATATTGTCCGAATCCCGTGCCGGCATCCAGCACGTCGATGGGTTCGCTGGCCGGGATACCTTCGAGGAGATTTCGGATCTCCCGACGCACATACCACGACCGTAGAAAGACGGTGTGGAGCAGCGCGTAGAACAGCTTCTGCAGCGCCGGACTCGCCGTAAAGATTCGGCCGAGGCGGTCCTTGATGGGATCGTAGAACATAGCGGTCTTACTCCGTTGCAGTCGCGATGAGCCGTTCCACCTCATCGACCAGCCGATCCCACGTGTAGCGCTGTCGCACCTCGCGCACTCCCTCCACCATCGCCTGTTCAAGGCCCGCTTCGAAGAATCGAACCACGGCATCCGCCAGCGCGCCGGGCTGCTCGGGCGGCACCACGAAGCCGGATACACCATCGGGCACGACCTCGGCCAGGCCGCCGACATCCGTCACCACGACCGGCCGCTCGAAATGATAGGCGGTCTGAACTACGCCGCTTTGCGTCGCACTTCGGTACGGCTGGACGACCAGATTGGCGGCCGCGAAATAGTCCGCGACGCGCTCCTCGGATATGTACTCGGCGTCGAATCGGACTCGGCTTTCGAGATTATGCGAAGCCACCATCGCGCGGTAGGGAGCCTCGTCGTCGTAAAATTCGCCGGCGACGAGCAGCA
This sequence comes from uncultured Rhodothermales bacterium, assembly GCA_965651265.1. GTDB lineage: Bacteria > Bacteroidota > Rhodothermia > Rhodothermales > VXPQ01 > CBFGRV01. The sequence continues at coordinate 22,619 of CBFGRV010000027.1, forward strand.
GGGCATTCGGCCGTCGACGAGAGATCTCGGGCATGGCTTCCAGAAGGGTCTGAAGGCCCTTGTAGGCACGAACGAAGCCGAAGAACAGCAGAACTTCGGCCTCGTGAGGTATTCCGAGCCGCTCGCGGGCATCCGTGCGGTCGACGAGCGCGCCGAAATGTTCATAGACCGGATGTGCGGCAACCCTCACAGGCCCCCCCACTCCCAGGGACCGCGCGTCTGCAGCGACTTTCTCCGATAGGGCCAGCGCTCCGCAACACTTCCGCAAGAAATATCGCCCCAGCGCTTCATCACCGATTCGGCGCTCATGCGGGAGCACGTTGTGTAGGACGGCAAGTACCGGGATGGACTGACGGTTCAACCTCGCCGCCATCCATCCATACGACGGCGCGAAGAACGGTAGCCAGTATTGGAAAAGCACGGCTTTCGGCCGATGACGCGCGATCTCATCGGCGGCCCTCCTCCAGGATATCGGATTGATGGAATCGATCAGTGCGCCCTCTTCGCGTGAGATCGCGACATGGCCGGGCTCGAATTGCGTCCGTCCGGGAAATAGAAGACGCGGATATTGGCGGCTGAACGTGATGATCTGAACATCGTGCCCCCGATCCTGCATGCGATCGGCGAGCGTGTCCGTGAACTGCGCGATGCCACCGCGATACGGCCGAACCGGCCCGACCATCGAGATTCGCAGCGGCACAACCCTACCCTTCTCGAACGACGGGCTCGACGTGCGATGGACGAAGCTGCTCGGTCACCTGATACTCATCCCCCTTCTCCATCTCCCGCTTGATCATCATCTCACCAATCAGGCCCGTCGTGAACATCTGTACGCCGACGATGATCATGATCGCGCTCAGCAACAGGAGCGGCCGGTCTCCGATGGGGTTCCCGAATACGATCTTATCGATGGAGATCCAGAGCGCCATCAGAAAGCCGATCACGAAAGCCAGCGTCCCGAACGTGCCGAAAAAGTGCATGGGCCGGGCCGCGAAGCGCGTCAGAAAGACGACCGAGATCAGATCCAGAAACCCCTTGATGAATCGATCCATCCCGAACTTCGTCCGGCCGAACTGCCGCGGCCTGTGCTGCACGACGACCTCGGAGATTCGGTCGTATCCCTCCCACTTCGCGAGCAGGGGGATGTACCGGTGCAGCTCCCCGTAGAGGTGCACACTCTCCACCACCTCGCGTCGGTAGGCCTTCAGTCCACAGTTGAAATCGTGGAGCGGGATGCCGGAAATCCCCCGCGTGACCATATTGAAGAACCGGCTTGGCAGGCGTTTGCTCAGCGGATCCTGGCGGACCTTTTTCCATCCGCTGACGAGATCGTACCCCTCTTCCAGGCGCTCGATCAGCCGCGGGATCTCGGCCGGATCGTCCTGCAGGTCGGCGTCCATGGTCACGACGTACGTGCCGCGGGCGCGGCCGAATCCGGCATCCAGTGCGGCCGACTTCCCATAATTGCGGCGAAAGCGGATGCCGCCGAAGCGCGGATCCTCCAGATGGATGTCTCGAATGACGCGCCAGGATCCGTCGCGCGACCCATCATCCACGAAGATGACCTCGAAGGCCAGCCCACGCTCCTCGAGGACGGTTCGAATCTGCCGTGCCAGTTCCGGCAGGGACTCGTCCTCGTCCAACACGGGGACGACGACCGTGAGGTCGAGATCGTCTTGTAGGATTCCCGTCTCCTGCACGGTGTGGAACCGGTCGATGCCGGAATTGCTTGACAATGCCGGACGTCAGGCGTCGATGGTGGCGTACTTCGCGTTCCGCTCGATGAATTTGCGGCGCGGCTCAACCGCGTCGCCCATCAATGTGGAGAAGATGCGATCGGCGGCGGCCGCATCGTCTACCGTGACCCTCTGCAGCCGGCGCGTCTCAGGATTCATGGTGGTTTCCCAGAGCTGTTCGGGGTTCATCTCGCCAAGGCCCTTGTAGCGCTGAATGCTGAACTTCGACTTGCCCTCATCGCGCAAGGCCTGAATCATTGACTGCAGCTGCTCATCCGACCAGAGATAGTGCTCTTCCCGTCCGACCTGCAGCTTATAGAGCGGCGGTAGAGCCACATAGATGTAGCCCTTCTCGAAGAGCGGCTTCAGATGCCGGTACAGGAAGGTCAGCAGCAGAGTGCGAATGTGAGCGCCGTCCACGTCCGCATCCGTCATCAAGATGAGTTTGTGATAGCGCAGCGAGCTGATATCGAACTCTTCTTCGGTGCTGGCCAGACCCGTCCCGAGCGCCGTGACCATGTTCTTGATCTCCTCGTTTTCGAGGATTCGATCGAGTCGAGCCTTCTCGACGTTAAGAATCTTTCCACGCAGGGGAAGGATGGCCTGGAAATGACGATCGCGGGCCTGCTTGGCGGACCCGCCGGCCGAGTCACCCTCCACCAGATACAACTCCGATTCCTCGGGGTTGCGGGATGCGCAGTCGGCCAGCTTGCCTGGCAGACCGCCGCTCGCGAAGGCACTCTTGCGCTGCACCAGCTCGCGGGCCTTACGCGCGGCGAGGCGTGCCTGGGCGGCGAGGATCACCTTGTCGACGATCACCTTCGCCTCGCGCGGATGATCTTCGAGCCATTGACCGAGTTTTTCGTTTACGAGCGCCTCCACGGCGCCCTGCACTTCGGAGTTGCCCAGCTTGGTCTTCGTCTGCCCTTCGAACTGCGGCTCGGCCACCTTCACCGACAGAACGGCCGTGATCCCTTCCCGGAAGTCATCGCCTGAGAGGTCGAGCTTGCCGTTCTTGACCAGGTTGTTCTTCTCGGCGTAGGTCTTCAGCGTTCGCGTCAGCGCCCTACGGAAGCCGGAAACGTGCGTTCCTCCTTCGTGCGTACTGATGTTGTTCACGAAGGAGAGCACATTCTCCGTGTAGCTGTCGTTGTAGCGCATCGCCAATTCCACCGGTACTTCGGCGTCTTCGTCGGCGATGTAGATCGTACTCTCGTGGATGGGCTGCCGGGCCTCGTCGAGATACTCGATAAACTCGACGATGCCGCCTTCGAAATGGTACTCCTCCTTGCGGAGCTCTTCCTCTTCCTCGCGGCGATCCTCGATGCTGATGCGGACGCCGCGATTCAGATAGGCGAGCTCGCGCAGACGGGCAGCAAGCGTATCGAAACGGAATTCCGTTTCCTTGAAGATCCCGGCATCCGGCCAGAATTGCACTTCCGTGCCCGTTTCCTCGTCCTCGCCCAGCTCGCGCAAAGCAGTGACGGGGCCCAGGGGACGTCCCTGTGCGAACTTCTGCTGCCATACGTGCCCGTCCCGGCGAACGGTCGCCACGAGATTGGTCGACAGCGCATTCACGCACGAAACACCGACGCCATGGAGGCCGCCCGACACCTTATAGGTATCCTTGTCGAACTTGCCGCCGGCATGAAGCGTCGTCATCACGACTTCCAGTGCCGAGCGTTTCTCTTTTGGATGCTCCTCAACGGGAATGCCGCGGCCGTTGTCGATGACGGTTACGGACCCGTCCTCATTGATGATGACCTCGATATGGTCGCAATACCCCGCGAGGGCCTCATCGATCGAGTTGTCGACGACTTCGTAAACGAGGTGGTGTAGCCCCCGAATACCGACATCGCCGATGTACATGGCTGGCCGCTTTCGGACGGCTTCCAGGCCCTCGAGGACCTGGATGTTGGCGGCGCCGTACTGTTTGACGATCGTCTCTGGTGCGTTGCTCATGAAGAAAGTCTCAGCGTGTGACTTGGCTCTCGAGGACGCGGGGGTGGGGCTATGCCACGTTCCATCCTAAAAAATGTATCCTTGAAGTAACGCCCGAACGTCACGGAAGTTTGCTAAACCCCCGGCACGTGGTTCTCTCACGGAGAAGGTTTCGCGTCAGGGAATGGGTCTTCACCCCACAGTGAAGGCACTACGGAAGCTCGACTCGTATGGATCGGCAAAGCCTGTGAGCGCGCACGAGGAAGTTCTCCATCCCCTCACTCCAGCCTTCACACATACGGGCACACTCGGCCTGTACCAAACGGGTCTCCTCGATGATGTCCTCTGCTACTTGCGGGTAGAGACTGAGCATTCGTTGGTGGGTGACGTGCAGCAACCGGCTGAGCTGCTGCAGCAACATCACGACCGTCATGCGGCGTGACAGCGAGTAGGGTTCATCCTCCGCGACCTTCTCTCCTATGACGATAGCGGCCTGCAGCGACTGCAGGTATTCCTCGATCTCCGCGACAGCCGATCGCAGCCACGCTCCTGCCTCGGCGGGATCTTCCTGCCCGGCCGGATCGCGGCCTTCCCTGCGCTCCATCATGCCATGCACGACCTCGGCCGCCGCCGACAACGTGGCCATGAGAACGATCGCACGCTCCTCACTTCTGGTCTGATGTACCATGATCACCGTTAAACGCAAAAAAGGCGCCCCAAGCGAGTCGAGGCGCCTTCCGGATCCAGAGCCGGACGTTCATCACACCTCGAGATATCTCATAAATTCCTGAACGCGAAGCCGGAGATCCTCCTCATCCGTGTCGTCGCTGAACGTCGCCACCACATGATACCCGTAATGCTCTAGCATGTGGCGCACGCGGGATGCATCCGTCACGTTGAGCTTGAGTGTGACGCGGATCTTTCCCCCTTCGACACCCGGCGCCTCCGAGGCGATGGAAAGAATCTTGCAGCCGTTCTGTTCGATCGTGTGGACCAGTTTGGCCAGCGAATAGTCGCGTGGATCTTCCTCCAGGGCTACGATGGCACCGCTCTCCTGTGTAGAGAGCATCTTGGCGAAACGATCGAAGATATCGTGCCGCTTGACCAGGCCGACGTAGTGGCGGCCCACGTCTGCGATCGGCAGGGTCGTCAGGCCGTGCTCCACCATCAACTTCGTCACTTCGAACAGGTGCACGTCCGGCGCTGCGGCCACCGGAGCCATACCAAGAAGGCTTGAGATGGGCGCATCAGGGCCGGACGCCGACTCGAGGAGCTGATCTTCCGAAATCACTCCAACCAGCAGCCCCTCCGCATCGACCACGGGCAGGTGCCGAACGCGGTGCTCCATCAACAGACCGAGCGCGTGCTCCGCGCTGTCTTCCGGTCGCAAAGGCTGCGCCTCAACACTTATCAGATCCTGGATTGTCATCGTTTGCTAACTCCGTAAAGGCACGCCCGGCGTGCTTCGGCCCATTTATCTACACTGCTTCAATGCTGCAATAGATGTGCCGTTCTACTGAACGATGTTACGTTCTGAACTTCGTGCCTCGCATGCGCCGGGACGCCCCATACAACTTCGGCTCACTACACCGCGTCGGCCTTTGTGGCCAACAAGAAGAGGATACCAGGGCTTCCGACTTTTCACGCCGGATTTACAAATTCCCTCACATAATCTCAAGGCACGAACTCCGCCGATATGCACGAACGCTCAAAAAGACGCCCTGAACGGTCGCCGGAGCGAAACCGGTTACCTCAAGCCTGAGCCAACGGTCGCAGTTCGGAGAATCTCGACAGAGATGCGTCGAGATCGCGCTGGAATTTAACCGCACATCGGAATCTGAGACGGGCTACCGCCGTCGGCTCGTCTTCCGGGTCGCCGTTCCGTGCATACATGTAGTCTTCGGAAATGACGTCCGCAACCCTGTGGATGTACGATATGGTCTTCCCCTCCGAAACCGGGACGTAGACGATCCGCTCGACGAAATCCCGCTCGATGACCGATAGAAGCTTCTTCTCCAGATCTATCAACCCGATTCCCCGCAATGCGGAAACGAAGGCGGCGTTTTCATATTGCTGGCGAACGGCGTTGATGATCACCGGCTCCTCCACGTTGTCCACTTTGTTGAACACCAGGAGGGTGGGTTTGTCGGCGGCGCCCAACTCGTTTAGCGTCTCCCGAACGACAGCAATATGATCCTCAAAGTTTGGATGCGTGATGTCGACGACGTGTAGCAAGACATCGGCCTCACGGACCTCATCGAGCGTGCTCTTGAAGCTCTCGATGAGCCGGTGAGGTAGCTTGCGAATGAAGCCGACCGTGTCGGAAAGGAGGATGTCCTTATTGTCGTCGAGCCGGACCTGCCTCGTCGTGGCATCCAGCGTGGCAAAGAGCCGATTCTCGGCGAAGACATTGGCGCCCGCAAGGGCGTTCATCAGCGTCGATTTACCGGCGTTCGTATATCCGACCAACGAGACGCGTGTGAACTTGTCCCTTCCCTTGCGTTGCGTGGTTCGCTGCCGATCGATGCGCTCGAGGCGCTCCCGCAGAGTCGCCATGCGCTCGCCGATCATGCGCCTGTCCGTCTCGATCTGCATTTCACCCGGTCCCTTTGTGCCGATACCTCCCTTCTGGCGCGACAGGTGCGTCCATTGACGGGTCAGGCGCGTTCGGAGGTAGTCGAGCTGGGCGAGCTCCACTTGCGTCTTGGCCACCGCGGTCTTGGCCCGCGTGGCGAAGATGTCGAGAATCAGTGCGGAGCGATCCAACAGCTTGCAGCCCAGGGACTTCTCGAGGTTCCTGACCTGCACAGGCGACAGATCGTCATCGAATATGACGAGGTCCGATTCTCGGGCCGCTACGAGTCGCTTTAGTTCATCGACTTTGCCCCTGCCCACGTACGTTGCAGGGTTCAGCTTGGACAGGTTCTGCGTAATTCGGTCAGTTACTACGGCGCCGGCCGTATCGGCCAGCTCAGCCAACTCATCGAGGGAATCCTCGACATCCCAACGAGATGTTTCCGGCGTCACGACGCCGACTAGAATGGCCGATTCAGTGGTGGAATTCTTGTGTTCGTGCAAAGGCTACTTCAAACTCGTTCTACATACGACGGCGCATTCACGCTAACTTCAAAATACTGCGCCGTCAGCCGCTCTACAAGCTGCCAATGTAACGGTTGGGACCAACAAGGGTTGCCCGCTTCACGGAGTGGGGCCTCTTCACAACCCATTGATCTGATGAGGTTTGGTGCAAAAGCCGTGCCCCACCGCTGGCGATTCGTTCGCCTACGCAGGGACGGACTCCGGCCGCCATTGCTTGGCCACGACCATCTCGCCGATGAGAAAGAGGAGCGCCAGCACGAGGAAATGCTTCCAGAGCTCGACGCCGGTTCGCTCTTCGAGGACGGACGAGATGATGTCGGCAGGCCGATCTCCCCGGACATCCACCAGAGCGACCTCCTGCCCGATCGCGTCTTCGAGCCGGGCGCGCGCTTCCCTCTCATCCAGCGGCCGGAGGTCCGACTCAGCCGCATCGAGGTTGACCGCAAAGCGCCGCACCGTACGTTGATCCGCACGAATATCGTAGACGCCGCGCTCGGCGAGCGCATCGCCATCCAGACTCAGCAGCAGGGCACCTACGAGATTTCGTTGTTCAGGCACATATTCGCTCGCATCAGGCCCGATCACCCGCAGCTCCGTGGCGCCGCTGAGCCTGGGCAGCCGAATTTCGGCATCCCGCGCGGCCACCAACTGCTCTCCCGACACGGACTCGGATGCGGAGAGGTAGTACATCGACCGATAAAGTAGGGGGATGAACAGCCCGCGAACGGGGAAGTCGCTCCACCGGTCGTCCGGCGCTACGGACAACAACAAGGCGACACCGAGTTCATGTCGGATCTCCTGCAGGAACGGAAAGCCATTCGTTAGCTCGATGAGCGTCAGCTCGCCCCCGCCACCGGGCGAGTAGTTCAGCCCGTGGTAGATCTCCGGGCTCTCGACCCGTACGTCTCCGGAGAGCTCTCTCCGACCGAAAACGCCTTCGAACAACGGGTGCTCGAGATCCACCGATTCGAAGGAAGCGATGCTCCGACGTGAGCCGAGCGAACCGCTGAATCCGGAAACTCGCCCTCCGCCCAACTCGGCTAGAAGCGCATTGTATTCCTCCGCGGCCGCATCAGCCGACGGCGAAACGAGCAGCCCACCACCGCCGGCGACGTATCGGCCGAGCGCGGCGATCTCTCCGCTAGATAGCGAACGCGGCCCCAGGAGAAAAACGGCGTCGAATCCGGCTAGCCCGGCGGCCGCCAGACCCGTCTCCTCGATGATGGTGACGTCGAAGGCCACGCCATCCCGGCCGATTTCCGGCGATAGCGCGAGCTCGACGTAATCAGACCGCTGTCCTTCACCCCGCACGACAAGCACGCGCCTGCGCTCCGGCACGTGAAGCGTGAAGTGGCGCTCGTTGTCAAACTCGAAGGCATCCCCCTCGATGTGGACCGTGCCCGCGAGCCATCCCCTGCCCTGCGGCGAAGCCGTCAAGGTCACGGTCGTTGGCACGCCGGGCGGTACGTCGACCGTAGCCTGCGCCAGGCGCTCGCCTTCGAGAAAGAGGCTTGTGACATAGTCCTCGAGCCCTTCCGTGCCGTAGTTGAGGAGTGTGGCCGTGATCCGAACGGGCTGTCCCGCCTCGATGATGCGGCTTTCGACCTGAACATCGGTCACCGCCACGTTTGAATGCAGACGATCCCCCACGGGAAGCAGGTAGGTGCGGATGCCGGCATCCAGCCGCGATACGACGCTGTCGGCAAACGTGCTCTGCTGGAGATCGGAGAGGACGTAGATTTCGCGGTTGAGATGTACGGCCTCACTCAGCAGCCGCCCGGCCCGAACGACGGCATCCGATGCGGATCTCGAGCTCGTGGCCGGTTCGAGGTTCTCGATCGCCCGGATGGCCGAGCCGACGTTGGTGAAGCGTTCGGCAGATCCCGGCTCGTTTCCCGTGCCAACCACGAAGATCTCGTCACCGCTCGAGAGCTCGTCGAGGAGGGCCGTGGCCACGTCCTTCGCCTGCCTGAAATACTCGCCTCCCGCGTCGCGAAGGGTCATGGACAGCGAATTGTCTATGACTACGGCCACGGATGACCTGGCGTCCCCACCCACGGCTCCGGCCAGATCACCGGTCAGCGTAGGACGTGCGAAGGCGATCACGAGACACGCGATCGCGAGCATTCGCAGCAGTAGCAACAACCACTGCTTGATCCGGACGCGCTGCATCGTTGACTTCTGCAGTTCCCGGACAAACTCCAGAGAGCTGAAATCCACCTTCCGCGGACGCCGGAAATTGAACAGGTGGATGATCAACGGAATCGCGGCGGCAGCCAGGGCGGCCAGTGCGAGTGGATTCAGGAATTCCATACAGTGAAGATCGGCGCCGGAGGTCCGTGATTCGCCGGCCGGCCGGATCGGCAGACGCGACGAGGACGAAGCAAGCGGTGTCGCTCGCCCGCAAGGAGAAGGGGTTGGGCGGATGCTACCAGAGGGCGCGACGGGCTGTTCCGCAGACGGCCGGCGAGACCTGTGAGCACCCGATTCGTGGGTAAGCCTTCCCCGTCAAACCTTGCATCATACGGCGTCCGAACGCGTTATAGCTGGCCTGTCCTCCTGCCGAAGTACGCTCAATTTATGCCCACCGTCACTCGACGACTCTCCACGGCCCCGCGCAGCGCGTCCTCCGACTCTGACGTACGCCATTCGGCCCGCAAGCACATCGTCATTCGAGGCGCTCGCCAGCACAACCTCAAGAACATCGACCTCGATCTTCCGCGAAATCGGCTGATCGTCATCACGGGCCCCTCCGGCTCCGGGAAATCGTCGCTGGCCTTCGATACCATTTATGCGGAAGGGCAGCGCCGCTACGTCGAGAGCCTCAGCGCGTATGCCCGGCAGTTCCTCGAGCGGATGGACAAGCCGGATGCCGATCTCATCACCGGACTCGCTCCCGCCATCGCCATCGAGCAGAAGACCACATCGCGCAATCCGCGCTCTACGGTCGGCACGCAAACGGAAATCTACGATCATCTCCGGCTGCTCTTTGCCCGGATCGGCCGAACGTATTCGCCCGTCTCCGGCGAAGAGGTGACGAAGGACTCTCCGCGCTCGGTCGCAAACCGTCTGCACCAGCAGTTCTCCGACGGCGACCGATTCTATGTCTGCTTCTCGGTACCCTCACGCAAAGACATCTCGCTGCAAAGCGAGCTGGAGGCCCTCCGCCAGCGGGGATTCTTCCGGGTTCTCCTCCTACCCACTGAGCGCCAGCAGAAGCGCGGAGCCGAAGAGGAGGTCTTCGACCTGAACGAAAAGGAGCCGGCGCAGTTGAGCAACTATGCACGGGAGCGGCTGCTCGTGCTGGTCGATCGCCTGGCCGTGCGGATGGGAGATGCTTCCAATCTTTCCCGCATTGCCGACTCCGTGGAACAGGCGTTTCGGGAGAGCGGCGGCCGATGCATCGTGCGGATGCGCGGCGGTCCCACGCTGCATTTCAGCGAGTACTTCGAGCGGGACGGCATCCGCTTCGAGGAGCCGACGCCCCTCATGTTCTCCTTCAACAGTCCCGCCGGTGCATGTCCGGTATGCCAGGGGTTCGGCCGCGTAACGGGATTGGACCCGGATCTCGTCATCCCGGATCAGCGCCTCTCCATCCGGCAAGGAGCCATCGCGCCCTTCCGAACCGAGCAGTGGAGCAAGCATTTCCGCGACCTGATCAAACTGGCGGCGGATCGGCGCATAAACATCGACACGCCCTACGAGCACCTCCCCGCGGACGTAAAGGACCTCATCTGGAACGGCGCGGGTGATTACATCGGCATCAGGGGCTTTTTCGATTTCCTCGAGAAGCACAATTACAAGATGCACTACCGCATCTTCCACGCTCGCTTCCGAGGGTACTCGCGATGCCCCGCCTGCAACGGCTACCGCCTTCGAAAGGAGGCGCTCAACGTGAAAATCGGTGGTCACCACATCGGTGAAGTCGTAGAGCTCACGACGCTCGATGCGAAGCGCTTCTTCGATGAGCTTGAACTCTCGAGTTTTGAAGAGCAGGTGGCCGGGCGCGTTCTGACGGAGATTCGTAAGCGGTTGAAGTACCTTGTGGAGGTCGGGCTCGATTACATCACGCTCGATCGGCTGTCGCAGACCCTTTCGGGCGGCGAAAACCAGCGCATCAATCTGGCGACGTCACTCGGCTCATCACTCGTGGGCTCGCTATACGTGCTCGATGAGCCCTCCATCGGACTGCATCCGCGCGACAACGACCGACTCATCTCCATTCTGGAGAACCTTCGCGACATCGGCAACACGGTGCTCGTGGTGGAGCATGAGGCCGCGATGATGCAGCGCGCCGATCAGATCGTGGATCTCGGGCCCGGGGCCGGGCGGTACGGGGGCCACGTCGTCTTCCAGGGCACGTACGACGAGCTCATAACGGATAGCCAATCCTTGACGGGCGCCTATCTGAGCGGGCGCGAGAGCATTCCGGTTCCGGACCGTCGTCGGCCGGTCGATGAGGACTACGTCCTCCGCCTCGAAAGTGCCAGACAACACAACCTCAAGCGGCTCGATGTCACGTTCCCCCTCGGGATGATCGTGTGCGTGACGGGTGTGAGCGGTTCGGGCAAGTCCACCCTCGTCCACGATACCTTATATAATGGGCTCATGCGATTGAAGGGGCACAGCCTGGAAGAGCCCGTGGGCGCTCACGATGCGCTACGTGGTCATTTGCTGGTGGATCAGGTAGAGATGGTCGATCAGAATCCGATCGGCAGATCCCCACGCTCGAACCCCGCCACGTATACCAAGGCCTTCGACCATATTCGCGAGCTGTTCTCGAACACCTATCAGGCCCGCCTGCGAGGCTACAAGCCGGGGTATTTTTCCTTTAACGTGCCCGGTGGCCGGTGTGAGGTTTGCCAGGGCGAGGGCGTCGTCAAGGTGGAGATGCAGTTTTTAGCCGACCTGTATCTGGAGTGCGAGGCCTGCAAGGGCCGGCGCTACAAGCAGGATGTCCTGGAGATTCGCTACCGCGGAAAGAGCATCGACGATGTCCTGAGGATGACAATCGACGAAGCCGTCGAATTCTTCGCGGATGAGGAGGTGATCGTTCGGAAGTTGGAGGTGCTGCGGGGCATCGGGCTGGGCTATCTGACGCTCGGCCAGCCCTCGAATACGCTCTCCGGAGGAGAGTCGCAGCGCCTCAAGCTGGCGTCGTTCCTGGGCAAGAACACCAGGGATCGCGTGCTGTACGTCCTGGATGAGCCCACCACCGGCCTGCATTTCGAGGACATCAAGAAGCTCATGGCCGCCCTCAATGCGCTCGTTGAGGAGGGCCACTCCGTTATCCTCGTCGAACACAACCTCGATGTCATCAAATGTTCGGATTGGGTAATCGACCTGGGGCCCGAAGGCGGCGTACGCGGAGGGTTCGTGGTAGCCGAAGGGACGCCTGAGGACATCGCGGCGCATCCGGAAAGTCACACAGGCCGCTTCCTCCGCGAGATTCTGTAGCATTTCTTCAGGCCGCTTTCTCCCGTTCTCGCCCGCGGCGAGGGGCGAAATACTGGATGTTACTTAGCACGACTGGCCTGCGGCTTAATCATGAAAGGGCGAAGGCATCTCCAGATTGTGGCCGATTCGGTGATGATAGTCATCCTGCGGCGGCGAATGAGGATCGGATGAATTCTCGGCCCGAGAATTGCTCACCGAAGGCGCCCCGACCGCCGCGTGAATCTTGCTTCGATGTTTTCCGTTGACCTGCGCGACTTACCTGGTGACTGCACGGACTCGAGGCATCAAAGCGTTCGAGACTTGGAATTCTGCACGATAGGAGGAGGAATTAGCGGCGCCTCGTCGGTGGCAGCAACGTGGTGATGGACGAACAGACCTACTTAGTAGATAGAGAACTCGAGGAGCGGCGCCCGTATGCCCGGCGCCGTGTGGCGCTTTTCACGGGCGCCTATAACCACATCGCTGACGGCGTATCGCTGACGCTGAATCGGCTCGTTTCCTTTTTGCAGCGACACGATACGGAGACGCTCGTTTTTGCGCCTACCGTCGACGATCCGCCGGTGAATCATGCCGGCACGCTGGTACCGATCCCGTCGATCCCCCTGCCGGGTCGTCCGGAGTATCGTGCCTCGCTGGGGCTTCCGCGATCTGCGCGCGCCACACTCAAGCACTTTCGCCCCAACGTGGTGCACATCGCCACGCCCGACTTCCTGGGCTACAAGGCGCTTCGCCTGGCTGAACGATGGAAGATTCCCGTGGTGGCATCCTATCACACCCATTTCAGCTCCTATCTGAAGTACTACGGCTTTGGGGGCCTCGAAAGCGTGATGTGGCGGTACCTCCAGAACTTCTACAGCCGCTGCCGACATGTCTACGTGCCGTCCCCGTCCATGGCGGAGGTGTTGCGATCCCACGGAATCGAGAGCGGTTTGCGCCTCTGGTCGCGGGGGGTGGATACGTGCCGGTTCAATCCCTCTCGTCGATCCAACGAATGGCGCCGATCGATGGGCGTGGGTGACGACGAGATCCTCGTCAGCTTCATCGGACGGCTCGTGTGGGAGAAGGGGCTCCGCGTCTTCGCCGATGTGATCCAGAACGTGGAGCAGCGGGGCATTCCGCATCGCAGCATGATCGTGGGCGAGGGTCCCGCGCTGACGGAGCTTCGAGAGCGGCTCCCGTCGACCCTGTTTACGGGCTATCTCGAGGGCACGGCTTTGGCTCGAGCCTACGCGTCATCCGATGTCTTCCTCTTCCCGAGCGATACGGAGACGTTTGGCAACGTGACGCTCGAGGCTATGGCTTCGGGAGTGCCCACGGTTTGCGCCGACGCCACCGGAAGTCGGACCCTCGTCGAACATGGCGAGACCGGCCTTCTCGTTCCGGCCGGTAATTCCGCCGCGTTCACGGAGGCCGTCCTTCATCTTATCGAGGATCACGAGGAACGCCGCCGAATGGGTGGAGAAGCGCTGCTTCGTGCCCGCCAGTACGATTGGGATACCGTGCTCATGCACATCGTGCGGTGGTACGACGAGATCATAGATCCGGAAGTCGATTTCTCCGGCGACGGTTTTATGAAAGATCTGCCGGTTCCGCTAGCCAAACCGGCAACATCACCCCTCCTAAGTCAGCTCACATCCTGATATCCACTTTGCGCGTCCTCTTCGTTTCGCATTCGTTTCCGGCTGCCGGTCGAGCGCTCTCGAACCTGGGCGGAATGCAGCGAGTGGCGACTGAGCTGCACGAGGCACTCGAAACGCATCCCGATATCGAGTATTCCTCCATCGTGCTTCGCAGTTCTTGGCGATGGACCCATGTCAAGACGGGGCCATTTCTGGCTCGCACCCTCGCCGAGCTGCGCAGGCGCATCGATGCTCGCGAGGTAGATGTCGTGCTTTTCTCATCGATGGTCAGTGCGGCGCTTGCCGTTTTCCTGGCCCGGAGCACCAATCCGAAGGATGTGGTCCTCGCTGCCGTCGTGCACGGCCGCGACGTTACGTGGGATTTCGGGCCATACCAGCGGTTTGTCCCCAGGATCTTCGATGCCCTGGATCTTGTGTTGCCGGTTAGCCGCGCGACGGCCGACGCTTGCCTGTCGCGTGGCCTTCGCAGGGATCGGCTCGTCGTTGTGCCCAACGGTATCTCGCTCAGTCGGTTCGAGCCTGTGAGGAGCAATCGGAAGGAACGTCGTCGAGCGCTCCTCGAGCAGATGGGGGGCGACGGGAAGTCGGAACCCGGCCTTCTCCTTTGTAGCGTCGGGCGCCAGGTCAAGCGGAAGGGTTTTGTGTGGTTCGTGGATGAGGTCCTCCCTCTCCTTCCCGACGATGTCCACTACTGGCTGGCCGGCGAGGGCCCCGAATCGGAAGACATCCTTGCGGCCGCCAGACGCCGGAACGTTTCGCATCGCGTGCGTCCGCTTGGACGCGTGTCCGAGTGCGATCTCGAGCTCCTGTACGCCGCCTCCGACCTCTTCATAATGCCCAATGTCCCCGTCCGGGGAGACATGGAGGGCTTCGGAGTGGTGATGCTCGAGGCCGGGTTGTCGGGACTCCCCACGATTGCATCTCGGCTAGAGGGCATCGCGGACGTCATTCAGGAGGGAAAGAATGGCCACCTGATCACAACCATGGACGCGTGGGCATTCTCGGAAGCCATCATGGCGTACTATCGGAATGAGGCGAAGCTTGCCCGCGCCGGGGAACGAGCGCGTTCCTTCGTCACGGAGCGTTTCGGTTGGAGTGCGGTTGCCGACCGATACGTGAATGAGCTACGCAAAGCGGCCACTTTGACTCCGGTTCCGTACGAGGCCGTCGCCTGAAAGAAGTGACGAACGACTAGCCCCTGTCTTCGAGGAGGGCGGGCTCCTGCTCGACCGATCCTTCCATCGGCAGAGCCCCGGATCGACGATCTTCCAGCCACTGAAGGAGTGCCGGATGGAAGGCAAGTGCGGCCAGAAGCGTCATGCCGATGCCGACAACGGCCAGCTCGCCGATGCTCTTCAGGCCGGGATGGAAGCTCAACAGGAGACCCGCAAATCCGACCATGGTCGTAAGGGAGGCCATCGTGATGTGCTCGCCCGTCGAGCGCAACACCCTTCGAATCGTACCCCGCCCTTCCTCTCGATAGCGGTGTACCAGGTGAACACCGGCGTCGTTGCCGATACCTAACACGGCCGGAAGGACGACGATGTTATAGAAGTTTAGCTTGAGATTGAGTAGCTCCATCAGGAGGATCATCCACAAGACTCCCATTACGAGCGGCACCGTGGCTAATGCCGCCCAGCGGATCGATCCAAAATTGATCCACATCAGCAAGATGACGATGACGAAAGTGATCACGACCATGTAGGGCGCCTCCTTCAACAAGAGGCGCAACATATCGGCCGCCACAAGGGACGTCGAGCCTGCATGGTACACCTTGCCCTCCGCCGTCACGATCGTGCCGACGTCATCGGCGAAGGCCATGGAGTTGCGTCCATCCGAAAGCCCGACAGCGGGATAGATCATCACGAAATTGCCCACCTCGCCCGTCTTGGAGGTGAACTGATTCCGTATCGATTCCGGGATGTCGTCGATGTCGATCGGCCGGGTCGTCTGTGCGGCATGCCGGATGCGCTCGATCTCCGGGCCACCTTCTGCCTGAATGAGGGGGTCATTCAGCAGCGCGCGGATATCGGCGATCCGTGCCAGCTTCCTCTGTTGCGCATCCGGCTCCATCGGAAATCGATCTTGGAGGGACTCGACCCGGTCGATGGTCGGGGTCAGGGTGTCCTTCGCTATGTGCTCCTCTACGGCCTCCACGACGGCCCGCACTTCGGACGGGTCGTCTACGAGCACGTAGGCGGGATTTGCGCCGCGGCCCGGGTAGACGGTCCGTACGACCGCACGCCTTGCCTCGTACTCCGAGTACTCCGGTTCCAGATTGCCGAACTGATACTCGAACTCGACCCGCGGAAGGAGGACGAGTGCCGCGACGGCGGCGGCAACGCTTGCCAGGACGATGCCGCGGGATCGTGAAATCGGTTTCGATCGATCGGTCGCAGGTGAAGGCGCGATCTCCCTGGTATCGAAGTTGAGGAGGCGGTATCGCTCGAAGATCAGCAACAGGGCAGGCAAAACCACGGTCATGGCGATCAGCGCAAGGAGAACGCCCGTACCCGCTATGAAACCGAATTCGCTGAAGCCTTTGAAATCGGCAATCATCAGCACGAAGAGGGCAACGGCCGTAGTCATACACCCTACGGCGATGGCCTGCCCCGTGCTGGTGAGCGTTCGTTCCGTGGCTTGATCGGGCGTGTGTCCTTTTCCGCGCTCTTCCGTGTACCGGGCGTAGTAATGAATGCCGTAGTCGATCCCCAGTCCGAAGAGCACGAGCCCCAGGGTCGACGTCATCAGATTCAGCGTCTCGAAGACCAGATAGGCGAGACCGAAGGTCCAGGTCAGGCTCATGAGCAGCGGCACGCCGATCAGCGCCGCCAACACTGGTGTACGGGCGATCTGCGCAAAGAGGACGCGCGCATCGTAGCGATGCCCGGCACGAGCCGTATAGGCCTTGTAGAAGAAGTAGAGAACGACCATCAATAGAACCGTGCTCACGCCCGCCGCGAACGATCCGAAAACGTCGCGGGTGATGGAGGTCACCTCGACGAGCTGCCGGTACAGACGCCCCGCCAGAATGACCTCCATTTCGGGGTGGTAGGATTCCGGATTCATCTCGTCAACGAGAGCGTCGAGGTCCTCGTACAGACCTTCTATGAACGAGATGTTGGTCTGCGACCCGGTGGGGTAAAAACGCAGCACCATCACGGTGCTGTCTTCGTTGATGGGATATTCCTTTCCGATGACCTGATCGTAGACCGCCTGGAGGTCCCGCTCCAGGGAGAATGCAGCCTCCTGGGCGTCTTCTTCCTCCTCGAGGTCGAGGTCAAAGAAGAAAGGGTTGGCCTCCAGCTTGGCTGAGCGAATTTCTTCCTGGATGTACGCCTCGAGGCTGTCGAGCTCCGCATCCGTGGCGAAGTAGAGGGCGTTCTCCTCGAGGAAAGCTGTGTCCTTCCGGTAATCGACTCGCTGGAGATAGGGCTCTCCCGTCTGGGGCCACTTTAGCTCCAGAGCCCGGGGGATGAAGTCTTCGGCGAACGCGCGATTCGCCTCGAAGGACGGGCTCCGGATGGCTATGTCCGCCGTCGTCTCGCTGCCCACCATTTCGCGGAGCCGCTCGAGCGCCTGAACGCTGGGGTAGTTCGACGGAATGAGCTTCGAAAAGTCTGTGTCGATGCGCAGTTGCTGAGCCAGGATGAATCCGCCGACCGAAAGCAACACGGCGACCAGTACGACCAGCGGCGCGCGCCGCGTCACCAGGTGCACAACCGGGCGAACGAGGTGATAGAACCGGGTCCTTTCCTGTCTCATCTCGGTCGTCTTCGGCGTTGTTGGATCGTGCAATAGCGCCTCAGCATGTTCACTTCGACATCACTACGATATTGTCGAAGTCGACCTCGGCCGTCGAGCGGGTGTTGTCGGAATCACTCCACAGCGTGATGGTGAAGGGCTCGTCCGGTGGATCGCCACCGAAGAGGCGGCGATAGTCTTCCGGCACGTTGCGCGTCACCGTCACCCAGCGGCCGGTTCCGTCCAGGCCACTCGATGCAACGAGGACCTTGACGTTCCCGGTGGAGACGACGGTTCCTTCCGGAAGACTCGTACTGTACACGTACTTGATGCTCAATGGTCGTCCAAGCCAGTCCCTCTTCGAGAACGAGACGTAGATGGCGCCGCCCGAGTCGTTGACCTTGTCTTCACGAGCTCCCTCCGGTAGACGCCTCGCGCGCCAATCCCAGCGCAACATCGGATATTCGGACAGCCGCCAATCAAAATCGGTAGACGGTAGGGAAATTCGTTGTGCCTCGCCCTCCGTGTACGCTCTTACGAATTTGTTGCCGCCCTCCGCGACCACCGTAAACTTCTCTTTCGGATTCATAAAAGGCCCGAGTGGCAAGAACGCGCGCTCGCGGCTCGAAAAAAAGCGCCAGCGGGCCGGCGGCTCACCCGGATTATCCTCTTCGAAATCCTCCAGCACGATCGAACGAGTGGTGTCCGGCGAAGTTGACAATGCGGCCCCGGTGAACACGAGCCATCCGACGATGAGGAAGGTCAGTTTCATGGGTGAGCATAGTCTCATAGTGCTCCGAGGCCGATCAGCGATTCGAGGGGAATAGATGGTGGACCCCGCTCCGGCCGTCTTGGGCCCGCCCGGTACATCAATATCAGTGCCAAGCCCTGGGCCTTGATCAAGTCTTGAAGGGCTCGGACAATTCCTCGAGGTTCCCCGCCTCCACCGGGACGTCTTGCGGGCCTTCAAGGTCATTTCCATCGTTTCGGGTGGACACCCGGTGCCTTTCGTACCATACAGTGCTCGTGAAAAGCACCAGATTCAGCAGGCGATCGAAGGCGCTCCGCACGAGGAGCATCCCCATCACGATGGCCACCGGGACATCGAGCATGGGTGCGAGGCCGGCGCCTGCGCTCGCAAATACCAGGTCGCTCGAGGGCAGAAATGGGATGCGATTGATGAGGACGAAGACGACGAGCAGCAGCGCCCAGGTCTCGAACGATGCCGTAGGCACCACGATCCACCACGCCGCGATCTGGAATACGTACCCGAGCAAAAACCGCGACAGATGGGCAGCCGCCAGGAGGGGAAGCACGCGTTCTGGAAGCGAGAAAAGAACCTTTCGGAAATGATACACGGCGAGTCCCGCGAGCGTCGCCGCAATCACTCCCAGTGCGATGTAGCCGGGGCTAGGCTGATCAACCAGATCGCCCAGATCCACATACCCCGTGGCCAGAAAGCCCCCGATCAGCAGAGCGGCGGCGGACAGAGAAGCCGCCGAAGAAACGATCAGATTGTCTTTGATGGTGCCCATAATCGCCCGGCCGCCGGCCGCAACGCGCTCTTTTGCCCAGGCGAAGAGGTACAGCTCTCCTGAATAACCGACGACATCCGTATTCAGGACGCGCTTGCGTATCATGATGGGTATGCATTCGAGCGGCCGCATCCGCCAGAGCCTTCCGTATATCACGGATTCGGTCACGGGCAGCAAGAGATACATGGCCAGCACGAGCACGTAGAAAAGCGGATGCGTGGGCAGCGACCCGATGACCTGAGCCCATCCGATCCTCGTGACCTGATAGACGAGCAGCGCAACGATCCCCGTTGCGAACAGAGCGCGCGCCACTTTCAAGGTGCTCCGCCCGCCCGGGCTCTCGGCTAATGCCTGCCAGCGATTGAACAAAGACTTCGTCATCTCATGCACGCTCGCCCCCGGGGCGAACAGTCTCCGACCATCCCCGCAGGAGGCAACTCGAACTCACGCAAAAAGCGGCGGCACTCATCGGATTCAGATTAAATTGTCGTCCATCACGCGGTGGTTTTTATCCGCTTCCGGCCGAGAACGCATTTCCGGAAGAATCACCGCCTCATAACGATTGATAGCACGGTCCGTTCGCCTCATTCTCTGAGACCCAGCACGTGAGTAAGGACAACGTCCGGCGGCTCTTCATCGCCGTTCTCGCCATACTACCCCTGCAGTACGGCCTGGTCGGACTCACGGGGTTGTTGGGTTGGATGGAGCCCTGGCCCGCCGTGGTCCTGCCGGGCTTTAAGGGGGTCGCGGATCGATTGGAGCACTTCGAGTTGCAGCAGGCCGTGCTCGAAGCGTACTTCACAGATTCGACGACCACCTACGTTCCCGTCAACGACCTTTTCGAATCGATTCCGTCGTCTCATCACCTGGGAGTCCTCCGGCGGCAATTCAGACCGGCATCCATGAGCGGAACTTCCGAAACGGAGCAGGCCCTCCATCCGGAGATTCGCTCCTGGCTCAGCGATCGACTCGCCCGCCTCTACCCGGAAAGAACGACGGAGCGGCTCGACGTGGTGTGGTTCCAGATACGCTTCAGCCCGACGGGCGTCTTGTCCGACGCCACCCCCATCGACACGCTGCGCCTTCCCCTGTGATAGTGCTACGAGATGCCGCGCAATACTGATCGGTTCGATGCGTGGATTCACGAGACGTTTCCCGTGGATGCGGCGGGTCTCGGCCTTTTTCGGATGGCATACGCGGCCTTCGCGTTGTTCATCATCGCACCGGGGCACGACGCGTACACGAATCTCGTAGCGCTCGCGGAGCTTCCCGACGCGATGTTCGCTCCTCCCCCCGGCCCCATGCAGCTGTTCAGGGGGTTTCCGCCGGTCATCGTCGCCGAGGGCATCCTGCTCCTCTTGAACCTGGCGCTGGCCGCTCTCCTCATAGGCTACCGCACACGCCTTGCCTCCATCTCCACAGCCGTGCTTTTCCTACTTGTGTACGGCTTCTCATACTCGCTCGGGAAAATCAACCACAACCTGCTGTTCGTGCTGGTGCCTATTGTGATGGCAGGATCCGGTTGGGGCGGTGACCTTTCGTACGACGCGCAGTTCCACGACCGCCGAGAGCCACGGGCCTGGCCACTGATGCTGCTTGCCGTCATCGTCGGCTTTGCGATGTTCACCTCCGGGTTCGCGAAGCTGCTCGGGGGGTGGCTCGATTTATCGACGCAGGCCGCTTACGGGCATTTACTGAAGCACTTCTTCGTACGCGGCCGTGTCGATCTTCTCGCCCCGTATGCCGTGGGCCTGGAAAGCCGCACGCTCTGGGAGGTATTCGATTATGCAACGGTGCTTTTCGAACTGGGCTTTCTGCTGAGCATCTCGAGCGCGCGTTCGTTCCGCTGGTTCGTGGCCGCCGCGGTCGTTTTTCACTTCGGCATCATGTTGATCCTCAACATCTCCTTCCATTTCAATCTCATCGTATACGCGGCGTTCGCGGACTGGCCGACCATGGGGCGTTGGGTCCGCGAGTATCTGCCGAGCATTCAACTTCCGCGCGCCATGGCGCTGAGTTTCGCCGTCCTCCTCGGTACCGCCACCTACCTCTTGGGCTCCCCCCTTATCTGGCTCGATCAAATCATCCCGCTCCGATCCGATCTCCTGGCGCGTGAGGTTCTGACGATGATCGCCGGCATGGCGGTCATCGTGTATCTGGGAATCCGCGAAGCCATTCTCGGGTTATACCGCGCGAATAGGCGAGGTAGATAGTCTCATCCCATCCGAATATGGCCCCCGGCCCTCTCAAGCGTGCCAGGAACACGCTGATCGTGACCTTTCTGGCGTACGCGCTGCTGGTCGCGACCAATCTGGGAGAGTTCTGGCCCTTCTCCATCTACCCGATGTTTTCGCAGGGGGGAATCCCGTGGTCGCGCGCCGTCGTTCGCGACGTGAGCGACGATCCGGAATCGGTTCGATGGGGTCGAATCACCGCCGCAGAGCTGCCCGGCGACGCCTATCCGCTGCTCGAGCATGGTGTCAACCCCATCGACCTCGCGAATTTTGTGTCGAAGACGAGGTCGTGGCATGAGGAGCGCGTGGATGGCCTCCGGCGAATGTTTGGTGAGGATGAGCTTTCGCGGCGCCGCGTCCTGGTGGTGCGCGCAGACGGTGAACTCATCGGAGATTCCGTCGCCGTCACGTTCGTGCCCTACGCGCTGATGCTCAGCGATACGACGCTACTCCATCCCGATCTGCTCCGTAGTCCGTCCGAATAGATGTCGCTGCTCCGAAACCTCTTCGATTTTGAGTCCGAAGAGAGTCGCGGGGATGTTCTCTTCTTCCGCCTCTTCGAGCTGTTCATCGCCCTGGGAGTGATGAAGCTGGCCTGGGAATGGGGTGCGTACACCCTGCGCATCTCCGACGTCGTGCTCCCGCTCGGAATTGCGCGGTTCGTGGACGTGTCCTT
>CBFGRV010000028.1:0-41707 GCA_965651265.1 uncultured Rhodothermales bacterium
CTTACCGTGCTACGCTTATATCAGGAAGCGCTTAGTTCATGTCCACGCACTCGACGGGGATCGTGTCCACGCGTCTGGCCTGGCTGGCGCCTTCCTTCTTTGTCGTGCCGGGTAGCACGCCACGGCCTTCTACCGTGAAGCGACTGGCGGCGAGACCGTTCTCGACATAGAAGTCCTGAACGGCGCGCGCGCGATCCTCGGAGAGCTGCTGCGGGTTACGCTCACCCGGAGCGGCGAATCCGACGATGTTCGCACAGAGGTTCGGGCACTGGTCGAAGATATCGACGTTCTCCTGCAGCGCCTCGCGGCCCTCATCCGTCAACGTGCTCGAGTTCCGGCCGAAGAAGACAGAGTTCATCTCCGTGATGTCATAGCAGATATCCGCTATGCACTGCTCGGCCGTAATGGTGATCGTGCGCGTATCGCTTCCCGTTTCGTTCGAGACGGTGAGCGTCACGGTGTAGGTACCGGGATCGGTGAAGGTGTGCGATACCTCGCGGCCGGTTCCGGTGGTACCATCACCGAAGTCCCAGCTGTACGTCAGCGGCTCATCGCCTTCGACGTTGGCCTCGAAATCGACGGCGGTCGGCTCGCAGACCTGGAAGCGAGTCTCGCTCGCGTCGATGCTGATGATGCGGGCGGGTACCGGCGGCGCCACAACCGTCACCGAGCAGGTCTCGGAGTCGGTGGCGCGCTCGTTGCTCGCCGTTACGGTGACGTTATACGTTCCGGGGGTTGACCAGCTGTGACGTGCGGTCATCCCTGTGCCCGTCGTACCGTCTCCGAAATCCCATGCGATCGACACGGGTTGTGTGGCGTCCGCATTCACAGAGGTCGTGAATGTCGCCGTCTGTCCCGTCTCGATCTCATCGGCCGGGCAATCGAGCGCAAGTACCTGAACCGGCGTGAACGCGCTCTTGAAGTTGATCTTCAACCCAAGAGTCAACGCATTACTAATGTCGAACGGAAGGAATTCGTCGTCCTCGAGATCATCGATGCCATCGAACCCGTCATCAGGGAACGTGAGGTTGGCGAGGTTCTCGAGTACGAGCGACATCCTATCGTTCAGAACGAAATCAAGCCCGAGGCCAACTGTTGGGCCATACGTCAGATCGGTTCGTCCGTCTTGTCCTTTGGTTACGTGACCACCGATCGCTACGAACGGAGCCACGCGGGTTGGAGCTGCAAATCGAAGGAGCAGCTGCCCACCATTGTACAGGCCGGATGGATCTTCGTCGCCCGTCACATCATCCTCGGGTACAACGGCCAGCGGATGGTTGGTAAGCTGCCATCCCACCGATAGGCTAGTCGTCTGATTGAACTGGTAGCCGAGCTCGAGGCCGGCAGCGATAGGTGGTAACCCATCGGCTTTCCAGTTGTCCATCTCGAAGCTGAAGGGTGTCTGATCCGTGTCAGCTACGTACCAAGAGATTCCGACACGTGGCTTGATGTACCATGTGTCCTCTGGTCGGAGGACCTGTGATTGCGCATCCGGGACCAGTAAGAAACCGAGGACGCCTAGCATACTGATGCTGAGCATCCTCTTTACCAGCCCACTCCTCAGTGATATGCAGTGCATTTTGTATTCGCTGTCAGTTTGGGGTGATAGTGGCGGTATGTGATGCCAGGATTGGATTATGGAAGGCGGATCCGCCGCATCGTGCGGCAGATCCGCCTACCGGGTCAAACTTGACAAAGCGATTGCTGCCTCGTGGCTAGTCGAGATCCACGCACTGTACAGGAATCGTGTCTACGCGACGAAGCTGGCTAGTGCCTTCCTTCTTCGTCGTCATACCACCAACTACGCCGCGGCCTTCGGTCACGAAGCGGCTGGCCGGTATCCCGTTGCTCACGTAGTACTCTTCGACGGCCTGGGCGCGTGCCTGCGACAGATCCTGCGCATTCCGCTCACCAGGAGCAGCAAATCCGACGATCTGGGCACACAGATTCGGGCACTCTTCGAAGATCTCGACATTCTCGTCGAGTGCAGCGCGGCCCTCATCGGTAAGCGTGCTCGAGTTCCGTCCGAAGAATACCGAGTTCATCTCGGTAATCTCGTAGCAGATACCCGCTGTGCATGGTTCAGCCGTAATGGTGATCGACTGCGTCGACTCTCCATGCTGGTTGGATGCCGTGAGCGTCACGGTGTAGGTTCCGGGCTCCGAGTAGGTGTGTGAGGCCTCTCGACCAGTTCCGGTCGTGCCGTCGCCGAAGTTCCATGCGAACGTGATCGGCTCGTCGCCCTGCACGTTGGCCGTGAAGTCAACGGTAACGGGCTCACAGAGCTGGAAGCGCGTCTCGCTGGCGTTGATCGAGACGATCGTGGCCGGTACGGGCGGCTCAACCACCTGAACGACGCAGCTCTGCGAAGCCGGATCGCCGTTGTTACGAGCAGTGAACGTGACGGTATACGTTCCCGCCTGATTGAACGAGCGGGTGGCGATCGCTCCGGTGGCCGTCGTGCCGTCGCCGAAGTTCCACGAATAGGAAATCGGCTGTGTGGCAACGTCGCTGTTGGTCGTCGCCGTAAACGTAGCGGTTTCGCCGACTTCAAGCTCGTCGGGGCACTCCAGGCCCAAGACCTGTACCGGCGTAAACGCCCGAGCAAAGTTGATCTTGAGGCCGGGGCCTACATAACCAACCAGATCGAAGCTGGGTGATTCGGATTCGTCCGCATCGAACCGTTCGTCCGGGAACGTGAAGTTCGTCAGCGCCTCCAGGAAGAGGTAAACCCGATCGCTCAGGGCTATGTCGAGGCCGAGGCCCACCGACGGCCCAAAGGCGAAATCCCCAACGCCATCCGTTCCGTGTGCGCCGGCCTGTAGGAAGAACGCAACAGGCGAGGTGCGGGCACCTGCGGTATAGCGAAGAAGAAGGTTATGGGTCCAGCGATCCGTATCGCCGTTGGGAAAATGCGGGTCGAGCGACGAGTACTCTGCAAAATTCGTCTGAACGCTCACACTAAAGGCCGACGAGAACTGGTAACCCAGCTCAAGACCGGCGCTATAGGGAATGCCCTTGTCGAAGGCAAACGTGAAGTTCTCTGTCAGGTCTCCGTGGTAGTTCGCCAGACCGATTCGCGGCTTGACGAAAACCGTCTTCTCTGCCCTCAATGCACGCTGTGCTTCGGCAGTATTGACGAATAAGAAGAGCAGCCCGCATACTAATGCGAACGAGGATAGTAGACGTCTTCTCATAGGATGAGTCCTCTTTAGATGAACAATGCGCGATGGTCGTTTTTGCATGCTCGACGCTACAGCCAAGACGGTCTACAGCAATCTACGTTGCCGCGGAGTAATTCCGTACCTCGAGCATGAAATACATACGGAAGTCCTGACACTTAATTATGTTAAATCTAGGTAACTCCAAAGACCGAAAAAGCGCCCTTACGTGAAATCTATATGTGCACGCCTTTGGCCTCCCTCTCCAAAAAGACGTTCTGAATTTCAACGTAGCCTCCCTTCTCTGTGGCACCCTTAGACTGGAGCGAATACGGATCGTGTTCCCCCTGAATAGCGCCACTGCACTCGCTGAGGTCGCATTTACACTTTTATTACGACCCTACTGGGTGCGAGCAAATTCGTGGATATTTGTGGTTGACAGTATACACACATATTCGGTCGAATGTGTAGTTCTTGTTACGCACTCCTGTAGAGATCAGCGCTTCCGCAGTCCGTGGCGCGGGTACAATAAAATAACCCGCCCCAAGAATCGGAGCGGGTGTCTGTCGGACAAAAAAATGGAGGGTCGGCGGAAAAAGCTGCCACCGTCAGGAGCCAGGGCCACCATGTCCCGCAATCGGCCGTGCCAGGAGGAGGATTACACGAAGCGATCATCCAAGCCGATTGACGTACCGCTCCAACAGGCTCTTGTAGTTCGCAGCTTTATTCTTGTGGATAACGCCTTTTGACGCCAGCCGGTCGAGCACGGATTTTACTTGCGCGAGTCGGGCTTCAGCTTCCGACTTGTCTTCGGTTTGGCGGAGCTGTTGAATAAGGGTTCGCATTCGACTTCGCTGCGTGCGATTTCGCGCTCGCCGCGCAGCGTTCTGGCGATTCCGCTTGGCTGCTGATTTGTGTTGAGGCATACTATTTGGTCCTGAGTTGTTGTTCGCCGGTCGTAGGTGTCGCGACTCGACCGCTTGGATTCGGTCTCAATCGGCCGTCCAAACTATCTATTTGGAAAAACACTATCAAACACAGAGCGTAAGTCCGGTTCCAGTTCGGACGGCCCCTTCGATTCGTCAGAGAGTTTTTGCGCGATGATTTCATTTTTTTCCGAGTTCGCGCGGGACGTGAACTCCCCTTCCACATTCATCGTGATGGATGCCGAGGGTCTCGAGCAGCCTCGACATTATCAGGTCGTCCCGCGTCAAGTTCTCCTCGCGATTGGAGGAAGTGTGTTGTTGATGGCCGTGCTTCTCGTCTTTCTCATTCTGGCCACGCCCATCCGGGAAGTCATACCGGGGTTTGGCACATCGGCCATGCGTCAGAATGCGCGCCTCAACAGTCTTCGCCTGGCAGCGCTCCAGGATTCACTCCAGGCCCAGGAGCGGTACATGACCCAGCTTCGCCAGCTCATGTTGGGTCACATCGACTCGAGTCAGATTGCCGGTGCGACTGCCCCCGACCCATTGACGAGCGTAGAGGCGATCGAACAACCGCTCCGTGGAGATCCCTCACCAAACTGGATCGATCACCAACAGCCGGCGATTCCCGTAGAACGGCTGGATGGGAGTAACCGATCTCCTTTCCGCCTCGCCAACATCGCGGGCACGTCGCTACCCAACGTGCTCCTGCCGGCCTTACCTCCGGTGGAGGGATTCGTTACGAGAGGATTCGATGCAAGGACTGGCCATTACGCCATCGACATAGCCGTCGATGTCGGAACGGTCGTTCGCTCGGTTGGCGAAGGATACGTCATCCTCGCGGACTGGACGCACGAGGGTGGATACACCATTGCCGTGCAGCACTCCGACGGATTCGTATCCGTCTACAAGCATAATCAACGGCTGCTCAAGCGTGTCGGAGACCGCGTTCACGCCCGCGACGCCATCGCCATGAGTGGAAACTCCGGAGAAATCACGACGGGCCCTCATCTCCACTTCGAACTGTGGCAGAACGGCTTGGCGCAGGATCCCGGTGAGTATATCTTGGGACCTTAAGCCCCGTCCGGTGAATCCGATCCTACAAATGAGCCTCAGCGAGATACCAAGCGATTCACTTGCTACATAAACAGAGCCCATCGACATCAAGAACATAGAAGAACGATCGCAATGTTTGCACGGAACGAGGAAGTACCCATGTCAAAGCAGCCCAACGCATCATCTCCCAATCAAATCAACATGATTGGCGAGGGTACACTTTTCGAGGGCACGCTCACGGCCAAGAGCGACGTTCGCATTTCGGGGCGGGTCGTTGGAAAGTTGAATATCAAGGGCAAGATCATCGTCTCTCAGGAGGGAACCATCGAGGGAGAGATCAAGGCCGTCAATCTAGACGTCGGCGGTCACATTCAGGGTGAGATCGACGTCTCCGAGCGCGTCATCCTCAAGAGCTCGGCCCGAGTCGAAGGCAACATCCGCGCCGGTCGCCTCGTCGTCGAAGAAGGCGCCGTCTTCAACGGTAAGTGCCAGATGGGCGCACGCACGGTCGATTCGGAATCCATTCTGTCAAAAGCCCCCAAGGATAAGCCGATCGAGGCGCCGAAGACGCGTGCCATTTCACAAGCTTCGTGATGGCTCCGTCGGAGGAGCCGCGGCACTCGTCGTTTCAGCAGTCCTTCCGCGAGGCCGGCCCGTATCTGACCCTGGGCCTGGAGCTGGGACTTACGATGATCATCTGGGCGGTGATCGGGTACCTGCTCGATCGGTGGCTGGAGACGACTCCGTGGCTGACCCTCGCCGGGGTGATGGTGGGAATGGCGAGCGTGTTCGTCCAGCTCATCCGCGCGTCGAAGCGTAGCCTGAAGGAGAGCGATCGGCGCCGAGAGGAATCGCGCACGGACCGGCAGCCCTGACGTTCAATCGCACATTCCTTTCAAGTACAATTCACTGCAACTTGGACTAAGCCGCGAGTCTTTCTAACTAGCTTTGCGTTTCGTATCCGGCTCGCGTGACTGACGAGGCACTCAGGACGTGTTTAGGATATCGGGGTTCAAGCACAGGCACGATGCAGCCGGAAAACTTGTGGCTTAGTTTCGCGCTCGGTGCGGCCCTTGGTACACTTTACATCGTAGCGAGCTACGTGTCGAATCGGCGCGCTTTACGCAGTGCGAATCGGTTCATGAGTATCGTAGTCACTACGATGCTCATTCGCATACTGCTCGCATTGATTGTGCTGGTCGGAGCGATGCTACTGCTTCCCGTCTCGCCAACGGCGTTCCTGGGAAGCTTTTTTGTAATGTTCATTATCGGATTGATCCTTGAGGTGGTCTTCCTGCACCAAAACTCTCCGGGAGCACATCCCTAGTTTGATTACGTCTGATCGTGAGCCTTAGCAAAAATATTCGCGCGCTAAGCCTTCTCTTGCTGCTGGTGCCATTCTTCGTGCAGGCGCGGGTGGCCGTGGCGGCGGAGGAGGGGGAGCAGTTGGACACCGTCGGGCACACGGCCGATGGCTTCTATCTCGATTTTGCGCCGTTCGGGTCCATCGAGCTTCCACGCATTTTCCTCGCTCGCGGCGAGGATGGCGGTCTACGATTGGATGCCTATTCCTCGACGGCGGCGGCGCTTCGATCCGGCGAGTACGCCATCGTTCACACGGCCGATGAGCAGACGGAGCTCGTGACGGATGAGGCCGTCATCGAGGAGATGATTGCCCATCATTCGCATCTCTACTCTTCGATCGCACCGCTTGCCGGAGAAATTGTGGTCGACTTCTCCATCACACGGCATCTCGTTTTTGGAGTGCTGGCCGCGCTTTTGGTTCTCCTCATTTTTATCCCGCTGGGCAGGCGGTACCGGACGCCGGAAGCCCGCAAATCGGCCCCTCATGGGATTTTTCAGAATATGTTCGAAGCGGCCGTCATTTTTGTTCGGGATGAGATTGCGCGGCCGAACATCGGCGAGAAATACGAACGCTTTCTGCCGTTCCTGCTGACGGCCTTCTTCTTCGTGCTTTTCAGCAATATTCTGGGTCTGGTTCCCTACGCGGGCGCCGCCACGTCCAATCTGTCGGTGACGCTCGTACTGGCGGCATTTACGTTCATTCTCGGCCAGGTCTACGCATCGAAGGACCACTGGAAGCACATTTTCTGGCCGCCGGGCGTGCCATTTGCCGTAAAGTTTATCCTGATTCCGGTCGAGTTCATCGGGCTCTTCACCAAGCACGCGGCACTGGCCATTCGACTCTTCGCCAACATGATGGCGGGGTCGCTCGTGATCCTGAGCCTGATCGGACTGATTTTCACGTTTAATCATCTTTTTGGCGGAGGAGTGGCTTCAGGTGTTGCACCGGTGAGTATAGCCATGACGCTTTTTATCTCGATCGTGAAGCTGCTCGTGGCATTCATCCAGGCGTACGTGTTCACCATGTTGTCGGCCCTGTTCATCGGCATGGCCGTTGCGGAGCACCACGACCACGAAGGCGCCGAGCCCCACGACTCTCAAGATCATCATAACTTTTCGCCTGCCTTGACGATGGACGGACAGACGTCCCAGTTCGAGGTGGCGGAGACGCACGGCGAGCCCGTCCTTGCGGGTTAGCGGCCATGCTCGTTCATCTAACCAAAACCGATCAATAGAAACCTCATAGGAGAAAACACAATGGAGGCTACCGCACTTGCATGGTTGGGAGCCGGTCTCGGCGCCGGACTCGTCGCACTTGGAGCCGGACTGGGTATCGGACGATTGGCAGGACCTGCCATGGAAGGTTCTGCACGCCAGCCCGAGGCCGCAGGCGATATTCGGACATCGATGATTATCGCCGCCGCTCTCATCGAGGGTGTTGCGCTGTTCGGCCTGGCGATCTGCTTTCTACTCGCTATCAAGTAAGAGCCCGTAACGAGTCCGCGAGCCGACATAGGAGCGAATGGCGGCCCGGACTCGAACGTAGAATTGGAGCATCACCGTCATGGATCTATTTCTCGCGCAGAGTCTTCTCGAGCCCAACACGGGGCTAATGTTCTGGAAGACTCTCGTTTTTCTGCTGCTGCTCGGTCTCTTGTGGAAGTTCGCATGGAAGCCGATCACCTCGGCGCTCAGGGAACGAGAGACAACCATCGATGAGTCCATCAAGCGCGCGGAGCGAGCGCTCGCCGAGGCTCGTCAAATTCAGGCGGAGAACGAGAAGGCCCGGCGGGAAGCCGAGCAGGAGGCGCAGCGCGTGCTCCGCGAAGCACGCGAGGCGGCCGACCGTGCCAGGAACGAGGAGTTGGAGAAGACCCGCGAACAGATCCGGCACATGAAGGAGATGGCGCAGGTGGAGATCGAGCGCGAGAAGCAGAGTGCACTCGACGAACTTCGGGACGAAGTGGCTGAGCTGGCCATCCAGGCGGCCGAAAAGATCCTCTCCGAGAACCTCGATGCCGATCGACAGCGGAAACTCGTTGATCGATTTATCGGCCAGCTCTCAAAGAATTAGGCCATGCAAATCGCGCGCAGATACGCCCGAGCTCTCTACGAAGAGGCACGCCGCCAGTCGAACCTCGAGACGGTCGATGCGGACATCGAGCTGATTGGGGAAAGTCTGGAGAGTGCGCCTCAGCTCAAGTCCTTGTTTCTGAGTCCGGTGATCTCGCGCGATAAGAAAGAGGCCGTTGTTTCGCAGCTCTTCAAGGGGCGCGTGAGCGATTTGACACTTCGATTCATGCAGCTTCTGATCGCGAAGCAACGCGAGGATCAGTTTCCAGACGTCGTGCGATCCTACAGATCGATGCGAGACGAGGAGCTGGGAGTGGTTCGGGCGGAGGCCCGGGTGGCGGCGCCGCTCAGCGAGGCCGATGAACGCCAACTCGTCACGGCTCTCGAACGGCTCACCGGCAAAATCGTTCGGATCGAGGTGTCCCAGCAGGAAGATCTACTCGGCGGGGTCATCGTCAGGATTGGTGACACCGTATATGACGGGAGTGTGCGTAACCAACTTGCTCGTCTTCGTGAACAGATGGAGACCCGCGGTTTTTCGCTCAACTAGCCCATCGAAAGACCAGCATCAGAAAAGAGAATTGACGCAAGATGGCATCAGCTATTCGTCCAGATGAAGTGACTTCGGTCCTGAGGCGCGAACTCGGTGGGTTCGAGGCGGAGACGGACGTCTACGAAGTCGGAACGGTACTCCAGGTTGGCGACGGTATTGCGCGCCTCTATGGATTGTCGAATGTGCAGGCGGGCGAGCTGGTCGAGTTCCCCGGCACCGGCACTACGGGAATGGTGCTCAACCTCGAGGAGGACAACGTCGGGGTGGTGCTCTTCGGTGAAGTCGATGAGGTCAAGGAAGGCGACGAGGCTCGACGGACGCGCCGAATTGCTTCGATCGAGGTTTCCGAGCAGATGCTCGGCCGCGTAATCGATCCGCTTGGGCAGCCTCAGGATGGACTCGGGCCCATCGGCGGAGAGCGCTTCGAGATGCCTCTGGAGCGAAAGGCGCCGGGTGTGATCTACCGTGAGCCGGTCAGTGAGCCGCTCCAGACCGGCATCAAGGCCATCGACTCGATGATACCCATCGGACGGGGCCAGCGCGAGCTCGTGATCGGCGACCGGCAGACAGGGAAGACGGCCGTGCTCGTCGATACCATCATCAATCAGAAGTCGACTCATGAGACGGACAAGCCGGTCTTCTGTGTTTATGTTGCCGTTGGGCAGAAGGCCTCGACGGTCGCGCAGGTCATGAGATCGCTGGAGGAATATGGGGCGCTGGAGTATACCGTGATCGTGAATGCCCCGGCATCGTCGCCGGCGCCGATGCAGTTCATCGCTCCGTATGCCGGTGCGTGTATAGGTGAGTACTTCCGCGACACGGGCCGCCATGCACTCGTCGTGTACGACGATCTCTCAAAGCAGGCTGTTGCCTATCGGGAGGTTTCGCTGTTGCTTCGGCGTCCCCCGGGTCGCGAGGCATATCCGGGCGATGTCTTCTATCTGCACAGCCGCCTCCTCGAGCGAGCAGCGAAAATCAACAGCAGTGACGAGGTGGCACGCCAGATGAACGATGTGCCTGAGTCGCTGCAGGGAAAGGTCGTGGGCGGCGGATCGCTAACGGCGCTACCTGTAATCGAGACGCAGGCGGGCGACGTTTCGGCCTACATCCCGACCAATGTGATCTCCATCACCGACGGTCAGATCTATTTGGAGGCGGACCTATTCAATGCCGGTGTTCGACCGGCCATCAACGTGGGTATCTCCGTTTCCCGAGTGGGCGGTAACGCCCAGATCAAGGCCATGAAGAAGGTCGCTGGGACGCTGCGTATCGACCTCGCACAGTTCCGGGAGTTGGAGGCTTTTGCCAAGTTCGGCTCCGATCTCGATCCGGCCACCCAACGCCAGTTGCGACGTGGAGAACGCCTGGTCGAGGTCCTGAAGCAGGGCCAGTACGAGCCGGTACCCGTGGAGGAGCAGATCGCTGTGATATTTGTGGCCACTCAGGGTATTCTTGACAGCGTGCCCATCGAGCGCGTGAGGGAATACGAGCGGGAGTTCGTCCAGAGGCTGCGTATGCAGCATGCCGACCTGCTCGCGGGAATCGCGCAATCCGGCCAGCTGAGTGACGAGGCCGCCGAGCAGCTCAAGCAGATCGGTAAGGATTTGACTACGCTCTTCCAGCCCGACGCGCCTGGCTCTCGGGTGGGCGCAGGTGTCTCTGCGTAAGCCTGACGACCTAGAGTCCAGCCGACAGATCGATGGCCAGCCTACGCGACATCCGCAGCCGAATCGATTCGATTCGAAATACGCAACAGGTTACGCGCGCGATGAAGATGGTAGCCGCTGCAAAATTGCGGCGGGCACAAGAGCGCATCTTCACGGCACGCCCCTATTCCTATCGGCTGCGTGAAATCATCAGCCATCTGAAGGATCAGCTCGATCCGACTTCCCACGAATTCTTTCAGGATCGTGAGGATGTGGACGGCGTGCTCATCGTGGTCGTAACCGCCGACCGCGGGCTGGCCGGCGCATTCAACTCCAACATCATCAAGGAAGCCGAGCGGGCGCTGTCCGAATATGAGGACCAGCGGGCCGAGGGAAAGCTGTTCTTGCTGGCCGTCGGACGAAAAGGGTACGACCACTTCGCCAAGCGGGGCTATCAGATGGTCGGCAATTTCCGCGGAGTCTTCGACAACCTGGGTTTTCAGCTTGCGCAGGATATCGTCAAGGTGATAACAGACGGTTTTCGGGAGGGTCGATGGGATGAGGTGAAAATCGTCTACAACGAATTCAAGAACACCATCTCGCAGAACCGTATCGTCGAGCCCTTCCTTCCGATTCCTGCCAAGGTCTTTACCACGCCGGTGATGAGATCGGAGACCAAACGACGCGTCGCCCTCAAAGAGGGGCGGCACATCGATTTCATCTTCGAGCCGAATGCAGAATCGATCCTGAAGGAGGTCGTCCCGCGCTATCTCAACTATCAGATGTGGCGCGTATTGCTGGAATCGAACGCCGCTGAGCAGGGCGCGCGGATGGTAGCGATGGACAACGCCACCTCGAATGCGGAGGAGTTTCTGCGCGACCTGCAGCTGAAGTACAATCGCGCGCGACAGTCCGCCATCACCACGGAAATCATCGAGATTGTTTCCGGTGCGAATGCCCTCGAGTCAGGGCGCTAGGTTGGTCGCGGCGATGCGCGAGGGCGCAAATTCCGGAGCGGCACGGTGAGGAGGGCGAACTGATCCGCCGGTCCTGCGTTTGTACGACCCTCACACAGATCGGCAGGTAAAGAGATTCAGCACCACGGAGAGGTGGCCGAGTGGCTGAAGGCGCTCCCCTGCTAAGGGAGTATGCGGTGATCCCGCATCGAGGGTTCGAATCCCTCCCTCTCCGCCGACTACACGGGCGCTTGCGCGGATGGCGCGGGCGCTCGTTTCGTATCGGGCCGGACCGGCTATCGCTCCGCTGCCGAACGTCGGCCGTCCAAGCGTCGGGTGCTCCGTCTGCGGCGTGCCTGGAGGATGATTACCTCCTGGAGAAAATTTTCGGGTTTGCCTTCAGGAAGCGCTCCACGGAGCGGAAAATGGGCGAGCCCCAGCCCCTCTTCAGGTACAGATATCCTGTCACTGAGAAGATCAGCGCGCCGATCGCATCGACGATCAGATCCCACATGGTATCCCGAAGGCCGCTCTTCTGCATATTGAGACCAAAG
Source organism: uncultured Rhodothermales bacterium (assembly GCA_965651265.1). Lineage (GTDB taxonomy): Bacteria > Bacteroidota > Rhodothermia > Rhodothermales > VXPQ01 > CBFGRV01. The sequence goes on from CBFGRV010000028.1 coordinate 12,291, forward strand.
AGGTTGTCCATCCCGAACTCGAAGATCTCCCAGATTGCGCCGGCCCCCATTGCAAAGGCAAAGGAGAAAAGCGCGACGAAGCCGGGGTTCATGTGGAGTTGAATGCGATCCGTCTGATTCAGGATGTAGACGAGTAGAAAACCCGTGAGGCCGAGCATGAGCCCCGATCCGGTGTGCAGCACGATATCCCACCACCAGAAGCGGAGATAGTAGCCCCGAACTTCTCCCAGAAAGAGCGAGGCAAACACGAATAGAATCGCGAGCAGCTCGAATTCTGCCGGGATCTGAACGTGGAATCGTCGCTCCATCACGGCGGGGAGGGCCGTCATGGTCAAGACGGTGATCGTGAGGACCACGTTCAGCCACTGCTGCTCGAGCACCGACAGAATCAGTCCGAGAATCAGTATGGCCTGGAGGAACAGTGTGATCCAGTCGAAAACGGTCTGCGGTTTCTTCACGGTCACCTGGAATGAACACTGAATGTCCGGTGCCTCAGCGAGCTCTGAGGCTGTCTGTCACACTCAGGGGACGATTTCGGCGTCTCCCTTGTTGCCACCCGGGGGGTACCCGCCGATTCGTCCGGGGGCCGCGACTTGCACCCTATGTCAATTTTGCGGAACGTGGGGCAGTCGACAAAATCTGGTTGTTATGGTAGTCCATCTCGGTGTCCCTCCGCATACGGCGGCCGCGGGCGTGGTGCTCGTTCACGGGCGCGGCGCGACGGCTGAGAGCATCCTGCAGCTCGGTCGCGAGCTTAATATCGACGAGATCGCCTATCTGGCGCCTCAGGCTAAAGGTAATACCTGGTATCCTCACAGCTTTCTTGCGCCGCTCGATGCAAACGAGCCCGGCATCACGAATGGTATCGCCGCCATTATGCGGTGTGTAAGCGCCTTCGAGGAAGCCGGTCTACCGAGGGGGTCGATTGCGATCATCGGCTTCTCGCAAGGGGCCTGCCTCGCCTGTGAGACCGTCGCGCGGAACGCGGCGCGCTACGGTGGCCTGGCAGCCCTGAGCGGTGGACTCATAGGAAACGGAGAAATCCCCGGCGCAGAACCTCCTGCCGACAAGACCTTCGACTACAGCGGTTCTCTGGGAGGAACGCCCGTGTTTATCGGCTGCAGCGACATCGATCCGCACATACCGGTTGAGCGGGTTTACCAAACGGCCGATGTGTTCCGAGGCCTCGGCGCCGAGGTCGAGCTTCGCATCTATAAGGGGATGGGGCACACCGTGAACCGCGACGAGCTCAGCTACCTGCGTGGAATGTTGGAGGCGTTGGTCGCGGCGAGATTTCCCCGCGAATGACCGGCGCGTCTTCTCCGATCCCCCAATCTGCACACGCGCATGCACGGCCTGCCATCGACCTCCAGGGCCACCGTGGCGCTCGCGGTCTCTTTCCGGAGAATTCGCTCGGAGGGTTCTTGCTTGCGTTGGAGATCGGCGTCGATACGCTCGAGATGGATGTGGTTGTCACCCGCGATGAGCAGGTCGTCGTTTCCCATGAGCCATGGTTTCGCAGCCAGATCTGTTCCAACCCACAGGGCGCCCGGATTCCCTCCTGGCGTGAACGGGAGCACAACATCTACGCCATGACGTACGAGGAGGTGGCGCGATACCGGTGCGGCGTATTCGGGGACCGTCGATTTCCGGAGCAGGAGCATCGTTCCGTGCAGAAGCCACTGTTGGCGGATGTCATTGCGGCTTGTGAGGAGTATGCCGGGAAGCTGGGTCGCTCCGCCCCGTTCTATAGCGTCGAGATCAAATCGCGCCCACGTTTTGATGGACGCTTTCATCCGCCTCCCGCGGAGTATTCTCGGCTGCTGTTGGACGTATTCTCTTCGAAGGACGTGATCGATCGAGCCATCGTGCAGTCGTTCGATGTGCGCTCGTTGCGCGCCACACGAACACAGGACGAAAGCATCCCACTGGCCCTTCTGGTCGACAACCGTCGGGGTTATCGGTGGAATGTCGGCCGCCTGGGATTCCTGCCCGAGCTATACAGCCCCAATCATACACGCATGACGAAAGACGATATCGAGCGGGCCCATCAAGACCTTGCAGCCGTCATTCCCTGGACCGTAAATGACCCGTGCAGGATGCGGACTCTCCTGGAGATGGGAATCAACGGTTTCATCACGGACTATCCCGATACAGGTCGCGAGGTCATACAGGCGTTCCTTCGTGAGAGCACCGGATAAACGCATTGCGCGCGGGGGTTCTTTTGCCGTAAATGCCTATATTTCAGTGGAGTGAAACCCCATCCCACCAAACCTATTTGTTCATGCCACACATCCCTCTGCCGGAGGGGTTGCCCGGGATTCTCGGACCTCTGGCGAAGTATCCTCGTACGGCCAAGCATCTGGGTGGACTGACCCAGGAGCTGCTTCGGGGGCCGTCGCCACTTACCCCTGGTGAACGCGAGCTGATCGCGGCGTACGTATCCAACGAAAACGAATGCGTCTTCTGCACGAAGGCTCACAGCGCCGCTGCGCGGCATCTGCTAGGTGAGGATGCCGAGGTGGTCGATGGAGTGAAGGTGGATTTGCAAAGCGCCGAGATCAGCGAGAAGCTGCGCGCGCTGCTTGCCATCGCCGGCAAGGTGCAAGAGAGCGGTCGTTTGGTGACGAAGGAGGACGTGGATCGAGCGAGGGCGGCCGGAGCCGTCGACGAGGAGATTCATCATACCGTACTCATCGCGGCTGCATTCTGCATGTTTAATCGCTATGTCGACGGGCTCGGGACCTGGACTCCCGATGATCCGGCGGTGTATGAGCAGCAGGGCGCTCACCTCGCGCTCAACGGTTACGGACAAAATTCCACGTAATGAGCAAGACGGTAGCACGGGCAAGTTTGTCCATCGTGTTTGTGGCGCTGCTGGCGTTCCTGGGCGTGGATCGATATCTCTCCGCGACGGAGACGAAAGCTGCCGAGGGGTTGCCGAAGGAGGCGGCGTTGGAGCGGTACGGATTCTTTCTGGAAGAAGTCTCCCGTGAGATCGGCATCGACTTCCACCACCAGGCTCCCGTCCTCGATTCGAAGCTCGACCACATCATGCCGCAAGTGGCGTCGATGGGGGCTGCCGTATCGATTGTGGATTTCGATCGTGATGGGTGGCAGGATATCTACGTAACCACGAGCAAAACGGGCGAGGCGAACGCCCTCTATCGAAATCTCGGGGATGGTCGCTTCGAGGATGTCGCTCCTGAGCTCGGCCTCGCCGACGTGAATAGGTCCGGGACAGGCGTCTCGATGGGTGGAGTCTGGGGCGATTTCAACAACGACGGGTACGAAGATCTCTTCCTTTATAAGTGGGGAAGCCTCGAGCTATTCCGCAATGACGGGGGGAAGGGGTTTACGCGAGTGACCGAAGGTTCGGGGCTGCCTGCGTGGTCAAACGTGACGGCGGGCATCTGGCTCGACTACGACAGGGACGGCAACCTGGACCTCTTCTTTGGGAGCTACTATCCGGAGGATCTGGATCTCTGGCACCTGGAACACACGCGCATCATGCCGGAGAGCTTCGAGTACGCCCGCAACGGAGGTCGGAAGTACATGCTCAAAGGCCACGGCGACGGAACCTTTACCGACGTGACCGAGGAGCTCGGCCTGCTCGATCAGCGCAAGTGGATGATGGCGGTGTCCGCGGCCGACCTTCGCGGGACGGGCTATCCGGATCTCTTCATCGCGAATGATTACGGGACAGACGATGTCTACTTCAACGAGAATGGAGAGCGATTCGTCGATGCCGGCGAGGCGACAGGGGTTGGCTTCGCACCGAAAAGCGGAATGAACGTGGCTTTCGGTGACATCACCAACGAAGGCCGGTATTCCGTTTACGTCACCAATATTTCGGAGCCGGGCGTTCTCGTTCAGGGCAACAATCTATGGGTACCGGAGCCCGGCAGCTCCCCAACATTGCGATATCGCAATATGGCGAGCACGTTCAAAGTCGACATGGGTGGATGGAGCTACGCCGCACAATTCGGAGACCTGAACAACGACGGTTTCGTCGACCTCTTCATGACGAACGGATACGTGTCGGCGGACAGGAAGAGCAGCTACTGGTATGATTTCTCGAAGGTCGCCGGAGGCAACAGAGCCATCATCTCTGATGCGCGGAACTGGCCCGCCATGAATGGGAGGAGTCTGTCCGGCTACCAGGCGAAGAGATTGTGGCTGAACACGGGTCAATATCGCTTCCAGCAAGTAGCCCAGGCCGTCGGCGTGCATGAGACCTACGATGGGCGCGCCATTGCATTCGCCGATCTCTGGAACCGCGGAACGCTAGACATCGTCGTCGCCCACCAGCGAGGTCCGCTACTCGTGTACCGCAACACAACCGCCGAGGATCGGAACTGGATCGCATTTGATCTGGAGGGCTCGGAGAGCAATCGAAGTGCGATCGGCGCGCAGGTGGAGTTGCACTGGGCTGGAAATCGACAGCTTCAGCACGTATCAGGAGGCAGCGGGTATTGCTCACAGAACCAGCGACCACTGCATTTCGGACTTGGAGAGCACACGCACGTCGAGAAGGCCGTGATCCGTTGGCCGTCCGGCCGGACACAGGTACTCGACTCACCGGCAGTCGGCACGGTTCACCACATTCTTGAACCCTCGGAGCGTGAATCTGAACCGGTGTGAGTAGCAGTTCTAGCCGATCCTGGGGCATCCGATACGATAGTCGGTACACCGCGCCCCTCCTCATCACGGCCATCCTACTCGGGGGCCATCTCTCCTTCGGAATCCTCGAGAGCTACAAGGCGATCCTGATCGCTATCGGCGTCTCGATGATCACGGAGCTCGCCTTGAGCCGGCTAATCCGTGGTCAGTGGCCCCATCTAGCCAGTGCATACATCTCCGGCATCAGCGTCGGGATACTCATCCGAACGCCGCTTTACTGGCCATTTGCCGTCGCGAGTTTCTTGACGATTGCATCCAAATATGTTCTGAGATATCGAGGGCGTCATATTTGGAATCCATCGAATTTCGGCATATGCGCGATGCTCTTTCTGGCGCCGCACGTGGTGGCGCCGCTCAGTGTGCAGTGGGGGAATAACCTGTGGCCCATGCTGGTTATCTGGATCCTCGGGGCCGCAATCATTGCTCGTTTTCGGCGCTTTCATATCTGTGCCACGTATGTCGCCGGCTTCTTCCTCTTTGCCTTCGTTCGCACGTGGTTTACCGGTGACAGCTTCCTGGCGGAGATCGCGCCCATCACGGGTCCGATGTATCAGCTCTTCGTGTTGTTCATGATTACCGACCCGAAGACGACCGTATCCTCGAAATCGGGCCAGATGGTCGTGGCGTTCGTGATTGCCTTCGTTGAGATGCTGTTCCGGCTCGGCGAAGTCGTCCACGCGCCGTTCTACGCGCTCTTCGTGGTGGGTCCCATCGCCTTGTTGATTGAGATCGTGCGAAAGGATCGCGCTGTTCGCGCCGAGGCCGTGGTCGCGGAATCGGCCGCATGATAAGTACATCCAGAACAGGGAAGACAGTCATCGTGCGTGGATATCTCGTTCCGGCCATCTTCATTCTGGGCCTTCTGCAGTCGGGTGTCGCATCGGCCCAGAACGGCATTGGCGACCGAATATCGGGCTCGCATGCGGCGACGCGGAGCGTTGTGATGGCCCGGAACGGCATTGCGGCGACGAGTCATCCACTGGCAACCCAGGTCGCCCTCGACATCCTGCAGAAGGGCGGCACCGCGGTGGATGCAGCTATCGCTGCGAACGCGATGCTCGGTCTCCTGGAGCCCAACAATTGCGGCATCGGGGGGGACCTGTTTGCCATCGTCTGGGACGGCACGCAGTTGCACGGCCTCAATGCGAGCGGCCGTTCCCCGGCCGGCCTCAGCCTTGATCAGCTTCGTTCCCGCCTGGGTGATAGGTCGACCATTTCGCTGTACGGTCCTACCTCTGTTTCCGTGCCGGGTGCCGTCGACGGTTGGTTCGAACTGCATGGACGATTTGGCCGGATGCCCATGGCCGAACTTCTGGATCCGTCCATTCACTATGCCCGCGAAGGCGTTCCCATGGCGCAAGTGATTGCGTTTTCGTGGGCTCAGGCCTGGGATCGGCTCGTCGAAAATGAGGCGGATATCGGAGATCTCGACAATTTCAGGAAGACGTTCCTGGTCGATGGAGCGATGCCGGGAGAGGGTGAGGTATTTCGGAATCCGGATCTCGCGGCCACCTACGAGGCCATTGCTCGTGGCGGCCGCGACATTTTCTATTCAGGCTCGCTCGCGGATCGAATCGATGCCTACGCCCGACGAGTCGGGATGCTGCTGCGGAAGTCCGATCTACAGTCCCATCGAAGTACGTGGGTCGAGCCGGTGTCCGTCAATTACCGGGGTTACGATGTGTACGAGCTTCCCCCGAACGGACAGGGAATCGCGGCCCTGCAGATGCTCAACATCCTAGAAGGGTACGACCTCGCGTCGCTCGGCCACAACTCGGCGGACCACTTGCACCTCCTGATAGAGGCCAAGAAGCTGGCCTTCGAGGATCGCGCCCGACTCTACGCCGATCCTGAATTCTACCGAACCCCGCTTGAGACACTATTATCCGATGAGTACGCGGAGCAGAGGCGAGCGGTGATTCGCATGGACAGGGCCATGGATTCCATCGACATCCCCGAGCTTCGCGAAGGGGATACGGTCTATCTTACGGTGGCCGACTCCTCCGGCATGATCATCTCGCTCATTCAGAGCAACATGCTCGAGTTCGGTAGCGGTCTCGTGCCGGACGGGATGGGCTTCGTGCTGCAGAATCGGGGATCCCAGTTCTCACTGGATCCATCCCATCCGAATGCATACGAGCCGGGCAAGAGACCCTTCCACACGATCATTCCAGCCTTTGTCATGAAGGATGGGCAGCCATTTCTCAGCTTCGGCGTGATGGGTGGGGCTTTCCAACCGCAGGGGCACGTTCAGGTCCTGGTCAACATCATCGATTTCGGCATGAACATCCAGGAGGCCGGCGATGCCCCTCGGATCAGTCACTCGGGAAGCAGCCAGCCCACGGGCACCTTCATGATAGGCGGCGGGCGTGTCGCGTTCGAGAGCCAGATTTCGCAGGAGGTGCAGCTGGAGCTGGCACGCCGTGGCCATCGCATCGCGCCCACCGACTTCTTCGGCGGGTACCAGGCGATCTTATGGGATGCAGCGAACGGGGTCTACCACGGTGCATCCGACATGCGGAAGGACGGACACGCCGCCGGCTTTTGAACGCAATTCCGGACGTCAAGGGCCGAAAGCGCCGGCACTTCTCGCGAGAGTCAGACCTTGACGATGATGCGCCGCTTGAACATCACGTGCGCGATCAGATACATGCCGGCCACCCAGGTCAATGCATATAGGAGCGATCCGAACTCATCGGGCCCGATCGGCTGATAGATGTTCTGGAAGATCCAGCCCTGAAGCGACATTCCGGTACCTTCGCCATTCGGGATGCGGATCGTAAATAGCGTCTGCACGAGCAGACCGCTAAGGACGTAAACGGTAATGGCGTTCACGCCGTACTCGACGAAGGGCTTGGCCCAACGGCTCGCCCCCCGCACATCGGCCACCCAATAGCAGACTCCGAGGCCACACATGGCCAATCCACCCGTGAGCAGGACGTAGGAGCTCGTCCAGATCATCTTGTTGATGGGGAAGAACCAGTTCCAGACGTAACCTGCCGTGAGGGCGGCTAGCCCCCACACGAGCATTCGGACCGTCTTCTCAAGAGGTGCCTTGTCCGAGAGCAGAAGGCGGCCGGTCCAGACACCGATCAGCGTCGTCACGATCGCGGGGAAGGTGCTCAAAAAGCCTTCAGGATCCCATTCCCGATTGGCCTGCGACCACAGGTGATCTCCGAAGATGATGCGGTCCAGGTACCCCGCCAATGTTGACACCGGCTGATCCAGCGCGCCGGCGCCGTAGCCGGGAACGGGTATCAGCGTCATCGCGGCCCAGTATCCGAAAAGGAAGACGGCGGCCAGGATGTATTCGGTGCGCGGACTCGCGAAGAGATAAAGGAGCGTCACCACCAGGTAGCAAACGGCAATCCGCTGCAAGACACCCGGAATCCGCAGCACGGAGAGGTCGATCAGCCCGAACTCGGGGGTGAAGTTGAAGAATGGATACGCTGCCAGCAGAAGGCCGAGCCCGAATAGAATCAGCGTACGCCGGACGGCCTTGCGGACGAGCGGCCCCTTATCTACGCCCTGCTCCAGGCGTTTTTGGTAGGCAAACGCCACGGCGACGCCCACGATGAAGAGGAAGAAAGGAAAGATGAGGTCCGTGGGCGTCCATCCGTGCCAGGTCGCGTGGAGCAAAGGCGGATAGACGGCCGCCCACGTGCCCGGATTGTTGACCATGATCATCGCGGCGATGGTGATGCCGCGAAAAGCATCCAGGGAAACGAGTCGCTGCTTTTGAACTGTGGAAGAGGGGTAAATCAGCGGCTGGGCCGCCGGAGCGGAAACAGAAGTGGTTGCCATGAGAGCCTTAGATGTGAGATTTCAACGCCGACCAACCACGCCAGGGCGTTCACCTGCGGAGTCTAAGGTACACCAAATTCTGACTAACCAGAAAGGCCGACTGATCCGCGGTGATCCAACGGGGGCCCGCCGGCATTCGTGCGAACGTAGGGGTGGAGCGTATGAACTCGATTCAAAATCGTGCGACTCGGAGTCGGTCCAGCAATTGGGTTGGAACGAAGGGTCGATTCGTATTTTAAGGATGTACCAAATACGGGGTCCGGCGTCCCCACGACACGGAAGTCGCCGAGCTCCGGTATAGGGAGGGGTGGCAGAGCGGTTGATTGCACCGGTCTTGAAAACCGGCGTGCCCTCGCGGGCACCGGGGGTTCGAATCCCTCCCCCTCCGCGCTTCGTCTTTCGGCTAGCGGGACGTCCTTTACGTGCCACGGTGGCTCGATTCGAATCCCCGGGTTCGAATCGAGCGAGCGGAGCGAGCGACTGATGGAGGCCCGCACCAGGTCATTCGGCTGGGCGCAGTCAGTCGACTAGCGGGGTGTCAGGCATGCTCGTTTTCAGCCAGCGGCGGCGGTTGGTCGGCGTCGCGGCAGGACACTAATCGAGCGCAACTCGCGGACGCGTGTAACGTAAGGGGTTCCGTTGCCACCGGTCCCATCTCGTAGTAAGCGCTCAATCGACAATACGATGCCACCTTTTCTCCGACGCATCACTTTCCTCACATCTTTCGTGATCGTCGCCGTCGTCGCTTCCACTCCGCGCGCGGCGGCACAGGACGTTCGCCAGATCACGTTCGAGGAGGCCGTGCAGATCGCCTTGCAACAGAACGTAAACCTCCGGCAGTCAGAGAACCTTGTAGATCTTGATGCCCGGCGGGTCTTTCAACGGCAGATGGACTTCTTGCCGGATCTGCGCTTTTCGACGAATGGAATCCGGGGCTCCGGGTTTACACAGGATCAGGCCGGAAGAAACATCGCCTTCACCAACAGCACGTTGAGCGGCACGTTCTCGACCAGTCTGAATCTGTTCAATGGCTTTGCCGATGTGGCCAGTCTCGAACAGGCGCGGCACGAGTATGATGCCAGTGCACTCACCTACGACAGGAATCGCCAGAATGTGGTCTTTGCCGTCGTCGACAATTATCTCGCCTACATCAGCTCGCAGGAGCGGATCCGTATCCAGCAAGAGAATGTTGAGGCCCAGAGGCAGCAGCTTGCTCAGATCGAGGAGTTTGTGAATGTGGGGGCGCGGCCCATCTCCGATCTCTATCAGCAGCAGGCCGCTGTAGCGCAGGCGGAATTTGAGGTGCTCAATGCACAACGCCAGGCCGAGTTGAACAAGACGCGCCTCATTCAGGTGCTACATCTCGATCCCTTTGGGAGCTACGAGTTCGAGGCGCCGTCCGTCGACGAGACCATCCAACCACGTAATCAGTACGAATTGGAATCGCTCTTGCTCGCAGCCTACCAGATGCGACCCGACATACGGGCTCAGGAGGAGCAGATACTGGCGGCGCGGGAGGGTATCAGGATCGCGAGATCGCAATACTATCCCCGGGTAGACCTGAACGCGGGGTACCGATCGAATTTTTCGCCCGATGCAGAAGGCGGCCTGTGGGATCAGATCGATGCCAATCGAGGCAACAATATTGGATTCAGCCTCTCATTTCCGATCTTCGACCGCTTCACACGCGGAACCAACGTGCAACAGGCCGAAGTCGTCTATCGAAATGAGCGCCTCGAACTGGAAACCTTGCGGCAGGATGTCGCGCTTCAAGTGCGACAGGCGTATTTAGACTATCTGATCGCTGAGAAGAGGGTGGATGTCGCTGAAACGCAGCTTCGTGCTGCGCAGCAGGCTCTGGACGCGGCCGAGGAGAGGTACAACGTAGGGGCCGGGACGCTCGTTGAGCTATCGCAGGCGCGGGCCCAGTTCGTAGAGGCTGCCAGCAACCGTGCTCAAGCCAGGGTCGACCTTCTCTTCCAGAGCAGGCTCGTAGATTATCACACTGGCCGGCTCGACCCGAACCAAGACCTTTTCTCGAATTGAACGGCATCTAAATGGCTAAGAAGTCTAGCGTCACAAAGAAGCTGCTCTGGGTGGTTGGTGGGCTGATCATCCTGATCATCATACTTGGGGTGGTCGGAAGCGTCACCGGCATCTTCGGATCGGATAAGAGAGGAGAGCTCGTCGAGACGGCGGATGTAGAAGTGAGGACGATCACACAGGTCGTGACGGCGTCAGGCAAGGTCCAGCCCGAGTTGGAGGTCCAGATTAGCCCTGACGTTCCCGGTGAGATCATCGAATTGCCCGTCCAGGAAGGCGACCGGGTCGAACGAGGCACGCTCCTCGCGCGAATCAAGCCTGATTTTTATCTGACGCAGGTTGAGCAGGCCGAAGCCGGTGTACTGCAGGCCAAGGCGACGATGGCACAGCGCCGGGCGGACCTCCTCAACGCCGAAGCGGAGCTCAAGCGGCGGCGAGATCTGTTTGCTCGCAATGCCATCGCGCAGAGCGAGCTGCAGCAGGGCGAGACGCAATATGAGGTTGCGCGGGCCGCACTTGAAGGCGCAGAGTATGCCGTCCAGAGTGCGGAAGCGCGTCTTCGCGAAGCTCAGGAGCAGGTGCGGAAGACGGCAATCTATGCCCCGATGTCCGGTACGATCAGCAAGCTCGATGTTGAGCTCGGAGAACGTGTCGTCGGTACCAGCCAGATGGCCGGTACGGAGATGATGCGCATTGCACGGCTCGATCAGATGGAAGTCGAAGTGCTCGTCAACGAGAACGAAATCGTGAATGTGTCGCTGGGAGATACGGCTTCGATCGAGATCGATGCCTATCCGGAGCAGGTGTTCAAAGGGGTTGTCACGGAGATTGCCAACTCGGCGCGAACGACCGGGCAGGGGACGCAGGAGCAAGTGACCGAATTTCCCGTCAAGGTTCGGATCCTCGACACGCATAACGTGGATATTGCGGGGGCGTCAGGGGCCATCGTGAATGGAGGTGAGGTGCCGTCGCCGGCTGCCTCGTTCGTGCAATTCCGGCCCGGGATGAGTGGAACGGTTGACATCTATACGGAGACGGTCGAGAACGTCATCGCCGTGCCCATCCAGGCCGTAACAGTTCGCAACGTTGCTCAACGTCAGGCCAAAGCGACGGATGATAGCACCGATGTGACCGATTCTGCCGATTCCACCCAGGCAAAGTCTTCGCCAGCTCGGTCGGCGCCCGCAGAGGACCTGCGTCGTGTGGTGTTCATCGTGGAGAATGATAAAGCGGTCATGCGAGAGGTGAGCACCGGAATTTCAGATGATCTGTACATCGAGGTGCGCTCCGGTCTGCAAGAGGGGGAGAAGGTCATTACCGGACCATTCCGCGCCGTGAGCCGCACACTGGAGGATGGGGATCCAGTCCGAGTCGAGGAGGGCGGACCACGGCCTGCGATAGTAGCGGCCGGCGGCTAACCTCGCCTCGACTCAATTTCCTTGAATCGACAGAAGATGGATTTCATGCCTGACTCGAAAGATCTCATCCAGCTTCGTGATATCACGCGTGTCTATCGCATGGGGGAGCACGAAGTACGGGCATTGGCCGGCGTGTCTCTGGAAGTGAAGCACAATGAGTATGTTGCCATCATGGGGCCGTCCGGCTCAGGAAAGTCGACGTTGATGAACATCATCGGATGCCTGGACACGCCGACCTCGGGCGAGTACTATCTCAACGGCCAACGGGTAAGCGAGATGTCAGACAACGAGCTGGCCGAGGTTCGCAACCGGGAGATCGGCTTCGTCTTCCAGACGTTCAACCTGCTGCCGCGCGCTGACTGTCTGCACAATGTAGAGCTGCCGCTCGTGTATAGCGGAATCAGTAAACGAGTGCGGCGCGAAATGGCGCTTCGGGCGTTGGAGAGCGTCGGTCTCGGGGACCGCGTGCACCATAAGCCCAACGAGCTATCAGGCGGCCAGCGGCAGCGCGTAGCCGTCGCCCGCGCTCTCGTCAACAATCCATCTCTCATCCTCGCGGACGAGCCGACGGGTAACCTGGACAGTAAGACCGGCGAGGAGATCATGCGGCTTTTCGAGCTCCTCTACCGCCGTGGCAATACGATCCTCCTGGTCACTCACGAGGAAGAAATCGCGCATCACGCGCGCCGCGTCGTACGCCTGCGTGACGGACTGATCGAAAGCGATGAAGCGATCGAGAATCCGGTCCTGGCCGGTCTCGACGTCAGCGAGTCTGTCGCAGCCTGAACGAGGCGACTAGCGGCGGGGGCCGAACGTACAGCGGTATTCCACGACATTCCGCTCGAAGCGAACAGGAAGTTCCGTCCGTCTGACCAGGACGACCTGGAAGGGCACCACTTCGGCGTGTGCCGTCAGACAATCATCGGCCGGCGCATTGACCTGGTATTCGGCCACTACGACGGTATCGCGTTCTTCCACGGACGTGAATTCGACGGAGTACCCGCTCGTGGTCTGGGGGAGCGCTGCAAGCAGAAGAACGGCTTGCTGAAAATCCACAGAATCAATAGGAGTCGGTGGCCGAAGCGAATCCAGGACAGGAATCCAGCTCTCCCTGTCACGAATCACCAGCTCCAGCGTGTCGGAGATGTTTGCCCGGTTACCGGTACTTATCGGCTCGAAGTAGAGTGGGACGCCGTCGTCCTCTGGCCCTTCCTCGACCTCGCTCGTACAACCGAAAGGAAGGATGGCAAGCAGTGACAAACAGATCATGCGGGCGCAGAAGTGCTTCATCGAGACGCGGGATGGATCCGGAGTGCGGCGTCGTAGATGGCCTCGGTCAACGAGAATCCGACGAGTCGAGAACTGAGACGTAAAAGGCGTCTGTCGGTTCGGACGCGTGACAGGGCGGCCGCTATTCGTATCGAAGTGATTCGATGGGATCGAGGCGGGCGGCCTTGAGCGCGGGGTAGCCGCCGAAAGCCAGCGCGACGAAAGACACCATGACCACGGCCACTGTGGCCCATCCCCACGGGATGGCTGCAGAAATGTCGAAGTAGACGGCCACCAGGTTGCCGAGCGCAACGCCCAGGGCAATACCCATCAGGCCGCCGATCTGACAAAGAAAGATGGCCTCGAGGATGAACTGGCGCATGACGTCCCGGCGTCGAGCGCCGATGGACTTGCGGATGCCGATCTCACGTGTCCGCTCGGTGACCGACACAAGCATGATGTTCATGATTCCGACACCGGCTGCGAGAAGTGCGATCAAACCGATCCCCGCACCCCCCATCGTGAGCACCCCCGTGAAGCCCTCGAAAATGGCGCGCATCGAGTCGTTCGTCTCGAGCTCGAAATTGTTCGGCTCGCCGGGCGGCACCTTCCTAATGGAGCGAAGGTGACCTACGACCTCATCCATGGCGGCGGGCACCAGATGGGGGGCGGGTGCCCGTACGCTCGTAGTCGCCATGTTTCGATAGCGCCCACCGTATTTCACGAAGAGCGTAGAGATCGGGGCGAAAACGCGATTGTCCAGGTTGAACCCAAGGAAATTGCCCTTCGCCTCCAGAACGCCGATCACCTGGTAGCGTGCGCCGTCGATCGTGACCTGCTTGTTCAGGGGGCTTTCGGACGGAAAAAGCTCATCGGCAACGGCTGACCCAAGGATGACGAAGGGACGAGCATACTGAATGTCATCCGGGGTAAAGGACCGCCCCTCCGCGATGGCATAGCTGAAGTTGCCGAGGAAATCTTCGTCCGTGCCGAGGATGATGATGTTGGGTTCCGTCTCGCGTTCGCCATAGCGCACATTCGTCATCGAAAAATCCTCGATGATGCTGACGATGTACGGTCCCAGAAGGGAGCGCTCCAGGCGTTCAATCTGCTCGAAAGTGATGTTCGGTCGATACTGCCAGTCGACATTCCCCATCCTGAACTCAGGATAGCGCGAAATCGTGAAGGTGCCCGTGCCCAAGAAGGACATCTTCTCCTCAAAATAGACGTCGATGACCTTCACGGCCGTGACGGACGCGATGATGGCGAACACGCCGACGACCATGCCGAGGAGGCTAAGTCCTGTACGTAGCTTATTTGCCCGCAGAGAGGACCACGCCGATGCTATGACGTCGCGTATCTCCATCACTCATACCGAAGTGATTCGATGGGGTCGGACTTTGCGGCCGTCCACGCCGGCGCCAGACCGAAGGTCACGCCTATCATCACGCAAATGATGAAAGCGAGCAGGATCGTCTCCATAGGAAGGTAGGCCGTAAAAACCAGGTTGATCAGCGCGGCGAGTCCACCGGCGAATACGACGCCGAGAATCCCCCCTATCAGGCAGACGATGATCGCCTCGATAAGAAACTGGCCGAGGATGGATCGTCGTTTCGCGCCTACGGCTTTGCGCAGGCCGATCTCACGTGTTCGCTCCTTGACCGAGACGAACATGATGTTCATCACCCCGATACCGCCGACGAGCAGCGCAAGCGCCGTCAGAAAGAGACCAATTCCATAGATCGCCGTCTTGATGGGAGCCATCTCCGCACGGAGACTTTCGTGCTCGTTGATCTCGAAGTTGTTGTCGTCAAACGCATCGACCTTTCGGGCGACGCGGAGGATGCCGGTAAGCTCGTCTTTAGCAGCCTGGATCGGGATTCCCTCCGCCGCCCGTGCGTGAATCGACAGGCTCTGACCGCGCAGGCCGAAGAGCATCTCGTACGTGGAAATCGGGATCATTATCTGCTGGTCGACGGAGCCCTCCCCTTCGGCGCCGCTGCCCCGGCGCGCCAATACGCCGATCACCTGGAATCGATGGCCCGCAATTCGGATGTGTTTGCCGAGGGACGTCTCATTCGGGAAAAGCCTCTCATCGATCGTTGCTCCGATGACGGCGACACGCCGAGCCGTTCGATCGTCCAGGTCGGAGAAATACCTGCCAAGTGAGATATCGACAGAATGAACTTGCGGATAATCCGACGTTGAGGCTTGAATTCGTACCGGCGCGACGGTTGAACTCCGGTACGAGACAGGCCGGTTCGTCATCGCGACGGGTGCGACGGCGGCGATCAGGCGGGCACGCTGATCGATGGTTTCTGCGAGGGATGCCTCGATGGGCGGGCGGTTCATGTACTCCCACCACTTGCTGCCGGGGCCCATTACCCAGGGCCATTTTTCGATGTAGAGCACATCGGTGCCCAGCTCCGCCAGTGATTCCTCGAAGTTGCGTTCTATCCCGTTGATGACAGTGGCCATCGAAGTGACGGAGGTTATCCCGATCACGATGCCCAATGTCGTCAGCACCGAGCGCATCTTATGGGAGGCGATGGCTCGAATGGCTGACTGCAAGGCCTCCCACGATTCCTGAAGAGTGAGGCGAAAACGTTGAAGCACGATGGGAGATGAGCGTCAGCGAATGGCACAACCAACGGACAGGACGCCGTATACGACCGTGTCCTAACAAAGATGCGGGCAGTCCTCCTTCGGCAATTTGTGTACTCGCACAGTATACTATTCAAGGATTCAACCGGGGTAGTATCCGATCTTCGACCGCGATACTATTCGATCCTCGATCGACATCCTGCGGCCGCTGATGACGCGTTCTGAAATCAATGAGGTAATCCGGGAGGCGGATAGCTTCTTGAAGGAGCATCGGTTTTATCTCCCGCCGTTCGCACACTGGTCGCCGGCGGAATGGCGATCGAAGGGTGGAGAGGTTCGCGAGATCGTGCGCCGCCGTCTGGGCTGGGACATCACCGACTTTGGGAGCAGAGATTTCAGGAATGTTGGGCTCTTCCTGTTCACCATTCGCAACGGCGACCCCGCCGATTTGGGCAAGGGCCGAGGCAAGCTGTATGCGGAAAAAATCCTGATCGTCCGAGAGAATCAGATCACCCCTCTCCATCTGCACCGCTTGAAAACGGAAGACATCATCAACAGGGGAGGCGGCCGCCTGGCCATCAGGCTGTTCAACTCCTCGCCCGACGGTGAGCTGGATGACAGTGACGTTGTCGTCTCCATCGATGGGGTGCTACGAACCGTTTCTCCGGGAGAGATGATCTCTCTGAAACCCGGGGAGAGCGTCACGCTTCCGGACGGTATGTACCACGAGTTCCACGGGCTGGATGATGACGTATTGGTGGGTGAGGTATCGCTGGTGAACGACGATGCATCCGACAATTACTTCTATGATCCGGTCGGACGCTTCCCCGAAATCGAGGAGGACGATGAGCCGCTGTACCTGCTGGTGAACGATTATGAGCGGTATATCCAGTTTGAGGTGTGAGATCGGCCCGCGCGAGCGTGTCAGCGTTCCTGTGGTTCCGTGCTGCATCTACTCCATGGTTCCCTTCTGCATCAACAGCTAAACATCACGATGGACAGATCTCTTGACAGGAGGCGTTTCTTGAAGACGGCCGCGGCAGCCGGACTCGGAATGACAGGTTTTTCCGCGGCGCGGCCCGGATTCGGCGCTGCTTTCCTAAAGGGGTCGCCGAGTCAGTCGCTCCGTGTGGCCGTCATGGGCGTCAACGCCCGGGGAAATGAACTGGCGAAGGCCTTCGCCTATCAGGCCAATGCGGAAGTGGCCTACATCGCGGACGTAGATTCGCGAGCCGTGGAGAAGACGGTGGCCGATGTTGCTGCCATCCAGGGTGTCAGGCCGAGCGGAATCGGCGATTTTCGTCACGCCCTGGACGACGCCGAGGTCGATGCTTTGGCCATCGCCGCTCCCGATCACTGGCATGCGCCGGCCGCCATCCTCGGGCTCCAAGCCGGCAAGCACATCTATGTCGAGAAGCCGTGTGGCCACAATCCTCGGGAAGGCGAGCTGCTGATCGAGGCTCAGCGGAAATATGGGCGCGTCGTGCAGATGGGGAATCAGCAGCGTTCAGGCGAGACGACCATCGAAGCCATACAATACATCCACGACGGAGGGATTGGCCGCCCGTACATGGGCCGCGCCTGGTATGCCAACGCGAGGGAATCGATCGGGAGGGGAAAGTCCGCTCCCGTTCCGGAGTGGCTCGATTACGAGCTGTGGCAAGGCCCGGCGCCGCGAACCCCGTACCGCGACAACATCATCCACTACAACTGGCACTGGTTCTGGCGTTGGGGAACGGGCGAGTCGTGCAACAACGGAACGCATGAGATCGACATCTGTCGATGGGCGCTCGGCGTCGATTATCCTGTCCGCGTCCAGTCGAGCGGGGGGCGATATCATTTCGATGACGACTGGGAGTTCTACGACACGCAGCTCATCAACTTTGATTTCGCCAATGAGGCCACGATTACATGGGAAGGAAGGAGCTGTCAGCCGTTTCCGATCCTGGGGCGCGGTCGCGGCAGTGCCATCTTCGGCACGGAGGGAACGGTGATCATGGATCGCAACGGCTATGAGATCTACGACATCGAGAATAATCTTGTGCGGAAGGTAGAGGCCGAAACGGAAGAGGCAACGATGGACGTGTCGGGCGGGGGAGGTCTCACGGACCTGCACGTCCGGAATTTCCTGGATGCGATTCGTGGGGATGTCGAGCAGGCTTCGCCGATCGAGGAGGGGCACAAGAGCGTGCTGTTATGCCATCTCGGTAATATCGCACAAGAGGTGGGGCAGACCCTCTACTGCGATCAGGAATCGGGGCGCATAGTCGGAAATGTCGCCGCGATGAAGCTATGGAGTAGAGAATACGAGCCTGGTTGGGAGCCAACGATCTGATTCGAAAGCACCCGCCAAGGGGGTCTGTACGATCCCGGCCTCTAGGCCGTCAGAGTCCCATGGGCCGGCGGGAATCCTCCAACACGAATCGAACCGTCATTTGCGAAAAGGCGGGCACTTCCTTGCCTTCGCGCTTGCCCGGAAGGAATCTCGCGTTCTCTATAGCCTGAACGACTTCTGCATCGCAGGCGGGATCCAGGCCTTTGACCACCCGGATGCCGGAGGCTCGACCGCTCGTCTCCACCACAAAACGAACGATGACCAGCCCCTCGACGGCCTTTTTAAGGGCGGATAGGGGGTAGCGCACGAACATCGAGCCGACACGCACCCTGGGAGGCTCATCGACGGCAGGCGGGCCAAAGGTGTGTCGAAGCAACTTGCGCGTCCTCTCCTCACTCGGGAGGCGCAGGGGAACGATTTCGGTGGTTGGTCTCAGGACGACAGGTCTTTCCAGGGCCCTATTCTTCCGATGCGCCGGTCCATCGCCGGAAGGTATGGCGATGCCCGTGGCCTCATCGACATCGGCGGGAGGTGTGAGTGAGGGTCGAACCACTGACTCCGATACGGGCGCGTCGGGGAGTTCGTGGATGGTGACGATCGGGATCTCGCTTCGCTCGACCTGAGTGGCCGATCGCATTCGATCGAGGTCGATCGCCTGCGAATCGCTGCCGATCGGAAGGTTGACGAGCACTACCAGGAGCGCGAGGCTGAGCACGAACCCCACCAATAGGCGCTCTCGTTGGATGGCTCTACGCCCATAGCGTCGAGCGGTTGGACCGTCGACCGTCATAGGATTTCGGCCCCGTACGCGCGTTCGATGTGATTGATGGAGGGGGCGATCCCGTTTAGCCATGATCCCCACCGTGGATTCCTTTCCAACACGTGCCGGCGTATCAATACCTACTGCCCCGTGCGTTGAAATGTCCTGGTGGAGCTATTCTAGTAACGGATTTGTAGAGGTGATGGATACATCATCACGGTGTTGTGGATCGCGTAACACGACGTCATAGGGGTCACTGAAGCGCAGTCAAAGGTCGAAAGACACGTGCAGCTCTGGATAACGGATCGAACCTACCGCCGCCGAATGCGGCAGATTCTGGCGACGCTCGCTCGTCACGGCCTGGGTTGGCTGGTGCTCGATCTGGGACTTGGGCGGTTTCTGCCGTTCCGCAGGCTGCGAGGCAAGCACGCGGCGACCGGCCCGGAGCATTTTCGGCAGGCCCTTGAGGATCTGGGCGCGACCTTTATCAAGCTCGGGCAGATTCTGAGCACTCGGCCCGACATGCTCCCGCCGGAGTACGTGGCCGAATTCGCGCGGCTGCAGGACGATGCTCCTCCCGTGCCGTACGAGCAGGTCGCGGAGGTTGTGCGTACCGAGCTGGGCCGTGCGCCGGATGAGATATTCCGGTCGTTCGATCGCATGCCCATCGCATCGGCATCGATCGGGCAGGTGCATCATGCCGAGCTGCAGGACGGAACCGCCGTCGTGGTGAAGGTACAGCGTCCCGGTGCCCGCGAGCTGGCCGAGCGAGATCTGGCCATCATGGCGGACCTGGCCGCTCTCGCCACCCAGAGGACTCGGTGGGGTCAGAGCTACGACATCGAGAGTTGGATGCGCGAATTCGACTTCACGCTTAGAAACGAGTTTGACTACCGCATCGAAGCGGCCAACGCGGAGCAATTCAGGAGGGAATTCGAACAGGATGAGGTGCTGTATGTCCCTCTGGTGTACCGCGATTTTTCGAGCGAGTCGGTGCTCACCCTGGAGCGCCTCGAGGGGATCAAGATCAGCAATGTGAAGGCTCTGGACGAGGCGGGGATCGATCGACGAAAGCTTGCGCGAGAAAGCACGCGAATCCTCCTCACGATGCTCTTCGATCACGGATTCTTTCATGCGGACCCACACGCGGGCAACTTCTTCGTGCTTCCGGACGGTCGTCTGGGTCTCATGGATTACGGAATGGTCGGCTACCTCGATGCGTACCTGAAGGATACCCTCTTGCGCGTCGTAATGGCCATTACCTCCCGAGACGCGGATCGATTGGTGGACGAGCTGCTGGTGCTGGGGATCGCGCAAGAGAACATCCAGCGATACACCCTCAGGCAGGATGTGCAACATCTGATGCGTCGATATACGCACAAGCCATTGCGCGACATCGCTGCCATGGCTGCGTTTCAGGACTTGATGAACGTAGCGCGCCGGCATCGCCTACAATTGCCGGCGGAGCTCGTACTCACGGCCAAAGTATTGGGAATGGCCGAGGGCATCGCCCGTCAGCTGGATTCCGATTTCGAGGTGTTGTCATACGCAGAACCCTACGTGCGGCGATTTTGGCTGCAGTCGCTCGCACCGTCACGGCGGGTGGAACAGACGAAAGAGACCTTTCTGGATCTGCTTGATCTGACGGCCACCGTGCCGCGAAACGTTCGGCGGATACTGCGTCAGAGCGAGCAGGGGGCCTTCCAGCTTCGCGTACGCACGGAGCCGTCTCCCGAATCGATGCGACAGATCCAGCGAGCGGCCAACCGGGTTGCCTTCAGCGTGCTCACCGCCGCCCTGATCATCGGATCCGGGCTGCTGATGCTCGTCTACGATCCGGCAGGGGCTCGCTGGTTTTTCCTGATCACATTCGTGGTCGCGACCCTGCTCGGTATGGGCCTGCTCTGGAGCGTCTGGCGCTCCGGACGATTCTGACGATCGTGGGCCGGCAACGCAGGGATATTCTCCGGCAATCGGTCCAACGCCACTCTAATCAATTGCGTCCGTACCGCGGCTAGAATATTTTGGGCAGCCTCTCCGCGCACCTGGCCACATTCCCCATTCGTCATGCGCAGAACTCTGTTCGTTGCCGTACTCGTCTGTATCGGCGCGGTATGCTCCGTCCGGGCGCAAGATCAACCGCACGTCTTTCGGGGCGGCACCATCTACCCGATAACCGGTGAGCCGATCACCAACGGCGTCCTTGTGGTGCAGGATGGACGCTTCGTGGCCGTCGGGGCGTCCGGATCCGTGAGCGTGCCGGCAGGGGCCGTCGAGCACGATGTCTCCGGAAAGGTCATCATGCCGGGGCTAGTGGATACGCACTCACACATCGGCCGCGTGCAGGGGGGCGACTCGTCCGAGCCTCTGCAGCCGGGCGTACGATCCATCGACGCGATCGACGTTCAGCACCACTCTCTGGGACGTGCGCGCGCCGGCGGCATCACGACGGCGAATATCATGCCTGGCTCGGGTCACTTGCTGAGTGGACAGACGACTTACATCAAGCTGCGCAAGGGCAGGATCATCGACGACTTGCTGTTCTGCGAGGATCCAATCCGCGATGTGTGCGGCGGGATGAAGATGGCCAACGGAACGAACCCGCTGCGCTCATCGCCGGGTGCCTTTCCGGGTACCCGCGCCCGCAGCGCAGCGCTTGCCCGGCAGATGTTCGTCGATGCGTTGGAATATCGCGACGAGCTCGCCGAGGCCGATGAGGACCAGGACAAGTCCGTCAAGCGCAACCTGGCCCTCGAAGCCATGCTGGAAGTGCTCGACGGCCGCCGTGTCGTGCACTTTCATACCCACAGGCACGATGACATCCTCACCGTTCTGCGGTTACGGGATGAATTCGACTTCCCGCTCGTGTTGCAGCATGTGAGCGAGGCATGGAAGGTAGCCGATGAGATCGCCGCCGCGGATGTACCGGCTTCTATCATCGTGCTGGATACGCCGGGCGGTAAGTTGGAGGCAGTGGACATCCGATGGGTGAACGGTGCTGCGCTCGAGCGAGCCGGTGTTGACGTCGCCTTTCACACAGATGATTACATCACCGATTCGAGGTTCTTCTTGCGATCTGCGGCCTTCGGCGTCCGCGCGGGCATGTCGAGAGCGGCGGCACTCGAAGCCTTGACCATCGCCGGGGCCCGCATGTTGAGACTCGACGATCGGGTGGGATCCATCGAGCCGGGAAAGGATGCTGACTTCATCGTGTTGTCGGGCGATCCGTTGAGCGTCTACTCACGGGTCGAGCAGACGTGGATCGAAGGGCATAAGGTGTTCGATTTTGCCGATCCCGAAGACCAAAAATTGGCCGTAGGCGGATATGGCGTCTTTGACGGAGGGGCCCATGTGCACTAAGTATCTGAGGTGCCATCCGACGGATTCACGCCAGGTGCAGCCCCGTCTGATGTGCCGGGTCGCCACACGTATCGGCGTACAGGGCACGAGGATGGGATTGTTGTGCACGCTCGCAGTGGTGGGGATAGCGTTCGTTCTGGTTCGTTCAGCCGTTGCCCAGGTCGCCGTTCGCGCGGATCGTATCTATACCATGGCCGGGCCGGCCATCGAAGATGGTATGGTCATCGTGCGCGATGGGAAGATCGCTCAGGTGGGGCCGGTTCGGGATGTAGAGGTGCCCGCGGGTTTCGAGGTCCTCGAGGCATCCGTCGTCACGCCGGGGTTGATCGATGCACATTCCGTCGTGGGCCTCTCCGGCATCTACAACGAGGAGCACGATCAGGATCAGCTTGAGACATCCAATCCGATCCAGCCGGAGCTTCGGGCCTTCGACGCTTACAATCCCCAGGAAGAACTGGTCGGATGGATTCGCGATCTGGGTGTCACGACCGTGCATACGGGTCACGGCCCCGGCGCGCTGATCAGCGGCCAGACGATGGTGGTGAAGACCACGGGTGGGGTGCTGCGCGACGCCATCGTGGATTCCGTCGCCATGGTCGCCTCGTCGCTCGGCCGGGTGATCGATGGTCGGTATGAGAGTCCGGGTACGAGGGCCAAAAGCGTGGCCATGCTTCGACAGGCGTTCGTCGATGCCGAGGACTACGCCCGTGATGAGGGTGCGAAACGCGATCTGGGCAAGGACATCCTGGTGCAGGTGTTGAAGGGTGAGGTGCCTTTGATGGTCACCGTACAGCGAGCGCCGGACATCATGTCGGCTCTTCGGCTGGCCGAGGAATTCGGGTTCGATCTCGTGCTCGATGGTGCGGCAGAGTCATACCTCATCGTGGACGAAATCCGAGAGGCCGGCGTGCCGGTGATCCTTCATCCTACCATGGCGCGCGCGACCGGTGAGCTTTCGAACGCCACGCTCGAGACGGCGGCCCGGTTGAAAGAGGCCGGCATTCTCGTGGCCCTTCAGAGCGGACTCGAAAGCTATGTGCCCAAAACACGTGTCGTGCTGTTCGAGGCGGCGATTGCGGCGGCCAATGGACTTTCCTTCGAAGAGGCACTGGCCACGGTGACCATCGATGCAGCGCGCCTGCTGGGCATCGATGATCGGGTTGGGTCCATCGAGCCGGGGAAGGATGGTGATCTGGTGCTCTTCGATGGCGATCCCTTCGAGTACATTACGCATGTGTGCGGCGTCGTCATCGAGGGCACCGTGGTAAGTCGAGAGTGTCGCTGAAAGCGCGGTATTGGCTCGAAAGAACCGTATTCCCTACTTTCGACTCGACCTCATCTCAATCAGACGTATTGCGGCCATGCATCGAGCGATGACGGCGCGACTGAGCGCCATGATGTTTTTGGAGTTCTTTGTCTGGGGCGCCTGGTATACGACGGTGGCCGTGTACATGGCCAACCACGGCATGGAGGCTCTTACCCACTGGCCCTTCACCGTCAATCCGATCGCGGCGATCATCGCGCCGTTCTTCGTCGGCCTGATCGCAGACCGTTATTTCGCGACCGAGAAAGTGCTCGGCACGCTGCATCTGCTCGGGGGCGTGATCATGCTGTTCACGCCTAGCTTCGTGGGTGACCCGACGCTTTTCATCTTCATGCTCCTGCTGTACAACATCTGCTACATGCCCACGATGGCATTGGCGAACTCGCTCTCCTTCCACAACATCACGGACCAGGAGAAGCAGTTCCCAAAGATCCGTGTCTTCGGCACCATCGGGTGGATCGTGGCCGGCCTGTTCATCAGCTTCGTGCTGAGCGGCTTCATGACAGACATCCCCGAGCGGACGGCCGCGCCCCTGTACACAGCAGGAGTGGCGAGCCTCGTGCTCGGGCTCTATGCTTTCACGCTTCCCCACACACCTCCGCCGGCGCGTGGTGAGAAGGTATCGGCGCGCAGCATCGCGGGGATCGACGCCCTCAAACTGCTCGGGAGCAAGTCGTTCTACGTCTTCATTGCGGCGTCTTTCCTGATCTGCATCCCGCTCGCTGCCTATTACAACTTCACGCAGCTTTTCCTCGAGGCGACCGGTTTCCAGAACATCGCCGGCACGCAGACCATCGGGCAAATGTCGGAGGTGGTCTTCATGCTGCTGATGCCTTTCTTCTTCGCGCGGCTGGGTGTCAAGTGGATGCTTTTTGCGGGGATGGGCGCCTGGGTCCTTCGGTATGCGCTATTCTCGCTCGGCGCGCCAGATGCGGTTACGTGGATGATCATCGCGGGCATTGCGTTACATGGCATCTGCTACGACTTCTTCTTCGTGACCGGTCAGATTTACGTCGACAAGAAGTCGACGCCCGCGATTCGTGGACAGGCGCAGGGATTCCTCGTGCTGGTGACCTACGGCGTCGGTCTGGGTATCGGTGCGCAGATCATCGGTGCCCTGAACAACGCGCTGCGGGGTGGAGCGGACACGCTGTCGCCTGAGATGTGGCAGACGTTCTGGATGTACCCGGCTGCCTTTGCCGCGTTGGTGGCTCTACTGTTTGCGGTCACGTTCAAGGACCAGGTCAAGGACAGCGGAGACACGGAGGAGATCTCGACGGCAGAGGCCCTGGGAGCCTGAGTCCCACCTGCCTCGAACCGGTAGGCACGGTTGATTTTGCGGCTGCGCGCACAGAAACGATTCCCTCCCGATACGGTACGATAACGTCTGCAAGGACGTCCGTCGCCGCGCTCGAGCCTCCTCGTTCGGCATGTCCCCAGGAGCACGGGCGGCGCCCAGCACCATCAGTACCGTATGGACGATCGCATTATCATTCGAGGGGCAAGGGAGCACAACCTCAAGAACATCGATCTGGACATTCCCCGGGAGAGGCTGGTGGTCATCACCGGCCTCTCGGGATCGGGGAAGTCGAGCCTCGCCTTCGATACCATCTATGCGGAGGGGCAGCGGCGCTACATGGAGAGCCTGAGCGCCTATGCCCGCCAGTTCCTCGGCATGATGGAGCGGCCGGATGTCGACTACATCGACGGGCTCTCGCCGGTCATCGCGATCGAACAGAAGACCGTCAGTCGGAATCCCCGGTCGACGGTCGGGACGGTCACGGAGATCTACGACTTTCTGCGCCTTCTCTTCGCGCGCGCGGCCACCGCCTATTCATACATCAGCGGAAAGCCCATGCGGAAGCAGTCGGATGATGAAATCATCGACGGACTACTGCAGTTTCCGGAGGGCACGCGACTCGTCATCCTGGCCCCCGTGGTGCGCGGGCGCAAGGGGCACTACCGAGAGCTGTTCGAGCAGATGGGGCGGCAGGGTTTCGAGCGCGTGCGGATCGACGGGGAGATCGTCGAGATCCGTGACGGGATGAAGGTCGATCGATATCGTACACACGACATCGAGGTCGTGGTAGATCGGCTCGTCATTCGCGAGGGGATCCGCCCGCGCGTAGCCCAATCCGTGGAGACGGCGCTCGGGATGGGAAGTGGAACGCTGATCGCGTCGGTCGTCGGTGGCCCGGGCGAATCAGGCGATCGAATCTTCAGCCGGCATCTATTCAGTCCGGAGGATGGGATCTCGTACGACGATCCCTCTCCGAACACGTTCTCCTTCAACACACCCTACGGGGCGTGTCCGGAGTGCAACGGCCTCGGTACGCGGCGCGAGATCGATCCTGAGCTCATCATCCCCGATCCTTCGTTGACGATCGCGCAGGGGGGGATTGCGCCGCTCGGCAAGCCGCGGGACATCTGGATCTTCAGTCAGTTGCGGGCGGTCGCCGAGGAGTACGGCTTCGATTTCGACACGCCCGTCGGGCGCCTCACGGAGGAGCAGCGCAACGTCCTGCTCCATGGCGCCGGTGAGAAGCAGTTCGATATCGTCTATCGATACAAGGATCGCGAGGTCCGCTACAAGCATCGGTTCGGAGGCGTCTACGAGCACGTCCTCCACACCTACGAGAACACGTCATCGGCCACGCAGCGGAAGTGGGCGGAGTCGTACATGCGTCAGATGCCCTGCCGCGAGTGTGGCGGCGGGCGCCTGAAGAAGGAGAGCCTCTCGTACCGGATCGGCGGGAGGAACATCGCGGAGCTGGTTCAGATGGACCTGGTCACGCTGCGCTCCTTCTTCGATGATCTGGAGCTCTCCGAGCGACAAGCGGTGATTGCCGGGCCCATCATCAAGGAAATCAGTGAGCGGCTCGACTTCCTCATCAATGTCGGGGTGCATTATCTGAACCTCGACCGGGCGGCGCGGACGCTGTCGGGCGGCGAGAGCCAGCGCATCCGGCTCGCGACACAAATCGGCACGCAGCTTACCGGTGTTCTGTACGTGCTGGATGAACCCTCGATCGGGCTTCATCCCCGCGACAACAACCGGCTCATTGACTCGCTGAAGCAGCTCCGGGATCTGGGGAACTCGGTCCTGGTGGTCGAGCATGACCGCGAGATGATCGAGGCTTCCGATTTCGTGATCGATCTCGGGCCCGGCGCTGGGGAGAAGGGCGGATACGTGATCTGTGCGACGCGTCCGTCGGACCTGCCGTTGCGGGCCAACGGCTTCGAGAGTCTTACGGCGGCGTACCTACGAGGTGAACGACGCATCAATGTGCCGAGGGAGCGCCGGCAAGGAAACGGGCTCAAGCTGCGGCTGGAGGGGGCCACGGGCCACAATCTGAAGGGCGATACACTGGAGATTCCGCTCGGCACGCTCGTCTGCGTCACCGGGGTCTCGGGATCCGGCAAATCCAGCCTGATCAATCAGACGCTCTACCCCATCTTGGCCAAGCGCTTCCACAATGCCAGGCTGGTGCCGCTTCCTTACACGGCCGTCGAGGGCGTGGAGCACATCGACAAGGTCATCGACATCGACCAGAGCCCCATCGGCCGCACGCCTCGCTCCAACCCGGCCACGTACACGAACCTGTTCACGCCCATCCGGGATTTGTTCGCCCATCTGCCGGAGGCGAAGATACGCGGCTACGGAAAGGGGCGCTTTTCCTTCAACACGAAGGGCGGCCGCTGCGAAAAGTGCAAGGGGGCGGGGATTGTCAAACTGGAGATGAATTTCCTGCCCGATGTGTACGTTGAATGCGATGTCTGCCACGGCCGGCGCTACAATCCGGAGACCCTCGAAGTTCGCTACGGCGGCAAGTCCATTGCCGACGTGTTGGAGATGACGGTCGACGAGGCGCTTGCGTTTTTCGAGAACGTGCCGCGTATCGAACGGAAGCTTCGGACGCTGGCCTCCGTCGGCCTTGGGTACATTCGGCTCGGGCAGCAGTCGACGACCCTATCGGGCGGTGAGGCGCAGCGGGTGAAGCTGGCGAAAGAGCTGTCCAGGCCGGGTACGGGTCGTACGCTCTACATCCTCGATGAACCGACGACGGGTCTCCACTTCGAAGACATCCGGCATCTGCTGAGCGTGCTCCGGGCTCTGGTGAGGAAGGGAAATACCGTCTTGGTCATTGAACACAACATGGATGTGGTGAAGGTGGCGGACTGGGTCATCGATCTGGGTCCGGATGGGGGGGACGAGGGAGGCCACATCGTTTTTGCGGGTACCCCCGAGGAGATCTCACGGACGAAGACGCACACAGGCCTGTATCTGAGCGAAGAATTGA
Organism: uncultured Rhodothermales bacterium; assembly: GCA_965651265.1. Lineage (GTDB taxonomy): Bacteria > Bacteroidota > Rhodothermia > Rhodothermales > VXPQ01 > CBFGRV01. The sequence goes on from CBFGRV010000028.1 coordinate 40,192, forward strand.
GGCGATTCGCCGATGGAGTGGAGGAGGATGTCGAAGTGGACCTCGACGCCCTCGTATCCGAGGACGAGGATACGGACGATGAGGACGAGGAGCTCGAGGACGAGTGGCTCGAAGAGGAGGAAGGTGAGCCCGTGAGCTGATCGATCGGGCGCCGCCGTTTATTCGTCGAAAACTATCTATCGAATGTCACATCCATCCGTGATACCGGAATACAACAAGCCGGAGGCGCCCGGCATCTGGATGAACTTCGACAACTCCATCTCGCTCTATCACATCGTCGAGGAGGAGGACGACTTCGAGCAGGCAGCCCGTGATGTGTTCAGCTACCTCAAGCGGGCGCAGCAGGAGTTCCCCGATTGGCCGCGCGTGCTCTACCTGGACATACGCGGTCACAGCGGCGAACAGGCTGGATTCGATGCCGATTTTTTCGAGTTTCAGCAGGAGTTTTTCTTCTCCACGTTGGCCCCCTTCCTGACCGGATTCGAGCTGCCGCTCACCGGGGCGCTGCTGAACCCCGAGCCGCAGCGAAACGATCTTCCCGATCGGCTCGTGATCCGGATCGAAGGGGATGATTGAGTCTTCGCCGGTGCGAACCGGCCGAGCCTACCGCGCAGGCTTCATTCGGTCGACGCGGGGTACTGCTGGAGTGCGAAGAAGGCACCTTGCGGATCCAGGCACTGCGCCACCTTGTCGCCACCCGGGACCTCCATCGGGCCGCTGATGACCTGACCCCCGTTAGCCCTGACGCGCTCCACCGCTTCGTCGATGTCGTTGACGTTGATGTAAAACAGCCATGCAGGCGGGCCTGGCTGGTCAGCAGGTTTGTCGTACATGCCGCCGTACATTCGGTCGCCGTGTCCGTAGATGAGGTACATCCAGCCGTTGCCCATGTCGAACGAGTCGATCTGCTCCCATCCGAAAAGCTCGTTGTAGAAATTGAAAGCGGCCTGGTAATCCGTTGTCACCAGCTCGTTCCACGAGAACGTATGGAGCGACGGCGGCCACGGTTTGTCGGCCACGGTTTCCTCCGGCCGATATATCGCGAAGACAGCGCCCTGGGGGTCGTTGAGTAAGGCCATACGACCGACGGTGGGCACGTCGAACGCCTCCACGATCACCGACGCGCCAAGACCGCGGGCCTTTTCAAGAGAGGCATCGACGTCGTCGACGGAGATGTAGGTCACCCAGTGTGGTGGAGCATCACCCATGGTCCTGGGGTCGAGCTGCATGACGCCGGCGATTGCGCTGTCGGAGGCGGCAAACATAGTATAGACATCACCGGGTACGCCCGGCATCGGGGAAGTCTGCGTGCCCCAACCGATGACCTTCGTGTAGAATTCGATGGCCGCGTCTTTGTCGTTCGTATTGAGCTCGTACCAGATGAAGAGACCGGCATTCTGCTTTGTCATATCCGTGATTTCGTCGGCTGAATGATCATTCATCTGATCCGCATCCTGAGAGGCGGCCGCCACGACGAGCCATATCAAGGCTCCGAGGAGTGAGAGGGTGTATTTCA
>CBFGRV010000029.1:0-39551 GCA_965651265.1 uncultured Rhodothermales bacterium
AGAGCCTCGCCTGCGGACTCGATGTCTCCGGGAAGCGCACGAGCCAGTCCACAGACAACGGGCCCGTTTACCTCCTGAACGACACGCGCCACGGCCTCGAACTGAGCGGGCGACGAGATAGGAAATCCGGCCTCGATTACATCCACATTGAGACGGGCCAACTGCTGCGCGAGCCTGACCTTCTCGGGAATGGTCATGGAAGCTCCCGGCGCTTGCTCGCCGTCTCGTAACGTGGTGTCGAATATGATGACTCGATCCTTCATGATATTCAGCTTAACGATACAGAGGGGGTCAAGCGACCGTCGCCTCCTCCCTGTGGAGGGCAGCTTCTGCGATCTTCGCGGCCATTTCGGCCGTCGAGACCTGCGTACACCCCTCGTCGAAAATGTCGGCGGTCCGGAATCCCTGTTCGAGGGCAGCATCCACGCCCGCGCGGAGCGCGGCGGCCGCCTGGTGCTCGTGCAGGTGCTCCAGCATCATCGCGCAGCTGAGGACGGCCGCGATCGGATTGGCGAGGCCCTTCCCGGCGATGTCGGGCGCACTGCCGTGTACGGGCTCGAACAGGCCCACTCGCCCGCCGATGCTGGCGGATGGAAGCAGTCCGAGCGAGCCCGGAAGCGTCGCCGCCAGATCCGACAGGATGTCACCGAAGAGATTCCCCGTGACGACGACATCGAAATCGGTGGGCCGGCGGATGATCTGCATCGCCGCGTTGTCCACGTAGAGATGCTCGAGCTCCAAGTCGGGGAATTCGTCCTTATGGACGCGTGTGACGACCTCGCGCCAGAGCCGAGAGACATCCAGCACGTTGGCCTTGTCCACGGAAGTGACACGACCCCGCCGCCGACCGGCCGCCTCGAAGGCGACCCGGGCGATCCGCGCAACCTCCTCTTCGTCATACCGCATCGTATTGAAGGCCTCCTGCAGGCCGTTGCCGGCCGTGCGGCGCCCCCGCGGCTCGCCGAAATAGATCCCGCCGGTCAGCTCGCGCACGATCAGCAGGTCGGCGCCTGCGACGATCTCACTGCGCACCGGTGAGCGCGATGCCAACGACCGTGGCACTACGACAGGGCGCAGATTCGCGAAGACGGCAAGCTCCTTCCGAATCCGCAGGAGGCCGGCCTCCGGTCGACGATCGGCCGGGAGATCATCCCACTTCGACCCGCCGACCGCTCCCAAAAGCACGGCATCGGCCTCTCGGCACGCGCGGAGGGTCGCATCCGGGAGCGGCGAACCGTGGGCATCGATGGCGTTGCCCCCGATCGCCAGCTCCTGTGTTTCCAGCGAAAACCCGAACGCGGGCGCAAGCCGCTCCACAACATCCAGCGCCGCAGACGTCACCTCCCTACCGACACCGTCGCCCGGCAGCCACGCTACGTTGTATGTTCTCGAATCAGACATTCACGCTCGAACCTGGCATTCAGAACGATCCTCGACTCAGCCGGCCGTCGCTTCCGCAGCGGTCTCCTGCTTGGGCGCCCCACCGCGGATCCAGCTCATCATCCCGCGAAGCCGCTTTCCGACCTTCTCCAGCGGATGCTGCTTGGACTGCTCCCGCATACGCAGGAGACCCTGACCTCCAGCCTCGCATTCGCTGATCCACTCGCGAGCAAACTGGCCGGACTGGACCTCCGACAGGATCTGCTTCATCCGCTCTTTGGTGGAGGGATCGATGACCCGCGGCCCGCGCGTGTAATTGCCGTATTCGGCCGTGTCGCTGATGGAGTAATTCATGTACTCGAGCCCGCCCTCGTAGATGAGGTCGACGATCAGCTTGAGCTCGTGCACGCACTCGAAGTAGGCCAGCTCCTCCGGGTAGCCCGCTTCCGTCAGCGTCTCGAAGCCTGCCTTGATGAGGGCTTCGGCGCCGCCGCACAGCACGGCCTGCTCGCCGAAGAGATCGGTCTCCGTCTCGTCCTTGAAGGTCGTTTCGATCACGCCGGCCCGCGCGCCGCCGATGGCCGCCGCGTAGCTCAGCGCCAGATCCAGCGCCTGACCACTTGCATCCTGAGCCACGGCAACGAGGCACGGCACTCCCTTACCCTCCTCGAAGACACGCCGCACCAGATGGCCCGGACCTTTCGGCGCCACCATGAACACGTCGATGCCCTCATCCGGCACGATCTGTTCGAAATGGATGTTGAATCCATGGGCAAAGACGAGCGCATCTCCGGATTTCAACCCGGCCTTGATGGATTCTTCGTAGACGCGCTTCTGATGCTGATCCGGCACCAGAACCATGGTCACGTCGCTCCATTCGACGGCGTCGGCGATCGGCATCACCCGGAGGCCGCGGCTCTCGGCCTCCGTCCAGGAGGACGAGCCTTCCCGCAGCCCCACGACCACATCGACACCGCTGTCGCGGAGGTTCAAGGCATGGGCGTGCCCCTGGCTTCCGTAGCCGATGACGGCCACGCGGCGGGACTGGATGAGCGCCGGATCGGCGTTGTAGTGGACGTTTACAGACATGCTCTATCGTCTAGCTTGAAGGTGGAAGAAGTCGGATGTCAGAGGTCGGAAGTCAGAGGTCGGAAGTCAGAGGTCGGAAGTCAGAGGTCGGATGTCAGAAGTCGGATGTCAGAAGTCGGATGTCAGAGGTCGGAGGTCAGAAGTCGGATGTCATATGGCTCAGGCTCATTAGTCCGACTTCTGACCTCTGAACTCTGACCTCATTTTGTTTATTGACAGCGGGGAGCTCACCTGCCCTCAGTCTCCAAACTGCATCGCGCGGCTCATGGCCACGCGCCCGCTGCGAGCGATCTCTTCGATACCGTGCGGTTGCATCATGCCGATGAAGGCGTTGATCTTTTTCGTCGGGCCGGTGAGCTCGAACGTAATTGTATCCGTGGTCACGTCGACGACCTTCCCGCGGAAGATATCGAGGGTGTCCATCAGCTCGGATCGGTTCTGAGCCGTGTAGCGGATCTTGAGCAGGCAGAGCTCGCGCTCCACATAGTGCTTCTCCGTAAGGTCCTCGACCTCCAGCACGTCCACGAGCCGGTTCAGCTGACGGTTGACCTGCGCGATGATACGATCGTCTCCGGTCGTCACCACCGTCATGCGTGAGACCGTTGGATCGTCGGTCTCCCCAACAGCTACGCTCTCGAGATTGAAGCCCCGGGCCGAGAACAGATTGATGACGCGGTTCAGCGCACCGATGGAATTCTCCACCAGGACGGCGATGATGTGGCGCGTCATCCGCTTCTTTTCATCCGAATGGATGGGCTCGCCCTGCGCGCGCCGGCGGATTATCTGTTGAGGCGTTAGTGTGATGATGTCAGACATAGTGCGACGAGCTCAGAAGTCAGAGTTCGGAAGTCAGAGGTCGGAAGTCAGAGGTCAGAGGTCGTTTACGAGCGCTATCGAAAGAACGGACCTCCGTCTCCTTTCCCACTCATTTCTAATTCTAGACAAATGCATTCGGCGTCAGGCGCTTCGTGATCATCTCATCCGTCGATGCGCCGGCCGGCACCATCGGGAAGACCATCTCCTCCTTGACGACGCGAAACTCCATCAAGACGGGACGATCGTTGATGGTCCACGCCTGCTCGATGATCGCATCCACCTCCTCCGGCTTCTCCGCGCGGAGCCCGACGCAGTGATGCGCCTCGGCCAGCTTGACGAAATCCGGATTCGTGTTGGTCAGGTCCGTGTGGCTGAAGCGCTCTTCGTGGAAGAGCTCCTGCCACTGCCGCACCATCCCGAGGAAGTTGTTGTTGATGACGACGATCTTGACGGGCAGCTTGTGCGCCGCGATGACGCTGAGTTCTTGGGCGTTCATCACGAAGCCTCCATCGCCGCTGACCGACAGGACGGTCTTACCTGTGCCGCGGAGCCCGAAGGCCGCCCCCATCGCCGCCGGCAGGCTGAAGCCCATCGTACCCAGGCCGCCCGACGTAATGTGAGACCGCGGATGGATGAATTTGAAGTACTGCGCCGACCACATCTGGTGCTGGCCGACGTCGGTGATCACGACGGCATCACCATTCGTTCTTGCACGCAGCCGCTCGATGACGTACTGGGCCCGCAGGCGGCCGTCTGAATTCTCGTACTCGAGCGGGCACTCGGCGCGCCATTCGGCAATCTGATCGAGCCACTCTTTGGTCGGGCGCTCATCGATCATCGGGAGCATCCGCTCAAGCACCTCGCGAACGTCCCCCACGATGGCGCAGTCGACGTACACATTCTTGGAGATGCAGGATGCATCGATGTCGATGTGGATGATCTTGGCGTGAGGCGCCCACGACTCGAGCTTGCCCGTGACGCGGTCGTCAAAGCGCGCGCCGACGGCGATGATCAAATCGGCGTTCTGGACGGCCATGTTGGCATACCAGGTGCCGTGCATGCCCAGCATGCCCAGCGACAGCTCGTCATCCTCCGGAAAAGCCCCCAGGCCATGAAGCGTGGTCGTCACCGGAATGCGCGTCTTGCGGGCCATCTGCGTCAGAAGCTCGCTGGCTCCGCCGCTCACTGTGCCCCCGCCGACATAGAACAGGGGTTTGCGGGAGGATGCGATCATGGCCGCCGCGCGGCGCAGTTTGTCGCCGTCGGCGGGTGGCGGGATGCGGTAGCCGCGCAGACCGATGTCATCCGGGTATTCGAACTCCGTTTCGGCCAGCAGCACGTCCTTGGGCAGGTCCACCACGACGGGGCCGGGCCTCCCCGTCCTCGCGATGTAATAGGCCTGTTTCACGGTCTTTGCCAGATCGCGGACGTCACGCACGAGGAAGCTGTGCTTCGTGATGCTCCGCGTTACACCGATCGTGTCGGTTTCCTGAAAGGCATCATTGCCGATCAGCGGCGTGGGTACCTGCCCGGTAAACACCACGATGGGCACCGAGTCCATGTAGGCATCGGCGATTCCGGTAACGGTGTTCGTCGCACCCGGGCCGCTCGTCACGAGGACGGTGCCGACTTTGCCGGTTGCTTTGGCGTAGCCTTCGGCCGCGTGGGTCCCGCCTTGCTCGTGCCTGACCAGCACGTGCTCGAAGGACGGCTTCAGGCGGGCCAACTCGTCATACACCTTGATGACGGCACCGCCGGGATGGCCGAAGACGACTTCGACCCCCTCCATCTCCAGCGCCCGGAGGAAAATTTCGGCGCCGCTCATCTTCTTGCCGACGAAGCTTGGGCGCGGCGCCGGGTGCCCATTGCCGCTGTTTTTCGGAGAGGTTTTCGTGATGGTTGCTTGGTCCTCTTTCATCATGATCTATTCGGAGCTGGCGTTCAGGCAGGGTGACTACGAGTTGACCAAACCCATGCGATACGGGCCGGTCCATTGGCGGAGAGCGGTCGATGGACCGCGGCGTGGGTATCGAATGCAGGCGGAGACGAACGTCCCTTCAGCAACCGATTCGAGTAAAGTGTCGAGCGCATCTTTTTGTCGGCTTCCGGAGGGTCAAGCCCTCAACCTCCGACTGATGCGTTCGCATACTTGAGATGTGTTAAGGGATTGACCCGGTCCTTTAGCCCGTAATGAGAATAAGGCCGATAAGAAGGAGGATGGTCGACGCAAGTCGACCAATAAGGAGGTCAATCCCGACAAGCCCGGCTACGGCTGACACACGGACGTCGCCCCTGATAGAGCGAGGGTGCGTTGGTATGTGTGACAGCGTCAGCATGGCTCGATTCAGCAACGGATACGGCCGAGCGTCGGAATTCTTCCCGACCGCACTAAAGAACGCCAATCCCGACCCGGAGATCAAGCTATGCTCAGGGCAAAGATGCAAGCCCTCCGGTTGAGCCAGTGTATTTTCGGTAGCGCTTACACTTACATTTCGTCGGCGTACAGCCTCATGGACTTTGACATTTTAAGATAATCAGCGTGTTGCCCTTTTAAAAAGGCGCCTCATTTCCTCGATTTGCCTTTCGGCCGCTCATCTATTCACGGAAGCTTCACAATTTCTGCCGTTCGGATGTCTGGGCCTTAAGAAAACGCTTCCAATCCACGATGGCACTAACGATTGGGAAGTTTGTGGCCACACGCCCCTTTACTTTCTAACGTCCTCGCACTTCATTGCCTCAAAGTTTTTACTCAGAATGCTTAACCACACCCATCGCCTCCATGCGCATGAAAGCCAAACACATCGCCATCGTCCTTGTCCTCGCGACTTCACTTCCGGCAGCCTCCACCTCTAAAGCCCAGCACTTCCGGTTTGGTGCTGACGTCGTAAGCCGATACGTCTGGCGCGGGTCCGACATCGGGGAGTCACCGAGCATCCAGCCCTCGCTTTCGGTGAGCGCTCGCGGTTTCGAGATCGGCACGTGGGCGTCCTACGCGATCGACCCCGAGTCGTCGACGTCGAACGAACACGACCTGTGGCTTGGCTTCACGACCGGCCCCATCTCTTTCGGAGTCACCGATTACTACTTCCCCAACCTGGGCGCCGGCTTCTTCGATTTCGATGACGATGGTGCGGGCGCGCATTACATCGAACCCTATGCGGCGTTCTCCGGCCCGGCAGCATTTCCGATCGCCCTGTTCGCAGGCGTTTTCGCCTACAACGACCCGGATCGCTCCGTATATCTCAACGCCACGTACCCCTTCACCGTCGAGAACGTCGCCATTTCGGTCGGATTGGGCGCCTCCGCCGCGAAAAGCGCCATGTACGGGACGAGCGGTTTCGGCATCGTTGAACTGACGCTTCGGGCATCGCGCGAGCTTCAGCTGACCGACCGTCTATCGATCCCGCTCTCCGTGGGATACGTATTGAATCCCTATGCGGAAAAGAGCTTCCTCATTCTGGGCATCACCCTTTGAGAGGTTCGCTAGCGCCTCCCATTCAGAAAGTCTTCGACGAGGCGCACCGTTTCGTCGCTTCCGATGTAGAGCGGCGTTCGCTGGTGGAGTGTCCTCGGCGTAACCTCCAGGATGCGTTGCTTGCCGTCGGATGCGCGCCCACCTGCCTGCTCGACGATCATCGCCATGGGGTTGGCCTCGTACATCAGACGAAGCTTACCCTCCAGATTGCTCTTGGTGGCCGGATAGATGTAAATGCCGCCCTTGAGCAGGTTTCGGTGGAAATCCGACACGAAAGACCCGATGTACCGTGTCGCATACGGTCGCCCGGAGGCCGGGTCATGCTCCTGCATCCATGAAATGCACCGTTTCAGCCCGTCTTCCCACGAATTGTAATGGCCCTCATTGATCGAGTAGATCGTGCCCGATTTCGGAATTCGGATGTTGGGATGTGAAAGGAGGAATTCGCCGATCGACGGATCCAGCGTGAAGCCGTTTACGCCGTCGCCGGTCGTGTACACCAGCATGGTCGACGACCCGTAAACGACGTAGCCCGCCGCCACCTGTTCGGTCCCCGTCTGGAGGGCAGCGTCCGGATCCGCCTCGTCGATCCCATCGGGAAGCCGGTAGATGCTGAAGATGGTTCCGACGGACACGTTCACGTCAATGTTCGAGGAACCGTCGAGAGGATCCAGTAGCACGATATACTTGCCGTCTTCGCCGTGATTCATTTTCAGCGGGATGGCCTCCGCGTGCTCCTCCGATCCGATCAGACAACATTCGCCGCCGCGTCGAAGCGCGCGCACGAGCTCCGTGTGGGCCAGCGCATCCATCTTCTGCTGGGTTTCCCCTTGAACGTTGATCTCGCCCGTCACGCCGAAAACCCCCACGAGCCCCGCCCTTCGCATATCGCGATTGATAATCTTGGCAGCGACGCTGATGTCGCGCAACAGCCGCGAAAACGCTCCCGTGGAGTGGGGAAACTTCCGCTGCTGCTCGATGATGAATTGCTCTATCGTTTTGAACTCGCCCAGATCCGACACGATTTTGCCGTTCGTTTTGGGGGATGTCGTGATGTATTCCATACAGTTTCTTCGTTCGTCTGGACGGTTGTGTAGGTCCCGCAACCAGGGTGGGAGACTAGCTCACCCAGAATATCATCGCACCGGAAGCGGTTCCGGAGACCGGGTGACGAACGCGTTATCGGTGCGCCTGCGGCTCAAGATAAGTGCGTCTTGACGACTTCTTTCTCAGAGGGGCGCCCCAGAGTGTGGCGAACGATGCTCCGCAGACCATCCGTATCGGTCCGCCAGTTGGGTCAGGACCTCGAGGGTTTGCGGCGCCTTATGCGGACCGGCCGTAAGGTCATTCAGTAGCCGGATGAGGTCGGATGGACGATCGACGTCGTACCATCGACGCAGAACCTCGATGCGGGATGTGAGGGAACGGAGACGCTCAACCGTCTGCTCGAACACTAGCGAGTGGCTGTAGGTCATCCCGGAGAAGGCTTCGGGATGAAGCTGCTTCATGCCGAGCAGGTAGTATCCGCCGTCATCGGTCGGGCCGAGGACGATGTCTGACGGGCCGTTCAGGTAGGCAAACGACTCCTCGATGTAGCCGCCGGGAAGAGATGGATGGTCAGTGCCTGTAATTACGACCGCCTCGTAGCCGGCATCGAAGCAGTCCGCGAAGGCGTTTTTCATCCGCTCACCGAGATTTGCGCCCTGTTGGCCATGGATCGTGACGCCGTCGGGAAGGGTGAAGCCAAGGGTCGCACTGTCTCTGAAGGTCACCCGGGAGTCCGCCTCCGAGGAGTCCGCGCCGGCAAGATAGAGGCGCACATCGACCGGCAACTCGGCGTAGTGGGCGAGGCTGTCTTCGATGAACGCCGCATACAGGCGAGCCGCTTCGGCTTCCGTGAGCGGCGGGACCAACCGCGTCTTCACGCGCCCCGGTACGGGGGACTTGGCAAAGACAATCAGCGCACGCCCCGTCACGAGAGAGTTCTTCAAGGCGCGGCCGTCGAAGGTTGCATCCTGCGAATCACCCTCACGAGTGCATCGATGGCGCGGTCCACGTCGGCCTCGGACGTATCCTTGCCGACGGACAGCCTCACGGCGGCGCGCGCCGTCGCCGCCGGCAGTCCGATGGCGGTGAGCACGTGGCTCGGCTCTAGAGCCCCACTCGTACAGGCGGAGCCCGCGGAAGCGTACACGCCTTCCAGATCAAGATTCGCCAATAGCATCTCTCCATCCACGGGCTCGCCGTCGATGGGTGGAAAGGCCACGTTCACGATATGGGGCGCCACCTCCCGCTCGGTCACCGGCGTGTTGATCCAGGCGCGACCACCGAGCGCCTGCCGGATTCCATCGATGAGTCGATCCCGCAGGGCGGTCGCATGATTCCATCTCGCCCGCCTCTCCTCGAACGCGAGTCGCAGCGCGCGCGCCAGGCCCACGATCGCCGCCACATTTTCGGTACCGCCGCGCCGACCTCTCTCCTGCGCGCCGCCATGCAAGAGGGCCGTGATCTCCACGTCCGAGCGGACGTACAGCGCGCCGGCGCCCTTCGGCCCGTAAAACTTGTGCGCCGAGATCGTCATCAGGTCGACGCCCAGGTCCTCCGGCCGGCTCATCCCGTAGCCGGTGGTCTGCACGGCATCGCAATGAATCAAAACGCCGCGCGCGCGGCAGCGCGTGGCGATCTCGGCGACGGGTGAGAGGGTGCCGATTTCGTTGTTCGCGTGCATGATGGAGACGAGCCCCACTCTTTCGCCGAGGCCATCGAGCGCATCTTGGACCTGATCGGCGGAGACGGCGCCCGTACGATCGGGCGAGAGGACAATGACCGTCCGCCCGGTCCTTTCTTCGGCCTCCGCAGCGCGGAGAATAGACTCGTGCTCCGCCGCGCCCGTCACGATGGCTCCCCTCGTGCCCTTCATGGCGGTGTTGTTGGCCTCCGTGCCGCCGCTCGTGAACAGTATCTCACCGGGCTCCACGCCCAACAGCTCGGCGACCTCCTCCCTGCTCGCCTCTACGGCAAATCTTGCCTTGCGGCCCGGCGTGTGCACGGACGACGCATTGCCGTACGAGTCGACGAGGAACGGCCTCATCGCTTCCAGCACACGGGGATCCAGCGGCGTCGTTGCGGCGTGGTCAAGGTAGATCTGGTCCATGCCGCCTCCTACGCGGTGCTTCGTCGTGCGGTTCGTGCGTGTTCGCGTATGACTTCATGCATGGTTCGCGCAGGCTCCTCCGCACCTCCACGGCCCATGTAGAACCCAGGCTCGAAGGGATGTGTAACATTGATGTCGACGTGGCATGGGAATTGATCTCATCCCGCTGCGATCCGTTCCATATCCATGCTCTCCAACTCTCCAACCCGTCGATTTGAATGGACAAGCTCGTTATCCAGGGTAGGCATCCACTCCGGGGCACGCTACCCGTCAGCGGCTCGAAGAACACGGCCCTTCCGCTCATGGCAGGGGCCCTCCTCGCCGAAGGCAAAAGCACGTTGGACAACATTCCGAATTTGCGGGATGTGACTACGTTTTCGCACGTGCTGCGGATAGCGGGCGCATCCGTGAACTTCAACTCGGCGGAGCATCGGATGGAGATCGATGCTTCGGGCGTGGACTATCCGGAGGCCCCGTACGACCTCGTCAAGAAGATGCGCGCGTCCTTCTACATGCTGGGCGCGTTGATCGGACGCTGTGGTCGGGCTCGCGTCTCGCTTCCGGGTGGATGCGCATGGGGACCGCGGCCGGTTGATCTCCACCTCAAGGGGATGGAGGCGCTCGGAGCCAAAATCGAGCTGGACCAGGGTTACGTCGTGGCAACAGCTCCCGGAGGGCGGCTGGACGGGGGTGTCTTCGAGATGCAGCCTTCGAGCGTAGGGACGACCATCAACTTGATGCTGGCGGCCGTCACCGCGCGCGGCTCGTCGCGACTCGAGAACGCCGCTCGCGAGCCCGACGTGGTCGTCTTCGGTCGGATGCTCCAGCAGATGGGCGCACGTATTGAAGGTTTGGGGAGTGACACGCTTGAGATCGAGGGCGTGGACACACTTAATCCCGTCGAGTTCTACAACGCGCCCGACCGCATCGAGCTGGGCACCTTTATGATCGCCGCTGCGATGGCCGGCGAGCCCGGAGAGCCCGTCCACATCTCGAACGCCGATCCGGATTTTCTGGGCGATGCCTTCATCGATGCCCTCGCCAAAACCGGCACGCAGTTCACGCTCGGTGCCGATTACGTGGATGTGATCGCGCCCGAAGAGCTTCAGCCCGTGTCCATCGTGACCGGCGTGTATCCGGGCTTTCCGACCGACTTGCAGGCGCAGTGGACGGTCCTACTCACGCAGGCGAATGGAAACGCTCGGGTGGTAGATACCATCTACTACGACCGCTTCAAGCACATCCCCGAGCTGCGGCGAATGGCCGCGAATGCGATTGTGATCGGCAACGAAGTGGTAGTCGAGGGCCAGAACCGCCTCCAGGGCGCGACGGTGATGAGCACGGATCTGCGGGCCAGTGTCTCCCTCGTGTTGGCCGGAATGGTGGCCGAGGGCGAGACCCACGTCCTGCGCGTGTATCACCTGGACCGCGGCTATGAGAACCTCGACGGCAAGCTTGCCGCCGCGGGCATTCAGATCCGGCGCGAGGAATACGACGAGTTCGCCGATTCCGTCCTGGAGGGGCACATGACGGAGGCGTAAAGGCCTCGTTCGTCAGCCGAGGGCAAGCACACGATCCATCCTGGCGGCGATATCGGTGAGCCGTTCGCGGTCACCGCCGCGCACCTCGGCCGTCGCCCAGCCGGAGAAACCGACGTCATCGAGTGCCTGGAGCACGGCCGGCCAGTTCACGTCACCCTCGCCCAGGGGCGCGCGGAATCCCGCCGAAGGGCCCTGCTCGTCACGCAGTTTGCGGCTGTACTCCTTCACATCCAGCTTCAGGATTCGGTGATCGAGAATCCGGATCCAGTGCTCCGGCCACCCGAAATTGACGACGTTTCCGATATCGAAGTAGGCCCCGATCCACTCGCTCTCGAATTCATCGAGATAGCGGGCCATCTCGAGCGGGCTCAGGAGGAACGCATTCCAGACATTTTCGATGGCGATGCGGATGCCGAGCTCCTCCGCCTCGGGCAGGACCCGCCGAATTTCCTCTTGTGAGCGCTGATAAGCAGCATCGTAGGACACTCCTTCGGTCACGACGGCCGGAACGAGGAGCACCGTCGACGCGCCGTAGGCTCGCGCATCCCGGAGGGCCGTCCTCAGGGCCTTGACCCCGACGGCGCGGACATCAGGGTCGGGATCCGACAGCGGCCGATTCCAGTGCATCGAATCGACAACACCATGGATGAGCAGCCCCACCGACTCGCTGGCCTCGCGTACCTCCTGCGCATCGAGATCGTTGGGACTTTCCATCTCGATGCCATCGAACCCGAGCTCCTTCACGAGCGCGAACCGGTCGGCGACGGAGCCCTCGATCTCCACCATCGTGTACTTCACGGCCTTCCGGAGAGCGGGACGTCCGGCAAGATTGGATGCCGACGAGCGCACACCTGCCACGGCCATGCGCGTCGCCGTGCCGATACCGCCGGCGAGCCCAATTCCGCCGACCGTCGCCTTTAGCAAAAAGGATCGCCTATCCATCGGACCTCCCGGCGGCTGCAGTGTATTGGCGATTCAGCACGGTGCGGCCAGGTTGCGGCACCGGCACCTCCGCCAGCTCTGTGAACATGAGCTCCTTCGGGAGGAGGTCCATGTCGGCCGCCAGCATCTCGTCCCACGACAGCTCGAGCCCGGTGTAGGCACTCTCCCGGCCCAGGATTCCCGTGAGCGAGCTATCGGCGATCTGCTGCGCTTCGTTGATGGGCTCGCCCGCGCGGATGCTCGTGATCAGGTCCGCATGCTCGAGCACGAACGGGTTCTCGTCGCGCTCGGCGTGGCGGAAGATGACCTCCCCATCGTGCGACGTAATGATGGATCGGTCCGGATGCAGCTCGGCCACACCCTCCGTGCCAACGATCCGGTTCGTGACACGGTTGGTCGTCCCCTCCATCTGGCGGCATTTGGCCTCGACCACGACACCGCCCGGGTACTGATACTCGACGCTGAAGTGGTCGTAGATGTGGCCGTAGGATGGATCCACGCGGACGAGGCGCCCGCCCATGGCAATGGCGCGCTCGGGCAGCGACTGCATCACCCAATTGATCACATCCAGATTGTGGACGAACTGCTCCACGATATGATCGCCGGAGAGCCACGTGAAGTAGTACCAGTTCCGACATTGCCATTCCATGTCTGACATGCCGGGCTGGCGCTCGCGCAGCCAGATGGGTCCGGTCAGGTAGTACGCCTGCGCACCGACGATCTGGCCGATGGCGCCCTCGTGAATCTGCCGGATGGCTTCCACGAAACTCGGCTGGCGGCGATAGATCGTGCCGGTCACGAGCGAGAGGCCTCGCTCGGCGGCCATTCGACCTGAGTCCACGACGGAATGATAGCCCGCCACGTCTACGTTCGATGGTTTCTCGAAGAAGACATGGCGGCCTGCCTCGACGGCATAGCGGAGATGGAGAGGGCGAAATCCGGGTGGCGTGGCCATAATCACGTAGTCGATGTCGCTGTCGATGACGTGCTTATAGTTGTCGAAGCCGGAGAAGGCGCGTTGATCGGGCACGTCGAAGCCGGTGGTCAGGTGCTCGGCCAGTCGGGCACGTGACTCATCCAGCCGATCTTCGAACAGGTCCCCCATCGCCACGATTTCGACACCCTCGGCGGCCTCGACGGCGTTGACGGCCGCACCCGTGCCGCGCCCGCCGCAACCAACCACACCCACGCGGATGCGGTCCGACCCGGCGGCATAGGCAAAATTCGAGCTGGACATCAACGCACTCGCGCCCGCAACGGCCACGGCAGAAGTCCGAATGAAATCTCGACGAGTCACACCCGATGGCCCGTCATCCGGCTTGCCGGTTCTGGTATTCATCTCAGTGTCCCACGAACTTACATGATGTGAATGGCGATCTGGGGTAGCGCGCGGCTTCATCCCGCCGGAAGTCGCTTGACGATGAGCAGCGTCATATCGTCGTGGGGGTCGGCCTCCCCAACGAAGGCACTCACCTCACGCACGATTCGATCGAGGGCCTGCTGCGCGCTGAGACCGGCGACATCGCGCAGCAGTTCTTCCAGGCGGTCCTCGCCAAACTCTTCGCGATTCTCCGCCATGGCTTCGGTGACGCCGTCCGAGTAGAGCAGCAGCATACTGCCGGGCTCCATGCCGGCTGTTCCGGTCTGATACCGCGCCTCGGCGAGGGCGCCCAGCACGATGCCGGCCGTCTCCAGGCGACGAACGTATCCATCCGGTGTCGCGAGCAGCGGCCGATTGTGGCCGGCATTCGCATAATCGATCGTGTGGCGCGACGTGTCGATGATCCCATAGAACATCGTGACGAACGAGCCGCGGTGTGTGCTCCGGTGGAGCAGCCGCCCGAGCACGCTCAAACATTCCGCCGGCGAGCCGCACATGTCGTAGCGCGCGCGAAGCGCCGCCTGTACGTTCGACATCAAGAGCGCCGCCGGCAGCCCCTTGCCGGATACGTCCGCGACGCACACGGCCACGCGATCACCGCCGTAGGTAAGGTAGTCGAAGTAGTCGCCGCCGACGTTTTGCGCGGGCACGCTGGAACCGGCCAACTCGTACCCGGCCAGGCTGGGCGCCATGTCCGGGAGCAGCCGCATCTGGATGTCCGCAGCAAGCCGTAACTCTTCGCGGACGCGCAGCAGCGCGCGCTCCTCCTCATAGAGCCGGGCGTTCTCGATGACCTGCGCCGATTGTGACGCGATGATGGTGAGCAGGCGCCGGTCGTCGTCGGTGAATCCGCTTTCGTCCTTCTTATTGAAGAGGGTGAGCACGCCGATCAACCGCGAACGGACGAAAAGGGGCACACAGACGATGGAGTGGATCTGATCCGACCACCCCGCGCCGCGAAATCGCGGATCGTTCGGAGGATCGTTCAGCAGCAGCGGTTCGCGGTTCAGGTACATCCATCCGAGCAACTGATCGTTCGCGCGGAGAGGCGGATGCTTGCCGGAGCTGGAGCTCGTTCGGATGAGCGTACGGGTAGGCTCCGCGGCTTCCTGGTCGATGAGCGTGATGACGCCCTGCTCGGCGCGGATGGCCTTGAGGGAGCGCTTCACGATATGCTCCATCACCTCCTCAGAATCCAGCGAGGCCCCGATCTCGCGGCTCAGCTCGTTCAGCACGGAGAGCTCCTCCACCGCGTGCTTGAGCCGCCTGTTCTCTTCCTCGAGCTGCGAAATGCGGTACGTATCGGTGGTCTTCCCGAACATCTCCAGGCCGCTTGACGGCGAGGGGTAAGAGGGTTCACGACGACATCAAGGAGAATACGCCCGGTTTGGAGCAAATACAACGGGCGCGCCTCGAGTCGATCCGGTGCGTCAGCCCGCGAGGGAGACCACGAGCGTACCCAGCCAGGCGGCGAAGGCGGCCAGTACGGCGTGGACGGCCGCCGATCCCGCAACGTTAGACGCGTGGCGTCCGTAGCGCAGTACCGCCTCGAGGACCTCGGCTCCGAAGATGGCGACGCCCACCGCCACGGGGATGTTGATCGGGAATCCGACTATATAATAGAGTGGGAACGCCAGCACCATCGCGCCGACGAGCGCGCCTAGCCCGACCCCTACAGACATTCGATATGGAGCCTGGTCGTGCACCTCAGAAGAGCGCACTCAGCTGCAATTGAAGGGTGTGGATGACGCGGGCTTCGGCCGGGGCGCGTCCATCGTAGGAGAACGAGGCTCGGAGGTACTGATTGACGGTGTACTGCCCGCGGAGCGACCAGAGGTAGGATCGGCCCGGCCCCCGGCCATCGGTGAGCTCGTATTGGGCGAGCCCGACCGCATCTCCGGTCAGTGCCACGTCAGCCGTCTCCGCTCTCGCCGTCATCTCAAGGCGGCGTGGTCGAGTGTATCGCAGTTCCAGCGGCAGCTTCAATACTCGAGCACGCCGATCTCCCACGCCGTCCGACTTGTGCGCCAGCTCCGGTGCAGCGATCAGCCGCAGGTCTCGCGCAAGGGCGTAGGATACTTCAGGCTCGGCGCGAAGCGTTTCGATGTCATAGGTCCTGGACGCGAACGATTCGCTGAGGAGTCGGTCCTGCTCCGTGGCAAACACGGCTCGCAGCGACCACGCCTCCGCAGGCCTCCCCCGCACCTCCATCCTCCATGAGTTCACGAATCGATCCTCCATGCCGGCGGCCAGCTCGCTCAAGCTTCGAAGTTGGTTGAAAGAGACATCTACACCGAAATTCGGCCGATGCCTGAAAAGAAACACATCCTGCGCGAAGCGCAAACGGCCGTTCATCGAGTGGATGGGATCACGAAATCGGTCGAGGTACAACAGGTAGATGCCGGCGAGGCGTGGATCGCGCGTTTTCTCGCGCACTTCCACGACGGTACGCGTGGAGACTTCCGACATCCACCGCTGAAAAGTTGAGGATGGAGAGGACCAGAGCCGTCGCGGATCGAGCTCGAGTCGAAGCCTGGCCTGCACGGACGTGACGGACGTGAGGCTGTCCGACGGGATGAACGTGCGCACGTACGTTCCCTCGGTGGGAAGGCGTTCAGGAATCATCTCGTCGACCTGGATGAGGCCGTCGCCGTTCGCATCTTCCCAGACGTACTGCCCGATTTCGGGGCCGGTACGCACGTATATCTCCTGCAGCGTGGGGGTGCGCTCGGCCATGGCTTCGTACATCCAATTCAATTGGAGGGCTCGTTGGAGCGGACGAAAATTCGTTCCGAATCGCACAATCAACGATTGGAGGTCCTCCCGGTTTTGCTCCACTCGAAACGCTTCGGTGAAGCGGCGCGAGCGATAGCCTAGATTTCCATCCATGTCGAAGGTCCCCGACGGCCGATAGGCGAAGCGGGTCATGCCCGTCCACGACGTGGCGGCCGGGCGGATGATGCCGGCGTTCCAGTCGTCTTCGGTTCGATGTTCGACGAATCCGTCCAGCTCGAGCTTCTCACTTGCCCACGTGATGCCGGGCCGCAACTCGAGAAAGGTAAAGGATGGCCGCGCGAGCGAGTCGGCGGTCGGATGCCGTTGACGCCGCCGTTCGTGCTCTACTTCGAAGCGGGGCACGAGGCGCCCCCGTGCGACAGGGTACCGGATGATGCCGAGCTGTCGCAGCCATTTGCCACGCTCGTCGAGGAGGAAATCGCGGCTGCCAATCAGCTCGACGCGATAGTCGAACTGCGGCCAGCCCGGCTCCTGCGAGATCACCGTGGCGGCGCGCCGCAGTCCCTCGAAGCCGTCACCCAGCTCGATGCGCCCGATCTCGACGCCCGCCGTCGAATGCTCGAAGAAGCCCACGAGTACGTCCGCCTCGTCGATCGTCTCGCTGGCGGCGCCGACGACCCCGCCCGTGGCTGTCGTTCGCCGCGCGCCCAGATTCCATCGCCTCTCGAATTCGACGGGCCGGATCCTATTGAATGACTCGAACGTGCCGCTCAAGAATCGGCGACGAAGGTTGCCGGATACCCGTATCGGACCGACGTCGACCTGCTTCAGTCGTACGCCGACGTGGTAGGCATCGCCCTGATCGTCATGATCGTCGATGGGTGACAGGCGGTTCTGGTCGTGGTCGGATCGGGCCCATTCGCCAAAAACCTCGAAGCCGGCGATTGGCTCGACGGCACCGTGAAGGTCGATAAGCCGCTGCTCTTTCGGCTTCTGCAAGATCCGAATGGGCAAATAGTCGCCTCCGCCGGGCCCGCGATGTTCGTAGACGATGCCGTTCACGGAGCGCCCAACGCGTGCGTACGACCCGAGGCCGGCTCCCACGCGGCTGAATCGAACACGATAGACTTGCGTGCCCTGCTCGGGGGCGCGGTCGAGGGCGACGAAAATGGTGTCGGTCCCGACGACCTCCAGCCGGTACTGCACGAAGGGGGATTCGGGATCGAACGGCACGGGTTCGGCGCCCGGAGCGGCGGCCAGGCCGTCGCCGGCTTCGGCCAGCGCGAGAGAGTCGGCCGGGCCGAAGCCGAACTCCTCGATGAAATCCCGGCTGTCGGCCTCGCGTAGCACGGCGGCACCGAATCGCAGGCGCGGTCGTCCGCCCGTCGTAGGCCACACCCCGGCGGTCGCCTCCGACGCAAGCAGCGTCCTCGTGAACTGCCCCGTCGAATACTGAAACTCCACCCGGATGCGCCTGTCGGACGTGATGAGCACGTTGGGCGTGAAGGTAATCTCCGCCGTGGCATAGTCGATGGTGTAGTCATTCGTCTCGCCGCGAGTGAGCAGCTCACCATCCACATATACGGCCTCCGATCCCGGGACCACCAGCACGAACCGTTCGCCCTCGGCGCCCTCCAGCCGGTAGGGTCCCTGCATGCCGTCGATCGGTTCGACGTCCTGCGCGCGGAAGGTACCGCGTGAGGTGGCTCCGGCGACGGTAAGGCGGCCTCCGGAAAGGAGCGGGCCGGCCGGAATCTCGACGTCGGCGGAGGCGCCCTGCAGCTTTCGATCGAAGCGACCGAATTCGCCGGCGGCGAGCGACAGGTCGAAATCGCCGAGGCGTGCGGAACCGTACGGCGCCTCGATCCCGATGAACACGCGGTCGAACTCCTCGATGCGCTGCGTCGTGCCTTCAGGCAGAATGGGGGTGTTCTCGTCGGTCAGCACGGCCTGGACCTGGATTCCGTCGGCGACCTCGCCGGAGAGCTCCATGCGGAGCCCGGACTCCACCGTTACGTCACGATTCGACCCGGCCAGAATGCCACGGGTGATGGAACCTCGATGCTGCAGGCGAGAGGCCGGGGGCAGGGCCAGGAGTTGCGACGCGGCGGCGGAATCGATCACGCCGCCAGGCGGCGCCGCATCGGATGCACGGCTCGTGTCGTCAGGAGAGATGGTGTAGAGGCTGTAGGCGTCACGCAGCCGAAACGGCAACGTACGATAGGTGACCTCGATCCGCTCGTCCCCCCGAATACCATCGATCCACAGTCGCGCGAAACGATAATCCATGCGAAAGGCGCTCGTGTCGATCACGATTCCATCCACCCGAACGACTTCCGATCCGGGGAGGATGATGGGGGTGAGTTGGTAGGGTTGCGGTGCGCTCGCCGTGAGTGTGTCCGTGTGTACGTGAGGATGCAGTGCTTGCCCCGTCGTATCCGCCTGCGCCGCCGCCGTGCCACACCACCCGACGGAAGCGGCCAGCCAGAGGCCGAGAATCCGCCCGATGCTCACGCCCGTCGCGCGAATTCCCCCCGCGGGCATTCGACGCCCCCAACGCCGACGCACCCATGCGCGCGCGATGCTGCTTCTGGCATCCGATCGGCCGAACATCGATGGCTGACGAGGGCTCTCGCGGAGGAGGAATGAACCGGGAAACGTCGTAGCGCTCGTGAATGAGACGATTCGGCGTCGGCAGGAGGTGGTGCGAAGATGTGTATCGACTGTACTGATCTTGATGCACCCTGTTTCTCCAGCGTCGATTCAGGATCGCAGCGAACGGGCTGCGGCGCGCTGCGTAGTTTGAGCCTCCATCGGATAATCGCTATGGGACGAATGCCCTGAAAATGATCACCGGGCTCGCAAATCAGGTCGAGCGCACCGCGGCGGAGGCAGGCGCTCGGTCGGCCTCCGTGGCCTTCTACGACTATGCCTCGGATTCGTCCTGGAGCTACCAGGGTGAGCGATGGTACCACGCGGCCAGCACGATCAAGGTGGCCGTGCTCGTCGGGCTGTTTGCAGCGGTCGAGGCGGGTCGATGTCGACTCGACGACAGGCTGCACGTGCACAACCGTTTCATCAGTGCATACGAAGGTGCGGCCTTCTCGGTCGACCCGGCGCAAGACTCGAACTCGGAGGTTCACGACGCCATCGGCCAGATGATGCGCATCCACACGCTGGCCGAGCACATGATCGCCACGAGCAGCAATCTCGCCACGAATCTGCTGCTGGATCACATCGGCGTCGAGTACACTCGCGGCGTGCTGACGCGGCTCGGCGTCGATGGAATCGAACTTCGCCGCGGCGTCGATGATGAGGCCGCTTTCGATGCGGGCATCAACAACCGCGTGACGGCCGATGGCCTGACCCGGCTCTTCCGGATCATCGAGGACCGGCGGCTCATCTCCGAAGAGGCCGCCGACGGCATGCTCGACCTCCTGCGCAAACAGCAGTTTCAAGAAGGTATTCCCGCAGGCATCCCCGATAATGTTCGATGGAAAGCGCAGTTCGCGCACAAGACGGGCGACATTTCGACGGTCACCCATGATGCAGGGCTCGTGTACCTGCCCGGTCGCGAGCCGTATGTCGTCACCATCCTGACGGAGTGGGACCCCGATGCTCCGAACCGCCGCGAGACGGTGGCCCGTATCTCCGGGCTCGTCTATCGGCACGTGACGGGTGGGCCTAGTCCGGCCGCCCTCGATGGGTGAGTCGGTATATACCCGTGGCCGTGAGCACGTAGATCGTGCCATCGGGAGCAACCGCGGCATCGACAAGACGCTCGGTGAGATTCGGCTGGATGGTTCGGTGCCGCCGGCCGCGAATATCGAATACCACGATGGCATCCTCCAGCACGGCGAGGACGCTCCTTCCACGGCCGGTGACAGCGACAAGCCGGCGCAGAAGCCCGCTTCCCAAGGATCGGACGTACGAACCGTACGCATCGAACACGACCACTTCGCCTCGACCGCGGTCGGCGACGAACAGGAGCGATTCGGGCCCGGCCCACAGCGAAACGGGCTCCGAAAGCGCACCGTCCCCTGCGTCCAGGTCGCCTATGACGCGGGTAAGGCGCCGGTTTCCATCCCACTGCAACACGACCCCTCGATCCGCATCGATGGCGTACGTCTCATTCGACCCAAACGACGCCACGGCAATCGGCGTCCCGGAAGCGGGGATGCGCGGATCATCGTCTCGCCTCCTGTAGGTCACCTCGCCGGCGCGCTGTCCGCCGCCGGCGAGCGGGATGGATCCCAGGAATGCATGGGATCGCGAGAACATCTGGATGCGCCCGTTCCCTGCGTCGGCGACGAG
Source organism: uncultured Rhodothermales bacterium (assembly GCA_965651265.1). GTDB lineage: Bacteria > Bacteroidota > Rhodothermia > Rhodothermales > VXPQ01 > CBFGRV01. The sequence goes on from CBFGRV010000029.1 coordinate 20,829, forward strand.
CAAGACGAGGCCGTTCGTGGGATCGACATCCATGGGACGATCGAACGAGCCCTCTCGTGGCCCGGGCCCTCCGAGGCGTTCGAGCAGCCGGCCGGTCGTGTCCATTTTCATGATGACGTGCTGCCCGGCGTCGGCCACGTAAAGCGCGCCGAAAGGATCGAGCTCGATGGCCTGTGCATCGTCGATCCGCGCGTGGGTCAACGCCACGGCGGCCACAGAATCGACCGGCGTCTCGATCTGGAGGACCAGCGCGAGGAGAAGGGCGGGGCTCATGTCGCCTGAAGTGCCTTGCGGCCGATATCGCGCCGGTAATGCATTCCTTCGAAGGAGATCCTGGCGACAGCTTCGTAGGCCCGCTCGAGGGCACTCGGGAGATCGTCGGCGACGGCCGTGACGCCGAGCACGCGCCCACCCGAGGTCACGATGCCACCCGCACCGTGTGCCGTGCCGGCATGAAAGACCATCACGCCGGGAACGTTGGCGGCTTCGTCAAGGCCCGCGATGGGAAATCCCTTTTCGTAGGGGCCGGGATATCCACCTGAAGCCAGCACCACGCAAACCGCCGATGCATCCCGATGGAGGCCTGAGATGGTGGACAGATCGCCGTGGGCGAGCGCGCGAAAGAGGTCGGCTGCATCCTCATCGAGGAGCGGAAGAAGCACCTGCGCCTCCGGATCGCCGAAGCGACAGTTGAACTCCACCACGCGCGGCCCGTCGCTCGTGATCATCAAGCCGCAATAGAGGACGCCGGTGTAGGGCGCGCCCTCATCGGCCATCCCTCGTAGCGTCGGCTCGATGATTTCGCGCCGCACGCGTTCGATCACGTCGTCGGTGACCACCGGGGCCGGTGCATAGGCGCCCATCCCGCCCGTATTGGGTCCGCTATCGCCGTCGCCGACGGCTTTATGATCCTGCGCGGGCGGCAGCAACACATAGTCGCGACCGTCCGTGAGCACGAAGACGCTCGCCTCCTCTCCCTCCATGAACTCCTCGATCACGACCTCCTCCCCGGCCGCGCCGAAGGTTCGGTCCTGGAGGATGGATCGAAGTGCCCCCCGGCCCTCTTCCACGGTAGCGCATACGATGGCGCCCTTGCCGGCGGCGAGACCGCTCGCCTTCACGACGATGGGCGCGCCGGCCTGTTCGAGGTACGTAAGGGCATCGTTGAGCCGGTCAGCCGAGAAGGTTCGATGCCTGGCCGTCGGGATTCCGTGCCGCTTCATGAAGGCTTTCGCGAAGGCCTTGCTCCCTTCGAGGCGGGCGGCGCCGGCCGTGGGCCCGACGATGGGCAGATCCTCCGCGCGGAAACGATCCACGATCCCGAGGACGAGCGGCTTTTCGGGGCCGACGATCGTTAGATCAACACCCTGTTCCCGCGCGAAAACGAGTAACCCATCGACATCATCTGAGGCTATGTCCACATTCTCGCCGACGGCGGCCGTGCCCGCATTTCCGGGGGCTACATAGATCTTATCGACCTGCTTACTTTGCGAGAGATACCACGCCAGCGCGTGCTCACGACCTCCGCTTCCGACGATCAGGATTCGCATATCGGACGAATTTGACGAATATTACGGTTCGATGTGCATCGTACGAGCGCGGCTCCCGTAGGCACTTTCCTCGCCTCGCGGGCTGTCGCCATCTGCTGCGAGGATCCACCTAACGAAGCTACGTCGAACGAATCTGTTATGCTTTTCCGCCCGACACTCATTGTCGCGCTTCTTCTCGCCCTGGCTGCTTCTCACCAGGTTGCCGCGGCGCAGGTCGAGCCCGGCGAGTCGTATGTTGCAGACCAACCGGACCGCATTGATTCCGGCTTCATTCTGTATCCGGCTCCGCTCTCGTCCCGCACGGCTGGGTTTGCCGCGGGTATCGGATACGAGATCCGCAACTTCCCGTTTCCGCGCGCGGAGATACGAGCCCTGGCCGTTCCCGGCCAACACCTCGGGCGCTACGCTTTGGGTCTATCGGTCGGGAATGCTTATACGGACGCGCTCTCTGCCTGGACCGGCGTCTACTACGAGGCCACGGGTCGCCAGTGGTACTATGGGATGAACACGACTTCGTCGAAGGACAACGAGATCGCCGTCGAGAAGACTATGGTGGAGATCGAGGGACGCGTGGCCATCCGCCCGCTCGACAAGTATTTGCTCGTCCAGCCGGTCGTGAGCTACATCCGCCACGATGTGGGCGGCTACGAGGTGATGTCCGACGGTGCGCTGGAGCGCATGGATGACCTGTCTCGCCGGTTCTTCCTGCAATCAGTGGGCGAAGCACCCGTTTCCAGAGACGGGAGTGCTACGAGTGTTCAGGAAGGCATCTCCTTCGGCATCGCGGGTGGGCTGGATTTTCGCGACAACCCCATACGGCCCCGACGTGGCGCTCACTTTCAGGGGTCGGCGCGGCGCTATCTATTCCGCGGCGATCCCGGTGTTGAGTTCGATCTCCTTGAGGGCTACGCGTATTTCTATGTGCCCGTCCGCGACAACACCCTGGCGCTGCGGACCGTGGCTATGGTCACGGAGTCCAACTCGGACGCGCTCATCCCATTTTATTTGCATCCGACGCTGGACGACCGGTTACTGCCGGGCTACTCGCGATACCGCTTCTACGCGAACGACCTTCTAGCCATCACGGCCGAGTATTCGATGCCGATGTTTGTGGTGCCGCAGTTTGCGGCGCTTGATGCCGTCGTGTCGGTGGGTGCCGGCAACACGTACCTGGATCTGTTTCGACACTTCAAGCCGGCCATCACGTTTGACCGCGACATCGAAGGCGATCCGCGCTATCCCCTGCGCCCCAGCGCCGCACTCGGGCTGAACCTTACCGGGTACGATGCCGGCGGGTGGTCGGCACGCGTGTTGCTCGGATGGGGCACGGAGGGGATGCGGCTGGTTCGCTTCGCTTTCGTGCATGACGTGCGCCGGGTCCCGCTGTGGAATCGCTGAGGCGATGGTGAGACTAGATCGAGTTGCCAGAGTGGTACTGACCGCGGCAGCGGTCGGTTTTCTCGTCTACTATGTGGATCCATCGGCCATGATGGAGGCCGTGGCCGATGCGGATCCCTGGTGGATCGCGGCGGCCGTGGCGCTGCTCCCGGCCAATGTGTGGCTGGATGCAGTGATGTGGCACAAGCTATTCCTCCGCGTCCGGCCGGCGACGAGCTTTCGGGAAAGCTTTGGTGCGATGCTCGCAGGCTTCTCCCTGGGATTTTTCACCCCGGGGCGTGCGGGCGAGCTTGCCGGCCGTGCCTTTTACCTCCAGCACCCCGACCGTTGGGAAACGGCTGCGGTCGTCATCGTTCAGCGGCTCTATGATACGGCCGTCGCGGTATCCGTCGGCGCGGTCGCACTTTTTATCAACCGCATCGAGGACGTTCTGCCGATAGACCTGGTCTGGGATGTACTCGCCGTAGCGGGCGTGCTCATCGGGGGCGTGCTGGTTGCGGCGGGTCTCGCACCCGGAGTAGCTCGGCGATGGCTGGTACCGGTGCTGCCAAAATCATGGCAGCCTCGCCTCGATTTCCTGGGACGCCTCTCCGCACGCGACGGCGCCATCGCGTTGGGACTCGCGGCGGCGCGGTATGCCGTCTACGTGACCCAATTCTTCCTCCTGCTTCGCGCGCTCGAATACGGACCCGTGCTGATGGCTTACGCGGGAATCGGACTCGTCTTCTTCGCGAAGTTCCTGATACCGTCGGTCACGCTCATGGACCTGGGTGTCCGCGAGGGAGCCGCCGTGTTTTTCCTGGATTGGCTCGGATTCTCCGAGGCCGCGGCGCTGAATGCCTCCCTCATGCTTTTCGCCGTCAACGTAGTGCTGCCGTCGGCCGCCGGCATACGCTTCGTGATGAAGCTGCGGCTCGGCAACAGTGAGCCGGTCACGCACAGCGAGGGCTATCCAACTGCCGAGATTCCGGAGAAATCCGTTTCCGGCGCACTCAAGGAGCGCGCCCACCGCGAACTGGAAGGACATCCGGAATGATCGACCCGGTTGCGATCATCGGTACCCATCTGCCCCGCGCCGCCTCTCCCCTTTTCCCGGATCTGCTGTGGCGCATACCTACGAGAGAGAAGCGGGCCTATCTGACGTTCGATGACGGCCCAACGGCCACCATGACCGCCCTCCTCGCTGGGATTCTGGAAAGCTTCGGCGCGCGAGCCTCCTTTTTTCTCGTCGGCTCACATGCAGAGCATCACCCCGATCTGGCGCGCTCGCTCCTCGATGGGGGGCATGAGATCGGCGGGCATACCTATTCTCATCCCGACGCCTGGCGCGCGTCTCGGGCGAATCTACTCGAAGAGCTGGAACGATCCACGCGACTTCTCGAGGATATCACCGGCCGGCCGCTGCGCTGGATGCGGCCACCCTACGGCCATTTCACCCCGGCCATGATTCGATGGTGCGCCGAGCATGGACAGAAGGTCGTGATGTGGGATCTCGCGCCGGGCGATTACCTCGAACGAATCTCGCAGGCGGATGTCGAGCGGCACATCCAGGCGTACATCCGCCCCGGATCCGTGATCGTGCTCCACGACAATCCCCGTGCGGCCGAGACGACGCCTCGAGCGCTGGAGCGCATCCTCGAATCGCTCACCGCGGAGGGCTGGAGCTTCGAACCGCTGCCGCATCCGGATTCCGAACATCACCGGACTGCTGATCCTTTGTGATGCTCGTTCTTATTACGCTGGGACTGGTGCTGGCCTATGCTGCTGTGGCCGCGGCAGCGCTCGTCGCCTTGCGATCCGGTTCCGGGCCGTCCACCACCACGCCGTCTTCTCGGAGTCCGTTCTCTGCTCCTGCCGGCGAATCACGCGACGCAAACAAACCGGTCGTATCCGTGCTCGTTGCTGCCCGCAACGAGGCGGGCCATTTACCCGATTGCCTCCACGCACTTCAGACGCAGACGCTCGATCCGCGGGCCTATGAGATCATCGTCATCGACGACCATTCGGACGACGACACGGCCGGCGTCGCGGAGGCCTACGGCGTAAGGTGCATCCGGCTGTCGGACGCAAGCGGCACCGGCGCAATGCGCGCAGGAAAAGCCGCCGCGCTACACGCCGGCATGATGGCCGCGCGCAGCGACCTGATCGCCGTGACCGATGCGGACTGTCGGCCTCCTTCGCGGTGGCTGAGTAGCATGGTGCGGGCACTCGACGATGACGAGGTGGGGATGGTCTGCGGCGTGACCGTCGTGGCGGGTCGGTCCCTACTCGCGCGCATCCAGGCCGCCGACTGGACGCTGCTCCTCACCATCGCCGCCGGATTTTCGGCGCTCGGTCTCCCGATCACGGCGATGGGCAATAACATGATCTTCCGACGAGAGGCCTACGATGCCGTTGGCGGGTATCCGGCGTTGCCCGAATCCGTCACCGAAGACTTCGTGCTGTTCCGCGCGATTCACCGGCACACGCGCTGGCGTGTCCGGCTCGCTCTGGATCGCGAGCTACTGAACGTCACATTGCCCCTCCCGACGCTTCCAGCCGTCGTGCGGCAGCGTCGCCGCTGGGCTCGGGGCGGGCTTCGCGCGGATGGCTGGGTATACCTCGTCTATGGCATCGTCTACGCTGCGCATCTCGCCATCGTCGCCGCATTGTTCGCCGCCCCGATCTGGGGCCTGCCTATGCTGGGACTCAAGCTGCTGGTGGATGGAATCGTTCTGCACGCCGGCGGCCGGCGACTCGGGCAGCGGCATCTCAGGCCCACATTCCTCCTCTTCGAGATCTACCTCTTTGCGTACGTCCTCTTGCTGCCCCTGCTGCTTGCCCTGGCGCCGCGCGTTCGCTGGCGGGGGCGACGCTGGTAACGCGAGCGCACTCCCCTGAACGTGGACAGTCCGCTAGTCGGAAACCTCGGGTGTATAGTCCGGCCCCACGACGACTTCGATCGAACGCGGCTGAACCTCGATGGTGATGGGCTCCTGTGTGAGCAGCTCTCCATCCAGATTGAACCACATGCGCGGCTCCGACTCGAGATGCACCTTTCGGGCACGCCGGTGGCTGACGAGATCGCTTGCAAAGAGATTGCCGGCCACAAGGCGCGCGGCAAGATCGCCCATCTCCACGACGGATCCGCGCTCGATGATAACGACATCCAGCAAGCCATCCTCCGGATTCGAGAGCGGCGAGATCCTCTTCCCGCCTGCAATGGTGCGCCCGTTGGCGATCACGACGTTGAAGGCGCGAATGAGTTCGGGCACACCGTCATCGATCGTCAGATAGCTGTCGTAATCGGAGATTTCCGGAATCACGGACGCCGCTCCGATCAGATACGCGATGGGACCCCAGTTCGATTTCAACTCGGAGGTGAGCGCCTCGTTGACCTTCCCGCTGAATCCGCCCGCCGCCGCGTTGATGCCATAGCAAGAGGTGGAGGGTGTCTCCATCCTGTAGGTATCTAGCCATCTCCGCTCACCTGTTTCGATAAGGTCCAGTGCGGCGGCCGCATCCTTCAGTGGGATGTCGAGCATTCGGGCGAGGTCGTTGCCCGTGCCGAGTGGAATGACACCAAGGATCGGTCGGTCATCGGCACGCATCAGCCCGTTGACGACCTCGTTGATGGTGCCGTCGCCTCCGGCGGCCGCGACGACGTCGAACCCCTCTCTGGCGGCTTGCTCGGCGAGCTCGATGCCGTGGCCCTTTTCGGTTGTGCGCCGGCACGTGACGCTCGCGTGGGCACCCATGCTCTCGTGCAAGAGCTCCGCCTGATCCGCCGATCCGGCGTTCTCATTCATGATGACGCAGATCCTCACTCCTGCCTCCCGCTCCGTCTATGAGGTTCCAACTCTGTCTCTCCGCTCCTAGTCGATGAGTCGGCGCAACTCGTTGAGCTGCAGGAGGGCTTCAATCGGCGTCATCCGATCCGGGTCCAGCGCGCGAAGTTTTTCCTTGAGCCGTTCCCCCACGGGATCCGTTTCCGCCTGAAAGAGCGAAAATTGGAACCGTGCGCGGTCGGCCTCCGGGACGCGAGCCGCCGCCGTGTGCGGGCTTCGGACCCCATCGCCCCCGTCGTGGAGCTGCTCGACGGCGAGGTGCTGGCTCTCGAGGTGCCTGAGGATCTCGGTGGCCCGGGCGATGATGGGCTCCGGCAGCCCGGCCATCCGAGCGACTTCGATGCCGAAGGAGTGGTCGGCGCCGCCCGGCACGAGCTTGCGCAGGAAGATGATGCGCCCGTCGTGCTCCTCGACCTGCACGCGGGCGTTGCGGACACGTTCGTAGCGGTTGGCCAGCTCGTTCAGCTCGTGGTAGTGCGTCGCAAAGAGCGTTCGAGCGGCGACGTCCTCGCGCTCGTGCAAGTACTCGACGAGCGCCCACGCGATCGAAAGGCCGTCGAAGGTGCTGGTGCCGCGGCCCACTTCATCCAGCAGGATGAGCGAGCGCGGTGTGGCATTGTTGAGGATGTTGGCCGCCTCGTTCATCTCCACGAGGAAGGTGCTCTCCCCCGCCGCCAGGTTGTCGGAGGCGCCCACGCGCGTGAAGATGCGATCGACGAGCCCGATGCGTGCCGATTTCGCGGGCACCAACGAGCCGACCTGGGCCAGCAGCACGATGAGTCCCGTCTGGCGCAGCACGACGCTCTTGCCGGCCATGTTGGGCCCGGTGATCAGGATGATCTGCTCGGCACCCGGATCCAGGTAGATAGAGTTGGGGATGAACGGCTCGCCGGGCGGCAACGTGCGCTCGACGACAGGATGGCGGCCGTCCTCGATCTCGAGTCTGCGGCTCTCGTCGACCTCGGGGCGGGTGTAGCCGTATCGCACCGCGACCTCCGCGAAAGAGGCATAGCAGTCCAGCTCGGCCAGGAGACTCGCGTTGCGCTGGAGGACGGCCGTCTCCTCGGCCACGCGGTCGCGCAACCGCCCGAAGATCTCGGCCTCGAGGCTCGCCATGCGCTCCTCGGCATTCAGGATCTTCTCCTCATACTCTTTGAGCTCCGGCGTGATGTATCGCTCCGCATTGACGAGCGTTTGCTTGCGGATGTAGTCGTCCGGGACCTTATCCTTGTGCGTGTTGGTGATCTCGAGGTAGTAGCCGAAGACCTTGTTGAAGCCGACCTTGAGGGACGGGATGCCGGTTCGCTCCGCCTCTTTCTTTTGCATACCGACCAGCCAGTCTTTGCCGGAGCGTGCGATACGCCTGAGCTCGTCGAGCTCTTCGTTGAACCCATCGCGGATAAGGCCTCCCTCACCCACGCTGGGAGGTGGGTCATCCACCAGGGCGCGCCCGATTTCGCGGACGAGATCGTCGCAGGGATGCAATTCCTCGCCAATGTTGCGCAGCGCTTCCCCGCTTTCGCCGTCGAGCAGCGAGCGGATGGCGGGGATCTTCTGTAGCGTCAGCCGAACGGCGGCGAGGTCGCGCGGCGTGGCTCGGCCGGTCGCGGCTCGCGCGGCCAGCCGCTCGAGGTCGCCGACCTCCTCGAGCTCCGTGCGCAGCCTCTCGCGCAGCGAACGGGCACGGTAGAGCGCCTCGACGGCATCGAGCCGATGCTGGATAGCTCCTACATCCCGCAGGGGCCGGAGGAGCCAGCGGCGCAGCAGCCTCCCGCCCATGGCCGTGCGCGTGCGATCCATGATGCTCACGAGCGTGCCTTCGTTACCTTCCCCCCGCATAGGGCTAACCAGCTCGAGATTCCGCTTCGTCTGCGGGTCGAGCAGCATGTAGTCCTCGCTCTCGAACCGCGATATCTTTCGGATGTGCGGCAGGCGGCCCTTCTGGGTGTCGCCCAGGTAGTGCAGGGCGGCGCCGGCGGCAACGATGCCGAGGCGCAGATCGTCCACGCCGAAGCCCCGCAGCGAGTGGGTGCCGAAATGCTGCAGGAGGGTCTCGTAGGCGAAATCGTAGCCGAACACCCAGTCTTCGAGCGGGGTCGAGACGTGGGGACCCGGCGGCAACCGATCCTGCTGCTTTTTGTCGATCAGGATCTCCGCCGGCTCAATCGTGCGCAGCAGATCCGGCAGCTCGTCGGCATCCGTCTCGGTGGTGTTGAACTCGCCTGTAGAGGCATCGATGAAGGCTAGCCCCGCCTGGCTCCCTTCCCAATACACCGCGGCCAGGTAGTTCGAGCGCTTCGGCTGAAGCAGATGGTCGTCGAAGGAGACGCCCGGCGTGACGACCTCCACGACATCGCGCTTCACGACGGTCTTTGCCTGCTTCGGATCTTCGAGCTGCTCGCAAACGGCCACGCGATAGCCCGCCTGGACGAGCCTTGGCAAATAGGTGTCGAGTGCATGATGTGGAAAACCGGCCAGCGGCACATCGTGTGCCTGGCCGTTGGCCCGTTTGGTCAATGTGATGCCGAGCACTTTCGAAACCTTCTTCGCGTCCTCGTCGAAGGTCTCGTAGAAATCCCCCATCCGAAACAGTAGAAGCGCATTCGGATGGCGCTCCTTGATTCTGTAGTACTGCCGCATCAACGGCGTGCGACCTCTGTTCTGGACGTCCGGCATCTCGATGACGTGATTGAGACGAGCGAAGTGTAACTTAGGTAAAGGTGGGAGCCGTTCCAACGGGCACCGCCAATTCACGAAACCCCCCACCCAGGTCGAAGGTCAGAATCATTCGTCGTCTGATCCCGTCACTGCTGCCTCATGTCGTGGTACGACGTCTACGATAACATTGAAGTCCAGCTCGTCACCCGCAAGAAAGCAGCTGCACTTACCGGCGCGGCCATTGTGGTACTGGCCGGTGCGGTGCTGATGATCGCGTGGGGACTCATCCAGCGGCTTCCGTCGATCCCCGTTCTCGTGCTCGGGCTGGCTTCCGCCGGCGGCTTCCTGTGGTGGTTCACGCGGAGGATCGGCCGGCTACGACGAATCGTGTGGTGCGTCAAGCTTTCGCGGGAAGAGATCGTCGGCTATGACTACGCGCGCCGGCGCCGGTCAATTCCCTGGCGGAAGGTCGAGCGCGTGGACATCGGCGATTCGGGGATGACCATTGTGGGCCCGCAGCCGCTCCTGCTAGAGATTGCCCACGTCTTTCGAGAGTACCCGCAGGTGAGCCACCGCGTCATCCACTACGCGGATCGCTACGGCATTCCCGTGTTCATCAACGGGAGGCCGTGGCAGCACATCGATGTGTACGAGCTTTTCCCGTTTCTCGAGGATGACTCATCGCCGCGGAGAGGATCGACGGCCCTCTGAAGCTAGCTATCTCCGGTCGTGTGGCGGCGGATCTTGTCGGCCAGGCGAACGGCCGGCATAAGGTGCTTTTCCGGATTGAAGAAAGAGACGATCTTTTCGTGTTGGCGCCGCGCATCCTCGTATCCGATGTCGATGAGCCGGTTGACGTAATCGTGCTCGAACAGAAGCATGCTCAGCCAGTCGGGGCTCCGCGTCTCACCGGTTCCGAGCAGCCGTGAGATGGCTTCGAGGGTACCCGGAAGGCTGTATTCGTATTCGCTGGCGAGCTTGCCGAGGTCGACGGACGGTCGCAGCAGGAGCAACTCGACGGGCCGCAGCCCCATGCGGCTCTTTCGCGGCAGCCGCTCCACGAGCCGATTGATCCGTTCAAGGATGACGGCATCATCATCGAGCGCATCGAGGAAGACGGCGTTCGTGAGGAGGCCGAAGATCTGTGATGCCGGCGGATAGCCCTCGATGACCGGCTGGTCGGCCTCAGCGCGTGAACGGCTGTAGCGCGTCGATATGGCCATGATGCGGTCGGCCCCAAGGTGGATCGCCGGCGCAAGCGGCGCGGCGAGCCGGATGCCTCCATCCCCATACCAGTGATCGCCGATCTGTACGGCCGGAAAGAGGAACGGCAGCGACGTGGATGCCATGATGTGATCGACCGTCAAACGAGTGTGCACGCCGACGCGGTTCGGTCGCTCCCAGCCTAGAATGGAGTCCCCCTGCACCCAGCTTATCGTCTGCCCCGTGGTGTAGTTGGTCGTCAGGATGGCAATGGCGCGCAGCTTGCCGCTCGCCAGATTCCGTGAGATGCCCACGAGACGGCCGTCCTCGGTATCGAGCATCTCCTCGAGATGTCCCCGCAACGGGGCCGTATCAGCGAAGGCGTGGAGGCTTCGCATGTTCTCGCGGGTGCCATCTCCTCGGAGGGTGCGGCTCAGGAATGAGCGAAACAGGTTGAGCAGCGACTCCATCTCGAACACATGCTCGGAGCGGATTTCACGCCAGTTCGACAGAAGGCGTGACGTGGCGTCGCGATACCGCCCGGGATGATTGGCCAGGTGCGCGGCATTGATCGCGCCCGCCGAGACGCCGATCAGGATGGAGAACCCCGCCTGAGGAATGTAGTCGGAGATGTACTGAAGAACGCCGACCTGGTAGGCGGCGCGCGCCCCTCCACCCGTGAGCACGAGACCGAGCTGCGGTTTGGGCAGTTCGGATCCCATGAGGCGTGCGATGCGGTCGAACGTGTCTCGTACCACCGTGTATTCAGGCTGACGAACGGATACGAAGCGCTAGTATACGATTGGATGCACATACTTTTCCTCTTCGTGGATGGCATCGGACTCGGCGAGGATGCCGACGATAATCCGTTCGCTACTCTTCACCTCGGCGGGTTTGAACGGCTTTCCGGTGGGCAAGCGTGGCTGAAGCGGGCTGCGACCATCAAGGAGGAAACGCGGCTGTTCACGGGCATCGATCCTCGCCTCGATGTGGAGGGCCTTCCGCAGAGTGGAACCGGCCAGGCGACGCTGTTTACCGGCATCAACTGCGCGAAATTGGCCGGTCGCCATTACGGACCGTATCCGCATTCCAAGACGCGGCCGGTCATCGCCGAGCACAACATCTTTCGGCGCATCGAACGACTTTTTCCCGGGGAAGGCGAACCCGCGGCCTTCGCGAATGCCTATCCCGATCGGTTCTTCGACTACGTGAAGCGGACGGATCGCTGGACGGTCACCACGCGGTGCTGCCTGGAATCGAATGTTCGAATCCGAAGCAACAAGGACCTCGCGGAGGGACTGGCCGTACCGGCCGACCTGACGGGGTATGGCTGGCCCGAGCGCTTCGCGCAAGAACACATGCCCGCAGACGAGAACGAGGCCGCCGAGAGGCTGCTCCGCATCGCCGCGATGCACCGTTTCACCCTTTTCGAGTACTTCCTGACGGACAAGGCGGGGCATCGTCAGCGGCCGGATGAAGCTGCGGCGGTGCTCGCGTCCCTTGATCGCCTGCTGGACGCGTTCGCGACGCGGCTAGACACCGATGAGACGCTGCTCGTTCTCACGAGTGACCACGGCAACCTCGAGGACCTCTCCACCAAGACGCATACGATGAACGATGTGCCCTTCGCCGCCTATGGCCGCGGTGCCATACGGCTTGCCGGTGTGCGCCGGCTCGAGGAGGTGACGCCCGCGATCCTCGAACTGCTCCGGAGCGAGTCCTCGCAGAGTCCTTCCACGGGGTGACTGAAAAGCGATCCTCCCGTCGGCTAACGAATCCAACCCCGCTGCCGGGCTCGCATCGAGTACCAGATCAGCGCCGCCGCTATCGCGATCACGATGAGCGGGAAGACCAGCGAGCCCAGACCCTGCATCTCGATCGTCGGAAGGGCAATCATGGTGTAGCCCATCTGTACGAGGACGCCGACCAGGGAGATCACGAAGAGCGGGACCGCCCACCACTTGCGCATGAGTAGCGCCACCGAGCCGAGCAAGCCTCCCCATGTTGCAATGGCGTATGCGCCCGTGACCCACGCCGGCGTATTGGCAACCATCTGGCGCTGCTCCTCCGACATCTCGGACATGGCCTCCGGCCCCATCGTCACCGTTATCAGGTACGTGATGACGCCGATCAGATTCCAGAGCAGCGCAAGGCCGCTGATGATGTAGAAGGAACGTGCGGGTTTGTCCGTGGAGAGACTTTCTGTGGTAGGCATGGCTGTTTCGGTTTTAGCGAGCCGTCGGTGCGTCGGCTTCGGCTTCGGTTTCGTGGAGGATACCCTCGGTCAGCTCGCGCACGATGCGATCGGCATCATAGATCACGTCGAGGGCGTGAAGCATTCCGCGCGAATCGACCGAAACAGCACGGCCGCGTTCGTCGAGATAAATATACGTATTCGGTAGCGCGTCGATATTGCTATCGAAAGCGACGCCCACCACGCGCAAATCGCGATCGAGAAGTGGCGATCCTGAATTCCCTCCAGTGATGTCGTTGGTGGATACGAGATTCACCTGCACGGAGAGGTCCAGGTCTTCCGGCGGGGACTGCAGGTCACCGGGCAAGTCCCATTCGTCGCTTACCGTGTGGTATGAGTAGTAATGGTCGTACATCCCGAAAAAGGTGGTATGCGCCGGCGCGACGGTGCCGTTGTAGGGATAGCCGGCTACCACCCCGTCGGCGATGCGCAGGGAGAACGTGGCGTCCGGCGGGATGTCCGTCCCGAAGAGCGCGAATCGGGCGCGGGCGAGTGCCGCGTTGAGCTCCTGTTCGCGGCTTTCGATGCCGGAGACTTGCTGCTGGATGGTGAAGTACAGCGGGGTGATGGCTTCTGCCAGGGCCACACTCGGATCTCCGCTGCGGAGAAAGCCGCTTTCGAGCAGCTCGGCATAGGCGGCCGAGTCCGTCAGCGCCGTGTTCGACACGATCTGTTGCGCGGCTTGCTCCGGCGTACGGCCTTGCAGCAATCTCGATACCGTCGGATCGGTTCGGCCCAGATTCCGCTGCATGTCGTGCAGACGCGCCGCCAGGTAGGCGACCTCGAGCTCGGCCGGCCAGTCCTCGATGGCCAGAGCCGCCTCGCGCGTATCGGCGATATCCGCCGCCGAAACGCCCCGCTGCGACATCAGGCTGATAAGGTATCCATAGACCGCGCGGACGAGCACATGCGAATCAACGGCCGGACTGGCGAAGAATCCGAATGCGGCACTCTGGCCCGCGACCCCTTCTTTCGTGCCCTGCAGGATGCGGATGTCGCGGATCACGTCGCCGAAGGCGCTCCGAAGGCTGTCGACAGCCGCAATCTGCTGTTGCAGCTCGAATTCGGCACGCTCACGCCGGGCGATGAGGGTCGAATCGCGCAGGCCTCCCAGTTCCCCCTCATGCTTCTTCAGCTGATTGGAAAGCTGATGGAGAGTGTTCCGGAGCTCAAACTTACGGGCATCCTCGGGATGCTCCTCGATGAAGGACTGCAGGATGTCGATGCGCGAGCGCAGAATGTCGATGGAATGCGGGAGCGTATAGTCACGCTCGAACTCCAGCTGGGCCACTGTGGAAAGCCGACTCGTCGTGCCCGGATTCCCGATGACGAAGACGGGCTCCCCTTCCTGTGCGCCATCCGTGCTCCATTCGAAATAATGCTCCGGCCGCAGCGGCTCGCCATCCGGTCCATAGGCGCGGAAAAAGCTGTAGTCGAGGCTGTAGCGGGGATAGGTGAAGTTGTCGGGTTCGCCCCCGAAGGCGCCCAGAGTAAGGTGGGGCGCGAAGACGAGCCTTAGGTCGTTGTAGCGGCGGAACGTGTACGCCGAGTACTGCCCACCGTGATATAGCTCGATGACTTCGACCGTCAGGAGGGAGTCTCGTGCCTTCGCCTCGCGGTTCATCCGCTGTTCGATCTGATCGGCCCGGCGGCGCCGTGATGCCACTACATCCTCAGCACCCTCCTGCACGGCATACACCTCGCCCGTGATATCATCGATGGAGACAAGCTGATCGACGTAAAGTCCGTCGACCTTACGTTCTTCATCAACTGAAGCGGCGTAAAACCCGTCATCCAAAAGGGATTCACCCTCCCGTTGAACGTCGGTTATCGATTCGCGCGCACAGTGATGATTGGTGAGGATCAGCCCATTCGGTGAGACAAACGAGGCCGAGCAATTGGGTAGCCGTAGAGCACCCAGCCGCGCCTTCGCGAACCAGGCCGAATCAGGGCGGAAATCGTAGGTCTCCTCGAAATAATCGATGGGTGGATTGTCAAAGGTCCACATCTTGCCCGTGTCGAAACGGCCCACCTCTACGTGGCGAAGCCGCTCCGGAAGACCCTCGTCGGCGGCCGGCGTGACCGGGAATGACGGTGGCTCGATGGCCTCCGGACGATCCGTGATGACGGCCGTTTGCCGTGTGCCGCCGCAGCCTGCGATCAGCATCATCAGGACGATGGCAAGGATCCGCACCGGCAGTCTGAGCCGGCCGATGGGAATCCGAGATACGGAGAGGCTACGCACGTCGTGCGGCGCGTCGGGATGGGTCAAATGCATTCGAGATGGTTTCCGGTGGTGTTTGCGAGTTCGGCTAGATCTGAACGGTGAATGCTGCAATCGGTGCTAGTCCATTAGCGCTGCATCGGCTTCTGCTTCGGACTCGAAGAGCCGTCCATTCGTTGCCTCTTCCACCAGCCGGTCGGCGCCGTACACGGCGGACAGCGCCTGCAGGATTCCGCGGGCATCGACGGAGATACTCCGAGATCGCTCCGTCGAGTAGATGAAGTCGCCGGAGAGACTTTCGATGTTACCGTCGAAAAGCACACCGACGAATTGCAGGTCCGTGTTCACGACGGGCGATCCCGAGTTACCGCCGATGGTGTCGTTCGTGGATGCGAAATTGATCGGCGTCTCCAGCTTCAGATTCGGGGGCGGCGGCAGCCAGCTGTCCGGCAGATCCCACGCCGTGCCGGGTCCATACGAATAATAATGATCGTAGACGCCGTAGAGCGTGGTATATGGTGGCGCAACGGTGCCGTTGTAGGGGTATCCGCGCACGACGCCGTCCGCGATGCGGAGCGAAAACGTGGCGTCAGGCGGGACGTCGGTTCCGTAGACGGCGTAACGCGCCCGGCCGAGTTGCTCGGAGATTTGCTCCTGGCGCGCCATCAGGCCTGCCATAGCGCTCTGGTAGTTTGCATAGCGCTCCTGGAGCGCCGTCGCGACCTGTACGGCAGGGTCCGTCTCTTCGATGGTGCCGTTCTCCAGCGCGAGGCGCGCGGATTCGGCTGTGGTAAGCTGAGAACCCTGCACGACGTATCTGGCGGCCTCCTCCGGCTCCTGCCCTCGTAACACGGCGCGCACGATCGGGCTGTTTTGGCCGAAGCTTTCGACGATCCACTTGAAGCGCTGGGCGAGATAGGCCTCCTGAAGCCCGACGGGCTGATCCTGGATGGCATCCAGTGCCTCGAGGGCCTGATCGAGCATAGCCTGATTCAAACCCTGCGCCCGCAAAAACCGCTCTACGATGAAGGCCCTACGCAGGACGGCCGACCCAAGCGACGCTTGCGGCGACAGTGAGAGGAAAGCGCGGAACTCGGATGCCAGCTCCGATCGCTGCCGCTGAATGTCCTCCATCTCCTCTATGAGCCCTCCGTACTCCTCGCGCAACTGGGGGTCGGCTTCGATCGCCTCGCGAAATTGCCGTTCCGCATCCCGGCGCCGGGCAAAGATGATGGGGTCGTTCAACGCCCTTACGCGGCCCCGATACACCTTCATCGCGTTCTCCAGGCTAAAAATCTGATTGCGAAGGGCGTCGACTTCTTCGTCGGGCGAACCCGCTCGCTGTGCCTCTTCCAGCTGACCTCGCAACGCATCCACGCGGTCCTCGATCAGGCGCAGCACGGCGGGCTCCTCGACATCTCGCCGGAAGGTCAGCTCGCTCATCGTGGAGAGCCGGAAGGTCGAGCCGGGATTGCCGATCACGAAGACGGGGTCCTCGGCCTGCACCCCTTCGTCGCTAACGGGGAAGTAATACTGTGTCTCTAGAGGTTCGCCGTTCTCGTACACGCGAAAGAGCGCGAAATCGACGGTGTACCGCGGATAGGTGAAGTTATCCGGATCACCGCCGAAGAATCCGACCGCGAGTTCCGGAATCATGACCAGCCGCAAATCGGTGTAGCGCCGGAAGATGTAGGCGGAGTAGAGAGCGCCAGAGTAGTAGGCGATCACCTGCACGATATGCCCGTCGCCGCGCTCTCGCTGGAGCCGCTCCTCGATGGTCCCGATGGCATCCGCCCGGGCCTGCGCGCGCTCGGCATCCGTTTCGGCGGCGGCGATGGCGGCAGCGATCTCGTCAGTGACATCCCGAATCTCGACGAGCTGGTCGGCCCACATGCCCGGCACGTGGCGCTCCTCCCTCAGCGATTCGGCATAGAAGCCATTGTCCAGGATGTTTTCACCCTCGCGCGAGACGTTGGTCGCATGGCTGCGCCCACAGTGATGGTTCGTCAGGACCAGTCCATTCGGCGAGACGAACGAGGCCGTGCAGCCGGGGATGCGAAGCGTCGCCAGGCGGGCCCACTCGAACCATTCTTCGTCCGGATTGAAGCCGTAGGTCTCCGCGAAGTACTCGATGGGAGGATAGTCGAAGGTCCACATCTTGCCCTGGTCGAAGCGGCCGGCGCGCACGGTGTCGAGATTGACCCCGGCGGGAGCTCGCTGCTCGACGGTGATGGAGCGGGGTACCTCTGGCCGGGCGCGCGCGCTAGTGTCGGCGGCCGTCGTGTCGATGGCGACGTCCGCCGGGGGGGTCGTTCGGGCCGTGGTACCGCAGGCCGACACCAGGACGATGAGCAGGAGCCCTCCGGCGAGATTCACGAGGCGAACCATCAGCGATCCCTGTTTCTGTAGCATATCTGGAAAGGAATTCGCAATTGGATGTCAGGCGGCCGGGCCACGTCCTTTACACGAGTCAGAGTGTAGCGTGGATTTGCACGATGAATTCGCAATGGCCGCTCCCGGCACGCAATCGGAGGAATGTAGGCAACGCGCAGGTGAGATATGTGCTCTGATCCGAATCGGAAGTTACGTCCTGAGGAATTGTTGGGGGGATGACGGGATCGGAAACTCACGTCACGTCGTCGCGTCGTATCGAGCGCTTTGGAGCGGGGTGCCTCCGAAATCCCGAGTGCTCGCAGTATGTCAGGATGCTCTGCCGTTTTGCGTAGCGAGTTCGCGACGGGGTGGCCACCCGAAGCACCAACCTGCGAAAGTGGCGGAATTGGCAGACGCGCCAGACTTAGGATCTGGTGGGGTAACACCCGTGGGGGTTCGAGTCCCCCCTTTCGCACCATCGCAAAGGCGAGTGCTTGCTGAAATCGATGCCCACCCAATGTCCAGGAGGCGGAATGACACGTGAGACCATACAACGGAGCGCCATCGCTTGGTGCTTTCTAGTGGCTTTGCACTTCGGCGCGCGGGCGCAGGATGCGGAGTCCCCACAGGAACCTGCCTGGACGGCGGCCGCCGAGCTGACGGGCGTCTGGACGGCCGGCAACGCGGAATCCAGCACATTCGGCCTGAATGGTACGGCGCAGTACCGGTGGCCGAAGTCGAGCCTCAAGCTGGAGGGAGGCGGCATCCGAACGGAAACGGTCCGATTTACCCGCCAGGCCGTTGGCTCCGCGGATGCTTTCGACGTCGTCGAGGATAAGGACCGGCAACGCACCGCCGAGTCGTACTACGCAAGGACGCGGTACGACCGCGAGCTGGGCGCCGACCTTTACGCCTTCGGCGCCGTGGACTGGATACGCAACACGTTCGCCGGGATCAGCAGCCGGACCGTGGGCGCCGCCGGGGCCGGCGGCCTCTGGGTCAATTCGGAGCGCACTAAAATCAAGACGGATGCCGGTCTGACGTACACCATCCAGGAGGATGTCGTCGAGAATCCGGACGTCAGCAGCAACTTCGCGGGCGTGCGCGCCGGCCTGGACCTGTGGCAATTCGTGTCCTCGACGGCCGAGTTTACGAGTGTCGTCGTTGCCGACTTGAATCTGGACGAAACGGACGACATCCGCATCGATTGGACCAGCTCGCTGCCGGTGGCGATCA
>CBFGRV010000030.1:0-37263 GCA_965651265.1 uncultured Rhodothermales bacterium
GCATCATCGGAGACCTTGCCCAGAAGCAGACGAACCAGCCACGGTGGCATGTGCAGGAAGGTGGGGCGGGAGAGCACCCGCCCTAACGTCTGCGCGAATTCCGTCATGGTCACGGGATTCGGACTCGTCAGGTTAACGGGCCCTTCCAGCGTGGGGTCCGAAAGCATGTGGGCGACGGCCCCCGCTACATCCTCCATCCCAATCCAACTCAAATACTGGCGACGCCCACCGTATCGGCCGCCGAGTCCCAGCCGAAACGGTACGAGCAGAGATCGGAGGATGCCGCCGTTCGGTGTCAGGACGATCCCGAACCGCATTTGAATGGTCCGGATCCCTGCTTCTGCAGCCGGTTTCGTAGCGCGTTCCCACTCCTGGCAGAGCGCGGATAGGAACATATCGTCGCCGGGTGGGGAATCCTCGTCGAGTCGTTCCGTGCCACGATGTCCGTAGTATCCGATGGCCGATGCCGAGAGGAAGACGCGCGGCGGCCGGCGCAATCGGGCCAGTGCCCGCGACAGATGCTCTGTGGATCCAACCCGGTTGCCGATGATCTCGAGCTTCTTTTGCTCGCTCCATCGCGCCAGAGAAAGACGGTGTTCGCCGGCGAGGTGAATGACGGCATCGAGCTCCTCAAGCTTGTGGCGTTCGAGGATGTCTTCCCGATGGTTCCAGAGGATTTCGTTCGGAGCATCCCCGGAGCGCATCTGGACGATGGGATACACCTTGTGTCCGTCGGCAGTGAGCGAGCTGAATAGGTGCTGACCGACGAGCTTTTCCGATCCGCTCAGGCCGATACGCATTTTTGGATGCTGCTCGATCAGATGCCGTCCGGATTCATATCCGGCGTCAGGAGTCTGTCGACTACATGGATGACGCCGTTTGCAGCTTCCAGATCGGACTCTATGACGCGCGCAGGGCCCACCGCTAGGCTGTCACCCGTTCCCGTGATGCTCAGGGTGCTTCCTTCCAGAGTTCGCACGGTAGATCCGTCACTCAAATCCTGCGTGTGCGTCTCGCCCATCACAATGTGGTACAGAAGGACTCCCCGAAGTTCGTTCGGGTCCTCACTCTGTTGCATCGAATCGATTCGAGTCTGACGCGCCTGAACGGCGTCATTCGTTGGAGCAAAAATCGTATACGGGCCGGGACCGGAGAGCGTCTGGCCCAGGCCCGCCGCGTCAACGAGGGCGACAAATCGAGAGAACCGCCCCTCCTCCCGAAGCACATCGTAGAGGCTGCCCGATGCGACCGGCTGTTGTGTGGTTACCGTATCGAGATCCGGAGTCAACGGGTCGGAGGACGGCTCTGCATCACGCTGCTCAACGCAACCGGACACTGAAAGGATCATCATAGCGAGCAGGAGCCCATGCGCGATGAAATGCATAGGGCTGCAGTAAGGAAAACGAGTGGATGCGCGCTTCATGAGTGTCTCCTCCATCATTCATGGATCGTTTCTAATTCCCCCGAACCACCAAGTGTCCCCCGAGCAAGATGCAGGCATGTCTTCGGGACATCAGGTTGCGATATCGTTACCAGGCGCCGGAGGTCGCCATTTCAATTTTACCTACCTGCTTACGTATCGACCATGGTTCAATTCCCAATTTCGCCCCTGGGTGGGGCGCTGATCGCACAAAACAGGCTCTGGGAGGCGATTTCGCATCGTTTACGGCTGTTGGTACGACCCTTGATTCAGGTCGTCCAGTGCTCGTTGCGACGCGCGACCATCGAGAAGGAAGTGCCCAGCGAGCGGATCCGAAATTTCTCCAGACCACGACTGCCGCCATGATGACCGTCTGCCGATACGCGTCCGCTGTCGCCATTTTTCTTGTCGTCTCACTGACGCCGAGAAGTTGTGCGGATATCAGCGAGCCGGCGATGGCGGCGGAAGAACCCGTCAAGTCGGTGGTCAACGAGACCGTTCATCAGCCAGTCGACGAAGCATCCCTCGAAATCGAGGACGTCGCCGAGGCTATCGAAATCGGTTCGTAGCGCCAGCGCGCCGCGATCCGACAAGTGCCTGTGGTGGGCATGGTGGTGGTGACATTAGCCGGTAAGGCGCCGCGACGAGCAAAGCGTTCGTTCGGCGCCACCGGCTGATGCCTTTTCCCCTCTTCCGAGTGCGCGGGTTACCTGCACCTCGACGCCCCGTCGAGTTGCGCGTCATCTTCTCTACGCCTCGGTAACGGGCCGCTGTTCGAGGGCGCGGGCAAGCGTCTGATTGAGCTCGGCGCGCGTGAACGGCTTCTCGAGATAAGCGTCGAATCCCGCGGCCAGGAAGCGTTCGCGATCGCCGGGTAGCGCATAGGCGGAGACCGCTACGATGGGCACATTCAGATAACGGTCGAGCTCTCGCAGCGCGTGGAGGACGTCGATCCCATCGTGGCCATTTCCAAGATTGATGTCGAGGAGAAAGGCATCGAAGGTCTGAGAGCGTGCGCGATCGAGCGCAGTCTCCACATCCGATACGGTTTCCACGTTGTACCGGCCACGAAGCTGATGCCGGATGAGCGCCAGCGTGTCGACATTGTCGTCAAGGACCAGGATGCGACCCGGTTCCGTTCGATGCCGGCTGGGAGGCGCAGTGGCGGCGGCCGCCACGTCTTCATCCACGATGTGGAGCGCATCGGACATCGCGCGCGGAAACGTCAGCGTGAAGGTGCTACCGGCGCCCTGACTGCTATCGAAATCGATCTTGCCGCCCATGAGCTCGACGAGGCGCTTCGTGATGGCCAGACCCAGGCCACTTCCTTCGTAGGACCGTCCGTGGCCCACGGATTCCTGGCGAAACTCTGCGAAAACGTGGGGCACGAAGCTATCGCTGATGCCGATGCCCGAATCGTGCACGAAGATACGGATATGGGTCTCATCCGCCCGCACGGAAACTCGCACAAACCCCTTCTCCGTAAACTTGATGGCGTTGTCGACGAGGCACCGAACAGCGCGATGGAACGAGGACCGGTCCAGGTTCGCCTCGAGCGACTCTGGCGGCACTTCGATCTCCAGTTGGAGGCCCTTTCTCTCAGCATGCTCCTGGAAAGCCGAGGCGGCAGACCGGACCTCGTGTGCGATGTCGAGGCGTACGGTCTCCAGTTCGATACCGCCGCCCTCGAGTTGCGCCAGATCGAGGATGGAGTTGAGCGTGTCCTGTAGGCGAATACCGCCCTTCACGATGCGCCGCGCGAGCTCGCGCTGCTCCGGCCCGAGCTCCTCGCTCAGGATCTCCGCAAATCCGAGGATGGCCGTGAGCGGCGTGCGCAGCTCATGGCTCATATTGTTGAGGAAGGCCGATTTCAGCTTCAGGAGTTCCTCCACGCGCGCACGTGCCTCTCTTTCGGCCTCGAGTTGTTCCCGATTTCGGTCCGACTCCATGTGAATGAGCCGCTCCCGAAGGTCTCTTAGCCGCCCCGTAATCGCGGCGATGATCAGGACGGCCAGGAAGTAGGGCAGTGAATGGACGAGGACCGTCTGAATATCCGCCCCGGATTCGAAACGCAGAAAGAGGATGGGATTCAGGACGAGGCCGGCCATGATGGAGGCTGCCATACCGACGCGCGGACCCCAGAACCAGGAGATCAGCATGACGGGGAGCACGGCCAGAGCTCCCGTTCCCGGGCCGACGGCCTTGTACATCGTCGGGAAAGCGACGGCATACGTGCAAACGGCGAGCGTGACCATCGCCGCCTCAACGGCCTGTCGCGCCTTCTCGTTGATTTCAGCGTCGGCTCTGTAAGCCATATCAGCCCGGGAGAGCATGCCCTGCGGGCAGGCCCCCGTTGCGTTAGTCCTGGCAAATGGCGACCTCGCGGCCGCCGAGGGTGACGAAGTGGCACGAGCCACCGCCTTCCGGTATCGACGCCAAACGAGAATTCTATACCTGCCCTTCTGAAAAAAAAGAGATGGGAATCAGGGGGGCCGTCGATCTGCATCACTCGACGAGGACCTCGGGCCGCCGTCGTTCGTCTTGCATCTTATCCGTAGGCCCCGTAGTGTTGCGGCTGATCCAACATGCGGCTCGTTTTCCTTTGCATTTCCCGATCCTCGTGCGCCCGTATATTCTTGTCATAGCCACCATCCTGGTCCTGTTGCCCTGTTGCCGAACGGGCGATGCTCCCTCACCTGGATCCGAAGCGTACGCGGAAGCGGTGAGCGCTTTCTACACGGGGCTTGCTGCCCTGCAGGTGGGTCAGGATCGGCATGCCGAGGAGCAGCTTCTCCTTGTCACCGAGCATGCCCCCGGGGAGGCCGCTGCCTGGGCAAATCTGGGCGTGTTGGCCATGCGACGCAATGAGCTGGACCTTGCCGATGAGCGACTCGAGCGCGCGCGCTCACTGGCGCCCGACCAGAGCAACATTTTCTATCTGTCGGGCCTGCTCGAGGAGGCGAGGGGAAATTCGGATGCCGCCATCGAATACTTTCAGAGGGCTGCCGATCTCGATTCGGCGAACGTGAAGGCGCGTTATGCCCTCGCTGAACAGATCGATCAGCGTGGGGATGCAGAAAGCGAAGAAGAGGTGTTGCGCCTGCTCGACTCTATTCTGGAGATCCAGCCCAATCATCTTGCCGTGATGGTGGAGCGTGCCCAGCGGGCCGCCACCTCCGGCGACGCCGACGGAGCGCAGGACATCGTCGACCGGCTGCAAGAGTTTGCGGCAGGATGGTCGGATGAAACGCGCGAGCAACTCGCCACGGTGCAACAGGCGCTCGCAACCGGCGACCTGCAAACCACGGCCATTCAGCTCACCTTCCTGAGCAACGTGCTCATGCGTGAGCCCGATTATCGCGAAAGTCTGGCTTCCATCCGGACGGATCCCGGTCAGCCCGGTGACCTCGTCTCGGAGTTGCTGGCCATCGAGCGGCCCCGAGCCATTCCTGCGCCGCCTGACGACGAGCTCTCCTTCGCCATTGAGCCGCTGTTCATGGAGGCGGCCGTGCAGACCGGCCCGGATACGGGCGCGCCCGAACCAGCGTGGGCCTGGACGCGTGCCGTGCCGCTTTCTGCCGATGGATTGCCCGTGCTGTTGGCGTACCGAGACGGCGAGCTGCACTTTGAGGATGGAATGCGCATCGACGTTCCAGCAGGGGTATCCGCCGCCGGCCTCGTCATCACGGATTATAATTATGATTTCAGAATCGATCTCGCCACAGCAGGGGCCGAAGGCTTCCGCCTGTACCGGCAAGAGGCCGACTCGTCGTTTACGGATGTGACTGGAGAGCTCGGTCTGCCGGCGTCCGTTTTGAATGCGTCGTTCCGTGCGGGTTGGTCCGTAGACCTGGACATGGAAGGCGACCTGGATTTTGTGCTGGCGCGGGATGGCGGCGCCCCCATCGTGCTGCGAAACCGGGGCGACGGCTCCTTCGAGCAGCGCGACCTCTTCGGCGACGTGACGGATGTCGTCGATTTCGCATGGGCCGATCTGGATGCCGACGGCGATCCGGATGCGGCGTTCGTCACCGGATCCGGAGCCGTGGAGGTGTACGAAAACCGTCGATCGCAGGGCTTCCATGCGCGACGCATGGCAGCCGTGGATGATGCCGTAGCACTGACCATTGCCGATCTCGGCGCCGATGGGCGGTTTGAGTTGATCGTGTTGAGCCAGGATGGGGCCATTCGAGCAGTAAGGGGCGGAGACGATGCGACCGAATTGGCCAGGTGGTCGGACAGACCAGCATCGGAATCCGCACGCCTGATGGCTATGGATCTGGACAACAACGGCGCGATGGATCTCATCGCCACGTCCGGCGGCCAAACGGCGGCGTGGTTGAACCATGGCGAGGACGGCTTTGCGCGCCTGTCGGCCGCGACGAATCTCACCACGCATTCCGTCGCGGATCTTACAGGAGGTGGCCGACTCGATTTGATCGGTGTGACGGCCGAGGGGGAGGCCGTTCGCTACGCAAACCGCGGATCGGTCAACTATCACTCGAAGAGCATCCGGCCGCAGGCCGCCACGGCCACGGGCGATCAGCGGATCAACCCCTTCGGCCTGGGAGGCGAAATCGAAATCCGTTCGGCGCTGCTCTATCAGAAGCAGCCCATCTCCGACCCGATCGTCCATTTCGGATTGGGCGAGCAGCTCGTCGTGGATGTCGCACGGATCGTCTGGCCCAACGGAGACATCCAGGCGGAGTTCGACCTCCTTTCCGACGAGACCGTCCAGGCTCGACAGCGGCTCAAGGGCTCGTGCCCCTGGCTTTTCACGAACGACGGCGAGGGGTTGCGATTCGTGACAGACTTCATCTGGCGCTCGCCTCTGGGGCTACGGATCAACGCGCAGGAAACGGCCGGCGTGATGATGACAGAGGACTGGGTGAAGATCGATGGGCACGAGCTGCGTCCGGTTGATGGTTACTATGATGTGCGCATTACAGCCGAGCTCTGGGAGACACACTTCTTCGATCACGTCTCGCTGATGGTCGTTGACCATCCATCCGAGACGGAAATCTGGGTGGATGAGCGGTTCGTCTTTCCGCCGCCGGACATGACCATCGTTGTCACGTCGAAGAGCACGCCGGTCGCACGCGTGGTAATGGCTAATGGGCGCGACGTGACCGACCTGGTGCGGGAGAAGGACGAGCGATACCTCGCCGCGTTTGAGACGGGCCAGTATCAGGGCGTGGCCGAAGAGCACTCCATCATCCTTGATCTCTCGGATGCACCCGCGGACCGGCCGCTGGTGCTGCTTGCGGATGGCTGGGTTCGACCTACGGATAGCTCGATCAATGTGGCGATCTCGCAGGGGAACCATTCCGCACCGACCGGGCTCCGGCTGGATGTCCCCGACGGGCAGGGCGGCTGGCGCACCGTGCATCCGAATCTGGGCTTCCCTGCCGGCAAGCTGAAAACGGTCGTGATCGATCTTGCGGATGCCCTCCAGGCGCTCAACGCAGATGATCAGCGCATCCGCCTCACGACCAACCTAGAGATTTACTGGGATCGAATCGCCTGGGCCGAACGGCTGTCAGATGTCGACATCCAGACGACGCCCCTCGATGCATCCGTCGCGGACTTGCGCTACCGCGGCTACTCAGCCGTGGTGGAGCCCGACCGCACGCATCCGGAAACGCCGATCTACGATTCACTGATGTCGAGCGTGCAGATCTGGCGCGATCTCGAGGGCTACTACACCCGATTTGGCGACGTGCGGGAACTGCTCCGAGAAATCGACGACCGCTACGTCATCATGAATGCCGGCGACGAGCTCGTATTTCAGTTTGATGAGGTAGCGCCGCCGCCGGAGGGATGGACACGCGACTACGTGCTGATCGGAGATGGCTGGGTCAAGGACGGAGACTACAACACCACCTATTCGGAGACCGTGAGGCCGCTGCCCGCTCACGACCTACCTGATTACACGCGGCCTATTGCGCCTCTGGAGGAGGATATCGTGTATCAACGACATCCGGAGGACTGGCAGACCTACCATACCCGCTACGTAGCGCCCGACGAGGTGCACGCTCGATTGCGGGTGCCCTAGTCCGACGCAGCCCACATCGAGGCGTCTCGGCTGCTCGGTAGGTGCAACACGTGCACGACCTTTGGCGAGTCGTCGTTGCGGGCGGCGATGACGTAGGGTTCTCCCCCGGGCCCACGAAGGTAGGCGAGCTTGCGCACGTCGCCATCGAGCCACAACCCGCTCTCCCACGGCTCGAGCGCACGAAAGGAGCCATCGCCGCTTCCGAGCAGGACGACGCCATAGCCGGCATCGTAACGGCCTCGCATCGGTGGGACAGCATAGAAGTTCTGGCCGAGCATCAGGTCGATGTGCCCGTCTCCATCGAAATCGCCTGAGAGGATCGCCCGGACGGGGGCCATCTGGGCCTGGATCGGTAAGGGTCGAAGCTCGAAGGCGCCCTCTCCGAGGTTGATGGCGAACGCCGAGGCGAAATCCTCGGCGACTAATACCTCCGCCTTCTCGATCCGATCGCGTGGGAAGAGGTCGTAGATGGTGGCCGCACCCAGTGATCGGTATGTGGGAAAGGCGCGAGCGAGGGACGGGAACGCCTCCAGCAGGACATCGCGGCTGCCCAGCGGATAGCTCTCGCCGTCTCGAAAGCTCGTGAGAACGTGGTCCGCCTCGCCGTCGGCATCGAAATCCCCGAAATACAGACGCACGGGCTCCTCCGGCGAGGCCCGCAAGCGGGAATTGAGACCCAGATTTCCAAGGACCAGGTCCTCGAGGCCGTCACCCGTCAGGTCGACGGCAGTAATGGCCGTCCACCACCCTCTCTGGCCGAATTCGACGGTCCGGGTATTCTCGGAGAGTGTCTGCGATCCCAATCCAAAGAAGATGATGGGCCGCATCCATTCCCGGGCGAGCGCCAGGTCCAGCGCTCCATCGCCGTCGAGATCCGCCCAAACGGCGTCCGTCACCATTCCTATGTGGCGGAGATCGTCGGGAGTCACATCCACGAATACGCCGTCATCGTTTCGCAAGAGCAGGCTCTTCGGGCTCGTGCCATAGTTCTTCGAGACGACTCGTCCGCCGACGAACAGGTCGACATCACCATCGCCGTCGAAGTCAGCTGCGCGAACGACGCTCCCGTTCTCATGGAAAGCCGGCAGCCTGCCGCGCGTGAAGGTGCCGTCTCCCTGATTGATATAGAGGCGGTCGAGGAGGGGCTCCGCATCGCCCCACCACTCGTTTCCGGCGCTGACGACGTAGAGGTCGAGGTCGCCATCGCCATCCGCATCCAGGAAGGTGGCATCTACATCCTCATAGAGGCTGTCAGCCCGCCACAGGGTATCGGCTGTGCGGATAAATTTACCCGTCGACGTCTGAAGCAGCAGGGCCGCCGATTGCCATTTCGCACCCCCGACGAAAAGGTCATCCAGCCCGTCACCGTTCACATCGCCGACGGCCAGCGCGGGGCCCTCCGCGGAAATTCGGTGCGGGATTAGAGGCTCACTAGTGAGATCGTTGAACGCATTTTCGTCGTGTTGGAAAGGTATCGTGACATCGACATCCGCGAAAAGCGGCCGTGCGATCGATCCGCGAAGCAACCGGGTGGTGTCGAACCCATGATCGAAGGCGTCCGCGCGGCGAAGTACGAGATGCTGGTTCGCGCCGACATCTCGCTGCACTTCGATTGCGCCGTCCGGCCATACAACCACCAGGCTGTCGATCACCTCAGAGCCCCCGAGCCCAAAATGCAGCCGTGGCTCGACGGCCGACTGGAATCCGCGCGTGGGAAAGTTCTCATGGAGCTGGAGCGTATCACCGTGAACAAGATAAACGCGGGCTCCGATGCCCCATGCGTTCGCCTCCGGACCCTCCAGGCGGATCGAGAGGAAGCGCCCTCCGCCCGTGTTCTCGAAAATGGAGGCCGTCCGATTCAGGTTGTTGATGACGAGGTCGAGGTCGCCGTCGTTGTCGAGGTCGACGCAGGCGGCCCCATTGGAGAACATCGGCTCTCCGAGGCCCCATTCGGCGGCTCGATCGGTAAACGTGAGGTCCGCATTGTTACGAAAGGCGAAGTTGGGGATCGCGACATGCGGCATCTTTTCGATGTAGTGTAGCGCGGCTTCCGGGTAGTCTCGAAGGGAGTCCTGCGCCGCCGGCCTCGATACGGCCATGAGGTAGTCCTCGTCGTTGGGCCGGCGCCAGATTCCGTTGGTGACGAAGAGGTCTTTCCAGCCATCGTTATCCAGGTCGCAC
Organism: uncultured Rhodothermales bacterium; assembly: GCA_965651265.1. Lineage (GTDB taxonomy): Bacteria > Bacteroidota > Rhodothermia > Rhodothermales > VXPQ01 > CBFGRV01. Next base: position 9,657 of record CBFGRV010000030.1, read on the forward strand.
AGCAGCGGCGCCCAGCTCCAGTCCGTCGCTTCGATGCCCGCGAGGTGCGCGATTTCGCTGAATCGCCCGCCTCCGCGGTTGAGCAGCAGCGTGTTCTGCTCGAACTGATGATGATACCCCGACGCGATGAGGCTGGAGACGATCTGGTAGGACTCCGCGCTCGCCGACGTCTTCAGGATTTCCTCGCGGAAGGGCAGCATGTCGAGCACGACGACATCGGGGAGGCCATCATTGTTGATGTCTCCGGCATCGCTTCCCATGGATGAGCGGCTGTTGTGGCCGACCGCCTCGCGGATTTGGTCGGTGAAGGTCCCATCACCGTTGTTGACGTAGAAGTAGTCGTTCTCGTGAAAGTCGTTCGCGACGTAGATGTCGGGCAGGCCATCGAGATTGAGGTCGCTGATGCTGACCCCAAGCCCATACCCGATCGGTCCTCTGTGGATGCCGGCCTCGGCACTGACGTCGACGAAGACGCCGCCGTCATTACGCAACAAGCGGTCGCCGGCGCGCGGATGGTCCCGATACCGATCATCGGCCGAGCCATACGTGGGCTCGCCGTGGGTGGAGTGGTTGAGAAGGAAAACATCGAGGTCGCCGTCGAGATCGTAGTCGACGAAGGCAGCTTGGGTGCCGTAACCTCGAAAAGCCAGGCCAAACTCCTCCGCGCCCTCCGTAAAGGTGCCGTCTCCGTTGTTGATGAAGAGCTCGTTGCGGCTCCGGAGGCCGGCCACGCCGTCCACCGTAGAAACATAGATGTCCAGGAGTCCGTCGCCGTTGACGTCGGCCATCACAGCGCCCGTCGACCAGTCGGAGACGCCTTCGACACCTGCGCTCTCGGTCACATCCTCAAATCGAAGATCGCCCCGATTGAGATAGAGGCGGTTGGGCCCCATGTTGGACACGAAATAGATGTCAGGCAAATCGTCGCCATTCACATCCCCCACGGCGACGCCCCCGCCATCATAGAAATAGAGATAGTTGATGATGTTGAGCTCGGGCGTGTCTTCGACATGGTTGACGAAGTCGATGCCGGAGCGGGCAGGGTCGATGGCGCGAAAAAGGGGGGGCTCGCCTCCAATGCAGCCAGCCAGGAACAGCAGCCCGATCAGGAGTCCAGCGCGCATGCCTCAGCGCACCTCGAGTATCTGAACGGGCCCGCCGCTTCTCGTGATGACCAATGCGCTGCCGGCCCGGGCCGAACGAATAGGGAGGATGTGACGCACGTCTCCCTGAAGGTTGGGTGCGGCGCGCGGGATCGCTTCGAAAGTGCCGTCACCGAGACCGGCGAGCAAGGCGCCGCGGCCTTCTATCATCGGCCCGATCTCGGGTTTGAAGGCCGAGTGGCCCCCGCCGACGTACAGATCGGACACGCCGTCGCCCGTGGCATCGAGCACGGCGATGCCGTAGATCGGTCCGATCTGCGCCTCCGCAGGTAGCGGCCGGACGGTAAGCGAATCTCCCTCATTGATCAACACGACAGAGGCCATTTGCTGAGCGTTGATCCGCAAGACACCCGCCAGTTCCGACGGCGTGAACACTTCGTCCAGGCGCTTCCCGGCGTAGGACAGGTAGGTGGGGAATCGCTCTTCGAGAAACGGCAGCCGGTCGAGCAAGGCGGGTCGTAGCGCCAGAGGGTAGACGTGCCCGTCGGCATGGTAGGCCATTACCTGATCGATGAATCCGTTGCGGTCATAGTCATGGATGAACAACTCCAACGGTTCCTCCGGTGTAGCCCGCAGGCGAGAGTTCAGCCCGAGGTTTCCGGCCACGAAATCGATGTCGCCATCACCATCGAGATCGTGGGCCACGATGCGATTCCACCATCCGGATGTATTCTCCAGTCCGGGAAATTCGGCGCGACGAAGGCCTTCGGGCGTGGATAGGAAGATGGTGATAGGCATCCAATCCCCGACGAGGACGAGGTCGAGTCGGCCGTCCCCGTCCACATCCGCCCAGACGGCATCCGTGACCATGCCGATGTCGGCCAAGTCAGGCGCGACCGTGTCCGTCACATCCGTGAAGCGGCCGTGTCCGTCGTTTTGGATAAGCACGGAACGTGGAGGAAGTCCATATCGCCAGGGAACGAGGCGCCCGCCGACGAACAAGTCCAGGTCACCGTCGCCGTCGAAGTCGTGAGGGCGCACCACGGAGCCGCTCTCGTACAGCAGGGGGAGCCGCCGCTCGGTTCGGCTGAACCCGCCGCGGCCATCATTGATGTACAGCCGATCGGCTAGCGGGGGCGCTAGACTCGAGTAGTCGACCCCACCGCTCACGACGTACAGGTCGAGGTCACCATCACCATCGGCATCGAAGAATGAGGCGCCGACATCCTCCGACAACGCGTCAGCTTCGAAATCGGGCACCTCGACGGGTCTGAAGCGCCCGGATCGTTCCTGGAGCAGAATCCGGCCGGCGAACCCTTTCGCACCGCCGATGAAAATGTCATCCAGCCCGTCGCCATTGAGGTCGCCGACGGCGGTGGCGGGACCCTCGCGCGAGTACATCTTGACGAGAAGGGGTTCTCGGATGAAGTCGACGAAGTCATTCTCGCGATGCGTGTGCTGCAGCCCGACCTCCTGTGTGATGTCACGCAGATGCATTGCGCCATTTTGGAGGGCCAGGGCGTCATCATTTTTGTCGGCGGACGGGAGGGTGCGAGATACTTCTCCCTCTCCTGCTGCGAGTCGGACGGAAGCCCCCTCCTCCATGGCGTGCCGGGTCGGAGGCACATCGGTCTGACGAACCGTAATCGTTTCATCGATGGGCGGATTCATCACGACCTGCCGCCGGCCATCCTGCCACCGCACCACGAGGCTGTCGACTCTATCAACTTCCCCAAGCCCGACGACGAGCACGTGATCCACAGTCGATTGAAATCCTCGCACCGGAAAATTCTCGAGGTACTGAGTGGAGCCACCGGCATGGACGGAAACGCGCGCGCCTACACCAAATGTGTTGGGCGGCTCACCCTTCAGTTCGATGCGCAGGAAATGGTGATCGAGGAGCACGTTCGCCTCGTTGCGATACACGAAGGCGCCCTGGTTGACGTTGTTGATCACGATGTCGAGGTCACCGTCGCCATCCAGATCGGCGTAAACGCAACCGCTCGAGAAGCCGGGTTCCCCTAGACCCATTTCTTCTGCCCGGTCGATAAACGTCAGCCTTCCGGGCTCGGACTGGTTGTGAAAGAAGACATTCGGCAGGCGGTGCGACGGAATACGCTCGATCACGGCCCGAAAGTCGATCCCGCGCCCGGGCCGCGACATCGCGCGCGCATTGTCCTCGTCAGAGAGAAAATCGATGAAGTCCTGATCAGTGACATCGCGGAAGACCCCATTGGTGACGAAGATGTCCTTCCGGCCGTCCAGATCGAAATCCGCCAGGAGCGTCCCCCAGCTCCAATCCGTGGCCTCCACACCGGCCATCGGCCCAATCTCCGTGAAGGAGTCGCCATTGTTGCGCTGGAGTGTGTTCCTCATGAATTGATGGTAGAAACCGCTCCGCACCTTTTGCTGGTAGTGGTCCCACGATTCGAAGGTGGAGGTCCGCTTGAGCCGTGTATCCGACTGCGGTAGCATGTCGGTCACGTAGATCTCGGGGTACCCGTCGTTGTCGAGATCGGCAGCATCGGCCCCCATCGAGGAGAGGCTCGTTTGCCGCATCCATCCCTCCAGATCCTCGTGGAACGAACCCCGACCCGTGTTGATGTAGAGGTAATCTCGTTCGAAGAAGTCGTTCGAGACGAAGATGTCGGGTAGGCCGTCCGCGTTGACGTCCGTGATGGTCACATCGAGCCCGAAGGCGATCTCGCCACTCAGGATGCCGGCCTCTTCCGTAACGTCGGTGAATCGATCGCCGTCGTTCCGATAGAGACGGTCGCCGCCGTGAGGATCGCGTACGTGGCGCGTGTTGCGGATCCCGAAGCTCACGGGCGGGCGGGGAGAGTTGTTGACCACGTACAGGTCGAGGTCGCCATCTAGGTCATAATCCAGAAATGCCCCCTGAATGGAGAATCCCTGATCGGCGATACCCCAGTCCGCGCCCGCTTCGATGAATCTGGGAACGCCGTGCCGATCGGGTCCCTGGTTGATGAAGAGCTCATTCGCGCGGCTTTCGGCGGACCCCTGTCCTGCGGCGGACACATAGATGTCCAGCCATCCATCTCCGTTCACGTCGGCCACGGCTACGCCTGTTGACCACGGGCGCTTTCCGCCTACGCCCGCCCGGCGGGTAACATCCCGAAACCGAAAATCTCCCTCGTTGAGATAGAGTCGATTCGATTCCTGGTTGGCGGTGAAGTAGAGGTCTGGGAGGCCATCGTTGTTGAAGTCGGCCACTGCCACACCGCCGCCGTTATGGTAATTGCGGTAGGTGAATACGTTGAAGTCCTGGGTCTCGTGAAGACGGTTGGCAAAGTCTACACGCGTGTAGGCCGGCGGCATCAGCGTGAAGAGCGTCTCCGCCGGGATGGAATCGGGGCCTGCGCTTTCGAAGCGGCAGCTTGAAACGCACAGCAAGCAGGCGCCGACAAGCGTTAGGTGGACGTGACTATACTTCGATCGCATGGACGCGACGGGGAGAGAAAGAAAAGCCCCGCTCCGTTAACGGGCGGGGCCTCTCCTTGCAAGCAGTGAGTCAGGATTTCAGGTAGTCTAGGTAGAATCAGTACCCCGGATTCTGCACGAGATTCGGGTTGGCATCGAGCTGGCTCTGCGGTATCGGCATGAGGATGCGATAGGGCTCGCTCGGCTGCTTCTCGTGCCACGCTCCGGAGGTGAACTTCCCATGTCGGATCAAATCCTGGCGTCGTTTCGCCTCATAGATAAACTCTTGAAGACGCTCGAGCAAGATCTGATCCCGGAAGGTCTGTTTGTTGAAGTCGCCTGCCGAAAGCGCGCCGGCGTTGGCACGCTGACGCACCTCGTTGACGGCCTGCACGGCTTCGTCGAGACGATCCAGCTCGTTGAGGGCCTCGGCTTTGATGAGGTAGATTTCCGCCAGGCGGAAGATCGCGTAGTCATTGCCGGAATCGCCGCCCGTCTGGTTGGGGTCTAGCTCCCATTTCAGCACGCGAATCCCGTCCGCCTCCGTGGCGCCGGTCAGCGGCGCTTCCTCCGTGAACTCGAGCGGATTGCCCTGCCGGTCCGTCAGTGGATCTCCGGTAGAGAAGCAGTCTGAACCGACACAGTTTGCATTCGGACCCTCATGCTGCAGACCGACGAGGAACATCTTCTTCCGAACGTCCTGGTCGCTGTAGCTCTTCCATACGTCGGCCAGCGTCGTATAGCCGTTCCACGGAGACTGCGGGATCTGGTTGTAATGCAGCATCCGCATGCTGAAGGTGAGGCCCAGGCCACCCTTTGCCTTGTACGTGGCGGACAGGATGTTCTCCGGCGAATTGTGGTTGGCGACGAGGAAGTTGTCGAAGTAGTTCGTCGCCAGGCTGTAGTCGCCGTCCGTCAGGATGGCATTGGCCATATCGAGGGCATCCTGCCAACGTGCCGGACCGGGGTTGAGGCCGCCGGTCGTGACCTCGCCCGTGAACACCTGTGCATTCAGGTACATGTTAGCGAGCAACGCCTGAGCGGCCCCCTTGGAAACGCGTCCATAGTTCGCTCCGCGCGCCTCGTCTCCGCTCATCAGGTCCGGAATGGACTCCAGGAGCTCCTGCTCGATGAATTCGAAGACTTGGCGTCGCGTGTTCCGTGCCGGCGGATTGCTCGGATCGACGGCCGGCGCCGTCACGATGGGAACGCCGCCGAAGAGGTCCATCAGCTGATAGTAGAAGAAGGCCCGCAACGTGCGAAGCTCCGCCTCGAAGGCAGCCTTCGACGGAAGGTCCGTCGTGGAGTTGGCGAGGCTCTCCAGCACGGTGTTGGCGCGGGCGATGCCGGTGAAGGCGTCGTTCCAGGCGCCGCCGATGTCACCGTGCGTGGCATCCCACCGGTGCTGATGGAACTGACGATGCACGCCGCCATCATCCCAGTCCGTGCCGCGGGTCGGGATCATGGCCTCGTCCGTCGTGATCTCGGATGACGTCCAGTAGCCGCCGAAACCTGCGGTACGAAGCTGCGCATAGACCGGGGCCAGGGCCGCCACGAACTCATCCTCCGTAGCGTAAAAGTTGTCGGGCGTGACCGCGCCGAAGGTCTGCTCGTCGAGATCCGTGCAGCCTTGCATTAGCAACACCGGGCCGAGCAGCAGAGCGGCTACGATGCCGATCCCCCAATATCTCGTTCTTCGAATGAGCGTTTTCATGATGGTCTGCATTCTTGGGTGATTGATCCGCTCGAGGGTTCGCTAAAAGCCCAGGCTCAGGCCCAGTGTAAAGGTGCGCGGTCGCGGGTAGTTCGCGTAATCGACACCCAACGAAGGCACGCCGTTCTCCTGTGCGTCCGTGTTGACCTCGGGATCGTACCCTTCATAAGGCGTGAATACGAAGAGATTCTGCGCCGACAGGTATACTCGAGCACGTCGTACGTACTGAGCAACGTTCGGAGGGATGTTGGATGAGAAGGTGTAGCCAAGGGTTACGTTGTCGACGCGCAGGAACGAAGCATCCTGAACCCAGCGCGACGAATATACCGCGATGCCCTGGTCCAGCGACGTACCGTCCGTCAGGGCCTCCTCCATGAAGTTCACGTTCGTGTTGGCGAGGAACTTCGCCGTGTACTCGAGTGCCGTGTTATTCAGGACATCCCGGCCCTGCTCACCCCGCAGGAAGATGTTCAGGTCCCAGTTCTTGTAAAGAAGACTGGTCTGAAGGCTGTAGGTGAAGTCCGGCTGGGCATACCCGATGATCTCTCGTACCCGGTTACCCTGGTCGTCGAGCTTGAACTGCTGCTCGCCATTCTCCACGCCGAGGAAGACGGGACCATAAAAAGCGCCGAGCGGCTCGCCCTCGCGGATGATCTGCGAACTGACGCCTGAGAGCCCCGCGCCGCTGACCCGGCCGGTGATGATCTGCTCGCGCCCACCCAGATCGATGACTTCGTTCTTGTTCGTGCTGAAGATGGCGCCGACCGTGAGGGCCAGATCGCGCTTGTCGATGGCGAGTGCATTCAGCGAAAACTCAAATCCGGTGTTTCGCACGGAGCCGACATTCTCCAGCCGCGTCGACACGACCGCCGGTTGCGGGACGCTAAACTCGATCAGAAGGTTGTCCGTGTCCTTTTGATAAAACTCGATGGAGCCCGAGTACTTCCCGTTGGAGAAGCCGTAGTCGAGACCGACGTTGATCGTCTGCGTCTCCTCCCACTGCAGATCAGGATTCGCGAAGTTGTTCGGCGCAACCCCGGTTACCTCCGTCTCGCCGTCGCCGACGACCCAGATGTAATCCGGATTCGGGGAGAGGGTCGGCAGTGAGCGGTAATTACCGATTTCCTGGCTACCCGTCTTGCCCCATCCGGCACGCAGTTTCAGGTCTGAGATGAACGTGGCATCCCGGAGGAATGACTCTTCCGACACACGCCATGCCGCCGAGAAGGAGGGGAAGAGACCCCACTTGTTGCCGGCGCCAAACCGCGTGGATCCGTCCTGCCGGAGGGTGGCCGTCAGCAAGTACTTCCCGGCGTAGTCGTAATTGGCACGGCCGAAGAACGATACGAGCCGGTTCACCTCGCGATTGGAGAACGGCTTGATGGAGTTGTCTGCACCACCGCTGAGGTTGTTGTACCTCCAGGCGTCCGTTACGAAGTCGCGCATCGTGGCCCCAAACTCCTCCAGGTTGAACTCCTGCCAGGAGTAGCCGCCGAGGAGCGAGACGGAGTGCACGTTTGCGAACGTGTTATTGTAGTTGAGCGTGGTCTCCAGTAGAACGGAGCTGCGCTCACGGTTGCCTTGCGAGGCCACACCGCCCACCGGCGAGCCAATCGGGTTGGCACGCGGCACGTAGACAGCGCGGCGAGCCTGCGCCCGGTCGACACCGACGAGTACCTTGCCCGTCAGGCCCTCGACCAGCTGAAGCTCGGCGCTCAGGTTTCCAAGCGTACGCGTCGTGATGACATTGTCGTCGATCTGTTCGGCAATGGCGACCGGGTTCCGAATTGACGGCGTGGGATATTCGACGTACGAACCGTCCGGATTCTTCACCGGGAACGTCGGGTTCATCTTCATCACATTCGCGAAGATACCGCCGGTAAAGCCGTTCGTCTCGTCCTGCCACGTCTTGTCGTCGGAGATGTAGGCCGATGTCAGGTTGAGTCCAAGCCGGAGGCGATTCTGCAACGCTCTGTGCTCGGCGTTGATGCGTCCGGTGATCCGCTCCTGACCGGAATTAATCACGATGCCTTCCTGGTTGAGGTAGCCCACCGACGCGCGATACGTCGTGTTTTCGGTTCCACCCCCGATCGCGAGGTTGTGGTTGTGAGAGAGTGCCGTCCGGGTGATGGCATCCTGCCAATCCGTGTTGGCATTCCCCAGGGCGTCCTCATTCAGTCCATTCTGGCGGATGAAGTTGCGATACTGATCGGCCGAGAGCAGGGGCAGTTTGCGATACATCATCGAGGACGAGACCGTGCCGTCGTAGTCTACCGTCACTTGCCCGGCCCGGCCCCTTTTGGTGGTGATGAGAATCACTCCGTTGGCCCCACGCGATCCGTAGATGGCCGCCGCGGATGCATCTTTGAGGATGTCTATCGCTTCGATGTCGCCGGGATTGAGCATCGCGAGCGGGTTCCGAGGCCCGGAATTCGCACCGTCGACGCCCGTGTCCGTCCCCGGCTGCATGGAGGCGGCGTCAATGGGCACTCCATCGATGACGTAGAGCGGATCGTTGGAGGCCGTGATGGAGGTGCCGCCGCGGATTCGGACGGTCATCCCGGCGCCTGGCTCACCGTCGTTCTTGATGATGGAAACGCCCGCAACGCGGCCCTGGATGAGATCCTCCGGTGCGGTGATCTGGCCCATGTTGGCATCGGCCACGCTCACCGATGCCACCGAGCCGGTGACGTCACCCCGGCGCTGCGTACCGTACCCCACGACGACCACGTCTTCGAGTTCAGCGACGCTCTGGCGCAGGGCAACATCGATGACCCGCTGATCACCTACGGGAATCTGTTGTGTCTGGAAGCCGACGAACGAAAAGACGAGCACGGCATCGGCCCCCGGGACCGTGATGGAGTAATTACCATCCAGGTCCGTGGTCGTACCGATCTGGGTTCCCTGAACGGAGACGTTCACTCCCGGAAGAGGGAAGCCCGTTTCAGCCTCCGTAACGCGACCTTCGACGTCGATCTCCTGAGCTCCCGCTACCGGAGTCCAAAACATCACGAGAGCGCACAGGCACAGATATATAGTAGCGTGCTTGGTCATAGCGATGAGGATTTTGGGTGAGCACATTTCCATCGGGGTCTCGTCCGACCCCTGCTGCGCCGAGATCCGCAACCACTTGCTGCCCAGCGCAGCGGTGAAAGCGTTTACAGCAATCTAGCACAATTGCTAGAAATTTCAAGCTGTGAGCACTTTTTGTGAACGGGGGATTTTTTTTGACCGTCCCCCTGAGGGCGCCCCGGATCCACTTTTGTGCGATTCAGACGATTCTTCTACCGGCGACCCACGATTCGACGCCGGTTCAGCATCTAATCGAGAGGTTCGGATGATACCGGCGGACTTACATCGTCGCTGCTGCTTCCGCTTCGGGCGAGCGCCTCATCGGCGCGGCGGCTTTCAACGAGTTTATGCTTCGCTCGTTTTAGCCCGTAACGCTGCGGCCACTCGACGTGGCGAACGATGAGGATGCTCAGGATGAGCCAGGCGAACCCGGCGAGGAAGCCGCCGGCGACATCCGTGACCCAGTGAACGTTCAGGTAGACGCGGCTGGCCCCGATCAGGAAAATCATCATGCAGCAAATGACCGTGAGAACGACTCGCAGGATGACGAGCCGGAGGTGCCGATGCCCCAGATAGATGAGATAACCGAAGAACACCATGGCCGCGAAGGCATGGCCGCTTGGGAATGCGTAGCCGCCGGCATGCACGACCTGTTCGACCGGCCGCGCCCGAGCGAAGAACTCCTTGAGGCCCAGCACGACAAGCCCACCACCCGCGGTGGCAAAGACGAGGCCGAAGAGGCTCCACCATCGGCGCCACAGCAAGAGGGGGATGCCCACGACGATGACTCCGATTACGGTTCCACGCGTGCCGCCCAGGTCTGTAATGAACACGACCCATTCCGTTAGCGAATCTCGTTGCAACCGTAACGCCACCTGCTGCATGTAGGCATCGATAGAATTGAGATGGTCCTCGGTGACGGCCGCATCCACGATCACGGCGAACACCCACATGGCGCCCAGGATACCCAAAAAAGCAAGCGTGAAATCCAGGCCGTACCGCTGACCATGCTTGAATCTCGCGAGGAAGAAACGCCATAGCGCCTGAAGGCGACGTTGCATCAAGCCACGATCCGAATCAGCCATGATCGCCTTCCTCTGAGGTGGTCATTCCTCGGTGTTCTGCGCTCGCCGATTTCAATAAGGTTGTCGGTCGAATCGAAAGCAGTGAGATCGGCGCGCGTTGGAGAGGTTCGCACTCGGCGCAGCAAGGTGTTCGGAGATTGCGTGAATGTCACTCCGGCACTCCACACTCCTTCCAAAAAGTGATTGCAACAGAGAACCTTCTTATTTAGACTGAATCTAAGTCATCGGTCTTGAATCGACCGAATTCCATGGTTGTCTATCGACGCTCATGACGGATCGCGCCGCCCCGATTACCAGCTATCGGCAGGGCCAGGATGTTTGCATCGAATGGCTCGGAGTCGATGACGACCAGGCTGCACGATTGCGAGAGCTGGGTCTCCGTGAGGGCTGCCGCGTGTGTGTCATGATGAATTCCGACAAATGCGTGCTGGGTTTCGGTTCTTGCCGGGTGGCGCTGCAGCGAGAGATCGCGATGTGCCTGTTCGGCAGTCCCGCACAATGACTACCCTTCGCGAGCTGAAGCCGGGCGCGCGAGCGACCATCACAGGATATCGAACCGACGAGCCACCCGGGCGCCTGCTCGAAATGGGCCTGCTGCCGGGAACGGTCGTCGAGGTTGTTCGACTTGCTCCTCTCGGTGACCCCATCGACCTGAAAGTGCGCGGCTACCACCTCTCGATTCGCAAACACGAAGCGCAACTGATTACCATCGACCCGTTGTGATGGCAGTTTCAACGGCGGCTCGGCTTCGACGCATTGCCCTGGCGGGAAATCCAAACGTCGGCAAGACCACCGTCTTCAACCTGTTGACGGGCCTCAATCAGAAGGTCGCCAATTACCCGGGCGTGACCGTGGAGCGAAAGGTGGGGAGGCTGGTCGGCTCAACCGGCGTCGAGATCGTCGATCTACCCGGCACCTACAGCCTCAATCCCCGCTCGCTCGATGAACGCGTCGCCTTCGACGTGCTGGTCGGCCGGATGCGGGGAGAGGGCGTGCCCGATGCCGTGGTGTGCGTCGTCGACGCCACGAACCTGCAGCGCAACCTGTATCTCGTGTCGCAGATCATGGATCTGGGGCTCCCGGTCATCGTGGCGTTGAACATGATGGATGCCGCCGAGGAGGAAGGCATCCGCATCGACGTTGAGGGGCTCGCCGCAGAGATCGGGGTGCCCGTAGTTCCCATCACCGCACGGAAAGGCCGCGGTCTGGACAAGCTGGTTGCCGCCATCGACCGGGTCGGCGCGCAGAGCGTGCCTCGCAAGTGGTCGCTGATCCCTGCCGTGGAGGCGGTCGTACAGCGACTCTCTAGCGTACTGGCGGAGGAGGTGCCGGATCTAAGTCCGGAGCGTCGATTCTGCGAGGCTCTTGGCGCGCTCACGAGCGATCCGCTGCTCGAGCCGTGGCGGCAACGCGCCCCCCGCTTCGCCGATGCTGCGATCGCCGCTCGCGCGGACCTGACCGAGCGTAAGGTGCCGTTCCGCCAGGCGGAGATGATGGGCCGCTACGGGTGGCTGTCGCCGCTGGTCTCTCGCGTCGTCACCAGGAAGAAGGCAGACTCCGAGCGCACACTCTCGGACAAGATCGACGCCGTCCTCACACATCGCATAGCCGGCCCGCTCCTGTTTGCCTGGATCCTGCTTCTGATCTTTCAGACGATTTTTGCCTGGGCCGTCCCCTTCATGGATGGCATCGAGGCGGGCGTAAGTTGGCTGGGCTCCGCCGTTCGCACGGTTCTGCCCGATGGCGTCTTTACCGATATGATCGTCGACGGGGCGATCGCCGGCGTCGGCAACGTCGCCGTGTTTCTACCGCAGATCCTCCTGCTATTTTTCTTCCTCGGCCTGATGGAGGACACCGGCTACATGGCGCGTACATCCTTCATGATGGATCGGATGATGCGCCGGATGGGTCTCAGCGGGGGCTCGGTCGTGCCGTTGCTGAGCGGTTACGCGTGCGCCATCCCCGCCATCATGGCGGCTCGCACGCTGGATAACGAGCGGGACCGGCTCATCACCATAATGGTGGTCCCTCTGATGAGCTGCTCGGCACGGCTACCCATCTATACGCTCTTCATCGCGGCTTTCATCCCTGCAGGATCGATTTTCGGGGTCATCGGCTACCAGGGGCTCGCCATGTTCTCGATGTACCTGCTGGGCACGGTCATGGCATTCGTTGCGGCATGGGTGCTGAAGACGTTCGTTTTCAAAAGCGACTCGTCGATGTTTGTGATGGAGCTGCCGCCCTACCGCGCTCCACAGCTGAAGCAGGTGGTGCGGCGGATGATCGAGCGGTCGAAGATGTTCGTTGTGAGGGCGGGCAAGATCATCCTGGGGATGAGCATTCTGCTGTGGTTCCTCGCTTCGTACCCCAAGGTAGACCCCGATCCGGCGCTGGAAGCCGAGCGGCAGATGCTCGCGGTTTCTTCGACCGTCCCACAGCAACTCACCGACGACGAGCGCGACGAGCGCCTTGCCCAGATCGAAGATGCCGAGGCGGCTCGTCAGGTGCGATACAGCTTCGTAGGGCGCTTCGGCCGCACGCTCGAGCCCATCATGCAGCCCCTCGGCTTCGACTGGAAAATCACCGCCGGCATCATTTCATCGTTCGCGGCGCGCGAGGTGATCGTGAGTGCGCTCGCGACGATCTACAGTGTCGGCCGGGCGGAGGAAGGCGGCGCCATTCTGCGAGACGCATTGAAGGCGGACACGTACCCGAATGGATCGCCCGTCTACACGCCTCTCGTAGCGGTGTCGTTGATGGTGTTCTTCGTGTTCGCCCTCCAGTGCATGAGCACGCTCGCCATTGCCCGCCGCGAGACCGGGACGTGGCTATGGCCCGTCGTGATGTGGAGCTACATGTTTGTGCTCGCCTGGGTCTTCGCCTTCATCGTTTATCAGGGCGGACAGTTGCTAGGGCTCGGCTGACGGGCGGGTCCGCCTCTCTCCACACGGCTCCGCGTACACCATCCTCCTGCTCCCAGGCCAGCGCCGTGATGCCGTGGGCATGGGCCAGGGTGGGAGCAGATCCTTTCATTCGCCGAAGCGGTAGGGCGGCGTCGGACGTGTTGCGGATGTGGAGCTCGCCGGACGGGGCATCCTCCCAGATCAGGGTCACGCCAGGATCGGTCGGCGCCATATCCACCCGCGAAATGGGCACCCGGGTAATGAGGGGCTCGGGCTCGCTGAAGGTCACTCCGCCGTTCTCGGAGACCGCGTGGTAGATCCCTTCCCGCCCGGACGCCGCTGTATACCATCCTACATGCACGTTGCCGCCGGCATCCGTGGCGATGACGGGTCCTGCATGGGGGCACCCGTCGATGTCCCAGTTGTCATCGTGGACGCGGGTGGGCTCTGAGAACGTACGGCCGCCGTTTTCTGATCGGGCTACGGCGATGTCGCGAGTATTCTCGCCGAAAATGTGCCTCCAGGCAATGTATATCGTTCCATTGGGGGCGATGTGCAGGCTCGTTCGACAGCACTGGCACGAACCGCGGGCAACGACCACACCGGGGTCGAAACTCTGGCCTCCATTCTCGGAGCGTGCCACGCGCACGGTCGTCGACGAGGCTCCGTGGTGATGGTGCTGTGCGTGCGCCTCCCCATCATCCCGCGAATCCAGCCACGAAACGAAGACAGTCCCGTCCGGTCCGGTGGCGAGATTGTGGAAGGTGTGGCCGGCAGGCGGCCCGCTGGCATCATCATTGACGAAGATCGGTGCTTCGAAGGTGCGGCCGCCGTCGATGGAGCGGGCCAGCTGAAGATGGCTGGCCGGGAAACGCCGACCCTCGATCTCCCTGCGCGTGCTCCAGACGACATACACGGTTCCGTCGTTCGACACGGCAATCTGCGGCGGGGCCTGCGGATGGGCATTCACGGACACCTCCGGTGGGCTGACCCTGACCGGCCGCCCGGGCTCGCTGTCGGTCGGCCTCAGAGCGGCCGCATAAACGGCCGCCTGCCCCTCGTCATCCTTGCCGAACCACGCCCAGTAAACGGCTCCCGATCCCGGGTCAACGGCTGTGGTAGGAATGCCGGCACCACCTCCGTCGAGCACGAACTGCATCGGTGTGTCAGGGGGGTGCGGCTCCGCACATCCGGCGAGCATGGCCGCCAACATGACGATCGGCGCTGCCGACATAATCAGCGCGCCCCGTGTGATCCAGCCTCCATCAGTGCGCCGCATCAGGTCCAGCCCAAGGTGTGTTTTCATCGCGATGCCCCTCCGCTGATGTGATAGCGCAACCCCACGAAGAAGGCGCGAGGCCGACCCGGTGCGTACTCCTCGCCGCGTACGTCATGGTAGGACGCGAGCTCAGCATAGCGTTCATCGGTCACGTTGTTGATCCTCCCGAAAGCCTCGAATCCCTGAGGTAGATCCACGGACGCCTGTACATTCAGTAGGACGTGGCCGTCGTACTTCACTGTATTCTCAGGGTTCATCCAGTAGCTGCCGAGCCGGCTGACGTCGGCGGACAGGTGCAGCCACTGCACGAAACCTGGATCGTAGCTAAGGCCAAGAAACGCGATCGTTCGCGGGGCAGCGTCCATCTCCTTGCCGCTGAAGTCCGCTGTCGTTGACGGCGTCCATTCGTCAAACCGGTGGACAGTGTAGGAGTGGCTGGCCGTCACGGAGAGGCCGTCGATGGGTTGGATCAAAAGACCCGTTTCGATGCCGCGGTGGGAGGTCTTCCCTGCATTCGTGCTGACGCGCACTCCGTTATCGTCCGTGAAGGTGACGACGTCATCCGTCTTGCGGAGTAGGTACACCGAGCTCTCAACGCTGATGCGCGATCCCAGGAACATCCTGACGCCCACCTCGAAATTGTCGGCCTTGACCGGCTCGAGATCGAGCGCGTTAGTGGTCAAGCCTTGTCGAAAGAGCTGGCCTTCGCTCGGCACGCGGAAGGCATGACGATAGGCGGCGAAAATGTTGGATGTCCCTATCCGATAGGAGGCGCCCAGCTTCGGACTCAGATGCGCGAAGCTCCGCGACGTACTTGCGGCCCGACGATGCGGTCCGGTCGTGACGACATCCAGATGATTCTCGTAGTCGTATCCTAGCAAGTCTGCGCGCACTCCGGCCGTTAACTGAAGGTGCGGCACGGGTTTGTACTCCGCATGGAGATAGGGCGCGGCTTGCCGGAAGGTGACGTCGTAGTCGTACGCCAGCTCGCCCTCCGAGTAATCAGTGAAAATGCCTTCCGCGCGCTCAGGGATGATGATGCGCTCCTCGCGCCCACCGGGCGACACTTCCAGATCGAGACCGCCCACCAACCGCAGGTCGATGCCCTCTACATCGCGTCGGACCCGCGCAAGCATGCCCAACGAGTGATTCCACGTGTCGTAGACCGTCGGGTCGTACGCAAGCGACCAGTTGGGCAGGATACTCATCTCGTTATACCGGAAATACGGCGTGATGCTCACGAGCGAGAGCCGCCGGGCGTGCTCGAACGCGCTGGAGACACGGAAGGCGTGGACATCGCGAAACGATATGGGCGTGTAGTTGCGCTCGGGCGTGTTGCGGAAGTCGTCCTCACGAAGCGCGGAGCTGCCTGCCGGCTGCTGGTCGATGAACGAGAGGGAGGCGAGCGTCCGTAACGTAGACCGGCTTCCGAGTCGCGAGGTGGCCATGAGGGCGGCGGACTGTCGATCGTAGCGGCTTTCGTCGCGCCAGCCGTCACTTCGCGTGGCGTTCACGTCGATCCGTAGGGCGTGGGGTCCGAACTCGGTCCCGGTGCTGAGCAGGAGGCGACCGAAACCGAACGAGCCGCTCTCCGCCGAGATCTCGGCCGTCGGCGCGTCGTAGGGGGCGCCGGGGCGGACATTGATCACGCCACCGATGGCGTCGCTACCATAGAGCGCCGTACCGGGGCCTTTGAGCACCTCGACGCCATCCGCCATGGGTACATTGGTTTCGTAAAGCGCGTTGTGGTTGAAGAATCCGGTGGACCGGGTGGGCACACCATTCTCCAGAAAGAGGTAGACCGGCTCAGTGGTCAGCGGTTGCCGGATGGAGGTCATGTGACCTTCGCCGGAGGTTGTGTTGATCCAAACGCCGGGCAGGCGGCTCATCACCTCCGACGGATGAACCGGCATGCTGCGCCGGATGTCGTCGGGGCCGATGGCGTGAACGGTGGCCGCCACCTCGGCGCGGAGTTGCCGCTCGCCGATGGCCGTCACGACCAGCTCGTCGAGCGGCGCCGTCGCAGGGCGCAATGCGAGCTCGATGGGCCGCGCATGGTCATCCGGCACCATGACATCCTGGCGCTGTGTCTCGAATCCGACGAATCGAGCTACCAGAGTGTAGGCGCCGGGCTCGAGCTGCCGCAATTCGAAAGATCCGTCGCGGTCGGTCACAGCGCCGATCGACGTACCGTCAATGAAAACATGTACACCCGGGAGGGGTAGGCCGGTGGCCGCGTCCCGCACCGTGCCGTGCAATCGGTCGGCCGGCTGACCCAGCGCTGCCGTGAAAGGGATAATCAGAAAGACGGCGACGGCTAGACTGAATCTTCGTCGCAATACCATATCAGCAAACATGGTCCACAGTTGGTCTCGACAGGAACAGGAGTCGAGCAAACGCCACGACCCCACACGCAAGGGGCCGTTCTGCCGAGCGGCGTGACGGCTCCATGGGATTAGACGTGAATCAGGTACGAATCACCCGATTCAGGCGAGCGTCGAGACGGGTGGACGAAAGACTTGCCGGACGACCAGCTGGTCGTGCAGGTCGGTGTAGGACGAGGATGAGGGCGCGTCCAGGCCCTCCGATTCGATATCCGCGATCGAGCGCGGCACGAATTTGTCCAGCGTCAACGTGATGATGCCTGCAGGATCGGAATCGCAGGGTTGAAGGGTCGCACGCGGCGTCGACTGGCCGGCGTTGCCCGAGTCATACACGTTCGAGTGGCCGGCCGCGTGGTGATGATCTTCTCCGTGATGATGCGGGTTTCCGCACACGCAAACCTGCTCCGTACAGAAATGGCCGTCGCCGCCAATCCATGCCAGTGGCGCATGCTGGAGCAGCAATGCGGCCGTAGCACAGATCACAAAAAAACTTTGAAGCAGGGAGCGGTGCATGGGGATGCCGCACTCACGGTTGTGCATCGTACGGCGGCGACACCGGAGGCACGGACCCGATACCAATCCAGCGTCGCATTGGATCTCGCAGTATACGAGATGCCTCCATTCTGAATAGCCTCCAACCATTTCGTTTCACAATGGTTCGCCGGCACAAAATCATCCCGGGGCTTCGCCGCATCTTCATGGAAAAATTAACCAGGCGGTTGAACCATAAGGATAAACCATGTAGATTGACTCCAAGGTGAATCGAGCAACCGCATGTCCGAACCTGTCGACACAGAACAGCGCATCTTCGAGGCCGCACGGGACGTGTTCCACGAGCAGGGATACGATGGGGCACGCATGCAAGAGATCGCAGAGCGCGCCGGCATCAACAAGGCCATGCTGCACTATTACTATCGCAGCAAGGACAAGCTGTTCGAGGCCGTCTTTCGAGTGGCCGCCCTGAAGGTCATCCCCAAAGTCGTCGACATCGTCAAGGGCGAGATGTCGATCGACGACAAGCTCACGGCCGTCGTCGCGGCCTACATCGACCTCCTGCGGTCCAACCCGCACCTTCCGGGATTCGTCATTCAGGAGCTCCGTCGCAATCCCACAAGCCTTCGAAAATTCATCGGGGCGCAGGCACGCGGGGCATTCGAGCACCTCGCGAAGGATATCGACGAGGCGATCGCGCGGGGGGAGATCCGCCCCATCGCTGCCGAGCACTTGCTGACCAACGTCATCGCGCTCTGCGTCTTCCCGTTCATCGCGCGCCCGATGCTGGAGACGGCGAGCGGCATGGACGCGGCCGCGTTCGATGCCTTCCTCGAAGAGCGCCGCGAGGAGGTAGCAAAGTTCATCAGAGATGCCCTGCGACCATGACCGTCCTGCTCGTGCTCTTCTTCATGATGCCGGGGTTCTGGCCGTCGCTGCCAACCGACACCCTCACGCTCGATGCGGCCCGTGAGGCGGCCACGCTCCGATTCCAGGAAAGGGGTCAGCAGGGAATCTACGCGGACCTGACGGCGCTCCAGCTGCAGGACCTCGGCGCCGGCCGTCTCCCGCAGGTGACGCTGAGCGGTCGCGCCGTGTACCAATCGGAGGTCCCGAAGCTTCCGATTGAGATGCCTGGCTTCTCGCCGCCCGAGGTCGCCCGGGATCAGTACGAGATTGCGCTGGGGGTCGAGCAGCTCTTGTTCGATGCAGGGCGGACATCAGCGCAGCGCGAGGTCGCGCGGGCTTCCGGCAGCCTGGAACAGGCGAGAGTGGAGGTCCAGATACACGACTACCTGCAGCGGGCGGATGCGGCCTATTTCGGGGCGCTGCTTCAGAATACGGCCGTGGAGGTGTTGCATTCGCATCGCGAGGAGCTGCTCTTGCGCCGGCGAATGCTCACGGCACGGCGTGAATCAGGTCTCCTCACCGGCGGAGAAATCGACGAGCTCGATGTGCAGGTCCTCGAGTTGGATCAGCGGCTGGCCGAGGCCAGGGGGCTGCAGGTTGCCGCTCTGCAGGCGCTTGGCGTGTTGACAGGGCTTGACATCGCACCGGACGCCGTCCTCGAGGCGCCGGTGGTCGATGCATCGCCCGAGGCCGGACAAGGCCTGCGCCGATCCACCACGCCAGGCGAGGACGCGTCTTTTGCGGATCGACCCGGCCTCGCTCGCCCGGAAAACCGGGTGTTCGAGCTGCAACGAGATCGCCTCAAACGCCAGGTCGCCGTAGCCGCGCGACAGCAACATCCAACCGTTTTTGGATTCGGGTCCGCGGCCTATGGTCGACCGCCGGGTATGAACATCTTCGAGAACGACCTCAGCCCCTATTTCTCCGCGGGCCTGCGGCTTAGGTGGCCCGTTTGGGATCGGGGTTCGGTTCGACGTGAACGTCGGACGGCAGAATTGCGGCAGGCGCTGGTGGATGCGGAGCAGGATGCATTTCTGCAATCCGTCGAGGTCGAAGCCGCAGAGATCCGGGCGGACATCGAGCGGCTGCATCGAGCGATCGATCAGGACGCACAGATCCTTCAGTTCCGGGAGCGCCTGGCGCAGCGCGCGGCCGATCAGCTCGAGAACGGCACGATCAGCGTGACGGACTACCTGATCCACCAGGAAGCCGTGCATCGTGCACGACTCAATGAAAAGCGGCATCGGCTCGAGCTCACCTTCGCCCACATCCGATATCGAAACACACTCGGCGACCATGCGGCGAACTAGTCATGGAACGGCGGCAGCCGCGTTTATGCTCACACTCCTTTCCTTTGCAGCGGTACTGACCGGCTGCCGCGACGACGAGGATCGGTCGGACGCGTACGGCCATTTCGAGGCCGACGAGATCGTCGTTTCTGCCGAATCGAGCGGCCGGCTGATCGAGTTTCGCGCCCGGGAAGGCGCGCGGCTGAGCGCCGGCGAGGTCGTAGCCGTGGTAGATACCGCTCAGCTCGTGCTGCAGCGCGCAACCCTTCGGGCCCAGCACGAGGCGGCCGCCTCCCGCATGCAGCAGGTGCGGGCTCAACTCGACGTGCTGGACGAACAGCAGCGCATCGCCGCTCGCGAGCGGGAGCGGTTCGCCGCCCTGGTCGAACGTGACGCGGCTCCCGAGGCCCAGCTCGACCAAACTTCGGATCGGCTAAACCTCTTGGAGCGGGAGGCGCGGACGGTCCGATCCCAGCTTGGAACGATTCAAAGTGAGGTCGCGGCCGTCGAAGCGCAGATCGCTCAGATCGAAGACCAGATCGAGCGGAGCGTCATCCGAAATCCAGTGGATGGAATCGTGCTGACCTCCTTTGCGGAGCCCCATGAGTTGGCCACGATGGGCCGGCCGCTCTACGAAATCGCGAACGTGGACACGCTCTTTCTGCGAGCCTTCGTCACGGGAGACCAGTTACCCGCAGTAAGGTTGGGCGAACGGGTTGGGGTACTGGTCGACGCCCCCTCTGGCGGATTGCAGGAGCTCCCGGGGGCGGTCTCCTGGATCGCCTCGGAGGCCGAATTCACGCCGAAACTCATCCAGACGCGCGAGAACCGAGCCGATCTGGTTTACGCCGTTCGCATTCGGGTACCCAATCCCGACGGACTGCTCAAAATCGGGATGCCTGGGGAGGTGAGCCTGCCGTGATCAGCATCCGCGACGTATCCAAGGCATTCGGGAAGCACCAGGCGCTATCGGATGTCGGCCTTGAGATCGAGCGAGACGAGCTATTCGGTGTGATTGGCCCGGATGGCGCCGGCAAAACGACGCTCATCCGCATTCTCGCGACGCTGCTTTTGCCGGACGGAGGCGAGGTCCGGATCGACGGTCTCGACGTCGTCGACGACTACCGCGCATTGCGGCGAATTCTCGGCTACATGCCCGGCCGGTTCTCTCTGTATCCGGATCTGAGCGTCTGGGAGAATTTGGAGTTTTTCGCCCGTGTGTTCGGGACGACCGTGGAGGAGGGATACGAATGGATACGGCCCATCTTCGAGCAGCTCGAGCCGTTCCGCGGCCGGCGGGCCGGCGCTCTCTCCGGCGGGATGAAGCAAAAGCTCGCCCTCTCGTGTGCGCTCATCCATCACCCCAGCGTCCTGCTGCTCGACGAGCCGACGACCGGAGTCGATGCAGTCTCGCGCCGCGAATTCTGGCAGAATCTGGATGCTATCAAATCGGCCGGCGTGACCATTTTCGTGTCCACGCCCTACATGGACGAGGCGCGGCGTTGCGATCGTGTGGCGCTCATCCAGGAGGGGCGAATTCTTGAGGTGGACAGGCCCGACGACCTCGTCCGTCGATTTGGCCGGCCGCTCTTCGCCGTCCGGGCTGATCGCCGGCTGGCACTCCTCGATGCGCTTCGCGAGCATCCGCACGTCCATGCCGCGTATCCCTTCGGCGAGACGGTTCACGTGGTGGACCGGCGCCCGTCGGCCGATCCACGCGAGGTTGCGCACTACCTGCGAGAGCGCGGTCTCACCGGCGTCGAAGTGGTTCCTGCGGAGGTGACCATCGAGGATGTATTCATCGACCGGATGCAAAGTTGAGGCATGGCCGACGTTCCTGCCATCGAAGTACGCGAGCTGACCCGCCGGTTCGGCCGGTTCACAGCGGTGGATGCCGTCACCTTCGAGATTCGACGCGGTGAGATTTTCGGATTCCTGGGCGCCAACGGTGCCGGAAAGACCACGGCCATCCGAATGCTGACCGGCCTGCTGCAGCCGACGAGTGGGGACGCCCGAGTCGATGGGCTGGACGTGTACACGCAATCGGATGCCATCAAGCGCCGGATCGGCTACATGAGCCAGCGGTTTTCGCTGTATGCCGATCTGACGACCCGCGAAAACATCGCCTTTTACGCGGGGATCTATGGTCTCGGCCGTTCGGACATCGCGAAGCGGTCGCGCGACGTTATCGAAACACTGGAATTGACCGAAGTCGCCGACCGCCGCATCGCCGACCTGCCGCTCGGATGGAAGCAGAAGCTCGCTTTTTCGGTGGCGCTCCTTCACGAGCCGAGCATCGTCTTCCTCGACGAGCCGACGGGTGGGGTCGATCCCATCGCTCGACGCCAGTTCTGGGAGCACATCTACGGCGCTGCAGACCGGGGGGTCACCGTTTTCGTTACGACGCACTACATGGATGAAGCCGAGTACTGCGACCGGATCTCCATCATGGTGAACGGCCGAATCGCGGCCCTCGGTACGCCCACGGAGCTCAAGGCCCGATTCGCAACCGACTCCGTCGACGAGCTGTTCGTTCGATTAGCGCGAGGCAGGCCATGAGGAGAAAGGCGGATGCGAGCCGGGGGGCGTTCTTCGGTTTTGTGCGGAAGGAATTCCGGCACATCCTTCGAGATCGACGCACGCTGGTGGTGCTTTTCGGGATGCCCGTTCTGATGATGGGCCTCTTTGGCTATGCCATCCGGAATGAGCTCGAAAACGTGCGAATCGGCGTGGCGGGCGCGACCGGCGACGAGGTGGCTCGCCGAATCATCCAGCGGATGGATGCATCCAGCCTCTTCGAGGTCGTAGAGGAGGTCACCGGATCCGACGGCATCGAGGACGGTTTCCGCCATGGACGATTCAACGCGGCCGTGATCTTCGAGCCGGGGTTCGCAGGCGCATTGCAGCGGCCCGGCCCCGCCCACGTTCAGGTGATCACGGACGCCAGCAATCCCAACACCGCGAGCACGGTGCAGGCCTATGTGGAGGCCGTCTTACGCGGATCGGGTATGGAGCCGGCCCTCTTCCAGATGCGATACAATCCCGAGCTGAAGAGCGCCTACCTGTTTGTGCCGGGAGTGATGGCCGTCATCCTCATGCTGGTGAGCGCGCTTATGACCTCCATCACCATCACACGAGAGCGGGAGATGGGTTCGATGGAGGTGCTCCTCGTATCCCCGCTCCATCCCACACAGATCATCATCGGTAAGGTGGTGCCCTACCTGGCCCTGTCGATGATCAATGTGGCGACCATCCTCCTCCTGGCCGCATTTGCATTCGAGGTCCCCATCCGGGGAAGCCTTACGCTGCTCGTTGGGGAGGCCTTCCTCTTCACCCTCTGTGCGCTGTCACTGGGCATTCTGATCTCCAGCCGCAGCTCGTCGCTGCAGACCTCGACGATGATCGCGCTTGCCGGTTTGCTGATGCCGACGGTGCTGCTCTCCGGATTCATCTTTCCGATTGCCAGCATGCCGGCGCCGCTTCAGATGCTCAGCCACGTGGTGCCGGCGAAGTGGTTCTTGATCATCGTGCGGAGCATCATGATTCGCGGGGTGGGGCTGGAGCTGATCTGGAGGGAGACCATCATCATCGCGGGCATGACGCTCCTGTTTATCGGGGTGAGCGTCCGCAGTTTTAAGCTTCGCCTCGAATGAACTCGGTCCTCGTACTGCTGCGAAAGGAGATGCGGCAGATCTTCCGCAACCGGACGATGCTGCCGATCATCTTCGTGATGCCCATCGTGCAGCTCCTGGTGCTGGCGTTTGCGGCGACGTTCGAGGTTCGCGAGACGCCTATGACGCTGGTCGGGGAGGCGTTCGGTCCGGACGCCCGGCAGCTCGTCGCGGAGATGCAGGCGTCGGGCTATTTCGATGTGGTCAACCGCACGACGTCGATGCACGAGGCCGAGCGCGACATGCAGGCCGGGCGGTCGCGCGTGATCCTGCGCTTTCCGGCCGATTATGAGCGCGGAGGCAGGCTTCAGGTCGTGATCGATGCCCAGGACGGCGCGACGGCGGGAGTCGTCCAGGCCTATATCGGGCGCACCCTCGGTGCGAGGAGGACCGCGCCCGCACCGGTGGAGATTCGCCCCGTACACTGGTACAATCCAAACCTGGAGTATGAGCTCTACATGGTGCCGGGCATTCTCGTCGTCCTGGTGACGATGATCGGGACGTTTCTGTCCGCCATCAATCTGGTGCGGGAGAAGGAGATCGGCACCATCGAGCAGCTCAACGTCACGCCAATACGCAAGTGGGAGCTCATCCTTGGGAAGCTGCTTCCGTTCTGGATCATCGCGCTGTTCGAGCTGGCGTTCGGGCTGGGACTTGCCTGGATCGTCTTCCGGATTCCGATGGAGGGGAGCCTGCCGCTGATCTTCGGGCTGGCGGCGATCTACCTCTTGTCGATGTTGGGGTTGGGGCTCTGGATCTCGGCCATCACCGAGACGCAGCAGCAGGCCATGTTCATCTCATGGTTCATCCTGGTGATATTCATTCTGATGAGCGGCCTGTTCACCCCTATCGAGAGCATGCCAGTGTGGGCCCGATGGCTCACGAACCTGAATCCCATGGCCCATTTCATCGAGATCATGCGCCGTGTTCTGTTGAAGGGCGCGGGACCCGAAGCCGTGTTCAAGCAGGCGCTGATGCTCTGGCTGTTCGCTACGGCCATTCTGACTCTCGCGACACGGAAATACCGGAAGGTGGCCGGCTGATCGCCTTCACGAAATGTTGACAATCGCGGCGCGCCCTGCTACTTTTCGGCAGTTCCCGCGGGTGCCCTCCATCTCTCCCCCTCTCACACCGATCGCGAGGCCATGCAGATCTCCGTGGGTATTCGTCGGCTTGCCGTGCTCTGGTTTGCCGGAGCCGGGTTGTTGTTCATCATCCTCTTTCTTCAGAGCGCATTCGGACGTTATGGGGAGCGGACGAGCGATGTGTGGGACTGGTTTGCATCGGTCCTGCTTCCGGTCATCACGCTGATCGCCGGTGCGTTCTTTTACGGTCGCAGCCGCGCATCGACGCGGAGCGATACCGTGTCGCCGACCGTGTACCACATCACCTTCGGCATGTCCGTCGTGTATCTCGTGGTGGTAAACGCGGCGGTGCTTCTGAGTCCTTTCTCGCCCCTTCCTCCGCTCGAGCTTCTCGATACGTCCAAGCTGGCCCTCGAGGTGTTTCAAGGCGCTCTGATGACGGCGTTGGGGGTGTTCTTTGTCAGCAAGGGCGCGCCACAGCCGGCTTCCTCGCCGGCCGGCGGCTGATACGCACCTTCTTACAGCGGTGCACGACATGATGAAGCTCGAATTCGCTCGCCGGGCGGCGCGTGGCGCCGCGTTCCTGGCGATGATTCTCACTCAGAGCGCTCAGGGCCAGCAGCTCCTTGCCCTCGGCGAGGTCTGCAGCTACTACGGAGAAGAGATCGAGGACGCCGTTTACGGCTTTGCATCCGACAAGGAGGCGGAGTCGGCTGTACAGCGGATCGTCGATCACACGGGCCTCCCTCAGAACTTCACCATCATGGCGGCCAACGTGCCCAACGCGGCGGCGGAGATCAACAGCAACGGGGATCGCCTCATCCTCTACAACCAGACCTTCATGAAGCGGATCACGGAGACGGCCCGGACGGACTGGGCCGCTGTCAGCATCCTCGCGCATGAGATCGGCCATCATCTCTCCGGCCACACGCTCAAGCGAGGCGGCAGCCGGCCGGAGATCGAGTTGCAGGCCGACAGTTTCTCGGGTTTCGTGCTCTTCAAGATGGGTGCCGGCCTCGACGATGCGCAGGCTGCCATGGAGGCGCTGGCGCAGGAGAAGCCCAGCACGACGCACCCGCCGAAGTCGGCGCGGCTCGCTGCAATCGCCAACGGCTGGACCCGAGCGCGCGATCAGGGCGCCGGCACGGAGCGTCCGGTCGCGGGCAATCAACCGGAAGAAAAGGCCGAGTCCGCGGCGGACCGGCAGCAGCCATCGGATGCACTCGATTGCTACGAGCGGCAGTTGAACGGCGAAGATGTCGATTGCGGCGAGGGCGACACGCCGGCGGGCGGGTTTCAGGGGAGCCGGCCCATGGGCGATGCCTACATCGCGCATTGCAGCTTCTTTGATGGATCCGCGGTCTCGATCGATCAGCAGAATCGCATGCTGACCTTCGTCAATGGGGCGACGATCGAAGTCGGGAGCCGCCGCCCAAGCTCCGATCCGGCCGTTCTCTACGAGCTATTCATCACGTCGAATGATGTGTACGTTGCCACGCTGCTGATCAGCCTGGGCATCTACAATGTGACGTACTACGTGGATCAGTCCGGTGTCATCTGGCGACCGAATGGCTATGGCGGGTACTTCCAGGTTGGCTCCTGCCAGTAGCCGCTCCATCATGGCTCCATCTGCCTTCTCATGGCTCCATCCACCTACTCACGGCTCCATCCATCCGCATTGTGTTATTCGATGTCTCGCAGGCTCCGAATCGTTGCTCTCGTAATCCTGGCAGGGGGTGGTGCGCACGCTGATCGTGTATGCGCCCAGGAGCTCCTCGATCTGTCTGCCTACTGCACCTTCGACGGAAGCGCCGAGATGGACGATGTATACATCTTCGGCTCGTCGGAGCGATTTCGAGAGGCCGTTAACCGCGTGCTAAGTGTAATCGAATTCCCGCTCGAGCTCGAGCTTCGTTCTGCGAATGTGACATCGATCTCGGCCGCGCGCGGCGCTGATCTGCGGTACATCCTCTACAACACGTATTTCGCGGAGGGTCTGGAGGAGGACGATTGGATGGCCTGGGCGCAGCTCGCGCATGCCGTGGCCCATCACGTACATCGCCATTCGCTTGAATGGACGCGCGAGCGCCCACTCGAGGAGATCGAGGCCGATCAGCTTACCGGATCAATTCTGAATCGCCTGGGGATCCCCCTCACCCGACTTCAAGAGCTAGCGGATTCCATTCTCGAGCATCCCGATCGCCCGTATCCGGATCCGGCCCTGCGAAAAAGTGCCATGACGGAGGGCTGGACCGAGACTCAGGCTCGCGATGACGACAAGTTGGCTTTTGCGGGGACGGATGAAGGAGAGGATCCGATGCCGACTCCTCCTCCGCCACCCTCGGAGGATCCGGTGCCCCGGGAGAATAGTTCGGCGGATGCCTACCCGATGTTCTGGCCGCCGCCGCAGGCCTCGGTCCAGACGACGGTCCCGCTTCCGGCACTCCGCAGTCCCCAGGGTGTGACGCTCGGTGAGATCGCGCGCCAGATCGAGGCGGCACTCGACGAGACGGGCTACTACGAGCGCACGTACTACGCTGTCCCGGACGGCTTTGCGATCGTTGCGCGCATCGAGCAGATCCATCCGGACGGCACCCCGCTCGAGCCCCCGGATCGCTGGTCGGCCGAGGTCCGTCCGATGCGTCGCTTCTCGCTCAGCACCTACTTCCGCGCTCTCTTCACCGCCAGTCCCGGGCATTTTAGAATCGTGGCCTTTGTAGTCACTTCTCGGCCGTTTACCCAGCAGGGCGAGCAAATCGGACGCCGCGAGGCGCAGGCCTGGCTGGATGGCGGGCTGAACGTATTGCCGGCCGACATCGCCGGACGGCCGGCGACGCCGCGACACACGTGCACGGCACTCGTCTACTCGTTTGAGCAGCCCGGCCGCGACTTCCCGGTCCGATTCGTGGATCCGAGCCCAATTCCGGCCCGGCTTCATCTCGAGCGCGCCGGGCTCTGGTCCTCCTTGCAGGATGGAGACGAGAACTGACGGGAGGGGTCGGCTTTCATCACGATCTCCGACCGTGTACCGCCACGCTGGCCGAGCTGGATTTGGGAGGGACGATGAGCAGAGGGCGGAGGGCGGAGGGGCGAGGTCGGAAGGCAGAGGTCAGAGATCAGAGGTCGGAGGGCAGAGGGCAGAGGTCGGATATCGGAGATGGGAGATGGGAGATGGGAGAT
>CBFGRV010000031.1:0-37148 GCA_965651265.1 uncultured Rhodothermales bacterium
TTGGCCCGCCAGACCGCCTCCTTGAGTTCGAGGGCTTCCATGTTAGCTGCGCGTGAGACCAATCGGTGAGGCATCCATGCCCCTCTCGGGATCCAGCGGATGCGGGGTAGGGATTCCCGTGCGCACGACGTCGCGGATCTCGAGCAGCGATTTCATCACATCGGAAAGGTCGTCCCGCTCGCCGCGGATGCCAAACGCGTCGTGCAACCGCCGGTACAGCCTATACAGCCGGTCGTAGATGGCGGCGTTCGCGGGCACGGGGTCGTAACTGACCTCGGCGACTCCGGTCATGACTTCGATGGCCGACTCGAAATTGGCGTGGCCGCCGGCCTGTTCCCCTGCGGCCACAGACGCGGCGATGGCGGCCCCTAGGGCACAGGTCTGGGTGCTTCGCGACAGGTGCATCGGACGATTCATCACGTCGGCATAGATCTGCATGACCATCGGATTACGAGCCGAAATGCCGCCGCAGTTCACTACCCGCTCGATCGGCAGGCCGTATTCTTCATAGCGCTCCATGATCACGCGTGCGCCAAACGCCGTCGCCTCGACGAGAGCCCGGTAGATTTCTGCCGGCGGGGTGTGCAGGTTCAGACCGAGAATCAGGCCGGTCAGGCGCTGATCCACCAGCACCGTGCGATTGCCGTTGTGCCAGTCGAGCGCCAGCAGTCCGCTTTCGCCGGGACGAAGCGCCTCGGCCTGAGCAGTCAGGGACGCATGATCCATGCCCTTCGGCGCCACCCGTCGCACGAACCAGTCGAAGACGTCGCCGACGGCCGACTGCCCGGCTTCGAGCCCGTAATGTCCCGGCAGGACCGACCCAGGCACGATCCCACAGAGCCCGGGTATGTCCGCCAGATCTTGATCCACGGGTGCAATGGTCAGGTCGCAGGTCGATGTGCCGATGATCTTGACCAGCGTCCGCGGCGCCACGCCCGAGCCGACGGCTCCGAGGTGTGCATCGAAAGCTCCGACCGAGACGGGGATGCCGTGCGGCAGACCCAGCCGGGCGGCCCAATCATCGGTAAGCCTCCCGGACGCCTGTCCTGCAGGGTACGCCTCGTCGGGAAGTGCCCGCCGCAGCGGCCGGAGCCGCTCGTCCAGCGAGCCGAGAAAATCCTCGTCCGGGTATCCACCCCAGTCTTGATGGAACATCGCCTTGTGGCCGGCGGCGCAAATTCCGCGACGCAGCCGGTCCGGACGCTCCGTGCCGGTGAGCACGGCCGGCATCCAGTCCGCGTGCTCGACCCATGTCGCGGCGGCGTCGAACACGTCCGGGTCGACGCGCAGGCAGTGCAGGATCTTCGCCCAGAACCATTCCGAGCTGTAGGTCCCCCCACATTTTGCGAGGTACTCTGGCCGGAGCTCGCCCGCCCGCTCCGTGATCTCCGCCGCTTCGGCGTGGGCGGTATGATCCTTCCAGAGCCAGGCGTAGGCGTTGAGATTGCCGGCGAAGCGAGGATCGAAGGCCAGAGGGCGTCCATCTGCATCGACGGGTAGCGGTGTGGAGCCGGTCGTGTCGATGCCGATGCCGATTACATCTGCCGGGTTGAACGTTCCCGGCGCGCTCTCGAACGCGGCGCGCAGGCTCCCGACCAGGCCGTCGAGGTAGTCCCGGGGGTCCTGACGGGCCAGCTCCGGATTGCCGGGATCGAGCAAGATGCCATCTGTTCCGGATCGGTACGCATGCACGCCGGTGCCGACCTCCTCGCCGGTGCGCACGTCCACGATGAGTGCGCGGACGGAGTTCGTGCCGAAGTCGAAGCCGACGGTGTAGGGCATTGGGGTTTGGAATGGAGGTCAGAGGTCGAAGGTCGGAATTCAGAGGTCAGAGGTCGGAGGTCAGAGGTCAGAACCCTCATCGTCATCGTGCCGATACACCTCCCATCCCATGTAAAAGCCGAGCGCCTCTTTGACGGCAGCGGACGTGCGGGCTCGCGTCGCGGCGACATGGTGCTCGAAGCCGTTTCGGCAGATGTAGGCGAGCAGCCGCTGGAGCCGGGGCACGTGAAAGACGCCGTACCCGCCGAAGGTCTTCATCTCGTCGCTCGTGAAGCTTCCCTCGCCCACGTAGGCCCTGATGGTGCCTTCGAGGTCGTCCGTCGACACCCTCGCGAACGTAAACGGCCCCGGCGCGATGCGCCCTACGATCGTTCCGAACGTGTTCTCCTTTCCAACCGTCCCGGCGATGATCTCCTGGTAATCCATCCGGTGCGCGTCCTCGCCCTGGCTCTCGAAGAACGCCTTCGGCAAGTTCGAGCAGTGGAACACGACGCCTTTGTTGGGATCCTCTCCATAATTGTTGTTCCAGTCGAGCAGCGCCGCGGGGGCATTGGCGGCCTGCTGCAGCACGTACATGCTGAGTGCCCCGGCGATGTCCGACTCGCAGGCGCTCGCCATGAGGTTGTTGCTCATCATGCTCATCGCCGTGCACGGGACGACGCCGTAGAACTCCTCGATGGCCGTCCAGCATTGTATCGCCGTCGCGGCCAGGCCGCGCGTCTCCATGAAGCGGTCGAGCGCGACACCGAGCTTCGCCATCTTGAGCAGGCGCTCCTGCGGGATGCCATCCACCCGGGTGTAGGCGCGCATCTCCTCGAGTTTCGTCTGGACCGGGGCTTCGTCGTCGCCCATCCTCCGGATCCATCCCAGCAGTTCGGAGAGGTCGAGCGTCTCGACAGAGATGCCGCTGCGCTCGAGGAGCTTTTCGCTGTACCGCACCGTGTTGAAGGCAGCCGGGCGCGCGCCGATCTGTCCGAGGCGGAGGTTTCGCAGCGACCGCACGACCCGGCAAGTCGCCGCAAAACGCCGCAGATCCTCCGCGAATTCGGCGCTTTCCGGATCCATCGTGTGCCGGCTCGTCAGCGAGAACTTGATCCCGTACTGACGGAGGTTGTTGCACGCCGACATCTTGCCGCAGAAGCTGTCGCGCCGGCTGACGATGGTCATCTGATCGGCGGCGTCCTGAAACGCGTGGACGAGGACAGGCACATTCAGATCGGCCCATCGGATCGTGTTCGCGATAGCACGCTCGTCGCCGAAGTTGGGCAGTGTCACCAGGATGCCGTCGATCTCGTCGCGATGCGACCGGAAGAGATCGGCGCACAGCCGCGCCTCCTGGAGCGACTCGATCGCCCCGTTGTTCGTGACCTGTTCCGGGGTGATCACCGCGCGGATGCCCTCACGCTCGAGCACGTCGAGTATCGTTCGGCGGCCCGACTCGCAGAGGTGATGAGGAAAGAATCCGCGGTTGCCGACGATGACGCCGAGCGTTACGGTGTCGCGGTCGCGCGTGTCCTCGCGGATTGCACGGGGTGATGCAGACGGCACAGATCCAGCCTCTCGTTCAATACCTGGACGTGATCCCATAGCTATATGTTGAATATGATCGTGGATCTGGCCGTTGCGAGAGCAGAGAAGCCGGAGCACGGTGCGTGGCCGGCAAACCGTTCTTTACCCGCCGCCGGCGTTAACTGCGATGTCGGCCGATTCTTCAACCTCGAGTGCGCGGGTCGTCGCGCGCTCGATGATCTTTGCCTCCAGTATCAATTTCTCGATGGTGCCCGCGTCCAGCGCCTCGATGTGCCGAATGAGGATCTCGGTCGCCCTGCGGCCCATCTGGCGCTTCGGGACGTGTACGGTGGTCAGCGGGACCGATGCGTAGCTTGCCATTTCGATGTCATCGTAGCCCACGACCGAAACATCCTCGGGCACACGGAGGCCAAGCTCTCGGAGCGCGCGAATCAGACCCAGTGCAACGAGGTCATTATAGCAGGTGACCGCGGTCGGACGGTCATCCGCACGATTGCGGAAGTACTCGAGACCGGCGTGGTAGCCATCCTGGAGGCGCGCGCCGGCATGTATGATGTCGTTGTCGTCGAAGACGAACCGCTGTCCGCTGAACGCGCGGCGCACACCCTCGATGCGCTCGTTGCTGTGCATGGAGTAGCGAGGTCCGGCAAAGTGAACGATGCGCTTGTGCCCCCGCTCGAACAGATACATGACCGCCTCTTTGGAGGCGTTCACATTGTCGACGTCGACCATGCTCGCCTGCATACCGTAGACGCTCTCCAAAAGCACCATCGGGATGTTTCGGCGCTTCAGCTCGAAGAGGTGCGACAGGTCGGCATCGTCGTCGAGTAGCGGATTGATGATCAATCCTTCGACGTCTTTGGCCACGAGCAGCTCTACCAGATCCTGCTCTACCTTATAAGTTCGCTCAGAGCTTACGACGAGGACTCTGTATCCACGCTCCGCCGCCGCTTCCTGCGCACCGATGACGATGTCGGCGAAATACGGATTATTCACCTCCTTGATGACCAGTCCGATGCTCTTTTCCGTCGTGCGCTGAAGCCGCCGCCTCGCCGCCGCGCTGGGCCGGTAGTTCAGGTCTTCGATGGCCTCCTCTACTTTTCGGCGTGTTGCGTCGCTGACGGTAGATTTCCGATTGATGACGGCCGACACCGTACCGATCGAAACCCCTGCCCGATCGGCGACATCACGGATGGTGACATTACTCATGCTGCAGCGAAGCCCCTGGCCGTAAAGACACGCTCAACGATTGGCGTGGGTGAGAGCGAATGGGAAAGACGGTGTTGCATCTCGCACATCTGAATACATAGAACAATCAACCCCTGTTTTCGCGAACGGCTTTCCCGGGAAAGCGTCATCGCAGCGTGAGGACCACAACGGACTTTCCCGGCAAAGTCACCGTAATCTGGTCGCCCGCGCGGCTAATGCCCTCAAACGGGGTAGGCGCCACGGTCTCCGGCTTTTCGAACGTGTTGTGGGCCGTCATTGCGTCGGCGGTCAGAATGCGCCCGTCGACATTCGCTACGTTCGCTCCGCGCACCTCCAGGGCAACTGTCCGTCCGGCATTTGGATCGACATTCGTGATGGTGATGTGGATGAGGCCATTCTCGTCGCGCGAAGCCGACGCGCTCAGCGCCGGGATGTTCTGGTCGCCGTACGAATACTCGCCTGCTTCCAGCGAGATGGGAAGCAGCGTGGCATCGTGATGAACGGTGTAGAACTCGAAAACGTGGTAAGTAGGGGTCAGGATCATCTCCGGGCCCCGCGTCAGGATCATCGCCTGAAGCACATTCACCGTTTGCGCGATGTTTGCGCCGCGGACACGCTCGGCGTGGTTGTTGAAAACGTCGAGATGATACGCGGCGACGAGTGCGTCGCGGATGGTGTTCTGCTGGTAGAGGAAGCCCGGATTCGTTCCCTCCTCCACCTCGTGCCACACCCCCCATTCTCCGACGATGAGGTCGACGCGCTTTTCCGGATCGTAGCGATCCATGATCTCCGAGTGCTGCTCGACCAGCGTCTTGATTTCGGTGGCCTTCTGCATCAGCTCGAACCACTCCGCTTCTCCGAACTCCGTGGCGTGACCTTTCTTGCTCCAGCTTCCGACGAGTGTGTAGTGATGAAGGTCGATGGCATCCATATGGTCGCCGGCCTGGCGCATCATGACCTCCGTCCAGTTGTAATCGCCGCCGGCCGCGCCGGTGGCGACGCGATACGGAGTGACACCTCCATACGGCCGCAAGAAGGCCGCGAAGTTGCGGTACACGTCGGCGTAGTACTCGGGACGCATGTTGCCTCCGCAGCCCCAGCTCTCATTGCCGACGCCCCACATCCGCACACCCCAGGGCTCCTCCCTCCCGTTCTCGCGCCTCCAGTCGGCCATCGGGCTCGTGCCGGGGAAGCTCATGTACTCCCACCAGTCGGCCATCTCCTGGACCGTCCCGCTCCCGACGTTGCCCACAATGAAGGGCTCGGTGCCCAGGCGCTCGACAAGGCCCATGAATTCGTGCGTGCCGAAGCTGTTGTCCTCGGTGACTCCGCCCCACAATGTGTTGACGATGGTCGGCCGATCCTCCTTCGGTCCGATGCCGTCTTTCCAGTGATAGTAGTCTGCGAAGCAGCCGCCCGGCCAGCGGAGGTTGGGGATCTGAATCTTGCGGAGTGCTTCGATAACCGGCTCGTTGTAGTGCCACTCGCCGGCCTCATCCTTGATCCACAACCCGTCGTAGATGCCGCGCCCTAGATGCTCCGCGAAGTGGCCGTAGATGTGCCGGCTAATGGTGTGTTCACCCTGGTCGGCGTTCACGACGAGTCTCAACGGGCGCTCGTCCTGCGCGCGGGCATTGTTGCCTACTACGAGCAGGATGACACACGCGGTCAGACACCGAAGTATCCGCTTCATTGGCTGTTTAGATTTGTTTGAACAAGTTACGCTCAGTGATTGAACCATTCAATTTGTTTAAACAAGTGCTTGCCCCATGTAACCGGTTCAATGAACCACTGTGAAGATGCCCGATACCTCCTGTGCTCCCATTCTGAGCCGGGCTACGTAAGCACCTGATCCGAGCCCTTCGGTGGGAACGGCTATACGCCCGCGTCCGGGTTGGGGTGAGAACGATCGGACAACGCGACCGAGTACGTCGATAATTTCTATCTGGACGGATGACTGCCTCCTGTCGGTTTCATAGGCGATCGTGAGGATGTCGCTCGCCGGATTGGGGTACGCATCGAGTCGGACAGTCGAGGCGACAGCACGGTCTTCGATGGCGATACCCGTACCCGACGGAAGCGTCACCGCCCACACGCCGCGCGATCCGCCCGCTCCGAACCACTGGCCGTACTCGATGATGTAGATGGTGTCGCCCACCAGAACCGCGTCGATTGGGTGTTCAAAGCCGCTGGCCACGAGCTCGGTGGCAACCGTGTATCCGCTCTCGCCTTTCTCGAGATCGAGGAAGACCAGATCCTGCCCATCCTCCGGAAATCCACCCATTGCGCCGGCGAAGCTGAGCATGAATGCGCCGCCTGTCAGTGGTTCTGCCAGCAGGGAATCCGCGTCAAAAACGAGCCCGAGCGGGGAACGCCCCCCGGAAAAGGTGGTGATCGTCGTGTCTTCGTCGCTCGCGTCCCGGACGACGCCGGTCACCGGGTCGAGGAATTTGTCGGCATAAGGCCCGAAATTCGGAATGGGCTCGGCGAAGATGACACCCTCAGGCGGGCCCGGATAGTCTGGGTCGTTGCTGAAATAGCAGCCCGTGTCGGCATTGTTTGGATTGCAGGGCGCCGGGAGGAGCGGATCCTCGGACGGATCGTAGCCCTCGAACTGCATGGGTGTATCGTTGCCTCCGATGCGCCACGGAAAGCCGTAGTGCTCGCCCTCTCTCAGCCAGTTCAGTTCACCCGGATCGTCGCGATCGCCCGCATTGTCTGTGCCGAACAGGTCGCCGTTCGGCGCGAAGGCGAAGTCATAGGTATTCCGGTTGCCCTCGGCGAAGACGTATCCGGCCGCCTTCAACGCGGTGCGGTCGTTCGGAAGTACGAGATCCGTTGCATCAGCCGGAATCTTGAGCAGCACCGACGTGAGTCCTTCCTCCCGAACACCGTTGTAGCTTTCGCCGTGGTCCGTTCGTGAGCCGGAGTTGACGATGAGTGTGGAGCCGTCCGGCGTGACGATTATTGCGTTGGCCCGGTGATCGAAATACGTGTAGCTCAGGAGATACGGCTCCGAAGTGGCGACCGTCGTCCAGCTCCACTCATCTCCATCAGGCGTGCCCCGCCGGAGTACGATCTGCGTTTGTGTCTCCCCGACCTCGGCGTTACCGACCAGATAGAGGGATCCGTCCGGTCCGAACGCCATGCCGACAGGGCGTGGAGTGCCATGATCGGCGTCGGTCAACACCGAGACCGGCTCAAGCGTGCCATCCGACGCCGGATCGAGACGATATACGATACTTGTGGCCGGGACGTCGCGACCGTCAGGGGCGCTCGTAGCCAGCGCATAGAGCGCCCCGTCCATCGGGTTCTGTGCGATGCGGACGGGATGACGATTTACCGAAAAACCTCCTGTAGGAATGTTCGCCATTCTCTGGATCTCAACGCCCGGCATCGCCGCGACAGGCCCGAATTGGGCCAAAACCGAAGCAGGCAAACCTAAAGCGAGGAGCACGAAGGCGGCGAAGAGTCGAATCATCAGACTGAATTTGGGGATCATGTATTTCGATGCATATGCGCACTTCGCGCGCTACCGTGACTCGTCCGTCAACTGCGCCAATACATCACCGTAGACGGTGACTCGATATCTCTTCCTTAGGTCGGAGGCGATTTCCTCGGCAAGTCGAGCCTCGTGATGTGCAAGGAACGCTTCCTTCACGCGCTCTCGGGCCTCGTCGAAAGACAGCTGCCGCGCTTCGAGCCGCCGCATGGCCCGCACGATGGCGTAGACGCGACCTTCCTTGGCATCATCGTAGGCG
Organism: uncultured Rhodothermales bacterium; assembly: GCA_965651265.1. Taxonomy (GTDB): domain Bacteria; phylum Bacteroidota; class Rhodothermia; order Rhodothermales; family VXPQ01; genus CBFGRV01. The sequence continues at coordinate 8,283 of CBFGRV010000031.1, forward strand.
ATGGGTCCGGCGATTTCTCCTTCCTGCAACCCCAAGGCGACCTCGCCCAGGTAGGGCGGCTCCCGGGTGTTGAGTACCTCGATCGTGCCGTCTCGCGACCGCTGGAAAGATCGAATCAGCCGCCGGCTGGATACCTCCGCGAATGATGCACCCGCCTTCACCTTCTCCAATAGCGCGGTGATTTCCTCTTCGTCCTTTCGGACGATGATTTCCGTACTGACTCTTGAAAGCTGATAGAACAGCGAGTCGTGATGCGCTTCATAGAAAGCCAGAAGAGCATCATTCTCGGGTCTCGGAATCTTGTTCTTGATGTTTACTTCATTATAGATCCGAACGAATGCCTGCGCGAGTGGCTGACTCGGTGTGTATGCATCCCATACCTTGTTTTGCACTCCGACCGCACGTGCCCGATCAGCTATTCTCTTCGTACGTACGGCTTCGAGCAGATAGTCCTGGATCAATTCTCTGGAATGGCCACCGGATGCCTCCAATGTCAATACGTTGTTGATGATATCCGGGATATCACTCAGCCTTATGACACCGTGTTCATCCGCCAGCACCATCGCGTCTTCATGATCGCGAAGGTACTGTTCGACCATCGCGTCACCATCTCCCTCAAAAAATCCCTCCGTATTCGACCAGTCCACCACCTGTTGAAGGCCAGACGGATCCCACCGGAGCGAAAGGCTATCCACCGCGGCATTCCATTCCTCGCGAAAGGCGCGCGTGGCGTGGGCGGCATGGCGTGCATGAAGTGCCTCGACAATCCTTTCGCGAGCTACCTCGAGGGACGGCGGCTCGACCCGCTCGATCCGCTCTATGCGGGTGATCGTGAATCGATCGGGACCTTCGAAGCTCCGAACGTCGCCGGGTGACAGATGGAACAGGATATAATCGCGTGGACTTCGGACGGTCTGAGCCCAGGTCAACCGTATGGGCGCGTGTCCACCCATGCTCGCTGTTGCCGAATACCGATCGATGAGCGAATCGAAGGGCACACCTGCATCGATCCTTTCCCGAATTTCGTGAACGGTAGCCCGAAGGGACTCGAGTTCCGGATCGGAGGCCGCCGGCGGCTTTCGCAATACGATCTGGCGATAAAAAACGACCCGCCCCATGCTCTCATGTTCATTTCGAATCGTTTGCTCGTTCAGGTAGCGGCCTTCATAGCGTTCCTGGGCATAAGCCAGCACCATTTCCTCCGTCACAATCCTCTGCAGGGAGCCTATAATCGAATCCTCGCGGGCCAGGCCGGACTCGAAAAAGTCGATCCGCTTGAGCTTGTCCGTAATCAAATCGTCGAGAGCCCGCCGATACGCCTCCGCGCGGTCGGGATACAGGTACAGGTAGACCCGGCCCTCCATGTAATCCGCCAGCTCGCTGAGGGTGATTTCCCGTGATTCGACCTCCGCGAGGACGTGTCGGGTCGGCTGTGCCTGCCCCGCGACGCCGATCACACCGCACGCGGCGAGCGCGGCAAATATGGTGATGATCCTCATATCCTATCCGTTGATGGATTTTTGCTCGCCGAAACAGAAGAACCCGGGACCGCAGCCAACCCCGCCGCAGCCCCGGGTCCTCGGAGGGAGCCACACGGCTCATTCAGGCATGGGCCCTTACTTCGTGAGCACCATCTGTCTTGATTCGACGAAATCGCCCGCGCGAAGCGTGTAGATGTACATGCCGCTTGCAAGCTCGAACCCGGTTCGGGTGTCCCAATCGACCTCGTAGGTGCCCGCAGCCAGATGCTCATTTACGAGCGTCGCGACGCGGCGGCCCAGAACATCGTATATCGCTAGCTCAACGTCGTGCGGGACATCGAGCGCGAAACGGATAGTGGTCGACGGATTGAAGGGGTTCGGATAGTTCTGGTCGAGCTGAACGGACGTCGGTAGCTCGGCATTCACATGCTCGATGGCCGTCACGGTCGTGCCGGCATCAACGGCTGCCTCGATCGCCGCATATTCGGCGTCGCGCTGCGCCAACCAGCTCTCCTTCTCGGCCGGGAACCAGTTAAGGTCGCCGATCGGGTATCCGTTGAGGCCCCCCTGCAGGTATGTCGCATTCGTGTAGGACAGATTCACGGCAACCGGCCAGTCGAACACGATCCAGTTGTTGGTGTCCTCGTCATCGATCTCATTGCCGGCTTCGTTTCCTGCGGTGCGGACCTTCGGCATGAGCTCCTGCACCGTGATACCGCTATTGGCGGCATCGTAGCCCCAATTGTAGAGCGCCTGGACCATGCCGGGGCCGTTTACGAAGCCCGGATCGCCGTCCTGGTACCACGTGCCCCAGGTAACGAGCGGGAACTGGTCATCGTCGTTGAAGATGGCCATCGTTCGGTCATTGGCGAGGATCGCCTGCGTCGTCCAGTTGAGAGAGGGATCGCCCGTCACGCAGTTGTCGGCTTCACAAACGTCGCCTTCAATACCCGCTGTGTTCAAGGCATCCGGGATCTCGAGCAACTGGTCATCCCAGTAAGCGGCGTTCAGATCGACGAGGATCTTCCGGTCGGCCTCTTCGAACGGCTCGGGTTCCGGCCACGATGCCGCTGTATTCGCGTACGTATTCCCCTGTTCATCCTTCGGGAGATAGTCCACGTTGATGATGCCGTGCGGGAGGAAGTCCTCGACGGCCGTTTCTTCGCCGTACATCTCCGTGTAGTCAAGGCCGGGATAGTACGGCTGGAAGTTGCTGTTGACGAACAGGTTATTCGTCGCGACGAAGTGGGTGAGGTATCCGAAACCGAGGAAAATCTGCCCCGCAGCGTTGACAAACGTGTTGTGGTTGAACACCACACTGGACGGAGCGAAGTTGCGGAATTTGTACTGCATACCCGCGTTCTGGACGTGGGTAGTATTCTCCACCCAGACGCTCTCCGTCGGGACGCCGACCGCGTCGTACACGCCGCCATTCCGGCGGGAGGGCTGATCGGTGGCATTGAGGAAGTAGCTGTCCTTGATGATCAGCGTCGTGCCGGGGTTGTCGTTCGAGTTGATCCACACCCAGCGGTTGTGCTCGCCGAGCACATTCTCCCAGGTCACCGTAAGATTGTCGCCATTGACGTCGATAAAGCTCCAGTTCGCCTGGCCCTGTGTGTGGGCACTCGTGAAGTGGATGTTCTTCATCGTCAGGTCATGACTGATCGCGATCGTGGCGAGGACGGGGTTGTTCGAGGCGTCCTGGAACCCGGCGATCGTCGGTGGTCGGCAATTGGGATCATCCCCCTGCACCATCAAGCCGCAGAACTCTCCCACAATGTTGAGCGGGCGGCCCTGCTCGGGTATGGCGGCATCAAAGAGATAGAGGGCCATATTGCCCGATTCAAGTGTGCCGTTGGATCCGGCATGCAGCAAATAGACGCGGCCTTCCGGTACGTTTCCGGCCTCTGTGTCGGCCTGAATGACCGCACCCAGCGTACTGGCCGTGCCACCGGCGTCAAAGAAGTCGGCAATGACTAACGTGTCTCCGCGCACTTCGAGGACGAAGTCCTCCAGAGGCTGCGCCTCCGCCCCGTACGTGGCGAGTAGGAGCGCCGTACAGATTAGTAGCTTTCGAGTCATGGGAGTACCTGCTAAGTGGTTCGTTGATGGATTGCGTGTTCGTTCCTCGAAGGGCGCTTGACGCCTCTTCCGGAGTTCATCCTTACCGGCTATATCTGATACCTAGCTGAAAGCGACGCGGGTAGTATGATATCTGAGTCGTTGCGTTAGTAACCCCTGTTGCGTCGGGCCCGACAACCAGCGAGCGGTTGTTGTAGCCCGCGGGATGGGTGACGTTGACGCCGTTGAAGAACAGCGAGAGTCCAGGAAGGGGAAGTCGCTGGCGAAGGGAGAAGTCCCAGGCGTAGACCGGTTGGGCGAAGGTATCGTTCGCCGGATCGCGTTGATCGAGGCCCGCCAGAATTTCGCCCTGATACCTGAAGGATATCCGCCCTGAGAACCCGCCGATGTCGACGCCAAGGGCAACGTTTACCACGTTGTCGGCCTGCTGGAAGAGCCGACCTTTCCGGAGGGTGTCGACTTGGACGATGTCGCAGAAGAACGTGCAACCCGGCTCCTGTGTGAGGAAAATTGACTGGTAGTCCATCTCGGAGTGTAACCTGGTGTAGTTGATGTTGAGCACCAGGCTGTTGAGAGGCCGGGGTAGATACCAGAAGTTGGTCTGCCAGTCGACCTCGAAGCCGTTGATCCGTCCGTCGTACGGGTTGTTGACATAGGTCTCGATGAGGCCGACGGGATTGATGTCCGGCACGAGCTGGCCGTCGGGGACGCCGTCGCCGTTCGTGTCCTCGCAGGAGATGCGTACGCGTCCGTCCGAGCACTCGGCATAACCTGCATTGACCGGTGCCCAGTACGTACCCTCAAAATTTTCGAGGGTACGACGCTGGATCGAAACCGGACGAATCACGTCGATCAGCTTCTTCGTGAAGACTCCGAACGTGAATAGACCCACGCGATTGGAATGCAACGAGAAGTAGGCGTCCAGGCTGTGCGCAATAGTGGGTCGGAGATTTGGGTTGCCGGCCTGGCCCCGCTCTCCTGAGTCGACCCACGTGTTAGGTAGCAAGAACTGGTAATCCGGACGTGATGTCGCCTTGGTATAGGCGAGTCGGATGTCGAACCAGCTGGTTGGCTCGATCTGAAGTTGAACGTTCGGAAACCACTCGCCCATCGACCTATCCACCCTCAGCGTGTCACGGACATCTCCCTGCCCGTCGTAGAGCGTCTGGTTTACGAAGGGGGCTTTGTTGTCGAAGCTGAACTTCTCATATCGTACGCCGCCCAACAGGTTGAGGTATCGCCCGATGTTGAAATCGCCCATGATGTAGGCGGCGGCGACTTCTTCCTCCGCGACGTAGTCGAAACGGTTGGATTGTGCGAGCGCCGGCGTCTGCCAACCGGTCTGAGCGAGGCGAAAGTAGTTGTCCAGATAATCAACCTTCAGCGCGCCGCTGAACGGCCACCGGCCATCCAGGTAGTACGAGCCGCGTTCATCCATGTATTCTGCGTCATGGAAGACGTTTAACTGGAGAGCGGCATTTGGATCGGCGCCGATGCTCTGAAGGTACTCGGCAGCGCCTGTGTTCTGACCACCGCCGTCGGCAAGACGACGGTAATACTGGAGGAGATCGCGATCTCGGTTGAGCCGCGTGTATTTTCCGCCCCCTGCGAGCTCTCCAACAAGGAATCCCGCCGAGAACGGCACGGTGAGGTTGAGGGCGCCAACCAACCGTCGCTCGCCGAAGTCTTCGTAGTTCGTGAATCCATCCCCCACCGCGCCGGGATTCCCTTCCATGAGCTCGATGTTGAAGACCTGGTCTTCGGACGTCCAGTTCGGCAGGGTCTTACCTTCGAAGTAGGCCGTCCCTATGAAGGCCGTCTCGTACCCCAGGTCATCCTCCCTCCGGCTCGACGAATGGGAAAGCGACCAGTCGACACCAACAGGCCCGAGCTCATGATCACCCTGGAGTGAGTTCACGAGGAGGTACCGGCTTCCAATCGACCTCTGAATGCGGAACTCCCGATTTCCCGCAGTCAGAAACATCCGGTCGATGAAGCTGACGTTGTCGAAGTCCTCCGACGAGTATGCGCTCTGGAAGATTAGCTTTCCGGTGTTCGAGAGCCGGTAATCGAGCAGGATGCTCGCACCGTACTCGTTATCCACGTTGATCTGATCCTGCAGATCGTACTGACTCAATCCGTACGGGCGTCTACCCGCCACTGGATCGGCCTGCGGAAGCGGCTGCCATGTCGCCGACGCGATGTCGCCCCCGCCGTTGAACCGACGGGCATTGCCCTGAACGAATGCACCCAGGCGACCATCGATGAAGCGATTACTGATGCTGGCCCAGATGCGATAGTTGTCCGAGGTACGATCCTGAGTGTTGTAATCACCCTGGAACATGGCATCGTAGTGCAGCCCTTCGGGGGCCTCGCGCAGGCGAAGGTTGACGTTGCCGCCGATGCTGTTGGCGTCCATCGCCGGGGTCAGGGTCTTCGACACCTCGATGCCCGAGAGCATGTTGGCCGAAACGAAACCGAGACCGGTCGTCCGGTTCGTCGTCGTCGACGGAAGCTGGACGCCGTTGACCGCCACCGTGTTGTACTTCGCCTCGATGCCCCGGATGACGATCTGGTCGCCGTTCTGGAGGGAAACCCCGGGAAGCCGGCTCACCGCTGCCGCCGCACTCTCGTCGGGAAGCTCACGGATGCGCTCCGCCGAGACGACGTTGGAGATGGTCCGGGCACTCAATTGCTCATTGATGGCCTGGAGCTGTCCCTGCGCCTGGGCGGTGATCAGGATTTCTCCGCCTTCGACACCTGCCCACGACAGTTCGACCTCTACCGAGATTTCCTCCCCGGCAACGACAGCGACCGGGATTGCTCTCTGATCATATCCGACGTAGGAAACTACCAGCGTTCGCTCGCCGGCAGGGGCATTCGGAATGATGAAACGGCCGTTGTAGTCGGCGGCAGCGCCAATACTCGTTCCCTGGACGATCGCGTTGGCCCCCGGCAGGGGATCACCGTTTCCCGCGTCAGTGACAATACCAACGATGCGCCCGGTCTGTGCATAGGCCGGAACGGCGCCCATTACTACCAGGAGCGCAAGCGCAAGAAGCGTTCTAGGCTGCATAAACGTCGTTTAGGGATGGTTTTCTCGGGCTATTTCGCCAGCACCATGTTTCCGGTCTTCATGTACTGATCCGCTTCGAGTCTGTAGAGGTAGATGCCGCTCGCGAGGCCGCTCGCATCAAAGGACACTTCGTGATTTCCGGCCGTCTGGAGACCGGAGACGAGGGTCCTGACCAGGCGCCCGGTTACGTCGTAGACCTGAAGCGTCACGTCGGCATTCCGGGGAAGGACGTATCGAATGTGGGCAACACGGGAGAATGGATTCGGGCTGGACGTGACCGTTAGCGTCATGGGTACCTCCAGCTGCCTCTCGACATCGACGGACCGCTGTTCAGTCAGGTATTCCTGCAGCCACTGAAGCGCCGGGCGCTCCTCACCGTTATTTCGGACGAGGTAAGCCTCCTGGTCCGTCCGCCACAAGCCCGGCCGCCATCCCCACATGGTCACCCCTATGACACTCGGGTGCTCCCAGATCGCCGGGAAGATCCGCTGCATGGATGTGAGCTGAGCCTGATCGGATTGCGCCGGTGTCACGAAGGGCGATTCGTTGGGATTGCCGTCGACATCCATCTCCGTCACCTGAACCGGCAGGCCGGTCTCACCGAGGATGTCGAGGACTGCGGTAATCGGAGCCCCCGGAGTCGTTGAGAATGCGTGGCCCTGCACGCCGATCGCGTCGATCAGATCGCGCTCCTGTAGCAGCTCGATGATCTCGACGTATTGCTGCGCCGATGCCGTGCTGCTCAAGATTCCGAAGTCGTTGATCATCAGCTTGGTCTCGGCGGGGAAGATCTCCCGGGCCATCTCGAAGGCCTTGATCACCCAGTCCCAGCCCGTCTCGCCCGCGCCCCCGAGCGCCTCGATATAATTGGCCCGACCGAACTGTCCGTCGGGAGGATTGTGACCGGGCAGTGGCTCGTTGACGACCTCGAGGTAGTCGATATCCGGATAGCGCTCGGCCACGGCCTGGAACCATTCTTCGATCTCCTCGAGTTGCTCGGCGGGTGGGAGCTCCGAGATCCAGCCCGGCTGCTGGGCACCCCAGACGAGCACGTGATAGCGGTATGGTAGGCCGTTGTCCTTCGCCAAGGCATAGGCGGCATCGAGCTCGGCCCAATTGAACGTGTCGCGGACGGGCTCGACGCTCCCCCATTTGCCGGCATTCTCCGGGGTGACCTGATTCCAGTAGTAGAGGAAATTCTCGAGCTGCGGATTGCTGTAGATGTTGCCCAGAAACTTATCGAAGCCATCTGCCAGTGGTACTTCGGGCAACTCCGGGCCTTCTCCCATGTCGCGCGAGCCCGGTTCACCATTATCGAGATTGCCTACCGTGTAAAACAGATCGGACTGGCCGAACGCGAACTTATCGATGAGGAGGCCATCCTCCCGCATGCCGGCCTGGAACGTGACCGTGAGATTCTCCGGAGTGACGTAGAAGGAGTCTGAGGGGACATTGTTGAAGCTGTTCTCGGACAGGTTCACCCACTTCCACACGCCAGCTCCCAGGCCTCCTACACCGGTGACGAAATCGTCCGGCTCATTGAAACCGGCCGCAGCAAGTTGATTCGCATTGATCCAGTCTTCCGGTGAGGTGGGGTCCTTGACGCCGAAAGAATCGGCATAGAAGAAGCTGTCGTCGTCGTAGGAGGCCGGACCAACATAGACGCGTGCATAAAGGTCGTACCAGCCGGGCTGCTCGAAGGTGACTTCGTAGCTGGCCGTCCGCCCTTCACCAGGAAAACTGCCATCGACGACATCTTCGGCGGCCGTGATGTAGGTTGCGCCGTCGTCCTCATCGGTATCCGTCAGAATCCCTTCGCCCAGCGTACCGGATTCGGCCTCGACGATGACGGCGGGAATGCCGGCATTCGGGTTTACGATCGTCAGATTGTCGATGTAAATCGTATTGCCGACGTTGCCCGCGTAGCTGAAATGGACTGGCGCCCGAATCTCGGTCTCGTTGTCGGTGATCGTGAAGCTGAACGTGAACTCCTGCCATTCCGTCGAGATGGTGCGGTCCCCGAGCCGGCCATACTCCGAGAATGACTGGTTACCAATCGTGAAGCTGACGGTCGGGCCCGCTTCCTCAGCGCGAGCCCATATGGAGTACGTGTAGGATTCTCCGGGCACGACCGTGATGGGAAAAGCCGTGGCCTCGATATCCCATGCATTGTTACCGGTCCCGTTGACGGTTACGGCGAGCGCCTTCTCCCCATCCTGGGCCCCCTCCCCTACGATTTCGAATACCGGAGCCTCAACGACGCTGCCGCCGACGTTCAACACCCAGCCTTCGACGCCGGCTGCCAGATCTGTGACCTCACCGACGTCGGTCAGCTCAAAGCTGCCGTTGACATTGTTCTGAGCGGCGGCGCTTCCGATGAGAAAGAAGATCGCGAGGAGCAAACCGAGGCCGCTGCCTCCGATTGCCGGCCTGCTAGCGTGGTCGGTAACACGTGACATCCACGTAGCCTCCATTGCCTACGGATGAAAATCTTCAAGTGCGGTCATTTTCAAATCGCACAATGGTGATCCGCTTGGGTGATCGGCGTGACCCGGTGCGGCCGCTCGGCCTGGGCCCACAATTCGCCTCTGTGAACATATGATTAAGGTTTGAAACATTCAAACAGTCCTATGAAACGTTTTAAATTTTGTATACTGCGATGGGCAGGGAGTGCTTTTGGTCGAGAGCTGCTCCTCATCCGACCACTTTCAGCGATTCGTCATCCTGTGCGCATGCAATACGGCCTGACGCTGCTCCCCCTCCCCTTTTTTTGTGTTGCCGCAATGACCGCGTATGCCCAGGAGCCGACCCTCCATCTTGATGCGGACGCCGGCTATTTCAAGAGCAATGGGCTGGATGTAGTCGTCTTCAGCAGTTGGTACGACGGGTACTTCGGCGACGAAAAAGTGAGTGGTGTCGAGTTGATCCACCACGACGTGCGGACGGCCACGAATGGGGACGTCAGACTGTCAACCAGTCCGGAACAGTGGGATCCCGTCCCGGAATTCAGGGGAGCGACGATCGACACTGCTGCGCATCGCATCGTCGCCTCGCTCGCCTATTCCGACTACGATTTCGAATATCGGATCGTGGTTGAGCCCCAGGGGGATGGCTTCCTGATGAGCGTCGAGCTCGACGAGCCGCTGCCGGAGAGCCTGCAAGGGCAGGCCGGGCTCAACCTGGAGTTCTTGCCCGCGGCATACTTCGGAAAGTCATATCTGGCCGACGATCAGTCCGGACTCGTTCCTCGCCACCCCATCGGGCCGATGGAGCCGGTTCGCGATGTACATCTCGGCCTCTCGTCGCCGGTCAACACCTGGAACACCGCGCAACCCATGCCGCTCGCGGAAGGCAACACGCTCATACTGGCGCCGGAGGATCCGGAGCGGCGTGTGACCATCGATGGCCGCGGCGCTCTGCTCTCCCTCTATGACGGACGCAACAAGGCGCAAAACGGCTGGTTCGTCGTCCGCAGCCTCCTTCCCCGCGGCGAATCGGGAAGGGTGATCGAATGGCTCGTTACGCCGCATCGAATTCCCGGCTGGACACGCCCTCCGGTGATCGCCCACTCGCAGGCGGGCTACTATCCCCATCAAACCAAAGTGGCGGTCATCGAAACCGGATCCAGGATGGAGGGCTCAGTGCGTCTCTTGCAGATCATGCCCGATGGTCGCCGGGAAGTGCGCAAATCCGATTCGACAACGTCCTGGGGCAAGTATCTGCGATACCATTATTCGACGTTCGACTTCAGCGACATCACCACGCCGGGGCTTTATGTGATCGAGCTCGATGAGGTCACTACGGGTCCCTTCCGGATCGCCGAGGATGTTTACGGACCACCGATCTGGTCGTCTACCCTCGATACGTTCATGCCGGTCCAGATGGATCACATGTTCGTCAACGACCGGTATCGCGTCTGGCACGGTCCGGGGCATCTCGATGATGCCCTGCAGGCGCCGACCGATCATCTTCATTTCGACCTGTACAAGCAGGGGCCGACCACGGATACGCAGTACGAGCCGTTCGAGCACATTCCCGGGCTCAACGTCGGTGGCTGGCACGACGCGGGCGACTACGACATCAGGACGCAGAGCCAGTACGCGACGGTGTCCGACCTCGTGCTCGCCTACGAGACCTTTGGGATCGACTGGGATGAGACGACGGTGGAGCCCGAGAACCGCTACGTCGACCTGCGCCGGCCTGACGGCGTCCCGGATGCCATCCAGCAGATCAAGCACGGCACGCTGCAGCTTCTCGCCCACTACCGAGCAGTTGGCCACGCGATCAACGGCATCATCGTGCCGACCCTCGCCCAGTACACGCACCTCGGCGATGCAATGACCATGACGGACAACCTCATCTACGACCCGTCGCTCGACAGTCTCGAGGTGGATGGCAATCGATCGGGGCGTCCGGATGATCGCTGGGCGTTCACGAACAAATCGACGCCGCTCGACTACGGATCGATTGCGGCGCTTGCGGCGGCCAGTCGCGCCCTGCGCGGATTCGACGACGACCTGGCCCGGGAGGCCTTCGAAACCGCCGTCCGCGTGTGGGATGAGGAAGCGGCCCGTGACGATCCCATCCCCTTTCAATTCGGCAACACCACCGGCGGACCCCTCTTCGTGGAAGAGTTGAAGGCCACGGTCGAGTTGCTCATCACCACGCAAGGCGAGCAGAAGTACGCTGACCGGCTTGCTGAGATGTGGCCCGAGATGGAGGAGCGTTTCATGTGGATCTCCACACTGGCCGTACGCGCCATGCCGTACATGGATGAAGCCTATCGGCAGCATGTCGAGGCTGCCGTCCGTGCGGCGGCGGAGCAAGTCGAAGCGGTCGCCTCCGAGAATCCATTCGGCGTACCGATCACGACGGGCGGCTGGGGAGGCAGCGGAGCCGTGCTGCGATTCGGGATGAACAGCTACATCCTCCACAAGGCCTTTCCCGACCTCGTGAGTGGGGAGCACACGCTGCGCGCGCTCAACTATGTGCTCGGCACGCACCCTGCGTCAAACATTTCGATGGTGTCCGGCATCGGAGGCCGCAGTCACACCGCCGCTTACGGCGCCAATCGGGCCGACTACTCGTTCATTCCCGGCGGCATCGTACCCGGCATCGTGATCATCCCCCCGGATTTTCCGGAGATGAAGACGGATTGGCCGTTCCTCTGGTATGAGGGAGAATATGTAATTACGCTGGCACCCCTCTACATCTTCGTCGCAAACGCCGCCAACGACATCGTGCGGTCCCTGCCTTAGCCGGCGCACGCGTCGTCCGCCCTGCGTTCGACGTGTGCGGACCGCGCGAGCCGCATGCCACGATCAGCCTTCCACATTCCAATCACCCGTCACCAAACCCGGACCAAGTCGCATGAACTGGACCAGAACGGTTATCAAGGCTTTTGCACTCGTCCTCGCCGTAGCGGCGATGATTCTGCCGGCATCGGCTACGGCTCAGGATGGAACGATCTATCCGCTCGAAGCCCCGCCGGAGCCGAATGCCATCCCACTCGGTACCGGTGGCGTCGAAGGTCAGACGGCGCCGGAGAGCTGGTTTCGACAGTGGGGCGACCCGATGGCTCGCAACGTATCCACCGCGACCCTCACGCCGTTCCTGCCGGAGCCGGACAAGGCAAACGGTGCGGCCGTCATCGTGGCACCCGGAGGCGGATTCAGGTGGCTGTCGATGGGCAACGAGGGCTGGGAAGTCGCCGAGGCGCTCGTGGAGCATGGAATCGCCGCTTTTGTGCTCAAATACCGCCTCCAGCCGACCCCGGAATCCCTCGACGAATTCAGTGACGGCATGAATCGGATGTTTGCGGCCGCTTCCGATTCATCGAATCGTTCGGATGGCGAAGCACGGCCGAGGCCGCCGCGTTGGGATCTATCCAATCAGCTTGAGGATGCGGAGGCCGCGTATGCTATGATCGTCGAGCGGGCCGAGGAATGGGGCGTCGATACGGATCGCATCGGTATGATCGGATTCTCGGCCGGCGCGGGCCTCACGATGCACTCCACGCTCAACTCCGAGACCATGGACCTCGCCTTCATCGGTCCGATTTATGGCGGGATGGGTCCGGTCGAGGTGCCCGAAGACGCCCCGCCCATGTTCAATGTCATCGCCTCGGATGATTTCCTCTTCCGTGGCCAATTCGGCGTGATCAAGTCCTGGTTCGATGCGGGCCGGCCCGTCGAATTTCACCTGTACCAGAACGGCGGCCACGGTTTCGGGCTCGGGAATCCGGACCGAACCAGCAATCGCTGGTTCGATGCTTTCGTTCACTGGCTAGATGTAAACGGATTCCTCGATTCGCGAGGCGGGTAACTCCAGAGATCGAGCGGCGCGGTGGTAAGCGGGCTCGGGAGCGAGAGCTATTGGAGCTCTTCGGCGAGGCCAATTAGAATTCCCTCGGGCCCGCGGATGTAGCATAGCCGATACTGGTCCTCGTATTGGACCACTCTGTCGACGACCGTCGCGCCGTGCTTACGGAGCCGGGCGAGCGTATCGTCTAGATCCTCGACGGTGAACATGACGCGCAGGTAACCCAGCGCGTTCACCGGCGCGTTTCGATGGTCGGCGATCACAGGTGGGGCGACGAATCGGGACAACTCGAGGCGGCTGTGGCCGTCCGGCGTCCGCATCATGGCGACCTCGACCCGCTGACGGTGCAGACCGGTGACGCCGTCGGCCCAATCCCCTTCGATTGGCGCGCGCCCCTCCAGCTCAAGGCCGAGTTCGGTGAAAAACTCGACGGCGACGTCGAGGTCCTCGACCACGATGCCGACATTGTCCATCCGCTTGATACTCATAGTTCTACGATAATAGTCCGCGGGCCATGGCCGTGGCCAGGAGGACCATGATGGAGATCATGACCAGTTGGATCGTGCTCACACGGGCGAGTGTCCGGGCCGGAGAAAGGTCGATGTCGCCGCCGCGAGAGTTGGCAATGCGCCATCCAACGAGCGTCCGCATCGGCCGCATCTCGAGAAGCAGGATGCCGAACAGCAGCATCACCTTGAGCCAGAAGGCGATGCTGCCCAGATAATAGGCCGTTCCCTTTTCCAGCCCGCCGAATGCGCGCCAGATGCCGCTGCCGATCCAGAGGATAGCCGCAATGCCCCAGAGCGAATCGCCAACGAAGGCCGTCTTCAGGCTCCCGGGATCCGTGTCGATCCGCCGAAGCGCGAACGCGCGGATTCCGATCCCCGCCGAGCCGATGACGAGGGCGAGAAGGTGAATGGCGGCAATGGACCAGGCAAGGGTCATGTTACCTCCATACTTAGATTAAGTGTTCGGGTTGCGCATTGGGTACCAGAGAGCCTTTAATCCCATCCGGATTAGATGGGAGTGGATCGAATACGTGCCAACACAGGTGATTGCGCAACCTTTGATCGTCGAGGACGAGCTCGCGAATCTCTGGTGGCAGCTGCTCGCGTTGCCATCGGCACTCCAATCTTCCCGCGTCATCCTCGCTACCATGGGGTGCCGCCGCGCGTACGGCCTTGATGGCGTAGGCGGCGGCGCCGAGCTCATGGGCCGCAACGTGCGCTACGACGGCGGCCTGCCCTGCAGCGTAGGCGGCGAACCGCGGCGCGCCTTTCAATGGCCTCGCTGCGGCCATGGCGCTGCCTCCGGCTGCACGAGTTTCCATCATCCTGGTCTCCAGGCGCGTCCAGGCACGGATCATCTCGATCGCCCGGCGCGGTCGCGCGTCGTATGGATGCGCATCTTCGAACAGATGCAGAACATGCTCAGCACACGCCGCCGCCCATAACGCCAGCAGCCGATGGTCATGGTCTGTGAGGGTGCCTCCGCGCCGGATGGTAACAAAGCGTGGATCGCGAATCTTTGGAAGAATCATTGACTGTCGGATGAAGGGTCTGCCCCGCCGTTGCCCTAGAAGACGCGAGGGATTTTATGGGGACGCATCGTGAGGCGCCGCGTTGGGAAGCTCCTGAGGCGGCAGGACCATCTTCACAACCGGAACTACCTTTTTATCAGACTTAGCTTTCTGCCTGCGCCGCGCTCTCCCTGATGTGTTTGCTGGGCGCATCCGACGCCTCAGCTCAGCCCATCCAGGGCCTTGGTACCTTCGATCCTCGCGCCCTTTCGGCGGACGGGACGACCATCATTGGGTTCGATCCCGCGTACGCGTGGCCCCCAGCAGTCAGATAGGTCGATCGACAAACGGGGACGCTCGCCTCGCTGCCGGATGGAGTGATCCTCCGCGCCGTGTCCGGAGACGACACGATCATCGTCGGGTTTCGTCAAGAGACCTAAATCAATTCCGGACACGCGTTGACTTGCTCTCGCGCGTCGTCAACTGCCGACCGGTTGAACCCTCTGGCGATCAGCCATTACGGAAGAGCCGGCTCGAACAGGCTGACGGGCCAGCACCTCCCCGCGTACCATTCGGCGATCTGATCGTACTCGCGCATGCCCAGCGACAAGGTGATGATGGTCGATGCGCGTCATAGGCGCCTGATGGAGCGTTGCGTCAGAGACCGCTACATTGGTCCTCCTTGTTGCCGTCGACAACATTGCCCTCCCCGCTTGGTGCAGGGTTGTTGCCCGTGCACTGCAAGTTACCATCGATCACGTTATCGGAATACGTGAACGGTCCGCCCCCGTTATCAAAGGCCTGCAGGTTTCCGCCGATCGTATTGTTGCGGGCCGTGAGGGTGCCGACATTATCCTCGAGTTGGAGGTTGCCACCGATGTATGTGTCGCGTACGTCCACATCACCGCCGTCCTCGAACTGAATGTCGCTCTCAATCCGAGAATCGCTGGAGACGGCGAGGCTAAGGGCACCTTCCGCCTGTATGTTTCCGTCCACGACGATGCCGCTTGCCGTCAGCATCGAACCACGACGCATAAACACATTGCCATTGATGGTCACATTGGTGAGCGTGCACGTCGCATCGCGCTGGATCGTCAGGTCGTCATCAATTGTTTCACCGCTGATATCGCAAGATCCACTTCCGTCACCGATCACGCGGCCCTCGTCCCCGTTGGTCTCCGTGGAGTCGCACGCGGCAAGAACGAATAGGAGCGCGATCGCAAATATCTGGAATTTCATAGCAATCCGAACTTGTTCAGAGCATAGTGCACTGCGAACAACCTTGGGTCCGGAGCCCTGTTTCGTAACGATCTGGGTGCCAGACGAGGCCGGTCGCCGTGCTATGCAAATCCGTGCTCGACAGATTCGCCGACGCGATCACTCATGATGTCATCGCTTTAGATCGCCTCGCTGAAGAAAATCCCCACGCTCGCCTCGCGCTGCCCCACCTTAATTTGCTTAAAAATCAAGTCGCTTGCGGCAAACCACAAATCGCGGTACTATTGCCCATCTTTGGCGAATCCTCAGCACCGCAACCAACCTGGCGCCATTCATGAAGACGGTCCTCGTGGTTGACGAAGAACGCGATGTCGAGGCTCTTATCCTGATCGACACGAAGCCGATCGACGTCAACACACGGAAAGGCAGGATCCAGGTCGTGCCCGACACAACGACATGATGAATGGGTGCATAATCGGGGTACGCGGCGTAACCCCGGCCTCATTGTCAAACACGCGGCGGTTCGGCCATCACTTCCTGCGTTGCGAGGTCTCCTACAGCACGGGACCATTTCGACGGTTCGGACTCCTCGTTCTGGTACTGGGGTTCCTTTGCGCCGCCCCGACCGTTTCGAAGGGACAGGTACTGGACATCCATCCGCGTCTACCCGAGGCCCCCCGCGAGACGAGGCAGGCCGTCAGGTTCGAGAATATGACGGTGGGCAACGGACTGTCGCAGGGCACGGTCAACAGCATCTATCAGGACCGTCAGGGTTATATGTGGTTCTCGACTCAGGACGGCTTGAATGTCTTCGACGGCTACGAAACGAAGGTGTATCTGCCGGCGCCCTTCGATTCAACGAGCCTGTCGAGCGGATGGACCCAGGACGTTGTCGAGAGCAGTGACGGTACCGTTTGGATTGCTACCGAACTAGGGGGGTTGAACGCACTTGACCGATCGACCGGCGTGTTCACCCGCTACCGGCACGATCCGTCGGATTCCACGACGATTCTGTCTGATCGCGTGTATACGTTGGTCGAAGACGCCGACGGGTCTATATGGGTTGCGACGAGCGAAGGGATCAGCATTCTCGATCGGGAGACGGGAACGTTTACCCACATGGTGCACGGAGACGAGGATAGCGAGGAGCACGACGACGCCGATTCGACCATGATACCGGCGGGTGCGGTATACGCCCTGACGATCGACGAGGCCAACACCATCTGGGCCGGGACGCAGAATGGCCTGGCCGAGATCGATGCAGCCACACGTTCGTTCCGGAATCACCTCACCGGACTGAACGCCGATTACGCCACACGACAGAAGGTGGGAGTGCCCGGGGAAGTATTTCGGATCCGGGAGTTTCCCCAGGATCCGGGGATTCTGTGGATCGGCACCGGACAGGGGTTCGTCCGTTTCGACAAAGCGACCGGCGAGTACGACCGCTACATTCCGGACGACTCATCGATCGGTCGGGAGTTTTCGGTATTCGACGTCGCGCAGGATCCGAATGACGACGATATCCTGTGGGTGGCCACATCCGGAAAGGGGTTGGCCCGGTTCAACAAGTTGTCTCACGACGTCCAGATGTACCGGCGCGATCGAGCCGACCCTAACAGCCTCGTTCATGACGACATCTATTCGGTACGAACCGACCGCGCCGGGCAGATCTGGGTCGGGACGAGTTACGGATTGAGTCGGTTCAACCCGGCGTCGCTGGACTTCGTCAATATTGACGCGACGCGCGCCGGATTGGGTGTTCCCGTTCCTACTTCGCCGTGGGGGATCAGCGTTGACCGGTCGGGTTCCCTCTGGATTGCGTCGGACGACGCCGGTTCGCGACGTTTCCTAACGAAGCTCGATGCCCGCACCGGCGAGACGCGCGTTTGGGAATCCAGCCAGAACGATGTCACGGCGGCGGGGCGCGGACCGATGTATGCCCACTTCCAAGACCTCGACGGTAACATGTGGGTTGGAAGCACGGCCGTCCTTGCCCTGTACGACGAACGTCGAGACGCCTGGAAGCAATGGCGCTGGATCGAGGGGGACAGCACGTCGATTCCGCCGCAGAGGATCGACGTCATCCGCGAAGTACGCGGTTCACCCGGAAAGCTGTGGCTGGGCACAACCGGCGGCCTGTACCAGTTCGACACATCTACCGAAAAGACGCGGCCGGTAAGCCTGCAGACCGATGATAGCCAGAGCCAACCGGGGTACATCTTGTACATGGGGTATGACCACGCCGATAACCTGTGGCTGGCGACGCTCGATCGCGGACTTTTCCGGATGAACGAGGACGAGTCGTTCACGCAGTACACGCACAATCCGCGCGATACGACGACGCTAGTAACGAACTCTCTCATGGGTTTCGTCGAGCGGCCTTCGGAGCCCGGTGTTCTCTGGGTTGCGACCATAATCGGCCTCGACCGCTTCGACGCCGCGACGGGTAAGGTGACGCGTCACCTTAATCGGGCAACCGGCCTCCCGAACGAGACGGTCTACGGCGTCATGGTGGACGACGAGGAAAAGCTCTGGTACTCCACCAATAACGGCATTGGCTGGTACGATCCGGACAGCGACACGTACCGCAATTACGGTCTCGAAAGCGGGCTTCGACAACTCGAATACATGCAGCATGCGTGGGCGAAAGGCCCCGATGGGACGATGTACTTCGGGCATATCGAAGGGATAACCGCCTTCCACCCCAATCGGCTGCGACACAATCCGATACCCCCCGAGGTCGCGTTGAACGACTTCAAGATCCACAACCAGTCGGTAAAGCCGGGTCCCGATTCGCCGCTCAAGGCACCGCTCGACCGGGTGGAAACGATCGAGTTGGCGGCCTCACAGAACGTATTCTCGTTCGATTTTGTCGGATTGCACTACGGAAATCCGAAAGAAAACGAGTACGCCTATAGACTCGATGGATGGGACGACGACTGGAACAACGTCGGCCACCTGCGCACGGCGTCTTACACGAATTTGCCTGCGGGCAGATATACCTTCAGGGTTAAGGCGGCGAATGCCGACGGGGTCTGGAATGACGTTGGCCGTTCCGTCAATCTCGTAATTCATCCGCCGTGGTACACGACGTGGTGGGCGTACCTTTCGTATGTGTTACTCGGCGGCGGCGTGATGTTCGGCTTCGAGCGGATGCAGCGGCGCCGACTTAGTCTCAGGGAGCGTGAGCGCTCGGCTATCAGGGAGGCGCAGCTCACCGCAGAGGCCCAGGCAAAGCGTCGTGAAGATGCCGAGCGGATGAGCGAGATTGGTAGAGCCATCACCTCGACGCTGTCGGTACACGGCATCATCGACACGGTGTACGAGAACGTCAACGAACTGATGGACGCTTCGATCTTCGGTGTCGGCGTCTACAGCGAGCGGTCACGGCGGATTCACTTTCCGGCCAGCAAAGAGAAGGGCGTGACGCTTCCGCCCTTTTATCACGACGCCGACGATATGAATCGGCTCTCGTCTTACTGTCTGGCGCATCGGGAAGACGTTGTCATCGGAGACTATCCCAACGAATACCACAAGTACGTCAGCACGCATCTGCCCCCGGTAGAGGGCGAAACAACCGAGTCGGTGGTGTACCTCCCGCTTATCCACCAGGACAAGCCGATCGGCGTGATCACCGCTCAGAGTTTCGCGAAGCATGCGTACAGCGACTATCACATCAGTGTACTGAAGAGCCTCGCGTCGTACGCTGCGATCGCCCTGGACAACGCCGACGCCTATCGGCAACTCAGCGCGACGGTTGAAAACCTAAAGGCCGCTCAGGCGCGGCTGGTGCATTCGGAGAAGATGGCCTCGCTGGGCGAAATGACGGCGGGGATTGCGCACGAGATCAAGAATCCATTGAATTTCGTAAACAACTTCGCGGAGCTGAACTCGGAATTTGTCGACGAACTCGTCGAAGAGTTAGGCGACCGGAAGGACCTTTCTCCGCTGCTCGAGGACCTGAAGAAGAATGCGGAGCAGATCGCGCGCCACGGGAAGCGCGCCGACAGCATCGTGCGCGCGATGATGCAGCATGCCTCCGGCGGCGCCGGCACCCGCGAGCGTGTCGACATCAATAACCTCGTGGAAGAGTACGTCGCGCTCGCGTATCACGGAATGCGTGCGACCGATCCGCACTTTACCGTGACGATAGAGAATGACTACGACGAGTCAATCGGCACGGCGTCGGTCGTACCGCAGGAGATCGGTCGCGTCCTGCTCAACCTCCTCGGTAACGCGTTCTACGTTGTGCGCGAGAAATCAGCCTCAGCAAATGGGGACTACGTACCGACCGTATCGGTCAGCACGCGACGCGAAGGCGACGTGATCGAACTGCGCGTCGAAGACAATGGACTCGGCATCCCGGATGAGGTTAAGGGTAGAATCTTCGAACCGTTCTTCACGACGAAGCCGGCCGGTTCGGGAACGGGCCTCGGCCTTTCGCTCAGCTACGATATCGTGACGTCAGGGCACGGCGGAGAGATGAAGGTGGAGAGCAGGGCCGGCGAGGGAACGACGTTCGTTGTTTCGTTGCCTGTAGAGGAGCACGGCCCGCTAAGCGCCCTCGCGGCCGGTCCAGACCTGCGTCCATGACGCGCGTCTCGAGGTTGGATAGCCCCTCGTCACGTGCATGTTCGCGGAGCCGATCGACCATTTCGGGAATCGTCTCGTCGAGCGCCCGCCTCCGAAGAGTACGCCGATCACCCGTTTGCCCCAGCCGATGTGATCAAGCCCCTGCACGAGCCCGTCTCTCGATGTATTCTCGCAGCGCCACGGCGTTGTTGTGCTCGACGTCCTTCGCGCTAAATAAGAAGGTCACGTCCTCGCCCTTGATAGCAGCCAGCAGCTCATCGACCGCGTCATTCTTATCCAGCTCTTCGAAGTAGCGCTGCTTGAAGGCATCCCATCGAGCCGGATCGTGTCCAAACCACTTCCTGAGCTCGTCGCTCGGCGCGACATCGCGAATCCAATGGTCGATGCGCGCCTTCTCCCTCGAGAGTCCGCGCGGCCAGAGCCGATCCACGAGGACACGGCGCCCATCGCTCTCCGCCGGTTCATCGTAGATGCGTTTGGTCTGGATTTTCATTCGACTGAGCACCTCATTTATCTAAGCCGAGAAAATACTTCGCTCACATAGTTCCGCGCACCTTTCTCGACTCAGCGGGCGATACACGTGGCGCCGGCCCATAGTTGCTGTAAGATAGCGTCCGGAGATTCGGAATCGAGGAGGCCGGCCATTCCGCCGACCGCGAGCTCAACGCCCAGCGTCGACCGACGAAGCTCCACGTCGTACACGTTTTCGACCTCCTCAAGCGTCGATCCAATGCCGATGCCGCTTACGGTCCTGAATTTCTCGCTGTCTCTCAACCCCCAACCCACAAATCGGCCATCGCTGAAATAGGTGGTCAATCCACCCTCCCACGTCGCGAATCGGAGCGCGCAGTCTTCGATGTAGCCATCCTCCCGAGGCGGAGCACCCTGGGCTCGCTCGATGATAGCCAGGATGTCGGCCGCCGACGTGCCGAAGGGCAGCGCACGCGACGAGCCGGAAGGTGCCCGGAGAATGCGTAGGCCCTCTCCATCCAGCGCCAGCGCGGCACTGGAATCCGTCGGCCGCTCGGGGCTGGTAGCGCGGATGGAATCGGGATGACGGCCGTCGCCGGCCGCTGTGGAATCGTTCGTCCGCGGAGCATCGGACGTCGCAGAATCGGCGCGAGACGGGTCGAAGCCCGCTCGATCGGCCTCACCGCATGCGACGAACGTAGACAGCAGAATCGTAACGATCGCGAGCCGACTGATTGTCATTCACCCTCCCGCCTAAAACCGGTAGATGGCCGCGAGGCCCGAGTCTGTCGGCATCCGTTCGGCAGGCACGATGATGACCTGGCCGCGATTCCGTAAGACCAGCTCCGCGATGTCGTCGAGCAGATCATCCACCTCGGGATCCGCGAGGTCGTCGTATTCGAGTGCGCCGGCTATCGGGTCGAGGCGTCCGGGTACGTGACGGTCCGCCTCGACGAGAAGGGTCGCCACCCTTCCGGCCGCTGCGTTTCGAGCGACCCGCGCCAGGTCCTCATCGCCAAGATTCCGAGCGCGGGCGGTCCCAAACAGCTCGATCAGTCCGGCCAGTCGATCCAGATAGTATGGCTCGACGACCCGCCATGCGCGCTCGCGCAGCTCGTCGACGGTCAGGGAATCCGGATCCACGGCGATCTCCGCATCCATCAGGTATGGATTTCGGCTGATTCGCCGGAACTCGCCGATGTTCTCGGGAAGCGCCAGCAACAGCACGGGCAGGCCGGACGGCTTCGAGTAGTGATCCAGCACGGCGCGATCCACGGCGCGAAAGAATCGCTCGGTTTCCTTCTCTTCGAACTCCGACCTGGAGCTCAATCCCACGACCACCCCTCCCGGCGCTGCCGTGTGGGCGCGCGCCGCGACCGGGGCCGCCTCCGCCTCGAGGAGGTCGTCCCTGGATTTTGGGATCTCCGGAACCAGCTGCACCTCATCGAGAACGTCGCGGTTGCCCTCGAAGAGCCGGATGCTCTGCCGGGTGAGTCCGAGGATGTGGTAGCCATCGGCCGACTGAACCATCCGCACGAGCGGCTTGATGTGGAAGCTCTCGGCTACCACCGCCAGCTCGGGAACGGGCCGCTGGAGCGTATACACACGAAACATGCCGGGAGCGCCCAGCACGGCGAGACCATCGCGGGTGTGCATCCAGAAGACTTCATCGTCGGCCAGGCGCCGGAAAGGCTCGAGGAGCGGCTCGGCGTCGCGATGCGAATACTTCTGAAGTAACGACTCCTCGAGCGACTTCACCAGATTCCGGTATCGGATCCGGTCGCCCTTCTTTTCGGGGCCAAGCCGGCTCGTCGGCTGGTAAAGGGACAGGCACGGCGCTTCGGGGGAGTCGAAAAGGCCGGAAGTGAAATCGTGTACGAGTGAATCCATTCCTCCATCCTCCTTCTGGTGAGCTTCGGATTGCATCGCGAAGAGGCGATACGGCGGCATTTGCGGCAGGTTCTCCGGACCTCGGACTACCGAGTGAAGGTCCTGTGAGCGTGAAACTCATTCCATTGGCGTGCGTGATCCCTATAGAAGATCAAAAACTCTGCAAGTGCGCATCCTGGGCGACTTCCTCGGCTCCCGGAGCGTCCGGCGGATCGAGGAGCTCCTCGTCGGCACGCCTTACGATCGAGAGGCGCTGGAAGACGTGCTTCGCCCGCTAGATCCCGAGCGCTACGTGCCGGGTCTTACGCGGGAGGCGCTGGTGGAGCTTGTGAGTCGTGGGAGTGAGGCGTAGCTTCGATTTGGCATCATGTTTATGCCAGGCCTTGTGATACTGATCATTGCGGTCAGTATGGGTGTAATCTGAACCTCCCGAACGAATAAATTGGGGGTGCCTCCCCGACCCGGGCTCGCGAGTTGAATCTCTCACCAGAGAAGATCAACACTGGAAAAGCACGACTTCTGTCGGCGTGGCAATAGTTGATGCTATATGCAATTGCCTAAGGTCTGGCGGCACGCAGACGGCGAATTTGTTGAAGCGAGGATTGTCCGGCACCACTTCGCTCAACGTCTTTAGGATCGATTCACGATCTGAGGCCATGAGGCTCTTCAGAGATGCCGTGACATAATTGGCGTCCAGTACTTCATCCCCCGACTTTCGAACTACTAGTGCCGTCGGTCCGATATCTTTTGTGACTAGATCGCCCTCAGCCTCCAGCCACAGGGCTATCGTCTGCATTACGCGGTCGCCGCCGAGTGCCTCAACACGACAAATGGAATCTCCGACCTGCCGAACGTGAATGCGGAGTGGGTCAATAATAGGGAGGGGCGGTACGCGCCTGATGTCCTGGAGCCATTCAGCCGCCCTGGTGCGGAGTCTGATATGATCCTCTAGAGGAGCGCCAAAGGCTATTCGAGCCATTTCTTCGACAATGAGACGGCTGGTTCCAGGGCCCGTGGACATCCAATGAGGTGGTACACCTTCGCTTGTCTGCTCAACCTGAACGATGCCGCGTTCCACCGAAACACTGGTCGCGCGCCAGTTACGACCGGCCAAACGAATGTCGAATGGCAGTTCTCGTCCGAGGACATAAATCGCGTTAACCACACCTACTTCTGACTTCCCATCCAAGACGCTGAAGTCATTAGGGGTGTCGAAAACGCTGAAAAGTGGAAGCCCATTCTGGCGAAGGAAGAGTTTCTCTCCTTTCTGACCAATGAGAAGATTAGGCGGGACGGAGCGCAAAATGTCGTTCTCGATCATGTAGCTCACCAGGTTCTCCGCCTCCATTCGATCTATATCCTTGAAGGGTCGGGCATTCAAGAGGGTGGATAAGTCGGCATCCACACGGAAACCGAAATTGCATACGCTCATCGCGAGGATTTGCTGAGCCAGGATGTGATATGCCTTTTGAACGGGCTCGACGGCCTCCACAATGCCTCGTCCACCAAGGTTCAAGATGGCTAGGTTCTTCAGGTAGCTCCACGTCGCACCATCATCCTCGTCTTGAGCAGAAGGCCGAACGTTCACCGACACAAACCATTGACGCTTGGGATGACGCCGTCCGGCACGCCCCACGCGCTGGAGGAAGGACGAGACACGCGACATCGCGCCCGCCTGCCCGACAAGATCAAGATCCCCGAGATCGATCCCGAGCTCAAGTGATGAGGTGGCAATCACCGTCCGGCTAGCCATATCGCGGAGTTTGATTTCGCGCTCTGCTCTCTCTCGCCACTCCTTTCCAACGGATGAATGGTGGACGCCGTACTCAAAACGGATGCCGGGGTGTTGCTTGCTCTCGCGCTCGAGCTTGCGGGAGATGTCCTCCGTTGCCTTGCGAGATCGACAGAACACGATACTACGAGGAGCCTTCATGGCCTGACCGTCAGCTTTTATCGGCTTAGCCAAAAGTGGGAGCAGTTGTCTAGCTAGTTCACCTTCACGAGTGGCGAGTACCTCCCAGACCCTCTCCTCCCACCCGCCATCGTTTTCGGGTGCGACTATACGTCCCTCGCTGGCAGGTCGCTTCAGCCAGTCGAGTATGGTGCCGGGATTCCCGACCGTAGCAGACAATCCTACTCGCTGTAGAGGGTGCCCGGCTATAGCTTCGAGTCGACCGATCTGAGAAATGAGTTGTGCGCCCCTTCCGCTCTCTGCGAAATAATGAACTTCGTCGATCAGTACCGCCTGAAGGTTTCTAAATAATGCGTCGGGCGAACGACCGAGAGTGAGGATGACCTCGATGCTTTCCGGAGTGATGAGCAGAATGTCAGGCGGGTGCACCTCAGCTTGGCGTTTTTCTTTCGCGGAGACATCCCCATGCCATTTGAAGGTGCGCAGACGGAGCGCTTCGGCGTAGTTCCTAATTCGCGGTTCAATGTCGTTGAGGAGTGCCCGCAAAGGCGCGACGTAGATGATGCTGACACCCGACCCATTTGATGCAGCCGCCTTTTCGAGAAGAGGCAGTACCGCCGCCTCCGTTTTGCCACCGGCCGTCGCGGCAATTAGCAACGCGTCACGCCCTTCGAAGATGACCGGTATTGCGAGCTCTTGAAATGCATTGAGCTTGCTTATTCCGCGCTCGGCAAGTACGCGCAATAGCTCACGCGACAATATTGATATGGCGGCTGACAAACTACGGATTATAAGTCAACGAGACGACTACGATCGACGGCGTCCGCCTGGAGTCGATCGCCCAATCTATCGTCCATGACCTCATCGTCATCCCTACCGAATCGTACACCGTGCTCTTCAGCCACGTCGCATATATGCACTATCTCTCGCAGAAATCCTCGTGGAAGGCGCTCTATGCTCTGCCCAAAATTATCGGTTACCTTCTGCGCCACGTCGTTCAGGTATTCATCTGGGACTGACGCCGCGGCGTTCCAATCGTAGGCGATGGCATGTATGTCACGGACCTTTCGGGCGATTACTGCAAGATCGTCGCGTTGTAGCCCGGTCAAATGAAGGATAGGCTGCCGGGATGTGGTCTGGGTGGTGAATGTATCGGGTCGCTCAATGCGATCGGCCAATGCCTTGTAGCTTTTTAAGCCCTGCAGCGGATCCTGGAAGAAGTGCTCGGTTCCCGTAACGACGAAAAGACATCCTGGGAATCGGTTCTCTCCTGCGCTGTCGATCAGAACGCGGAGAACTTCATATGCGTCTTCCCTTTGCCGCTGATAGGACAGCCGCTGGATGGTCTCGGCCTCATCAACGATGATGAGGAAACCATCGTACCCTGCCTCGCGGATGATCAGTGCGATGGCTTTGATTGCACCGTAAAGATCCTCCTTGTCGATTTCACCGCGTACGCCAAGTTCCCGCCGCATAGTTACGGGCACGGATTGAGAACCGCGCAACCATGCTATTGCCGCTCTAGACAACTCGACATTTCTATCGAGGCGCGTTCTGTAGTACGCCTTAACGACGCGCGCGACGCTAGGCGCAGCCTCGCTGATGGACTGCAGGCGAACGTCTATCTGCTGCAATACATGGCGATGTACATCTTTCTTGGAGCCGCCAACCAGGTTCTTGGCGCGACTATATTCCGATAGGAGCCACTTCTCCAGAATGTCAGGCAGCGCGGTCGAGGAGTGCTTCGACTTCGTTCGGATGCCATCCATGATGCGACTGTACACGATGGGCAACCTTCCGAGCGGCGCATCAGGGGAGACTACGTACACGCTCGCAACGAAATTCTTGCTGAACGCCTTTTCCCTGAGCAGCGAACATAGAAAGGTCTTCCCCGATCCATATGCGCCTTCGACAAAGCGCACAGCAGTGCAGCCACCCGCCACATAGCCTAGTTGATCCAGGAGGGCATCGAGTGGCTGATCGAGTCCGACGGCCAGATCGGCAGCACCATTAGCTGGCACCGTTCCATCGCGCAGCGCACTTATGAGATCTCGAGCCTTTGACCTGCTAACTTCCGACATACTCGTAGACATTGTAATCACCGCGTGCACGAATCTGGACAACGGGTGCGCCGTGTTCCTCGAGCAGTTCGACGAGGTTCATCATCTCGGCTTTAAGGAGAAACCAGTCGATGTTGTATCGTGCGACGAGTCGCTCTAGCTCCGTCTCGTTTAGCGAATGAAGCTCATGTAGAACGGCCAGGACCACTTGCTGCGATAGGTTCAGAAATGGGTAACTGCTTGCTATGGCGTCGAGTGCTCGCGGTTTGCCGGGTTCGTGGGAAACCACCGGCTCTTGTTCGGCATCCTCAAAGAACTCGTGATCGGAACCGATGAATCCGTCATCAACATCAGCTTCTACACTTTCTGCCTGTACTCCCGATTGTGCTTTCGCCCAATCGATGAGGCGCGCAATTTTCTCGTCCTTTGGACCCGAGGTAGGCAAATAGAGCTTGCCCATTATCCTTCGCAGTACCGTGTTCGTTAGTACACCTAGGAGCGTAACCTCACTGTATCGGCTTTGCCACAGAAATGAGATTCGGTCGCTTTTAGAACCGCTCTTCGGAATGCCATCGAGCGAATCTGCTATCTCGTAGAGATTTTCTATCGTTAGGTATTGGAAGAGATGCTGAAAACTGTCCCACTCTAGCGCTTTGGGTTCCGGTTCGATGTACTCAGGTTCAGCGGTAGCTTCCTCTATTCTGAGGTCTTCTTGATTTCGGAAGAACTCAATGAGGCGTTCCGTAATCTCACTCTTCGAACCGGAAATATGCGCTCCGATGTTTCGAGCAATGTCTTTGAGCTCATAAATTGTCAGGCGGTCTAACAGATCGGGTGGTTCTACATAGTTGTTTACGAGTCGATTGATCTTCTCCTCCTTAGTGCCCGATACCTTGAGGCCGTAGCTTGAAAGAAGATCGTACAGTCGCTCGTTGGACAAGTACGCGAGCAGGCGACGGAAGTCATCCTGCGGAAGCTGGATCGACCACACTTTTCGGATGAGTGGCGGAAGCTCCTCGGGCAAAACATAGCGATCATCGATGGAATGTAGGAGACCCGATCTGATAAGATGATTTCGTTCTCGTTCATAGGCGTCGGGCGTATTCCAAAAATGGCGGACACGCTCGCCGTGCTCCAGCACTATGTGCTCTCGAAAGGTAATTCCGAGCTCACGCCGGAGAGCTGTCAGCATAGATGACTCGGAAGCATCGACGACCGTGTCATTGGCCCATGCCGCCTCGAGCATACGTGTGTACAGATCATATTCCTTGCTCAGGCCGAGTGAATCATCGCCATCCGCAATGTGGATTAGTTCCGTCGTGCGCTCTCTGACCATCGCCCTCAGGTTCGCTACCTCGATCATGTGATCTTCGGCATTGATCAGCAGGTCGAGAATTTCGAAGCAGGGCGGATGCCGCGACGCGATTACGTCCGATACGTAGCTAAAGCTGGCTATTGTGTCCGCGATCTCGTCGATGAGCACCTCTTTGGGCAAACGCAGGTGCAGGACGTCATCGATTTTGTCGGCCGCCAATGCTTCCAGGGCGGCAGCGTCATACCTGGCCAGGATTTCGGAAAGCTTCATTGACTAAGCGCGCATTAACTTCTGTTACACGTCGCGCACATTTCCTCGTCACCTTCAGCGCTACTAGTAAAGCTCCAATTGATGACAAAAGCAACGTCCAAAATTGACGTTGGGGAGCGGCCGTAACGCCGAGGCTTGGTATCTCATTCCTATGGTCACACAGACCATAGACCCTCCACCTCAGTTGCCGATGTGTCGCTTGCGATTCATCAATCCAGCAGCTCCACCGTGGATACTTCTTGATGAAGCTCGTCGGAGAATATATCCATGTTGTCACTCAAATACGAGTCATCTTATGCAGTGGAGGGTGACGAACCTCGATACGCCATACTTCATGATGATGCGACAAAGTATGCGAGTCAATAGTATCACTGTGGTCCTCGTCGGATGACCGTAAAAGAAAACGGCATGGTAGCCTATGGAAGGTCACGCCTCCGCATTTCTCGAGATTCGCGGCACTTCACTCTGGACAATCATCAGCAAAGCCCAATGTTGCGGGAAGCAATTGTAACGACCATTTCCGTGCACGCTCATGAAAACCGTCAAGAAGGCCGAAAAAGCCAGTTTTTGAGCGCCTTCCACAGACGGCCGTTACAATTCGCGCGCCGTGCACGGGGGATGTGGGCATGATCGAGCTCGGACTGCGCTCTACTCCGAC
>CBFGRV010000032.1:0-35032 GCA_965651265.1 uncultured Rhodothermales bacterium
GGCTCACGATGGCCGCGCTGACCCCGCCTTACTGGATCAACATGGGGGCCGTGGCCATCACCACGCTCGCCGGCGCCACGCTCATCCTGCACGCGGACAAGTGGAGCGTGCTGCTGGATCTCACTCCGTTTCTGAAGGGCTTCACGCTACTCTTCTGGGCGATGGCCACGTGGTGGATCCCCCTCCTTTTCATCCTGGGTGCCTGGCGCCACCTGCACGAGCGCTATCCTGTGACTTACGATCCGCAGTACTGGGGGATGGTGTTCCCCCTGGGGATGTACGCGGCCTGCACGTTTCGACTTTCGGAAGCGCTCGGGGTGCCCTTTTTGATGGAGATTCCGCGGTACTTCATCTACGTCGCCCTCGCCGCGTGGCTGCTGACGTTTCTCGGGATGATGAAACGCCTGCTGTTGCCGGCATCGCCCTCCGTCTCCACGGGCGCGTGAGTGACGTGCATGGCCGGTGGTCGGCTGCCTAAACCGTCTCCGGCTGCGGCAGGACCGCCTGCACGGCCTCGCGGACCGTCTGCGCGAAGGCGCGAAGCAGCTGCTTCTTCGCGAACACGTCGGCGTAGACGAGGCGCACGGTGCGGGTCGGCGCGGGATCCTCGAACGGGCGCACGGATTCCGGGGCGTGGGAGCCCTCGCCCTGGACGGCCAGCCATGGCAGCAGGGTCATCCCGTAGCCGCGGTCGACCAACCGCTGCAGCGTCTCGAGGTTACCGCTCTCGAACTGCACGGCCTTCTGGTCCGGGTTTGTGGGCTGATCATCCTGCAATAGCTCGAGCGCCTGCTCGCGGAAGCAGTGCCCCTCGCGCATCAGCCAGAGGTCGTCCCGGTGCAGATCCTCCCTGCGGATCGTCTCGCGGTCGTAGAGCCGGTGCTCCTCGGACACGTACCCGACGAAGGGCTCGTCGAAGAGTGGCTCGTCGATGAGCCCGCGCGCCGTGATAGGAGAGGCAATCAGGCCGCCGTCGAGCAGGTCGCGCTGCACCAGCTCGACGATTCTTTCGGCCCGCTGCTCCTCGAAGACGAGCGACACCTTCGGGTAGCGGCGCGAGAAGGGAGCAATAACCAGCGGCAGCAGGTACGGTGAGATCGTCGACAGGATGCCGATCCGCAGCTCGCCCGACATGTCGCCCGTCGTCTCCTGCACGATGCCCCGGATGCGTTCCACTTCACCCAGGGCGATGCGCGCCTGGGCGATGACCTTCTCGCCGATCGCCGTGGGCGCGATGGGCCGGACGTTCCGGTCGATGAGCATCACGCCGAGCTCCTCCTCCAGCTTCTGGAGCTGCATGCTCAGCGAGGGCTGGGTAACGTGACACGCCTCCGCCGCCTCTCGAAAATGTCGATGCCGGTCGAGCGCGACGAGGTATTCAAGCTGTAAAAGCGTCATCGAGATGGATTTTGATAAGGTATACTGATGATGCGATCACAATAAAAGATGAAACTGATAAGTTCCCTTGAGCGATAAATACCGTGAATTGGTGTATCCGTGGACTATGCCGGTCGGAGGCGGCCGGCGGCTGAGGTGTTATCGTGGCAGAAAGCAATGTGAGGAAAGCCGAACGGACGATTCTCGTCACGCGATCGGATGAGCAGCGCCTGCGTCGCATCCTCGCGTCGAAGGGGTCGCTGGACGGAAAGCAGAATTTGCGCGATCTCTTGATGGAGCTGGATCGTGCGCAGGTCGTGGAAGACGACGAGATCCCGGCGGACGTGATCACGATGAACACGCGCTTCGAGCTGCGGGATCTCGACACCGGGTTCGTGGCCGAGTACACGCTCGTCTACCCCGGCGAGGCCGATTTCACGCGGGGCAAGATTTCCGTGCTCGCGCCCATCGGAACGGCGCTGCTGGGCTACCGCGAACTCGACACGGTCGAGTGGCAGGTGCCGGCCGGCATTCGTCGCCTGCGCATCGAGTCCGTGCTGTATCAGCCGCAGGCCGCGCGAGCGGAGGCGGCCTGACGCCCCTGGCCATGCAGATCGATTCGTCCACCTCTCACTCTCAGCCGTGCGGCAGGCTCAACCCCGCGCTGCTCATCGCGGCCGCCATCAACCGCGAGGGCAACATCGACCTGTGCATGGTCGAAAACGGCTCGGCGGTGCCGCGCGCAGGTATCGAGTTTTGCCTGGGAGAGGATGGCGAGATTTACCAACGCCGCTACTGGACCGTCGAGGGAGAAGACGGCGTGGCCGACGTGTGTCAGGGCCCTGCCGAACCCCTCGATATGATCGACCTGGCGATGGGGCTCAACCACGCGTTTGGTCCGCATGCACCTGTACTCTTTCATCTCAGACCCGGCACACCGGGAGGACGGCCGCGCCTGGCGTTTCCAGGACCGGTCAGCGATCGCGCACGCCTCAAAATCCTGCACGACGCCTTCACCATCCAGCTCATTGCCTACGAAGAGCACCTGATCTGAAGAGCAGATCGGCGGCACGCGCGGTCCGCTTGCCCATCCGATCCACATCTCTCTTCCACTCCGCGACTAACCTCGGGCGGTGAACCCATGTACGATCGAGTTCATTTTGAAGGCAAGTGGCCGAAGCAGGAGATCGAAATGATCGCCGCGGCGATCTGGCGCGCCGAAACACGCCTGTGCGAGTCGCCCACGCCGACGTTCGGTAAGACCTGGATTTGCGTCCGCGAGGAGATCGATGAATCGAGCGTGCTCTACGCCGCCTCGCGATTCGGCTACCACGAAACGCTGAAGGCGCTCTCCGCGGCGGCGCTTTCCTCGCACATCGAAGAATTCGGCGAGTTCGCGCGGCCTTACGCGTGACCACCGACACCTAAATCTCAAAGTCCGTCGGATCGGCGCCCGCCTCCAGTCCGACTTCCTCCGCGCATTTTCGACAACGCACGAGCTTCCCGATGCGTGCGCGCCGTCCGTCCTCCGTCGTGACCCAGGGCCGGTTCATCCACGGCGGATTGTGCCGAACGTGCCTGGTGTGGCCACAGGCCAGATCGGCGACCCAGTCGCCCGTCTCGTCCTGGTGGAATCCGACGACGGCCTCCCTGATCTCGATGCGGTCTAGATCGTTCTGCACGGTACTTCGCTAACCATCCTGGTTTGGGGAACGATGGTGAGGGGTGATCGTTTCTCCCGCCGTATTTAAGAGCAAAAAGTCTTGATTATGCCGACACCCCTTCCGTCGTTCCCGACCTCCTCGCGCATTATTCAGGGAGGGATGGGGATCGGCGTCTCCAGCTGGCGGCTCGCCCGTGCCGTAGCGATGAACGGCGAAATCGGCGTCGTCTCCGGAACGAGCATCGATACGGTGGTCGTGCGTGAGCTCCAGGATGGAGACCCCAACCACCGCCGCCGCGTGCTGGCGGACTACCCCGACCAGGAGATCGTCCGCCATCTCGTCAATCAATACTATGTCGAAGGTGGCCGGCGGCCGGATGCGGCGTACCGGTTGTTGCCCTTGCACCGCTTTCGGCCTACCCGAACGTCTCAGCGCATCCTTAGCGCGGCGACCTACAGCGAGGTGCGACTCGCGAAGGAGGACCACGACGGCTATGTCGGCATCAACCTGCTGTGCGAGCTGAAGCGCTTCACGCTGGCGGGCCTGTACGGTGCCATGCTCGCGGATGTCGATGCCGTGATGATGGGCGCCGGCATCCCCCTCGAAGAAGCCCGCCAGCTCCCCCTACTCGCGGAAG
This sequence comes from uncultured Rhodothermales bacterium, assembly GCA_965651265.1. GTDB lineage: Bacteria > Bacteroidota > Rhodothermia > Rhodothermales > VXPQ01 > CBFGRV01. The sequence goes on from CBFGRV010000032.1 coordinate 3,679, forward strand.
GCCGCCCCGCCCGGCTTCGCCTGGAGGTGGACACTTCCCAGGCAGACGGCGACGTCGGACCCTTCTACTACGAGCTCGATCCCGCCGACCTGGTGGAGACCGTCAGGCCGGTGCGTCCGCCCGACTTTTTCCCCATCATCTCATCCGATGTCCTTGCGCGCGTACTGGATGCAAAGCTTCCCGACGGATGCATATCGGCCTGGATCATCGAGGGATCGACGGCCGGCGGGCACAATGCCCCTCCCCGCAACAAGGGCGTCGACGAGAACGGCGATCCGATCTACGACGAGCGCGACCTTCCGGATCTCGAGCGCGTCGCTGCCCTCGGTTATCCGTTCTTCCTCGCCGGCGGGTACGGCACACCCGAGAAACTCTGTGAAGCCATCGACCTCGGTGCGGCAGGCGTGCAGATCGGATCTCTCTTCTCCCTGGCCGACGAATCCGGGTATCCGGCCTCGTACAAGCGGCGCCTCATCCGCCAGATTCACGAGCGACGCATCACCGTCCGCACGGACGGGCGCATCTCCCCGACAGGCTTCCCGTTCAAGGTGGTTGAGCTGGAGGAGACCAACGGGGTACCCACTATCCACGCTAAGCGGCAGAGGCACTGCGATCTGGGCTATCTACAACAGGCCTACGTCGATGGCAAAGGACGTTTGCTTGCGCGATGCCCCGCCGAACCCGTCGACGACTACATCCGAAAGGGCGGGCGGATAGAGGACACAGATCGGCGCGGCTGTCTCTGCAACGGTCTGATGGCGAACATCGGCCTCGGACAGATCCAGGTATGGGGCGAGGAGCGCCCACTCTTTACGGGTGGCGACGAGCTGTCGGACCTTCCGCTGGGATCCGCCGAAAATCCCTCCTACAGCGCGGCCGATGTCATCGCGTTTCTCAGAGGCCCGCATGGAATGCTTGACGCGCACGGTACTAGCGTGCACCGGGCGATCGCACACCGGACTGGCCGGTACTGAGCTAACGGATGGCGAACCCTTCCGGCGCTTCGAACAGCACAACGCGGCGCTCGCCGGCCCGAAATTCGACTTCCTGTACCATCTTCCACGTCCAGTGCCGGAGATCTTCCGAGTCGGCGAGCCGCACCTCGATGGTGTGGTTCCCGGAGGGAATCTCGAGCCGCTCCAGCGCAATGCTGCTTCCGTCGCCGAAGAGTCCACCCGGTGGGTAACGTCGATCGATGCGCTCTTCCCCGTCAACCGAAACGTAGAGTCTGACCGAACCGCGCACGCGTTCGGTGTACATCTCCGACTGCATGTGGGGCAGGAGCTCGCTCTGGTCGCGCGAGGCGCCGGGCGTCTGCTCGACGAGCGCACCCGCGTGCTTGAACGAGACGACCAGTTCGGAGCGTGAGGCGCCGGCGGACGTAAACGGCAGTCGAGTCGCCGGCACGACGAGCCCGATCACCACCATCAGCATGGCCGCGGCTGCGATGGCCGCCCGAAGTCTCTTACGGACGGTGAAGCCGTCGTCCCGGGCCGCCGCGGGGACGCCACGCCGAGTATTACATCGCCCGGATTCCTCGCGGAAGACCACCGCCGCCCTAAGGAGCGCCGCCGTCTCGATTCGGTTGAACGATACGTGCCTCACCTGGTCGTCGCGAACTTTATCGAAGCGACGGGCCGGCGCCCGATCACCGCGGAGGCGCTGGGACGTCCATCGCTCGCCGATACGGCACGACGGATCCGGCCCGCATCCAACCAGGAGCACGCCTCGCGTACCACGGCGCAGGGCCCTCTCGATCATCAGCATGTGCACCCAGCCCGCGCACGGCACCGGCACGACGCGGTAGCCCGGCAGCTCGGCACAAGCGCCGGCGTCATCCAACCGGAACTCGGCCGCGCCCGAGTTCGCGCACACGAACGCCGTGAACTCAGCGCCCTCCTGCGGCGATTCGTTCAGCCAGCGTCGCACGTCGCGCACGGGCAGGCGGGGCTGGTCGATGGCGTTGCTGTCGCACGCCCCGACACAAATGCTGCATCCGACGCACTTCAGCGGGTCGACCTCGGCAATCATCGGATAGCGGCCATCGGGATTTGTCACGAGCGAGATGGCGTCGAATGGACAGTCCTCGTAGCAGAGCGTGCAGCCGTTGCATCGCTGTGCATCCACGACGGCGGGCGTGGGGCGACGGCGGGCGATCAGCCACGGCAGCCCGATCGCGGCGATGGTGACGGTCAGGAAGATGGTCCAGAGGAGCCCACCCTCCAGCCGCTCCGCGAGGTACAGCGGCAAGAGGTAGAACCCATCGATGGCGATCCCCTCGGGAGCCACGGCCATTCGAGCCGGACCGCCGGCCTCCGCCGGAAAGAGCAGCGATACCGCGACGAGGGCCGCCATCATTGCGGCGGTAAGGCCGCGCCCCGCCAGGATGTGCGCCTTGTTCAATCGAAGCACGTGCACCCACAGGCTCACTCCCAGGGCCAGCGGTATGAGCATGTGGATGAAGAAAACCACGAAGAACAGCAGCGAATTCACACCGTCATCGACAAGGAACGAACGGGCGAGGGGTTCCGGAAAGATGGGGAGCACATCGAGGAAGGCCGCCGTGGCCAGCGCCACCTGCCGCGCCGCCTCATCCCAGACCAGCCAGTAGCCCGTCCAGCCGTCGAGCCAGATCACGCCCACCATGACGAGGCCGGCGATCCAGGGCAGGCGCCGGGCGGGGCCGACCTTGCGCGCACCAAGCGCCTGCAGGGCGTGCAGCAGCACGAAGAGCATGCAGGCATCGGAGCTGTACCGGTGGAGTGAGCGGATTAGCCCCGCGAGGTAGGGTGACGCCTCCATGCGAAGCACCGATGCGTAGGCCTTCTCGACGCTGGGAACGTACCAGAAGAGCAGAAGGATGCCGCTCGCGAGTGCGATCAGGAAGGTGGTGTTGGCCACCGCGCCGAGCTGTGCGAAGGGATTGAGCGCCTCCGGCACGACGGCTCGCATCCAGCGGTTGGCATGGAGAAAGGGTGCTTCCAGACGGCTAAGGATCCGCTCGCCGCGCACGTTCGGTTCCGCGCGCGCATCGCCGATTCGGCCCGCCGCGATGGAAGGGCGGCGATCTTCCGTGATCAGTCGGATGACGTCGATGTCCGCATCGGGCGAGGCGCCGTCTCCACCGTATACTGTTTCGGCGTTCGATGGCATCTCTACGAGCGGGGCGCCTCTTCATCGACGAGCTGACGGAGGGCCTCGTTCAGCCATTCTGCCTGCGTCTCGCCGAGCGAGAGCCGATACGCAATGCGCCCGCCCCGGTCAATCAGGATGAACAGGTTGGCGTGATCGATCTGCGCACCATCGGGCGATCGCCGATAAGGGATCTGGAAACCCTCGAGCGCCCGCTGCACCTGGAACTCGGAGCCGGTCAGAAACTGGAACTGCGGCGCCTCCACGCCGTGCGCCGCTGCTAGCGCGCGGAGCACGACCGGCGTGTCCGTCGCCGGGTCGAGCGTCAGGGCCAGCACGGCGACGTCGTCCTGATGAGCCGGATCGAGTTCGCCGATCGCACTTTTCGCCTGGCCAATGATCATCGGGCAGGTCGTCGGGCAGGTAGCGTATACGGCGGTGACGACCACGACGCGTCCTTCCATCGCGTCCGGCGATACGAGGGCGCCATCCTGATTGACGAGCTCGAAGCCGGGCGGAGTGAGCGACGTGCGAATGCGCTCGCCCGGGAAGGCCCGCTCGTCGGCAACCCGCGCATCCCATCCCCAAATCGAAAACAGGCCGAGGGCGAGAATGGCGATGGCGGCATTCGATAGCACGGCGCAGCGTGCGATCCTCCTCCATCCCATCGCGGAGGCAACTCGAAGCTCGGGGCGCCAGACTGCGACCACGATGCCCGCGACGACTACGGGTTGGGCAAGGTACATCCACACATAGCCCCATTCGAGCCCGCCGGTCGCCGCATCGTACTTGAAGCACCACTGCCGGAAGGAATCCGCGAACGCGCCGGCCGCGCCGGCGTCCGTCGGCAGCACGAGCAGCGCCAGCATCAGTACGACGAACCCGGCGAGCATCGATAGGACGCTCACCGGGAAGCGCCAGTCGCTCAGATACGCGCGGATAGGCTCCAACGGGCGGGGCAAGTCGCCCTCGCGTTCGCCATCGGAGCGCGATGTGCCGCCCACTGCTGCGGCCGTGTACTCGAGCCGATCCATCAGCGTACGAACCAGACGTCCGCCAGGGCCTTCCAGTTGGCGAAGAAATAGACGGCGAAGGAGGCCAGCAGCACGAAGACGAGCACCAGCGTGCCTGGTGTGCGATGCGTCGCCTTGCGGTACTCCTCGTTGTAGGGCATCGTGAAGACCTCCTGGTTGCGGCGCATCCGCTCGGGCGTTTGCCACGGCACCATCCCGGTCTCCTTGTTGGATCGCCCGAAGAAGACGGCGGCCACGACGAGCACGATGAACATCAGCATCCCCACGAAAGCGATCGAGCCCCCCACGCCCAGCACACCGAGCATGAAGTGCGCCACCGCGTCGAATCCGGCCGGGATGAGCGATCCCGAGAATTCCACATCCCAGTGCCGGCGCGGCACGCCGTACGAGCCCGCAAACGACATCCCGATGGACAACATCACGATTCCCACCGCGAAGACGTACGGCTGGATGCGAGCCAGGCCGCGCCAGTAGAACTCACGCTGGAAGAGCAGCGGAACGACGTAGTAGGTCAGGCCCATGAAGGCGAGCGTCGTCCCCCCGACCACGGTCGTGTGGAAATGACCGGGCACTCGCAGGGTGTTGTGTGCGATGATGTTGATCTGCTCCGTCCCGATGGTCACCCCCGTGATGCCGCCCATGAATCCGAAGATGATCATGGACAGGGCCAGCGACGAGAAGCCCGGATCGCGCCACGGGGCCTTCGCGAGCCAGCCGAAAAGACCCTTCCGGTAGCCTTTGAGCCGCTGCGCCACCTCGAGGGAGGCCGGAATCGTGAAGCCGTGAATCATCGAGGCCAGCACGGCCAGGTACATCGCGTACGACGTGTTCCAGATCTTCCACGTGGCACTCAGGCCCGGGTCGACGAGCAGGTGATGGGCCGAGGCCAGGTTGATGAACAGGATGTAGAGCAGAAACGCCGCCCGGCAGACCGTCTCGTTGAGCGGACGCGCGCCGACGGTCAGCGTGCCCAGGAAGTACCACACGGCCACCATAGCGGCCATGTTCACCTGCTGCGACTGATGGCCGAGCCCCCACCAGATGAGCCGATACCATCCGGGGTCGGGCATGGCGGTCCAGCCAAGGGCCCACGAGAGGGTCGGCAGCATCACGATGGCCCCGTGTAACAACGTGATGACGCCGATGATCGCCGCCGTCATTGCTCCGAAGGCAACGAGTGGCATGACCCCCTCGTAGGTTTTATCGCGCCGGGCGATGTAGATGCACCCGAAGAAATTGTAGATGACCGTCAGCATCCCGACCGCGACCAGCGTGATACCAAGGTAGAAGAGCGGATCCGCCTTCAGCGGCGGATAGGATGTCATCAGGACGTCGCCCTGGCCGGTCAGAATCACGTAGTCGACCATCAGGGCCCCGCCGATCATCATGCCGAACGCCGCCCACGCCAGCTTGCGCGAAAATAGCCGCGTATTCAGCAGACTCGTGCCGGCGAAATACAGGATGGCCGCCTCGAAGAACAGGATCCAGAAGATCAGCATGTTGATCCCGTGCAGCGTGAGGAGGCGATAGTACCAGACGGGATCCAGCAGGTGCACGGCCGACCAGCGCGTGAGCGCCAGCAGGATGGCGGCGATCGCGCCCACGAGCAGAAAGACGACGGCCGCGACAGCGTTCAGCTTGATGAAGAAGACGGCCGACGGGCAGATGGGAAGGCCGGTCGTCGTGCACGTGCGAAAATGTGCCGCGAGGCGCTCGCGAAGGGTCGGGGGCGGGGCTACGAGCGTGGCCATGCTATTCGACGATGATGCGCCCGGTCATCATGTGATGTCCGATGCCGCAGAATTCGTTGCAGATGATCTCAAACTCCCCGGTCGACGTCGGCGTGAGCGTCAGCACGTGGTCGTAGCCCGGCAGAATCTGGAAGTTCATGTTCATGGGCAGCAGAGAGAATCCGTGCTGCAGGTCCGACGAGGAGACGTGCACCCGATAGGTCTGGCCCTCGCGCAGCTTCAGGATGGGATACCAGCTCCACATACGGGCTAGCAGATACACGTCGGATCCGGGGGCAGGCTCGACGATGGGGATGCCGTCCATCTCGCCGACACGATTCGCTTCCACGAATCGATTGACCCGCTCGACGAAAGCCTTCGGATCGACCTCGTACGACTCGCCCGTGGCGTTTTGCTTACCCTTGAAGTGGGCGTACGGCATCGAGACGAACAGAATCATGCACCAGACGAAGCCGGTCGCGATCCACAGCCGCTCGCCACTCTCGGGCGGCCTGAACCAACCTTTCGGAGGAGGAACGATGCTCATGGCGATGGGTCCGTGTTAAGGAAGGAGTGCCTCCGGCATCGTGGCCAGCTCGATCCATCCCCAGATGGTGTAGGAGAGGAACGGCACGAGTACGCCGAGCACGAGCAGGAGCCAGGGGTTGTCCATGAGCCGCTCAATGGGATGCAGCTTTTCGGAGGGATGGTCGCTCATGGTTTCCCAGAGATGTGGGCAGGACGGAACAAAGGATTTCAATAGACCTACATGTCCATTATAGATCCAAATTTAATAGACCGTCAAGTCCATTGAGTAAGATTTTGCACCTTTGCAGAAGCTTCACAGCACGGATCCGGGTGCGGTGCCCGATCAGGAAGGCGATTAAGCGGAGGGGCGCGAGCGCATGATCGGCTCCCAGACTGCCGAGTACGCCCTGCGCGTGATGGCCTACCTCTCTATTAACGGAGTCGGAGAGCCCGTTCGAGCGCGGGACCTAGCCGCGAAAGTCGAGATTCCCGTCTCCTATCTGTCCAAGATCATGCGCCGCCTGGTAGAGGCCGGTCTCCTCCACTCGCGAAAGGGGCATGGTGGTGGATTCACCATCGCGCGGCCGCTGTCAGAGATCCGTTTTGCCGATATCCTCGAAGCCGTCGACCAGGAAACGCGTCCTCAGGGCTGCGTCTTCGGCTGGAAGACGTGCGGCGAGGAAAATCCTTGCCCGCTGCACCCCTTCTGGAAGCTTCTCAAGGACGACTTCGAGGCCTGGGCCCGGATGCACACTCTGAAGGACGTGCGTGAGCGAGGCGATGGGCTCCTCTCGACGGCACCTATCCGGCACCTGTCATGACGCCGCTGCCGCTCCGCGTGCTGCTCTTGCTCTGCCTCGCTTCAGCGGGCGAAGCCGCTTGGCTCTTCGCGGCCAGCGATACAGCTCCAACCCCGGGTTGGGATGCGGCCTCACCTACGCATGTGGACCACCTCGACCCGGCTACCACGTGGGTGTACGTCCCGAACCAGGTGGATGCCACCATCTCCATCTTCGAGGTCAGCCGCAATGCGTGCGGCCCGGTGCAGCCGTCGATCGAATCCGGCTCAGCGCTGCAGCTCCTGGCGGTGATCGACCTGGAGGATTTCGGTTTTTCGCAGCATGCCATGCCGCATCATGTCGCGGTTGAGCCGGATGGGTCGGCCTGGTATGTGACGCTGGCGGGTGACGGGTTTGTGGCGCGCTTCAGCCGCGACAACCAACTCGTCGCTCGAGCGCGCTTCGAGGCGCCCGGCATGATCGTCCTCGATCCGGCTCGCGATCGGGCGTATGTGAGCCGGGCGATAGGCGCGGCGAGTGCGCCCTCGTCGCTTGGTGTCTTCCGGGCATCGGATCTCGAACCGCTCGAAGAGGCCGACGTGTTCATCACGCGGCCGCACGCCCTCGCCGTCGACACGGTGAGCGGTCGTGTCTACACGGCGAGCCTCAGCGGTGCACAGATCGCCGAATACGATCCAACCACGGGTAGAGCCTTCGTCTCTGATGCTCCAGGTGCCCCGGCCGGGTTCGTAGGCCTCGCGGCGTCGCCTTCGGGAGAGCGCCTCGTCGCGACGACGCAGCTCACGAATCTTCTCATCGCCTTCGACATCTCGCGATCGGAATTTCTCGAACCGCTTGCCGCCGTGCCGGTCGCGGCCGGACCCTACGATGTCGCGTTCGCCCCCGACGGCCGATCCGTCTGGTTCCCGAATCAGGCCGCCGATGCCGTCACGCGGGTCGATGCATCGACCTGGGTCGTGTCGAACGTCATCGAGCACGAAGCCTTCGCCGAACCCCATGGCGTCGCCTTCTCGCCCGACGGATCGCGCTTGTACATCTCGAGCCACGGCCACCTCGCCGATCTCACGAGCACCGGCCACGAAGCTGCGATGGCCGAAGGGCGCGAACCGGGCACGCTCGTCGTCATCGACCCTGCGACCCAAACCGTGTGCGCGAGCGCGCCCGCGGGGCGGTATGCCGCTGCGCTCGGCGTCGCCGCACTTCAGCAGTAATCGCGTTACCGTCTTCCGGAAAAGGATTGATTCGCCACGTCTTGCATTTAAGATCGCCTCGTCTTAAATAACTGCTCAGCGATCTTGTCGGGTCCTCTCTCGGCTCACCACCATGTCCGCCCAGAACGAGTGGCAGCGTACGTCTGCCATCTTTGTAGCCGCGCTGCTACTCTTCGAAACTCTCACGGGGCTGGCGATTTGGCTCCTCCCCTTCTCCATCCCGAACCAGGTCGCCGTGCTTCTCCACACGGCCGCCGGGGTTATCGTGCTCGTTCCGTACGCCTACTACCAGGCACGTCACTGGTGGATGTACCGCAAACGGCCGCTGAACCCCATCAAACTGACCGGGTACCTGGGGATGGGCGCAACGAGTGTCGCGCTCGTGAGCGGCATCATTCTCACCGCGCAGGCGCTGTTCGGGACGCGGATCAGCTACGTGTGGGATGCCGTCCACATCGTGTCGACGCTGGCCCTCGTGGCCACGGCTGTCCCGCACGTTGTCATCATACTCGTGCGAAATCGCACGGTGCGAGCCGTCCCGGCCATGGCACCGGTCATCCGCGCCGAGCGGCGATTCGGGAAATACACGGCCTGGATGACGCTGGTCCTCATCGGAGGCGTGATCGCCAGCGCCGTCGCGTACCGGCCCGTTCCGCTGCAGACGGAGCTTCCGGAAGACTATAATTACCTCTACGGTGCCGATCGTCCCTTCGCTCCTAGTCTGGCCCGGACGGCCTCCGGCGGCGCCATCGACGCGCGTGCCCTGGGCAACTCATCCTCCTGTGGACGCTCGAATTGTCACGTCGGCATCGTCGAGGAATGGGCGGCTAGCGCGCACCGGTGGGCGGCGTCCGATCCGGCCTTCAGGGCGATCCAAACCGTCATGGGCGAGCAGAACGGCCCGGAATCGACCCGCTACTGCGGCGGCTGCCACGATCCCATCTCACTTTTCTCCGGAAGTAAGAATCTATTTCGCGCCGAGCTCACCAACCCGCTGGGCCTCGACGAGGGCGTCTCCTGCATCACGTGCCATGCCATCCAGGAAACCGACGTCAAGGGTAACGCCCACTACACGATCGATCCGCCCGAGCGATATCTCTTCGAGCTCCACGAGAATGAGGCGCTCAAGCAGGTGTCCGATTTCCTGATTCGTGCCTATCCGCGGCAGCACATCGAGAGCCTGCAGCACAGGCGGTTCAAGACGCCGGAGTTCTGCGCCGCCTGCCACAAGCAGTTCATCGACGAGGAAATCAACAACGTGGGGTGGGTCCAGTTGCAAAACCAGTACGACAACTGGCGGAAGAGCCGGTGGAACCATTCCGGCGAGCCCACGCGCACGATCGAGTGCCGTGAGTGCCACATGCCCCTCGTCGACTCATTCGACCCCGCGGCCGGTGATCCCCTGGACTACAACCGCACGTCGCGGGACGGCCAGCACCGAAGCCATCGATTCCTGGGCGCCAACCAATACATCCCGGAGCTCCTCGAGCTGGATGGCGCCCCCGAGCAGGTTCGACTCACCCACGCCTGGCTGCGCGGCGAAATCGAGATTCCGGAGATCGCCGAGAAGTGGCGGGATGGGCCCGTGGCGCCTATCGAGATTTTCGCGCCGGATGTCGTTGCCCTGGGGGACGAGGTCACCGTCGAGGTCGTCATCACAAACAACAAGGCCGGCCATGACTTTCCGACCGGCCCCTCCGACATCATCCAGGCATGGCTGCACGTCGTCGTGACCGATGAGCAAGGCCGCGAGATCTTTAGGTCCGGTGCCGTGGACGATCGCGACTTCATCGTACCGGGCGCCTTCATCTTCAAGGCCGAGCCCGTCGATCAATACGGCAAGCTCATCGATCGTCACAACCTCTGGGACATGGTCGGCGTGCGCTATCGACGATCGCTCTTTCCCGGGTTCTCCGACAAGGCTACCTACACGTTTGGATGTCCCGCATCGATCGTTGATGGCCCGGCCGACGGCCTGGCTTCGAGGCAGCAGGTCTCGTTCGATGCGCCTCCGCATGCCGCGACCGAACTGCATGTCAAGGCCACGCTGATGTACCGTAAAATCAACCAGTATCTGCTCAACTACATGTTCGGTGAGGCGGCCGGGCTGACCTCGCCCATTACTGAGCTCTCCAGCGATACAATGGTGATTCGCGTCGCGTCTTTGCCAACCGTCAAAGCCGACGATGACTCGGCACCCACCCTCGCCGCCCGATGAGATCGATCCATCAGCAACCCATGGCGCTATTCGATCACCTGCCCAAGAGGAAGCGGCAGACGCTGCTGACCGCGGCGCTCAGCGGTGGATTCGTGGCGGCCTCCTCGCTGGCGCTGATCGTCGCCACGCAGTCGCAGACGGCGTACACCCCCGGCGAACAGAGCGAGGGTATCACATCGACCCTCGCACGCGAACTGCCGCCCGGGTACGCTGGCGTCCAATTTTCGGATATGACCGCTGAGGCGGGCATCGACTTCGTACACTTTTATGGAACCCGCTCATCGCAGCTACCGGAGGACATGGGCTCCGGTGCAGCATGGGGCGATTACGATGGCGACGGCTGGCCCGATCTCTTCATCGCAAACGTGGTCGGCCCGCTCACCATCACCCAGGAGGAAATCTCCGGCTCGCCCGCCTACTGCAGATTTTACCGCAACAATCAGGATGGCACCTTCAGCGACGTCACCCTCGAGGCGGGAGTGGACTACCGCGGCTGGGCCAATGGCGCCGCGTGGGGCGACGTCGAGAACGATGGCGATCTCGATCTCGTCGTCTCCGCCTATGGCGAGCTCGTACTCTTTCGAAACAATGGCGACGGCACGTTCGAGAATGCAACCGAATCGCTAGGCCTCGATGGCTATAGCGGCTTCTGGACCGGCGTATCATGGGGCGACTACGATCGCGACGGGTTCGCCGATCTCTACGTAACGGGCTACGTGCGCTATGAGCGCCCCGAGCATGGCGCCCGGACGCTTCAATATGATGTCGAGAACCCGGCCAGCATCAATCCGTCGTCGTTCTCACCAGAACGAAACCTCCTCTTTCACAACCGGGAAGGGGTTGGATTCGAGGAGGTCGGGCTAAAGTCGGGCGTCTCGAACCCCGAGGGACGCAGCCTTTCCGCAGCCTGGTTCGATGCGGATGAGGATGGATGGCTCGATCTTTACGTCGCCAACGACGTCTCCGACAACGTGCTGTATCGCAACATGGGCGACGGCACGTTTCGCGACATCAGCCATCAGGCCCACGTCGCGGATTACCGGGGCGCGATGGGAATCGCAGTCGCTGACTGGGACGGCGATACGGACCAGGACGTCGTGGTGTCGCACTGGGTCGCTCAGGAGAACGCGCTCTACACAAACCTGCTTGCGCAAGATCGGGCGCAAGGACGGGTGCCCTTCCCCCGTTTCATCGATGAGGCCGATCGGGTGGGACTTGGGCAGATCTCCCTCGATTTCGTCGGCTGGGCGACGTCCTTTTTCGATTTCGACAACGATGGCCGACTCGATCTCTTCGTGGCCAACGGCAGCACGTTACAGGATCGCGACGATGAATCCCGTCTCGTGCCAATGAGCTCGCAGATTTTCTGGAATGCGGGTCCCGAAGAGGGCTTCTTCGACGTGTCCAGCGTGAGTGGCGAATTCTTCACTCGCCCCTTCGTCAGCCGAGGCGCGGCCGTCGCCGATTATGACCGGGATGGAGACCTCGATGTGGTCATCGTGAACCATGGCGAGCGTGCCGTCCTGCTTCGGAATGATTCGGACGGCCGTTCGAACTGGATTGCCGTGACCCTCGAGGGGCGGGCCAGCAACAGGCAGGGACTCGGGGCGATGATTCGTGTCGTAGCCGGAGACCTCGTACAGGTTCGACAGGTCGGATCGCAAGCGTCATATCTCTCCCAGAACGAGCTGAACGAGCATTTCGGGCTCGGTGCTCGCTCTGTCGTCGACTCCATCATCGTGACCTGGCCCAGCGGAGCCTACCAGGTTGCGACAGACGTAGCCGTGCGAGAGCGGATCCGGCTCGTCGAACCCAACCCAAGTCTATGACACCTCGTCGACGCCACGCCTATGAGGCTTCATTCGCCCCTCTCCGCCCTTGTCTTCGTGACCGGTCTTTTCGGAATCACTGGATGCGCATCGGAGCCAGAGACCGACGCCCGTAAAGCCGGCAGTGAGGCCTCCATCGAAGAGCGGCAGCGCATCGTCCAGTTCTGGGAGCTACACCGGAAGGCCACCCGCTTGCGGCTGGACGCCCGTTCGGATGAGGCCATCGCGGCTTACGAAGACGCACTTCGGCTCAACGACTCCCACGAAGACGCCCTCTACTACCTCGCCAATCTGTACCTGAACGCCGGCCGCTTTTCCGAGGCGGACCGTACACTCACCCGATTGACCTCGGCTCATCCGGAGAGCGCCCGTGGCTTCCTGCGCCGCGGTGAGCTGCATCTCTGCTTTGCCGATCCGGCACCCCTCGATCCGAAGGCAGCGGCCGCATCCTTCCAGCGTGCCCTCGCGCTCAACAGCGAAGAAACGGGTCCCATGCTGCGTCTGGCGCAGGCCGCCCTCCTCCAGGGCCGGCTCGACACCACGCAATCCTGGCTCGAGGCCATAGTTGGGACCCATCCCTCCAGCATCGAAGCGAACTTCTTGATGGGATTTCTCGACTGGATGGAGGGCGACACGAGCTCCGCTCGGCTGCGATATCGCAACACGCTGGATCTCATCGAAGCCAATCCGAACGACCCTGTTGTCGGCGAGGGAGATCGGAAAACCGGCGGCGCCATCAAGCCGGGAGAACAGCCGACGTGTCCGCTGATGCTGAGCCTCCTGGATGTACCGCTATCGGATGAGGATGGATCGCAGGCGGCTGCCGCGTTCGAGCACGCAGATGCAGTGCTGCGTGCCCTGAGCGCTGCGGCTGTCGACACATGACCGGCGATGTGCGCGAACATCCGCTCGTCGATCACATCTCGACGGTCACAAGCTCGACGTCGCCGGAGGTCTGATCCGCGGCACTTCGCATGCGGCGTTTCTCGGAGAGCACGGACGCGACGGCGCCGACCAGGAAGGCGACGATGGCTACGGCGTTGAGCATGCCGCCCCAGCGGCGTAGCCCGGGCAACCCGGCGAGGTCCCCTGCGATCCGCAGAATGAGCGATCCGTGCAGCACAATCAGGTGGCCGTAATAATAGGATCGGTAGGCTAGCGGAACGCGCAGTACCGATGGAAAAATGATGGGCGCGTGTCCGAAGATCATACTGAAAACGAATCCCACGAATACGGCGTGCAGCACAGCATCGTACATCAGGGGCGCGGCTCCCATCCCGAAGGCGGCAAGCATGGCCCCGCCCACCATCAGCCAGAGATAGCCCGGAATCAGACACCATGCGATGTAGCGTGTCAGGCCCTTTTGGCGCACGGTGCGACGCACGACATCGAAGCGAAGCAGCCAGAGACCCACGAGCAGCAGCGCGAGGCCCAGCAGTTGCTCCCCTGGGCCCGGAACGGAGGTTGCGGCGAATACGCCCACGCCGAACAGTCCCATCAACGCCAGAAACGTCCTCTGGACATGGGGCGCGTGCATGAGTACGCGGCTGAGCTCGAGCCTCTCCCCCGCTATCGTCAGGATGAGGAAGCCCATCCACCACCAGACCACCACGGTCATCGGCGTGCCGACCAGCCATAGCAGATTCCCAACGAACCATGCCAACGCACCGGCCCCCATCACGGCCACGAAGGGCGCCGCCTGAATCCGCCAGACCACCAGAAAGATGATGGGCAGAACCAGGCTTCCGGCCGTGATGAAGAGTGCGCCAATCGATAGAGCCGACCCGCCCAGGATCGGTCTGAACACGGCGTCGCCGATGAGCAGCAGCCCTCCCGCACCAACGAGCAACGGCCCGCCGAACGACCACGTCCGACCCAGTGCCACGGCACGCTCCAGGCTGATGAGGGTGCCCAGGAAGCCGCAGACCATCAGCGGACCATGGAGCATCGCAATCGATTCCGTGTGGAGAGACCAGCCGATCCGCACCAGTCCGGCGCCGAGCCCCGCCACGAGGGCCATCATGCCGAGCGCCATGAGCGCGAATCGACTCATCACCAGCCTCTCACCAGCATCACGGCCAGGGCAAGAATCACGAGGGAGGCGAGCAGCATCACGCGTCCCGCATAGCTCGCCGTTCGCCGCAGCGCCTTCGCCTCACTTGATCCGGGATCGCTCTCCATGAGCTTCGCGGCCCTCGGGCCGATCCAGAAGTCGTGCCACGCGCTCCCCGCCAGCACGAGCACGACGAGGCCCACTTTCCACGCCAGGAGGTTGCCCCAGGGACCGCTCCAGAGGACGCCGTTCACCGCATCCGCCCAGCCATAGCCTCGATGACCAAGATTCGTGATGCCCGTCACGACCAGCAGGGCCAGCACCATCCAACCGACCCATCGAAATTTCAGGCCGATGCGATATAGCATGGCCGATCTCACGTGCTCGAACGGCGCCTCGCGCAGGATCGGCACGATGACTACCCCCAGGAACACCATCCCGCCGATCCACACGATCGCCCCCAGAATGTGCAGCCAGACGGAGATCAGGTACCAGGTGTGCATCCGGACGGACTATTGGGAGGCCTCGAGATCCCACGTGAGGATGTCATCCTCTGATTTCTCCCGCTGCGCCCACTCTTCGGCATCCGGCAACGGATCCTTCTTCTCGGTGATGTTGAAGCCTGCCTCCTGCCACTGGCGAGAGAGGTAGGCGTTCCACTCCGCGTAGTGGGCCCAGTGCTCGGGCAGCTCGTCATCGGCGTAGATGGCCTCGACCGGGCAAACGGGCACGCATGCGTTGCAGTCGATGCACTCGTCCGGATTGATCGCGAGAAAATTCGGGCCCTCATAGAAGCAATCGACCGGGCAGACTTCCACGCAGTCGGTATGCTTGCAGTTGATGCAGGGTTCAGCTACTACGTACGGCATATCGCGTGTTGGTTGGATGTTGGATGACTACGCGGCGCACCCGCCCGTGCCGCCTAAAAGACGCCCATCCGCTTCAGCCGGCCCTCGTAGTCGATCATCGACGGCCCCCAGGGTGGATCCCATACGAGCTCGATCACGCCGCGCCGAAGACCGGGCACATCCTGAAGCGCGCGTCCGACTTCTTGCTTGATGTAGCTACTCATCGGGCATGCCGGCGTGGTCATCGTCAGACGAATCTCCGCCGTGGATCCGTCGACGTACAGATGGTAAATGAGGCCGAGGTCGACGATATTGATGCCGAGCTCCGGATCGATGACCCCATAGAGCCGCTCGACGATGGCGCGGCGCATAGAGACGGCAGCCATGGCGGCGGAGGCCGATGCATCCTGGTCCGATACCACGGCGGCAGTTTGCGCACCGTTCTGCTGTGCCCCATCGGCAGCGGGCTCCCCGCCAGGGTCACCGCTTTGAGACTCGGACGTGCCAGGTTTCCGGTCCCTTCTCGAGATACCGAAAATCGAAAGATTCATCGCCGTGCTCGGCTTTGAGCGTATAGTACATGCAGGTCGGATCGTGATCCACCAGAAGGTCGAGTTCCTCACCCGCGTCGAGCGCATGGTAGGCGCCCATGATCATCTCGAACCGAAATCGAGGCTCGACATCGCGCACATCGAGCCGGGTATCTGCCGTCTCAGTACTTTTCATGTTTTCGGGCATGCTACTTCGCGTCTCTAGGCTTCTTCTTCTACCTGGATGCTCTCGCGCCGCGCGGCCTTGTCCGCCGCTGTTCCACAGCCCCATCCGCGCTTCTTGAGCAGCCACCGAGCCCAGTCCTCTTCGTACTTCGGGCTCGATGGTGCGAGCGCGATCGTGCCCGTGTAGCCTTTCAGCGCCAGGCGCATCATGACCTCACCGGCCACGCCTTCCTCCGGCTCGGGCCCTCCACCGAGCAGCCGGACGTGCGCGAGGTATGGAAAGGTAATCGCCAACACCTCGTCCAGCAGGTCGGGATCATAGTTCGACGGCGCTACCTCCCAGCTCGTGAACGTCGCTCTCGACGCCGCCCATCGAGCGGCCTCCCTGGCCTCGTCCGAATCGGTTCCATGGATGTATGCTGTGGTGCCGGGGACATCCGGCTCCGGACGGCGCAACAACAGACCTGCGCCGATCTGGCTTGCCGCCCCGGCCCACACTACCAGCATTGGAAGCGAGCACTCGGCCGACGGCTGGATCCACCGTACCCCGGCCTCACCCGGCACACAGGACAGGTGCTCGTTTTGCAGGATGGGACAGAGGGAGGGATTCACCCCGTGCGCCTGACCTGCACCGACGGTCAGCTCCAGCCCGCCGAGGGCTCGACGTTGGACGGCCTCGCGTAGCTCATCAAACCCTGCGCGAGGCAGAGCATCGCTGCTCAATAGGATGGTCATGCAGCCAATCGACTGATCCGCACGCGCCATAACTCGGGACCCTGCTCGAGGTACTCCCACGCCACCTGTCCCGGCCGCTCAAACTGGAATTGGTAGCGCAGAGGAACGGGGTCGTGATCGTTCACGAGTACGAACGAGTCGCCCACATTGAGGGCATCGAACGTCGCAAAAATGGTCGGATGCTTCTGGCGCGGGGGAATCGGCCGCACATCCAGCACTTTCGGATCCTGCGATTCGGTGACGGACATATCTAGGTCGGTTCGGATGATGAGGATGATCTCTGTTGCCGGCGCCTCTCGCGCCGCACACCATGCTACGTCATCGACGATCTTTTAACAATATAAAAACTATGAAAACCGTTTTTATTTTAGACAGGGCCTTGCTATACTGACGGCGGCTCGAGAATTCCCTCTTACGAACCCAGTCGTGCGGTGAGTCGGCTATCCTTCATCTCGTCCGAAAGCAAACGAGATCTCCTGATTCTGCTCAAGCGCGCAGGCTCCATTTCCCTGGATCTGGCGGAGAAAGAGACGGGACTATCGCGCACGACGCTGCGCGAGCACCTGCGCCAGCTCGAGCGGGACGGCCTCATACGGCGGACCTATCGACGGTACGGCCGCGGCCGCCCGAGCGTCCATTTTCACCTCACCGAGAACGGCGAGGCCCTCTTCCCGACCCGCGACGGCCTGCTGCTTCGCCGGCTGTTGCGGTTTCTTGAAGAGGAAAACCGCACGGATCTCATCGAGCGGTTCTTCGACGTCTTCTGGAACGAACGGCGCCGAGAATTCGCCCTGCGCTGCGAAGCCGAAGGGGCAACCGGCCTTACCGACCGCGCGCGCGTGCTGGAAGATATGCTGACCGACCAGGGCTTCATGCCGGAGGTCGTCATTCAGGATGATGAAGTGATGATTCGTGAATGCAACTGCCCCTTCCCCGAAGCCGTGAAGCACACGCGCCTGCCCTGCCGCCTCGAGGCCGAGTTTTTCGAGGAGGTGTTCGATGCGTCGATCGGCCGGCTTGCCTACATCCCGGAAGGCAGCCCGGCATGCACCTATCGCACGCACCAGGACTGACGCCCTACGGCACGTCCATCATGGCAATAGAACCGACTGCCGCTCGATCGCATCGCGATGGCGGCAGCCGTCCTGATTGCCTTTCGGTCTCTACTGCCCCTGCCGCTCGTATTCAGCTCGCAGCCGCTCCTCGCGCTCGCGGAGCTCCGGCGTGAGGGAGTCGCCGAAGTCGTCGGTCTCGAAGATCTGACGAATCTCGAGCACGCCCTCGCGAAACGGCACTTTGCGGGCCCATTCCACGGCTTCCTCTCTGGAGTTCACCTCGATGATCCAGAAGCCCGCGACCAGCTCTTTGGTCTCCGTAAAGGGCCCATCGATCACCGCCGGCGTCTCACCGTTGAAATCCACCCGGAACCCCCGCGAACTCGGATGCAGCCCCTCGCCCGCACGCATGACACCCGCACGCGCCAGCTCCTCGTTGTACGCGGCCATCTCTTCGAATTCCTCGGTCGTCGGCATCCGGCCGCTTTCCGATTCCTCGTTCGCCTTCACGATCATCATGAAACGCATGGTACCACCTCTATGTGATTATTCGGATTGATGATGCAGGGGCGGCCGAACCGTCCCCGTTCCCTCTTTAGTCGTGCGACGCCTGCACGATTCGACAATCGCCATCAAAAGTCGGGGACTGACGACGCAGATCGGATCTGACCCCTTTCTGTCAGGCCAGTCGAAACAAGCTCGCCATCGGCGACTACCGTAGATCGCGATCAAATACGGCCGAAGCACGTGCTGGGTCGAGCATCAGACGAGAACGTCACGAGGTTCATGGAAGGATTGCAGGGTGGATGGCATGATGGTTGCCAAACCTTGCGACACCCATCCGACCTTTGATCAGGGCGAAGGATGGGCGGTCCGGTGAACCGGGCAGGAAGAATCGAAACGCACGATTCGAGAATGCTACCGAACATGGATCGAAATACATATCGCGATTGGCAGGGCTACTTGCAACGCACCGCTGCCGGGTCCATCGGCTTGATGATGCTGCTGGGGATGTCCGCGGCATCCGCCTTTGCGCTCTGCGAGGACCCCGAGGCTGAACGCGCCTCGATTGCCGTCGTCGGAATGATGTCGGATTCGAGAGCCGGCGTACGCCAGCCGTGGTCGGACGACGACCTCTTCTTCCTCGGCACGGGTCGGGCCAGCTACTACGGAGCACGCTTCGCCGGTCGACCCACGGCCAGCGGCGAGATCTTCGACCCGAATGCCTTTACGGCGGCCCATCCGAGCCTGCCGTTTGGCACGCGCGTGCGGGTGACGAACCTGGCGAACGACCGCTCCGTGACGGTCCGTATCAACGATCGCGGGCCCTATACCGGTGGCCGAATCATCGACCTCTCGCGTGCAGCGGCCGAGGAAATTGGAATGATTGCCAGTGGTACGGCGCGCGTCAAGCTCGAGCAGTACCCCTGAGGCAACGGACCGTCGCCAGGCCCGTGCGGATCTGATCGACGATCTACGCGTCGTGGCCGGGGTACTCGAGGCAGTCTGATCCTACGCCGAAACCGACTCGGCCTCCCGTCGCATCTGATATTTTTTGCGGTCATTCGGATCGAGGTGCCGCTTCCGAAGCCGCATGGCCCGCGGCGTGATCTCGATCAGCTCATCATCCCGAAGAAACTCGATGGCCTCCTCCAGCGACATCCTCCGCGGGGGGTTCAGCTTCTCGAACGAATCGGCG
Organism: uncultured Rhodothermales bacterium; assembly: GCA_965651265.1. GTDB lineage: Bacteria > Bacteroidota > Rhodothermia > Rhodothermales > VXPQ01 > CBFGRV01. The sequence continues at coordinate 23,267 of CBFGRV010000032.1, forward strand.
GACGCCGCCCGCATGTTCGTCAGCTTCTTCTCCTTCGTGATGTTCACATCCAGATCCGCATCCCGGCTGTTCTCCCCCACGATCATCCCCTGATACACGTCTTCCCCGGGCCCGACGAAAAGCTCGCCGCGCTCCTGCAGGCTCAGAATGGCGTAGGCCGTTGATTTCCCGCGCCGATCGGCCACCAGCGCTCCCGTACCGCGGTGCGAGATGGCGCCCGCCCACGGCCGATATCCATCGAACAGATGGGTGAGGATGCCGGTGCCTTTCGTATCCGTGAGGAACTCGGTCCGGTAGCCGATCAGCCCGCGTGCGGGAATGTCGAACTCGAGGCGAACACGCCCCGAGCCGTGGTTCACCATCTTCGTCATCTGGCCCTTCCGGGTGCCCAGCTTTTCGATGACGACGCCCATGTAGGTCTCCGGCACGTCGATGAGCGCGCGCTCGTAGGGCTCGTGTGTCTTTCCATCGACCTGGCGGGTGATCACCTGCGGCATCCCGACGGCGAACTCGTAGCCCTCTCGCCGCATCTGCTCGATGAGAATGGCCATCTGCAGCTCACCGCGACCGTACACCACGAAACGGTCCGGCGACTCCGTCATCTCCAAGCGCATGGCCAGATTCGCTTGCATCTCCCGCTCGAGACGGTCGCGCAGGTTGCGGGACGTGACATAATCTCCATCGCGCCCGCTGAACGGCGAGTCGTTGATGCGGAACTCCATGGACAGCGTCGGCTCGTCCACATGCAGCGGGGGAAGGGGCTGCGGGTTCTCGGCATCCGCCAGACTCTCGCCGAGCCCGATGCCGGCTACGCCGGCCACCGCAATGATATCCCCGGCCGCCACCGCGCTCGTTTCCACGCGGTTCAGGCCCTCGTACTCGAAGAGCGCCGTGACCTGCGCCGCCTCCATCGAACCATCGCGATGGCAGAGCGTCACCCGCTGTTTGTTGCGCAGGGTACCCTGCATGACGCGGCCCACGGCCACCGGTCCCAGATAGTTGTCTGGCTGAACGCTTGTCACGAGCACCTGAAGCGGCCCCTCTCGGTCTCCGCCCGGTGCCGGCACCTCGTTCACGATGGCCTCGAACAACGGCGCGAGATCCTGCATGGGCTCCTCCAGACTTCGGGCGCACCTCCCCTCGACGGCGACTGCATACAGCACCGGAAACTCGATCTGCTCTTCGTTCGCATCGAGGTCGATGTACAGGTCGTAGATCTCGTCGAGCACGGCCCGCGGCCGCGCATCCTGCCGATCGACCTTGTTCACGACCACGATGGAAGGCAGCCCCAGCTGGAGCGCCTTGGATAGCACGAATCTCGTCTGAGGCAGCGGCCCCTCCGCGGCATCGACCAGGAGCAGCACGCCATCCACCATCCGCAGGATGCGCTCGACCTCGCCGCCAAAGTCCGCGTGTCCCGGCGTGTCGACGATGTTGATCTTTACGTCGCCATAGAATACGGCCGTATTCTTGGCCATGATGGTGATCCCCTTCTCCCGCTCCAGGTCCATGGAATCCATCACGCGCTCGGCCACCTCCTGATTTTCGCGGAAGGTGCCGCTCTGCCAGAGCATGGCGTCGACGAGTGTCGTTTTTCCGTGGTCGACGTGAGCGACGATGGCAATATTTCGGATGTCCCTGGTCAAAAGCGTGGGTGTTTCGTTTCGGTTGGATGGAGCGCTTATCGGTTGGGTGGGGTGCTTATTGGTTGGATGGGGTGCTTATTGGTTGGATGGAGCGCGGCCGGAGGCGTCGCAGAAAAAAGCCGGCCGACGCGAGAGGCCGGCCGGCTGCCTACTTCTGAAGGGTTTGGCACAATCCGAAAGTGCCCCAAAATGTTCCGGGGCCACCGTCGAACGACTAATTGCTGCTGGCGAAAAGACGCGCCTCGTCGATGCGCGGTCGGCTGACCCGCTGTCGCTCGCCGATCAGTTCCAGAGCCTCGTCGTAGTACGAGGCCGCCGCCCCGGTATCGCCCATCAGCTCGGCCGCGCGTCCCGCTCCGCTAAGACTGTTCAGCCGGTTGCGCGAGATGGCCAGGCTGGCTTCGAAGGCCTCGAGAGCCTCCCCGGGCCGGTTCTCCAACAGCAGCATCTCACCGAGCAGCTCCCTCGCCGGCAACACCGCGCTCGGCGTCACCGGGTGCTTGTCGACGGAGTCCTCCGTGTCGGCGGCCTCCCGCATCAGGCGAAGACCCTCCTCCTTGTCGCCGGCCTCGTACTTCACCCAGGCGTCGACGGCCTTTTGCTGCGCTTCGGTTAGTACGGCCCAATACGACTCGCCCGCGGCGGTCAACGCTCCGTGAAGCTCTCCTAAACGGCTCACAGCGGCCCGGGCCGCCTCCGTGTCGCCGCTGCGCGCCGCGCCGAGTCCCTTCGCGAACCACGTGATCGACTCCGCTGCCGGAAAGGCCTCCCAATTAAGAGACCCCGGCTCGCGAACAGGCAGGGCCGCAGCCTCACCCCAGTCTCGTCGCTCGAGAGCCACGCGGGCCGGCCCGGCCGCAAGCGCATACGCCGCTGCCAACACGGGCTGAAAGTTGTCGAGAGCCATCAGCTCCTTGAGATCCGCACGGGCCTCGTCGTCCATCCCACGCTGCAGATGGGCATAGACGAGATAGTCCATGGCGTGAGCAAAATGCATGGAGGTCGCACCTTTAACAGGGTTTTTCAGCGCCGCGTCTGCCGACCGGCGATTCCACGAAATGACATCGTCCCACGAACCCTGCCGCACAAAAATGTGCGAGGGCATATGCAACGCGTGCGGGATTTCCGGCGCGAGGTGGTCATATTCGCGAGCGACTCTCGTGGCCTTGTCAGCCAGCACCGGGTTGTCGTAGGCGTGGATGGTGTAGTGGAACAGCCCCGGATGCCGGGGAGCCTTTTTGAGTAAATCCTCAAGCATCGCGCCCGCCTCCGCCTGCGCGGCGAATGACTTGTCGTTGCGCGGTGCGGTCGCGAGGCGGGACAATGCATAAAAGGCCGCCGCGTCCACATCGTCCGGGTAGGCTTCATGTAGGGACTTCTGGCCGGCCTCCCAAGCGGCGAGGCGCTCGGCAAAGCTACCGTCTGTGTGGAAGAATGCGGAAATCGCGTCGATGTAGGCTCGTTCGCGCTTCGAGCCGGGCTCCAGCTGCCGGGCTCGGTCGACGGCCTCACGACCGTTGAACAGCTCCTGCTCCGTAGGTGGCGCCCAGAGCGGATGCAGCTGGGTCATGGCGATTCCCCACTGGGCCATCGCACAGGCCGGGTCGGCAAGGAAGGCCTCCTGAAAGGCGGCTTCCGCCTGCTCATACATCATGTGGTGCAGCAACGTCGTCCCGGTGTTGAGGTGCTCTTCGGCCGCCTGTTGGCAGGATGTCTCGAGAGCCACCCGGCCGTGCTCCTGGGCATGTAGGGCAGCCGGGGCGAGTACGCACGTCAGAATTAGCGTGCTCAGAAGAGTTCGGGTGGTACGCATAGCCGTATACCAGATTGGTTTGGGTGATGGTCGGCTTCCTTAGCGTACGAGTGCCAGAGAATCTCGTGCGTCGGCACATTTTCCCACCCGGCGGAATCTCAAATGATCCGCAAGCGTCCTGCGGAATCCAATCTCGGCTTCTCGCCGAGGCCCGCCTCGCGGTCTCAGGACGCGGTTAGCTCGAGCTGATCCGCTTCCGTCATCGATCGCGGCGTCCCGCCATAAAACCGCTTGCGAATCCAGACGGGCACCGCAGAATTCGTCGAGACCCACTCTGTGACGCCGCCCACCATCCACTCCAGATCTGCCACGCCCGCAGCGGCCCCGGGATCGATCAGGGCGCGCTCGTCGGGCGTCATGCCGGATGAGGCCATCATGATGAGGGCATATCCCTTCGAATCGGCCACCTCGACGATCTCCCTCGCGGGAGAACCCTCTTTGACGTGGACGCGGATATCGACATCGGAGGCTGCTTCCTCGATCAACTCCCGGAGCCGCGTCCGCGCGACATCATGCAGGGCGGCGACGGCCTCCCCCTCGATCGGCCGCAGCGTAAGATCCACCAGGATGGAGGCATCGATGACGTACAGCAGGTCCACACCTTTCTTTAGCTTTGATGCAAGCTCGACGGCCGACTGCACCACTTCCTGCGAGCGTCCATACAGGTCGAGGGGAACCAGCATCCGACCGCTCAGACTCGCATCTGCTATCTGCGGCACCAGCATCACATCGCATTGCCCCTCGTGGAGCACTTCGGCCGCAACGCTACCCAGTATAAACCGGCGAACGCCGCGCCGGCCGTGCGTCCCCATCACGATGGCATCCGCGCGTTCGTTCTGCGCGATGCGAAGAATGCCCTCTGCCGCCGAAACGCTGTCCGTCGTCGCATACGACACGTCCACGGCCCGCTCGACGTGGGCCGGCATGTACTCCATGGCATTCTGAACGGCCAGCCGCATCATTCGATCGGCATCGGCGGCCGCCGGCATGCGCGGCGCCATCTGCTCTCCCTCGGCGCGGCTGCGGATCACATGCGCCACGACGAGACGCGCCTTCATGGCGTACGCCATGCGGACGGCCACGCGAAGCGCGATCCGCGCCGTCCTCGAAAAATCGGTTGGATGGAGAATGGTTCGAATGTTCTGCATGGCGCCCTCCGGTCTGCTTCTTAAGAGGGTACGAACGCGTCCCAATCCACATTCGCAGGGAAGTAGGCTTGCGTCGTGTGGGGAAATCCCGATGCATCATGGCCGTAAAGGTCACGGCGAAAATGCACCGTTCCATCCTCATCCACCCATGCCGTCCAGTACCGGACGTAGACAGGGAGTGGATCACGGACCCGTATGATTCGCTGCTTCCAGGTGGCGATCTCCCTCTCGATTTCCTCCCGCGTCCACCGGGTGCCCTCCAGCACGTAAACGGCCAGATCCACGGGCCTCTCGATCCGCATGCATCCGTGGCTGAAGGCGCATTCGGCCCGCTCGAAGAGCCAGGGCTCCGATGTACCGTGTAGCACCACGCCGTGCGGATTCGGAATGGTGAACTTCACCTTTCCGAGGGGATTGGTCGGGCCGGGATCCTGCCTGTACGTGCCGTTCGGAAGTTGCCGAATCCGGTTTCGCTCCATGTACCCCGGATCACGCCGTTCGCGAGGCAAGAGCTCGTTCCGCGTGATACTGGCCGGCACGTACCAGTACGGCGCCAGAATGACCTCCTCGATCCGCGTTTCGAACAGCGGAGTCGGAGTGGATGGCCGCCCGACGATCACCTTCATCGACATCACCGACGCGCCGTCTTCGATGACATCGAGGCGGAAACCCGGTACATTTACCACCGCGAAGCGCGAACCAAAAGAAGCGGGCTCCGCCCTGAGCCTTTTCAGGTTGATCTTGAGCTGCCGGATGCGATCCTTCACGGGTACGTTGAGCGCGGCCCGCGTTTTCGGCCCTACGATGCCATCCACCTCCAGACCGTGGCGCTCCTGAAAACGGCGCACGGCACGATCGACCGCCTCATCGAATACATATCGAGTGGAGGGATCGTCATTCCCCCGATCCGTACTGTCGGCCGTCATGACATCCTCCATCAGGTCTCCCGTGATGGATAGCCGCTCCCGCAGCACCGCGATCCTTGGACCTCTGGATCCGAGCCTCAGATTCGAGCCTCCCGGCAAAGCCCGCCATCCACCGGAGGCCGCGAGCTCCTCATAGTGGATGATGGCCGCCTCGAGCCGCTCGATGGCCGAATCCAGCATCGAGACTCGTCGAGCTACGTGGACGGAATCCGATGCGTATTCAGACGTCGCCGTGTAAGAATCGACTTTGGAGCCGTCCTGCCCTCTTAGGGAATCCGGAGATGCCAGAAGGAGCAGCATGGTCAGCAGTACGACGCGTACGACCCGCTCACTCATCCTGAATCAATTCTAGGAGGTCCAGTGCAGACACCAGGCCCACGATCGTATCGTCGTCGGTCACTATGAGCCGGTGGATCTTGCCCCGGATCATCATATCGGCCATGATCGAGGTTGGCGTGTCCGGACTGACGACGTAAACCGTCGGATTCATGATGTCCGCCACGGTCATCGTCGTGTCACCATCCACACGAAGCATGTTGATCTCATCGTCCGTATAGCGGCCCTCGAGCTGGTACTGGTACGCGCCCTTGGAATACTCGCTGACCTCCCGCTTCCAGGGCTGGTAGATCCCGGATGCGCTATGCCGGACGAGATCCATAAGGGAGACGTGCCCGATGAGCCTGCTGGCGTCATCGACGACGGGTGCACCGGAGATGTCGTTTTCGACCAGGAATTCGGCCAAACGGTTCAGAGGCCAGTCCGCCTGCGCGGCGAGGACCTCCGTGGTCATCAAGTCTTTCGCGGTGGCTTTATTGAATGCAGCTTTCATTTTTACCTCTCTGGATGTACTGGTGGCGATTCCCGTTGATGGGATTCACGAGTAACCTACATCCGCAAGTCGACGACCGGTAGGAGACGGCCCCCGCATTCCACGTAGTCGAATCCCTGACGCGCATCAGCCTGGCCGGTTAGCGGATCGCATCTGGGGGAACTCGGTAAGAACGGCTTCACGATCCATGTGTCGACTTCAAGCATTGTCTATCGAAATCGAAAGCGTAGCACAGAAACACGCGCTCATCTACGCACTGCGCGATCCGGGATTCTATCCTCACGGCCCGGAGGAAGTGCGTGAGATCCAGACTCACATCTCCTGGGTGTTTCTGGTGCCGCCGTTCGTGTACAAAGTCAAGAAGCCGCTCGACCTCGGATTTTTGGATTTTCGCACCCTTGAGGCGCGACGGCATTTCTGTGAGGAGGAGGTCCGCCTGAATCGGCGCCTTTGTCCGGACATCTACCTCGGCGTCGTGCCGATCTCCCGCCGAAATGGGCGATTCGTGCTGGGCGATGGGTCAGATGTCATCGAGTATGCGGTTCAGATGCGCGAGCTCTCAGGTGGCCGGTTCGCGCGGGATCTGATTCGAGAGGGTATGCTGAACGAGGCCGATCTCGACCGTGTCATCGCGAAGCTTGCGACCTTCTACCGGCACGAGGTTTCCACTCCGGATATCGCCGTGTGGGGTCGCATCGATCATCTGAAGATTAGCACGGATGAGAATTTCGAGCAGACGGAGCGCTACGCCGGAGACCTTCTCGGTAGGCCGGCCTTCGAAGCCATCCGATTCTACACGGAACGTTTCTACGACCAGCACGCCCTCCTCCTCAACCGGCGCCGCGCCGAGGGGCGAATCCTGGATTGCCACGGCGACCTCCACCTGGAGCACATCTATCTGACCGAGGAGTCCACGTGCATTTACGACTGCATCGAATTCAGCGCCCGACTTCGGCACATCGACGTGGCCAACGACACGGCCTTTCTGGCCATGGATCTCGATTTTCACGATGCGCACGATCTGGCCCGCTATTTCATCGAGCGGATATCCGCCGAGCTCGATGATGTCGAGCTCCTGAGGGTCGTGGATTTCTACAAGTGCTACCGTGCCTACGTGCGTGCCAAGGTCAACAGCATGCAGAGCTCCGGTGAGGAGATCGACGAGGCTGACCGCCGGGCGAGCCGTCGCCTGGCCGAGCGCTACTATCAGCTCGCCCTCCACTACGCCGTCGCCGGCTCCGCTCCGCTCGTTCTCGTGGTGATGGGCCGCGTGGGGACCGGCAAGAGTACAGTGGCAGAGCAGCTTGCCAGAGCACTCGGATGGGATCACATCTCCTCGGACGTCATCCGGAAGTCACTGGCTGGCGCCGATCCGTATCGCAGAGGAGATGAGCGCGAGCGCGCCGAGCTTTATGCGCAGGAGAGCACGGAACGGACGTATCGTTCGCTGATCGAAGCCGCCATCGCGCGATGCAGGGAGAGCCGGGGGTGCGTCCTCGACGCCACCTTCTCCCGAAAATCCCATCGAGACTCCCTGCGCGACGCACTCAGGAGCGAGGACATCCCCTATTGCTTCATCGAACTCACGGCCCGGGACGAAACAATTCGACAGCGCCTCTCCGAACGAAACGGGAAGAAGGTTGTGTCCGATGCGCGTCTGGAGGATTTCGAGTATCTGTCGGCGAAGTACGAGGGGCCGGACGATCTCGAAGACGCGTTCCATGTCCGCATCTCGTCGGAGCAGCCGATCGAGGAGACGGTCGAGCAGACGCTAAAGGATCTGATCCGGATGGACCTCGGTGCTTAGCGCCGGTGCCTTCACTTTCGGCCCTGATGGTCCATGCGCTGGGCGTCGATAAGGCCTCGCAGGTAGGCAGCCCCCAGCGCACGGTCGTAGAGTCCGTAACCGGGTCTCCCCTCTTCCCCCCAGATCATCCGTCCGTGATCGGGTCGGACGGGGCCATCGAATCCAACATCCACCAAAGCCTTGATCACGGCCGGCAGATCGAGATCGCCGAACGGATGCGCGGTCTCGTGAAAAGAGCGTTCACCCGTCACCCGCACGTTTCTCGCGTGGACGAAATAGATCCGGCCGGCGAGCCCTCGAATCGTTTCAGGCAGCGCCGCGCCTTCGACGGGGTTTGCGCCCAGAGACCCTGTGCAGAGCGTAACACCGTTAGCCGGGCTATCCACGATTTGCGTCACGCGCCGCAGAGCATTTCCGCTCGTGATGATGCGCGGGAAACCGGCCACGGCCCACGGCGGGTCGTCGGGATGGATAGCCAGCCTGACGCCGGCGGCCTCGGCTGCAGGCACAACCCTCTGGAGAAAGTAGGCCAGATTCTCCCAGAGCGCATCGTCCGTGAGCCCCGCATACCGATCGCGAAGTTCGGCGAGCTCCTCGCCGGAATAGGCCTCTGCCCAACCGGGCAGCTGCCCCGTTCCGTCCGAAAAATCCATCCGCTCGAGAACGCCATCCTCGAAGCACAGCGCCGTCGAGCCGTCGTCGAGCGGCATCTCGAGGTCGGTCCGGAGCCAGTCGAAAACGGGCATGAAATTGTAGCAAACGACGGCGACGCCCACCGCGCCAACGGCCTCAACGCTTCGTATGAACGCGTCGATGTAGGTCTCGCGCTCCGGTCCACCCCATTTGACCTCCTCATGCACAGGGATGCTTTCGACTGCCTCCAGCCGCAATCCCGCCGCCTCTATAATTTCCCTGAGTTGCGCGACGTCGGTCTCCGGCCAAGGCATCCCCGACGGGATGTGGTGGAGGGCGCTCACGATCCCCTCGATCGGAATCTGCCTGATCTGCCCCAGGGTCACCGGGTCATCGGGCCCGTACCATCTGAACGTTAGCTTCATGAACCTGGCCTTTTCCGGGTGTCGACTTTGGATTTCGCGTTCTGATCGGACATCGTTCACCGTAGAAACTCCATCCGATCCTCGGCGATCAAACCAGCTCGCGGCAGCGGCTTCCGATGGGCCGCTTCGTACACTTGAGGCTTTTCTATCGTGAGCGACGATCCATCGCCTTCCGCACCTGGACGTTCGCGCGGTTCGCTGCGCGACATCATGCGGACTTCGACGCTCGACGGCGTCTTCGCTACCGGGTATGCGAATCTAACCACCGGAACGCTTCTAACCACCTTTCTACTCCTTCTCGGCGCTTCGGACTTCCTCGTAGGGCTCGTCGCGGCTTTTCCGCTGCTGGCCGGCCTGATGCAGCCATTCGGCGCGGAGATCATCAGGCGCACGGGCGGTCGGCGTAAACCCGTCCTGATTACCGCAGCCCTCATCGACGATCTGCTCTGGCTGGTTTCGCTGGCGGCCGTCGTGTACCTGGATGCACCGGGCGCCCTAGGGGTAGTGGTCGTCGTGCTGGTCGTGCAGTATGCATTCGGCGCGTTCGTCACGGTCTCATGGACGAGCTGGATCAGCGACCTCATCCCGCCTTCGCTCCGCGGCCGTTACTTCGGCCGGCGCAATTTCATCTGCCACGGATTCGGGGCACTGACGGCGGCCATCGCCGGCCTCGTCCTGAGAGCAGCCGGCCCGCACGTTCACGTCTTCGTCGGCCTGATCGGCATAGGCGTCATTTTCCGCCTCATCAGTATTTCCTTCCTTCGCCGGCAGCCCGAGCCCTCCCCCGCCCGCAGTCCGCGTCTGCCCATGCTGGAGCAGATGGCGACGCCTCTACGCAGCCCGGACTTCCGGCGATTCCTGACCTACGCCATGGCCTGGGGATTCGGTGTTCAGCTCGCCGCGCCATTCTTCACGGTCTACATGGTGAACGAGGCGAACGTGGGCTTCGACACCGTCATGGTCTTCTCCGCGATGGGCACCGTCTCGAATCTCATTGGACAGCGCGTATGGGGACCGCTTTGCGATCGATACGGCGATCACCAGGTGATGCGCGTGGCCGGATTTTCCATCGCACTCCAGCCGGTCTGGTGGCTCTTCACCAGCACGGAGGGTCCGGGCTTTTACCTGATGGCCATCCTGAGCATGACGGGTGGATTCGCCTGGGGCGGACACCTGATGGCAACCGGCAACCTGATGATGCGGCTGGCGCCGGAGACAGGCAAGACGACCTACTTCGCCGTCCAGGCCGCACTCGGGGGCTTGTTCGGCGCCGCCGGTCCGTTCGTCGGCGGCCTGCTGGCTACCCTTTTCTCGGGATCGGTTTCCGTGATCCCCGGACTGCTCGTGGGACTGAAGAACCTGTTCCTGATCAGCGGAATCGTTCGCCTATTCGCCTGGGCTCTCCTGCAGCGCGTTCCGGAGCCGGTCAGCCGCCCGCCCCTCCGTGCCGTTTACGTCCTCCGCGACACGGCGCGAACCTTCAACCCTGCCCAGGGCTTCAGTCCGCTATTGAATCTCTTCACCTTCTCTGGGGTGAGGACCAATCTGCAGAAGCGACGTCGCGCCGCTTCGATAAAGCGGCGCGCCCGATCACGTCAACGATAAGCAAGCCGGCCGAGAATCGTCAGCTACAGGCCACATCCTCGCCGTTGCTGTTCCAGCAATAGCGCCCGCCGTCCTTGTAGTCCGTCGACTCGATCCATCCAATCCCGAGTACCGGATTCCAGGCCAGCGTGTGCTCCTGCTCCACATCGGGCTGATACCAGTAAAAGATTCGGAGGTCGCCATCGCGCTCGTAACGGACCACGTAGCCGGGATAATTCGGAGCGTCGACCGGGACGGAAAAGGTTATTTGCTTCTCCGTCGGGCTATCGATCGTAAACTCGGCATCCAGAACATTGATGGTCTGGTCCTCATGCTTGTAGTACAGTTCCCACGTTCCGCTCGAGCCGTCAACGGCCGTCCGTGCCGTATACAGCACGAATTCGTCCACCTTCCCCGTGTACAGGTTGTTGCCGCTGATCCGCATCGTCCAGTCGACGTGCGTTCCTATGACCCGGCCTCCCAGACGAAATGTGAGCTCTATGGGGCCATTGCCGGGGGTCGCACTCCAGACCCATTCGTCATCGATGAGTTGCGGGGTCTGTTCCAGCGCGGCCTCCGTGAGCAGCTTCGGGATGAGCAGGTAGGTCGCACCGAGTGTCGCAGAAACAGGCACATAGCGAAGGACGGCTGCCGTCAGGTGCTCTCCTGCCGCACCTCGCTTTTGCATCTCGCCGAACGTCTCGACGGAGAAGGCTTCCGCGGAAAGAGGGGCCGGTGGCTCCGTGTCCTCGAGCCCGCTGCTGTCACACCCCAACAGGCCCGTTCCCAGGGCGCCGAGAAGTAGAAGGTAAAAGGTATAACCTGGCCGTTTCATCGCTTCCAGTCGATTTACACTTCAGGAGGGCGGGGCCGCCAGGACGCCCCGCCGCCCCTTCGAGCGGCGGAAGCCTACAGGACGGCGCTCCGCTTTTTGTACATCCGCAGGGCTTCGTCG
>CBFGRV010000033.1:0-35004 GCA_965651265.1 uncultured Rhodothermales bacterium
TCTCGCCGCTCGAGCATTTGTGGCAGGACGAGTTGGGTCAGGTGCATGGGAGCGGCCAGGTTCACATCCAGCATTTGCCGGACCGCAGGCCACGGTTGCTCCGTGAAATGGCCGACGTGCTCGACTCCCGCATTATTGACGAGGACGTCGATCCGTCCGCACTCCCCGATCGCTGAATCGATGAGCTCTTCGCGCCCGCGTTCCACCGAAATGTCGGCAGGTATTACGGTGACCTGCACGCCAAAGGTCTTCAGCGATGCGGCGACCTGCTGAAGGCGCTCCACCGACCGTGCTGTCAGGATGAGGTTGCCACCTCGGCGAGCGATTTCCCGTGCGATGTATTCTCCCAGTCCGCCTGAGGCGCCGGTGATCAGGGTTGTCCTGTTGTTGAGCTGCGGCACGGAGAGGAGCTGACCGACGGAGGGTCAGGTGTCACTGACATCGACGAGCGATTCCGTATAGAGCATATCCACCCACTCTGCGGTCTCGGTCAGCGACATACAGCCGGATATATTCGTTCCGTGATGCGGTTCCACGTGGATATCCCCCCGGTAGTCGCCACCCTCGGCGAGGCATCGCTCCAGGGCCATGAGTTTGCCGACCAGGGAATAGATGGCGGATTGCGGCGTCGAGCAGGACACCGACGGGTTGCTGGCCCCATGCCGATAATAGCCCTCCGGCGCCTCGTTCTCCTGGATAAAGCCGTGCCAGTGCGAGAGCGAGAGGCCGAAATTGCTGAGGGATTTCGTGAAGACATCCTCCTGCCCGCGAGCCTTCAAGATACTGGCCACGATGGCGTTGCCGACCGCATGCGCGATGATCGTATGGGTGTCGTAGGACGGCCGGCAATCCGATGTCTCAATCCCTACAGGGATGTCGAAAACCAGCTCGCCGTCGTGCAAGCCCAGGCGTACGATGTCTCGCGACGGGTCGATGGCTGTCTTATCGCAACCCGATCGTGTTCCGAGGATGGACACATCCGGGATCGGCACGATCCACTCCTCGCCGCCGATCGCCACGAGCCCATACGTCTCGCCATCGATTCTCTGGACAGGGCTCTCACGCCAATCGCTCTGCCGAAAAGCTGGAGGCGCGGCATGCCTGGGTATGGCCGGCCGCACCTGCAGAGGCAGCTGACGAGCCAGAAAGCCGTAGCTCATTCCGGTCCGATTATCCAGAAAATAGGATACGATTCGTCGGCTGAAGCTATCTCGGTATGTCAGGTTGTCAACGGAGGTGTGCGATAGCATCAATCCGTTGTCTCTCCAGATGCGCGTGCTGTCGATGAGATCATCGACGAAGGGCATCAGTCCTTCTGCCTCCACATTCAGCGCATCTTTTCTGAACGTGACATCGGCCTGAGTCGGCGGGACCACCTGCGCCGTCAGCTTGGGGACGAGCGCGTAGAGAACGTCATCGGTGATATTATCGTCGTTTCGACACTCCACGACGCCGCCGTTCATCGTGCAGACGGTCCAGGTATCGTCCTGAACGAATATGGGCACGTGGATTAGATTCCAGGCCAGCACCTCGACAATAGAATCGAGCTTTTCCTGGAGGCTGGCTTTCCCATGCACTGGCGCGGGGCGGTCGAACAGCGCCACGAGCGGGTTTTTGTTCACACTCGACACGCGATGGATGGCCAGATCTTCGGTCTTGCCTTCCCCCTGTTCGATGACCACGATCCCTGGACGAAGCCTCTCCTTTCGTGGCGGCAGCAGTGCATCCTCGAAAGGGATGATTTCTACGCCTAGATTCTCGAAGGTGCGCTTAAGGCGTGCTACGAAGCGCTCGAGACGTGGCGACTCTTCGTGCGGAGGGTAGAACGTGACGCTCAACGAGTTGGCCATCTGCCTGGGCTTCAGAGGCACCGAAGGAGATAGCTTCAGCACGGCAGCCGCGAATAGCGCGTTGGTTGCGCCCGCGCTGAACTGTCCATTCGAAACCGCCGAACGTGGCGACTCTCGTTCTACTCTCATAGGGCATCGTCAATATCTGAACGGTCAGTGGCACCGTCGCAAATATAGAAAACGCCCCCTTCCCGTAACAGACTACCTTTCAGAGGTCGTACCAGGCTGAGGCTTCATCGACGGTGGGGCGTTATTCCCCCGCCTCGAAGTCCTTGATGGATTCGAAAATGAGAGCGGCCGAATTGATGCAAAACCTTTTCCCGGTAGGCCGGGGACCGTCGTCGAATACGTGGCCAAGGTGCGATTCGCAACGACTGCAGAGCACCTCCGTCCGATGCATGCCAAGGCTCGTATCTTCTTCGGTGGCGATGTGCTCGGGATCCATTGGCTCATAAAAGCTGGGCCAACCGCTCCCCGAGTTGTACTTGGTTTCCGAAGAGAAAAGCGGCATTCCGCATGCCGCGCAGCGATACACACCTTCCTCTTTATTGTTCAGATACTTGCCGGTGAATGCGGGTTCCGTGCCCTTCTGCCGCAATATCCGATACTGCTCGGGCGTGAGCTCTTTCCTCCACTCATTCTCCGTCTTTCGAATTTTCCCATCTTTATCCGTCGCGGCATCGTTTGCCATTTATATCGCCTCGGCTTGTTCGTCAACTTCGTGGCATCGTCCAAACCCTACCGTACATTCACGGGCAGAGTCCGAACATCACTGCACATCCTCTCGAAAATGTCACCGGAACTCCGCACCGTGACGGACTTCCCACAATAAACCGCTCGACCCGTACGTCTTGATTTCAGACGCATATGAGTGACCCCCACCCGGCCGTCCAGAAAGATACGTTTCCCTTCGGGCAGTCCGTTGTCTGGAAGCCCGATGAAGAAACCGTGCGCAGCACGAATCTCTACGGGTTCATGCAGCATCATGGGATCGAGTCCTTCGACGAACTCCTGGAGCGATCTGTTTCTGATGTCGAATGGTTCTGGGAGGCTGTGCTCGACGACCTCGGCATCGTCTTCTATGAGCCGTATGAGGAGATTCTGAATCTGGATGAGGGAGTGCCGTTTGCACGATGGTGCGTGGGCGGCACGATGAACATCGTACAGAATTTGCTGGACAAATGGCAGGCGTCCGAGACACGCGAACGCCAGGCCCTGCGGTGGGAAGCCGAAGACGGCAGGACGTCCACCCTGACTTACGGCGAGCTGAACGAGGAGGTATGCCGCTGCGCGAACGCCCTTCGGAGTCTCGGCCTTGGTAGAGGAGATGTCATCGGCCTCTACATGCCGATGACGCCGGAAATCTGCATCGCTTTTCTTTCCATCGCCAAAATTGGAGGCATTATCCTGCCGCTGTTTAGCGGGTATGGCCCTTCCGCCATCGCGACGCGCCTGAATGATGCCGGCGCCCGGGCCCTTTTCACCGCCAATGGATTCCGGCGCCGGGGCGAAACCGTCAATATGAAGATTACGGCCGATGAGGCCCTCGTCGACGTGCCGAGCGTCGAACACGTCATCGTACACCGGTACGTGAAGATGACGGAGGAAGCCCCCATGACCGGGGATCGCGACGTCTGGTGGCACGACATCGTGCCGCAGCAATCCGCGCACGCGGATACGGCTCGCACGCTCGCCGAAGATGTGTTGATGATCCTCTACACGAGCGGAACGACAGGCCGTCCGAAGGGCGCCGTGCACACGCATTGCGGCTTTCCCATCAAGAGTGCACAAGACATGCATCACTGCATGGATCTGCGAGCCGGCGAGTGCATGTACTGGATGTCGGATATGGGTTGGATGATGGGACCCTGGCTCGTGTTCGGCACGCTGTCCATCGGCGCCAGCATGCTCCTCTATGATGGTGCTCCGGACTATCCGGATGTAGATCGTGTCTGGCAACTCGTGGCGGATCATCGCGTCACACACCTCGGAATATCGCCCACGCTTATCCGATCGCTGCGGACGAAGGGCATCGAACCCACCCGGCGGCACGACCTTACGCGGCTCCGTGCGGTGGGCTCGACGGGAAGCCCGTGGGATCCAGAATCGTGGATGTGGCTCTTCAAGGATGTCCTCGGTGGGCGCGTTCCGATCCTGAACTACTCGGGTGGAACCGAAATCAGCGGTGGCATTCTCTGCGGCAACTTCTTCAGGCCGTTAAAGCCATGCGCGTTCTCGGGCCCGGTGCCTGGAATGGACGCGGACGTGGTGGATGAATCAGGAAAGCCGGTACGCGGAGAGGTGGGCGAGCTCATCATCCGAAAACCGTGGATCGGAATGACGCGCGGTTTCTGGCGGGACAAAGAGCGATATCTCGAAACCTACTGGAGCCGATTCGAAGGTGTGTGGGTGCACGGGGACTTTGCGGCTGTGGATGAAGACGGTCTGTGGTACATCCTTGGACGAAGCGACGACACGATCAAGGTTGCCGGGAAGCGTGTGGGCCCCGCCGAAATCGAGGCCATCCTGAATGGTGCGCCGGTCGTGACCGAGAGCGCGGCCATCGGCGTTCCGCACGACGTAAAGGGCGAGGAAATCGTCGCCTTCGTGGTACTGACCGACGGGGTCGAGCCGTCGGAGGACTTGCGGCGCGAGTTGATGGAGCTCGTGACGAACGAACTCGGCAAGCCGCTCCGCCCACGCGAGATAAAGTTCGTGAGCACCCTCCCTAAAACCAGGAACGCGAAGGTCATGCGGCGCGTCATCCGCGCGACCTATCTCGGGCTGGAGCCCGGAGATGTCTCTAGCCTCGAGGATCCGATGACGATCGAGGCTATTCGCGAGGCGACCTGAGCGATCGGAAGTTCAGCGCAATTCCAAACTCCGGCCCGAGCTGCACGACGTCGAATCCGCCGTAGAACAGAAGCATCTTGTAGGTGCCGACAGCGCCCACGGAGATCGACGGTTCGTAGTCGATCTCACCATCTTCTAGCGTTGTGAGCACTCCGGCGCCTAGCGCGGGCTGAATTGAGCTCCTGAAGAAATTCCCGAAACTCAGGAGTTTTGCCTTCAGCTCTTTCGGCCTGGGTTCATCCATGAGCAGGGCTTCATTGACGGCCACCTGCAGAAGTAAGCCTCCATCTCGCCCGACGAAGCCCGAAGTGAGGCCTATCGGCGTTTCGCCCGGACTGCCGTAGTAGCCGATCGTACCGCCAGCGATGGCAAGCACGCCCGCTGCAGCACCGGCTGCTATGGCATACGGGACGAGCTTGTCGTCGTCGTCTTCATCGTCATCATCGCCCTTTGATTTTCCGGGGAGGCGAAATCCGCCATCCTCCCGCGCGCCCGCCCGGGAGTTGTCCCGCTCCGAAGACCGGTCTTCGTCGGCCTTGCCATCCGAATCGCGATTGTCGCGCTCGGAAGAACGCGTTCTCCCGGCGTCCCGCGTATCGGTACCGTCTCTGGCATCGCGGTCGACCGCCTTCCGCTCCCCGGAATCGCGGGAGCCGCGACGACGCGAATCGGCGGTGCGTCCGGCGTCGCCACGCCCCATTGAGCCTCTCGGATCATCCAGATTCGGCCATCGATACCGGTTGTGCCCACCGATGAGCCATGAGACGTCTACAAAAACATCGACGAAATGAGGTGCGCGATAGATCGATACGCGGCGCGGATACGATGTCCGGGATCCACGCCGTTCCTCTGTGACGGCCTCTTCGGCTTCGTCGAAAACCGCGAACCCAGCACCGGCGATCTCCAGATCACCGAGCTCGAGTCCTCGTTGGAAAATCGACGTTGCATCTTCCACTGTGGCATCCGCAAAGACGTTCTCCCACGTCAGATCGGGGAGTGTGACCCGGACGAAATCCGGCGATGGTCCAACGACCATGGAGTCCACGACCAGCGAAAGCGTCGCGGACCTCTGTCCATCCACGAACACTCCGAAACGCAGGTCTAGCGCGGCCATCTTGACGTCTCCAGGTATCTCGTCGAAGTCTAGTAGCGCGCCTCTATAGATGGCATGGGTCCCCGGCTGCCATTCGATGAAAAAGTCCATGTACGGCGCGCCATCCTCCACTCCATACTCGTATCGGACCGTCAGGGTATCGATAAATGGCAGGATGTCATACCGGAGCACGCGCCGCGCTTCGGAGTCGGGCCAGTTCGTGAGCTGGGTTACGCCACTGCCGGCTTCGTAGGATTGTGCCCGGCTCGGTGCTGACGAACCCAGCAAAAGGGCGAGGACGGCGAAGATCGATGACCAGTATCGAGGTCGGATCATGATCGCTGATCTGGACGGTTCTTGGTCTTCCGGGAGGATGCCGTTGACGTAGAACCTTCACGCAAGATGCATTCCGCAGAAGGGGTGGCGACGAGGGCAGAACGAAATCCCGTACGGCCCGATCAGCGAGCCCAGAAGGCGCGCTTGAAGTGCTCGATGACGGGCTCGCCGTCCTCACGCAACAATACGCTCAATACGTCGAAGCGACATGCCGCCTTTTCGAGGCGCCTCTCGTGCAGGTAGGCCTGCGCCGCCCGAACGATGTTGCGCTGCTTCGCCTGCGAGACCGATTCCTCCGGACGGCCAAAGCCGGTACCAGTGCGCGTCTTCACCTCGGCAAACACGATCTCACCGTCGCGGCCACTATTCGTCGGCTCCCAACACACGAGATCGAGCTCGGCCCGCTGAAATCGGTAGTTGCGGTCGAGTATGACGTAGCCGCGAGCCTCCAGGTAGGAAGCCGCCAATTGCTCGCCTCTGTCTCCCGTGTGCTTGGTTGCCATAGAATCGCGGTGAGAACGGTTGAAGTATAGCCTGGTCAAACCTCTGTTCCTCGAGCCTACCGGCGGAATTTTTCACGATCGAGAGGTCGAGGTTGTTCGCGTACCTTCATGACTCCATTTCGAATTCCCGTTGAGGGAAGACGCTGGTGGTCACTTTCGGAGTGATAATTTGTACTTTCCTCCACGTTCAGGCATGTACCCATCATCACCAATCACTCCCCACTTATCGATTCGGCGTGTCTAGTATTATTACGCTCACCACGGATTTCGGAACGAGAGATGCATACGTGGGAGCAGTCAAGGGAGTAATCTTGAGTATTAATCCCGATGTTAGGCTGGTTGACATATCGCACGACATTTCGCCGCAGGATGTGATGGAGGCTGCATATGTACTGC
Organism: uncultured Rhodothermales bacterium; assembly: GCA_965651265.1. Lineage (GTDB taxonomy): Bacteria > Bacteroidota > Rhodothermia > Rhodothermales > VXPQ01 > CBFGRV01. The sequence goes on from CBFGRV010000033.1 coordinate 7,032, forward strand.
GGGATGCAGCCTTCTATTTTCCTACCGATTCCATTCACCTCATCGTAGTCGATCCAGGCGTAGGTACGCCCAGGCGACCCATTGCGGCTCGGAGCAGTGGGCATCTGTTCGTCGCGCCCGACAACGGCTTGATCCCGTTGATTCTGGATGGAAAGGCTCCGGATGAGTCCGTCGTGCTCGACCGACCTGCATACTGGCGAACCCCCGAGCCTAGCACGACTTTTCATGGACGAGACATTTTTGCGCCCGTATCGGCACACCTGTCTCGTGGAGTCGATCTGAGCGATCTGGGGTCGCCCGCGGGCGAGCTCGCTCCGATGCACTGGGCCCTTCCAATCACGGATGAAGAAGGCATCCAGGGCTGGGTGGCGCACATCGATCGGTTCGGCAACTGCATCACCAACGTGCCCCGCGAGCTGCTTGAAAGCGCACGACGTGGCCGATCCGTACAATGTTTTGCGGGTACTGCCATTCTAAGCGGCATCGCCACGACCTACGCCGCCGTCGAGCCGGGCGAGCCTCTCATGCACTTCAATAGCTCCGAGCTCCTCGAGATTGCCGTGAACGGAGGGAACGCCTCCGAGCTTCTGGGCATTCGTAAGGGCACCCCTATCAACATCCTGTTTCGCGGCACCGATTCGTAATCTCTTTCAGCCGCCGTCCCATGTCGCCCTCCTCCGTCACTGACTCCGAGCGCAAGGCGCTAGTAGCGCAACTCGAGAACGTATTCGCCCTGGCTCAGGTGATGACCTCCAATGCGGAGGAGGCCGTCCGATTGGTGGAACGCACCTACAGGCTGGCATTTTCGACGCCTGCGGAAGCGGAAGACCTCGATCCTCAGGTGTACCTCACGCGGCTCTTGATCCGAGCGCGCGAATCGCACGGCTCTCCGAGCCAAACCTCGGCCACCCCTCCCTCCGAGCTGTCTGATTTTCGATACCGGCTCGCTACGGAATTCGTCGATCAAAGGATTCCGGCGGCCTTCGCGGCCCTACCCTCCGAACAGCGTGTGCTTTTGATGATGGCAGAAGTTCAGGACCTGGATTGCCCGCGCATCGGCCGGGTACTGGGGACGGGCGACGAATCGGCCTGCAAGCGGTTGGAGGAGGCGCGTACGGCCATCCGAGACGCCGTTTATGCCAGTGCATCAGAGGCGGAGCGCCACCTGATCGAGAGCGGCCTGGCTTCCGATTGGATAAAAGGTGCGCTGCAGCGGATGGCAGATTCGGAGCTCGTGGCACTGCCCCCGACTGTCCTTCCGTCCATCCTCTTCTCTATTCAGAGCGGCGACAACAAAGAGGACACGGCGCCGAAATCACCAGACGCGCGATCAAGCAAGAGTCGCGATGGCACCTTCGACCTTGGACGCCTCCTGTCTCGATTCGTCGCGATTCTCTTGCTCGTTGTCGTGGCCGGAATGCTGGGCTATGGCTTCACGAGACTGATGCAGCGTGAGTCGAGGTCCAACCTGATCGCCCTCTCGGCCAGACAGGCCCTGGACGTGGAGGCCTCTTTTCAGACCACCAGCGCGGAACAGGCCGAGCGCTACGTGTACGATCGGCTGAACCGGCGCATCACGGTGCCATCGATCAACGAAGCCGGATTCAACGGCGTATCCATTCGCACGATCGCGGAGGGCGCCGAGACGCCCGTCCTCCTTTACCAGGATTCGGATGGCACTCCGATCGTGGTTTACGTCTATTCATATGCCTTTCTGGACCGATTTGGGGATCGCCTCGTGCTCGAGCGGGACGTGCTCTCGCAGATCGAAGAGGAAGGTCATTTCGACCTCCACGATCTCGGAAAGGAGAAGGCGCTCGTCTGGAGGCGTCGTGATGACATCCTCGTCGCCATCACCACAGGCGACGCGGAGGAGCTCCGGCAACGTATCGTCTACCCGGCTTGAGCGTGCGGTACCGGCTCGTCAACCTCGGCCGCGGGCACGGCGATGCGGAATGTGGTGCCCTGCCCGATCCGTGATTGCTCGAGCGTGAGCGACCCGCCGTGATAATCCTCCACGATACGCTTGGCGAGGCTCAGGCCGAGGCCCCATCCGCGCTTCTTGGTGCTGTATCCCGGCCGGAAGATATTCTTCCAGTTGCTCCGGTCGATTCCTTTTCCGGTGTCGGATACATCCAGCACGACCCTGCCATCCTCGAGCCGTCCGCGAATGTGGATGTTACCCTCTGCGCTCTCGATGGCATCGAGCGCGTTCTTCAACAGGTTTTCGATCACCCACTCGAAGAGCTCTACGTTGATCGGCGCCCGCAGGTCATCGTTCACGTCGAGCTCGAGCTCGACGTGCCTCGCCTGCTGCGGCAAACGGCGTCGGATGTAGTCGGCCGTCGCGTGCACGACAGGTGCGATTTCAGTTACCTCCAGCTTTGGTAGAGAGCCGATATCCGAAAACCGGCTGGCAACCCGCTTCAGCCGCTCGATGTCGTCCTCGATTTCGCGCACCGCAGCTTTTTGCTGCTCTGGCTCGAGTTCACCGCTCTTCAGCAGTTCCGTCCACCCCATCAAGCTCGAAATGGGCGTTCCGAGCTGATGGGCCGCCTCTTTAGCCATCCCCACCCAGAGGCTGCTCTGCTCGCTGCGCCGCACGTAGGAGAATCCGAGATACCCCACCAGGATGAACAGCGCAACGAACAGAAGCTGGATGTACGGGAAGGTGGTGAGTTCGCGCACGAGCCGGGAGTCGTCGTAGAAAATGAACTGCTCCAGCTTGTTCTCGCCCGGGCCGAGCTCAATGCTGATCGGCTCGTAATTCTGTGCCATGGCGCGGGCACGCTCGAGAACGCGATCGAGCACGCGTTGCGCCTCCTCGGGTGACATGTTCCTCAGCGAATCCCTGGGGGGTACCCCCGGCACGCTGTGCCAGACGAGCGGCTCGGTGCGGGCCGAATCGGTAATGACCGCTGGAATACCGAACTGACCCTGCTGTACGATTTCAAAGGCAAGCGTCACGTCCCCGGGTGGGGGCATGGACCGCGCCCACGCCAGTGCCTCCTTGAATTCATTCAGCCGCTGGCGGGCATTGCTGCCCGCGGCCGGGGCCTGGGCCTCCAACAGCTCCTCGATTTCTCGAAACGTGAGAATGTACGGATTCTGGTATTGCGACGCGGACGCGAGATGCTCCTGCGCACTCGCCCACAGCTGGATGATGAATTGCTCGCGCTCACGAAGGCGCTCTACGAGCTGGTTCGTGTAGGCGAGCGACGCGATAGCAATTAACCCGGCGAACACAATGAGGCCGAGTTTCAGCTTGACGGAATATCGATAGGCTTTCATTTCAGACCCGGCGATGCAGCATTACCGGCAATGAATTCGCTACACCCCGGCCCTGATCCGCCCGCGCGCTGCGGTCAGTGCATAACCTCTGCCAGACCGTCGGAAACGATCTGATCTCTCCGGGGCCCGATGGAGACCATCGAAATGGGCACATCCAGATACTCGCTGATGAAGCGCAAGTAATTCTGCGCCGCCGCGGGCAGGTCGGCAAGGCGTTGCGCACCCGATGTATCCTCCGACCAGCCCTCGAACGTCTCGTAGATCGGCTCGACCTTCTCCAGAGTCTGGACCTCGCTCGGAAAGCGCGAGGATTCCTTGCCGTCGTATCTGTACGCCGTGCAGACCTTGATCTCATCCAGGCCGCTGAGCACATCGAGCTTGGTGATGGCGAGCTCTGTCAGACCGTTGATCATGGAGGTGTAGCGCAGCGCCACGAGATCGAGCCATCCACATCGGCGCGGCCTGCCGGTGGTCGCACCAAACTCATCCCCGACTCGTCGGAGCCGGTCTCCGATGTTGTCGGTCAGCTCGGTGGGGAATGGGCCATTGCCTACGCGCGTGCAGTAGGCCTTCACGATGCCGATCACGCGATCGATGGCGGTCGGCGGAACGCCGAGACCGGTACAGCACCCTCCGACGGTAGGGTGACTGGATGTCACGAATGGATACGTCCCGAAATCGACATCGAGCAGCGAGCCCTGCGCTCCCTCCGCCAGTACGCGCTTGCCTTCTCGCAGCGCATTCCCGAGATACTGGGAGGTGTCGGTAACGTAGGGATCGATCAGCTTGTCGAACTCCACGTACTCGTCGATGATGTGCTCGACATCGAGCTCGTCGGCGTCGTAAATGCCTCTGAGAATGGCGTTCTTCTCCTGGATCGCCTCCTTCAATTTCACGCGCAGGATGTCGCGGTCTAGCAGGTCCACCACCCGAATCCCCGTCCGGGCAAATTTATCGACGTACGCAGGCCCGATGCCGCGTCCTGTCGTCCCTATCGCACCTGCATCCCGAGCTCGTTCGCGCGCCTCTTCGATCTTCTTGTGATAGGGCATGATGAGGTGCGCGTTGTGCGAGATGAGCAGGCGTCCATCGACCTGATACCCCAGGTCGCGGATCATCCCGATTTCCTCCATCATGGCTACGGGATCGATCACGACCCCATTTCCGATGATGCAGGTCACGTTCTCGTGGAAAATGCCACTCGGAACGAGATGGAGCACGAATGTCTCGTCACCCCAGCAGATCGTGTGACCTGCGTTCGCGCCGCCCTGGTAGCGCGCTACGATGTCCACGTCGCGGCTGAGCAGATCAACGACCTTGCCCTTGCCCTCATCTCCCCACTGCGTTCCAATGACTACGCTTACCGGCATCGGAAATCCTCCTGCCTTTCACAATGAAGGCGGCGAGGAATGCTCGCCGCCTCCTGATATCTTCGTTAATGAACTGGACCTGGGCTCTTACTGCGCCGCGGCTTGCGGTGGATCCGTCTCGTAACTCTTCGCCGCTTCGTCCACCGAGTCGTAGTGCTTGAAGACGGTGATGAGTTTCGTGATGACGAGCAGCGACTGGATGCGGTCTGCAACATTGGCCAGGCGCAGATCCCCTCCGGAGTTGCGCATTGTCGTGAGTGCGCTGATGAGCATGCCCAGACCGCTGGAGTTCATGAACTTGACCTTGCCGAGATCCACCACCACATTCTTCTTGCCGGCATCCTTCAACTCATGAAGCTGGTCGTGCAGCTTGGCGCCGTCCGGACCGCCCATGACATTGCCTTTGAGTGTAAGAACGACCGCGTTATAACGCTCTTCGACGTCGTATTTCATCTGGATAACTGGCTTGGGGTGATTTGAATCGGCTCAGCGGCGACGTCTCGCAGCCTGTGCGCGGAGCTCGATAACAATGGGCGACGCCACGAAGATCGATGAGTACGTACCGATCAAGATGCCCACAATAATCGCGAAGGCGAACCCACGGAGCACTTCGCCACCGAATATAAACAGGACCACTACCACGAGCAAGGTGGTGAGGGACGTGATGATCGTCCGGCTCAGCGTGTCGTTGATGGACCTGTTCACGAGCCGCTCGAAAGGTTCGGTCTTGAACAGATTCGAGAACTCTCGGATACGGTCAAAGACCACGACCGTATCGTTGATGGAGTACCCCACGATCGTCAAGAATGCCGCGATGATCGTCTGGTCGATCTGAAGGGAAAACGGCACGATCCCGGACAGAAGTGAGAAGATGCCGAGCGTGATGACGACGTCGTGAAAAAGCGCCACCACCGCCCCCAGGCCGAATCGCCACTCGAAGCGCACGAGGATATAGACGAAGATGACTAACAACGCCCCGAGGACGGAGTACATGGCGCCACGCTTGAGGTCTTCAGCAAAGCGCGGCCCGACGACATCCGACTTCACGATCGTTGGCTCCGAGTCCGGGAACGCCTGCCTCATAACGGTCAGAATCGTGTTCTGGACCTCTTCCGTCGATCCTTCGGCGACCGTGCGGACGAGAAGTTGGTTCACGTTCTCGAAGGTCTTGACCTCGGGATCCAGTCCGAGTGCATTGCCGAGCTCACCGCGGACTGCCACAGGATTCAATGCCGTGTTGGTAGCCACGACGAATTCCATGCCGCCGCGGAAGTCTATTCCCAGTTCCACTCCACGGGTAATGAGAGAACCTACGCTCAGAAAGAGCAGGATGGCTGAGAGCAAAAATGCCCTCTTGCGGTTGGGTATGAGCTGGTAGTTCGCGTTTTCAAAAAATCTCATGACGTTATCCTGATATGTGGCCGGTGACGGCCGAATACGGGAGACTCAAGGTTGTGCGTCCGATGGATCATCCGTAGGAAACAGCCATTCGCCGTTCGATCACGAGGTAATCGAAAACGACGCGGGAGACGATGATGGCCGTGAACAACGACGACAGGATGCCCGCCATCAGCGTGACCGCAAATCCCTGGATGGGACCCACTCCGAAGGAATACAGAATCGCTCCGACGAAGAACGTCGTGATATTCGCGTCGAAAATGGCACTGAATGCCTTGGAGTAGCCGGCCTCGATGGCGGCCTTCATGGTCTTACCCGTTTTTTGCTCCTCGCGTACTCGCTCAAAGATGAGGACGTTGGCATCTACCGCCATACCGATCGTCAACACGATACCCGCGATTCCCGGCAACGTCAGCGTCGCGTTGAAGGCGGCCAGGATGCCGAAGATGAAGATGATATTGAACAGCAGCGCTAGATCGGCCACCAATCCGGCCGTTCGGTAGTACCAGATCATGAAGAGGGCCACGGCCAGAAGTCCGATCATCACGCTCAGAAATCCTGCCCGGATCGATGCCTCCCCGAGGCTCGGTCCTACCGTGCGCTCCTCAACGATATCGACCGGCGCCGGCAAAGCCCCCGACATGAGGATAGTCACGACGTCCTGCGCCTCTTCACGCGAATCCAGATTCGTGATAGACGAACGGCCGCCTACGATCCGATTGAGCACGGTAGGATACGAGTAGACGTAGTTGTCGAGCACGATGGCGATGTTCTTGTTCACATTGGCGCCCGTAAGGCGGGCCCAGGTACGAGCCCCCTCCGAATTCATCACCATCGTGACCTCGGGCCGGTTCAGCTCGTCGAAATCGACGCGGGCATCCGTGATGACTTCGCCCGTGAGCTCGACCTCTTCCCGCACGCCGAGCAGCTCATAGATCTCGCGGCCGTCCTCGCTCTGCCCAATCGGGTTGGCGCCGTAGAGTAGTCTCACGTTGTTGGGCAGTAGGGCCTGCACCTCCGGGCGATTCAGCAGCGCGTTCACGCGTGCCGTATCCGCCTCGGAGACCATCCCAAAGACGACGCCCTGCCCGACGGGCTGCATGACGGCCAGGAGCGCATTGGTTGGCTCGATCTCTTCCTGCTGATCGAGCAGGGAAGCCGCATCAAAGGCCGTATCGGCATCGGCCGTATCGCCCGCGGATGCCGTCACGTCCTCCGTACCGGCCTCGGCAATCAGATCGTCTTCCGGCTCGTCGGCCAATGACGTATCATCCTCGGCCGTCTCGAAATACTGAATGATTCGCTGAAGGGAGCGCTGCAGATCTGCCGGCTCGGCCATGAGATGGAACTCGAGCCGCGCCGTGCCGCGAAGAAGATTCCGGACGCGCTCCGGATCATCGATGCCCGGCAGCTCCACGACGACGCGGCGTGCCCCCTGTTTCTGGATAGAGGGCTCGGTGACGCCGTAGCGGTCCACGCGATCCCTGATGATGGAGATCGCACGGTCGATGGCATTGTCGGCCTGCTGCTGCAGATACTGCTTCACCTCCGCATTGCTCGAGCGTCGCGTAATGCCCGCATCCTCATTTCTGAAGTAACGTGAGAGCCGGGCGTTGGGGTCGCGCCGCTCAAATTCCTCAACGAAGGCGTCGATGATCGACGCGTCCGTCGTGGTCGCCGCCTCACGCGCCGCAGCAAGCACTTCGTCGAACGTCTCGTCCGTATCGGTGGCGAGTTCACGAAGCAGCTCGTCGGTTCGAACTTCGAGCGTGACGTGCATGCCGCCCTGTAGATCGAGCCCGAGCTTCAAGGCGCGCTCCTGGACGCTTCGGATCTTTCGCAGATTCTCGGCCTCGTAAGCCTGACGCTCCTCGCCTTCCAGCTGGTTGAGCTTCTGCGTGATGAAGTAATTCTGGACAGATGGGTAGAGGTAGTACGCGGACAGCCCCAGAAAAAAGACTGTCAGAAAGATTTTGAATCCGTTTCCCTGCATTGTTGGAGAGATCTGAGTGTCAAGAGACGCCCGGCCGATGTCGTGGTCGAGTGCTACCGAATTGCAACGACGCCACGGCTCGCCGGCTGATGCAGATATGTGGCGATCGCGGTCTCCAGAGTGATCGCAATCGAAGGGCTGAACGGCCCCGAAGAAACGCTACGGCCCCTGAGACCGAGCAGGCGTAAGCGTGCGTAGTGAGATAACAGGCTCGGCCTTGACGCGCTGGGTCGTCCTCGCAATCCGCCAGGGCCCAGCCGCCACCGAAGGCGTAACTGCGGCCATAGCCTCGTCGCCCCCCAGCGAAGAAGCTACGGGCGAGGATACGGAACGAATCCTGGGCGTGACGGCATCCGAGGTAAGCTCAACGAAGCGGCGCTGCAGATAGGCGATTAGCGCGTCGTCGGAAAGATCACGATCAGCGAAGATGCGTGCTGGGGGCTCACCCGCTTCTTCTTCGTAGGCCGAAATAAAGGCCGCGACGAAATCCTTCAGGTTCTTGGCCCGATTTTTCGCGGCGCGCTCCAGAGCCGCATCAATCTGAGGATCGGCAGTTACCCGCAGCTGGGCCCTCAGCCAGACCTCCATCGAGCCCTGCAGAGACAGCGCCGATGCCTGCCCCGCCGTCGCAAACAGCGACGGCACGATGCTCAGAACGAGCAGGCTCGATACGATGCGAGCAAAGAATGTCGAACGCACTCGACCCATGAACGTGGAAACCCCTCGGGTGTAACCGCGAAGCTACCCGTGAACGGCAGAGAACTCAATAGAGTTGCAATGAAACTTCGCAGAAGCAGCCGCGGCTATTCGAGCACAAACGTTGCCTGAACGTTCACCACCACTTCGATCTCACCCGCTGCGTACGCGTCGGGTTCGGGGGCGCCTGAGGCCGCCATCTCTGCCATGTCCATCCTCAAATTGTACATCGGGCGCGGGAAATCATAGCTCTGCTCGACGACCCGAACGACCGGTCCGAGGTTTTGATCGAGCGTGCTCGCGATCAGGACCGCCTTCTCACGAGCATTGGTGACCGCGTCCCGGAGGGCGGAATTTCGTGCTGGGGTCCGATCATCCAGATCGTAGGTCACCTGCTCGAGCCGATTCGCGCCCTGTTCGACGACCGTCGCGACGACCACCGGCAGTTGGTCCAGATCGTGAATCTCGACCACAACGGTGCGGATGGCCTCGTATCCGCGCTCTTCGTACCGCCGAGGCTCACCCACCCACTCGCGATGCGGCTGGAGGCGGAGCGATTCCATCTTGATATAGCGCTCCTCGATGCCCATCTCTCGAATGGCATTCAGTGCCCGGCTCGATGCCTCGGCATTCTGCTCGCGCGCCTGCACCGGGTCATCCGCCACGGAAACGACGCCGAAACGGACAATCGCCATATCCGGCTCCACCCTGACCCGACCTTCTCCCGACACGCTAACAGACGGTCGCGTATCGTGGTGCATGTCGGCCTGCGCCGCGACAGAGCGCGGCAGGGCAAGAGCCATTCCGGTGAACACTGCAATGAGCAAGAGGCTGTCCGATTTCAGAGACAGGTACATGGCTTTTCCTGGATGTGAGTTGGATGTGTAAGCAGCGTCACAGGGGTTCAATCTTCGTTCCAGATGGGACTAGGGCTCTATGCGACCCATCAATCGCGGGAATGGAATCGTTTCCCGGACGTGGTCGATGCCACAAAGCCATGTCAGCGTCCTTTCGAGGCCGAGTCCAAACCCGCTGTGCGGAACGGACCCGTAGCGTCGCAGATCCAGATACCATTCGAACACCTCCTCCGGCAGTCCATGCTCGCGGATTTGGCGCTGCAGGAATTCGAGGTCAGTGGCACGCTCCCCTCCTCCGATGATCTCGCCATATCCCTCCGGCGCAAGAATGTCCATACCGAGGGCCAGCCGGTCGTCTTCCGGATCCCGCTTCATGTAGAAGGCCTTGACCTCGGCGGGATAGCGATGCACGATGATGGGTCGATCGAAATGCCAGGTAAGCACCGTCTCGTCGCTTCCTCCGAAATCATTCCCCCACTCGAATGTACGCGCCGACTCGGCCCATGCGGGGAGATTGCGTAGTTCCTCTTCGATGTCCTCGATTCGCTTCCGAATCTCGATCTCTCTGGCGTCGATTCGCCGCTTCTCCGCCTTCTTGGCCTGCCCATAGCGCCGCTGATTCTCGGCAAGCTCGTCGCGCAATTCCTGCTCCTCCGATCGAAGGCCTTCCATTCTCGTGGCCAGCATCTCGGCTGTCTCGTCGCTTCGAAGCAGCTCAACGGCCTCTGAATACGTGATGCGGGGAAACGGTTTTTGCACGCGTTCAAGCTGTGCCGTGTCCCGGCCCAACACCGCGAGCTCTTCGCGGCAGTTCTCCAGGATGTCCTGCGCAATATGGACCATGAAGTCCTCGCCCAGGTCCATATTCATCTCCAGATCGAAGAAAGCCATCTCCGGCTCGATCATCCAGAATTCGGTGAGATGGCGCCGCGTCTTCGATTTCTCGGCCCGGAACGTTGGCCCGAAGGTGTAGATGCGGCCGAATGCCATCGCCATGGCCTCGCCATACAGCTGGCCGCTCTGCGTTAGGTAGGCCTTCTCTCCGAAGTAGTCGAGCTCGAACAGCGTCGATGTGCCTTCCACGGCATTGCCGGTGAGGATGGGCGCATCCATCTGGATGAATCCCCTCCCCTGGAAAAACTCATGGATGGCCATGATCAGCCGGTTCCGGATCCGCATGATGGCCCACGGACCGCGGCTCCGTAGCCACAAGTGCCGGTTCGACATCAAGAACTCGATGCCGTGCTCTTTCGGCGTTATGGGGTAGTCCCTGGATTCGCCGATGACCTCCAGCGACGAAACCTGGATCTCAACTCCTCCAATCTGCCGGTCGTCGCGAACGACCTTCCCGCTGATCTGGAGCGATGTCTCCTGGCTGAGCGACTCCGCGATCTCCCACGTCTCCGCGTCGACGGCATCCCGGGCCACTACGCATTGAGCCAGGCCGGTCCCATCCCGTACGACCAAAAACTGCAGGGTCTTCGATTCGCGCCTATTGTAGAGCCAGCCTTTCAGCAGGACATCCTGCCCCGCGTACTCCAAAAGGTCCTCGATGTAAACGTGGCGCAGATCTACGATCGCGTCGGACATATAAAGTTAGACACTTTGGTTTGGTGAGTGCGAGGATGGGGCTACCTCATGAGCTCCTGCCGCCAGTTGGGCAAGGTTCGCTCTCCGGGCACCGTCGAGTGGATGAGCTCGAAATCGCCGAAACCGGTAAGATCGGCAAAGACGAACATGGCGCGGCCCTCTCCCGGGATATTGTTGTACTCCCAGATCTCGTGGGGCGCCTGCTCGCGATCGTAGATGTGGGGCTCGACCGAGGACGGCAACCCGTATCGCAGGATGGTTCGACCACGGTCCGTGGTCCATCCCTGTCTGCGATTCGACGAATACCGGTCGTTGGCATACTGCAGACGCCGATAGAACTCCTCCTGGAATTCATTGATGGGCGTGCCGGGCGACTCGTCGCGCTTCTGCCAGAACTCCATCAAGAAGCGCCTCTTCGTTTCAAGATCTTCCAGGCGAGAAATCCTGCGCCGTTCCGCGTCGTTGGCTATCGCGGTGATGTGTTCGAGTGACTGCTCGACTTCCTCGGCAGGCATCGACGCGTACGGGCTCGTCTCGAACTCCATCTCGATCCCCGGAGGCTGCTCCCGCTGAACTCCCGGATTGTAGACGAAGAACTTCCTGGATTTCTCCGCGACGGATTCGTTGGCGTCGTTCAGCAGCGCGATCCGAAGGAAGTACGACCCACTCGGCAAGATGCTTACATCGAAATCACCGACCAGCACGTCCGGGTCGCGCGACTCTCGCTGCGAGCGCCGCTCGAGCCCAGAGATGGGTTGAGGGCGATTGGCTTCGGAAATGTAGGTATAGACCGTGTACTCCCCATCCGAGCCGGCGATGGCCGCAGTTCCGTATGCTTCCGCATAGTAGTACATGCGTTCGAGACCCTGCCCGTACAGCTGATTGGCATTCGGTCGAACGAGCAGGCCATTCTTGTAGAACGGGCTCGTACGATCGGTCGTCTGGGAGATTTCGGTGGCCAGGGTGACACTGGAGAGTCCGGGACTCTCGCCGTTTTCGAAGCTCGGCACGAAGAGATCACGCCGCAGCTCGAGCTCGGGCCGATCGCCTGCGACATCCGCGGGGATGGTGAGACGAAGCTCGTACTCACCGGGTTGAACCGCCGTGCGGATCTGGTGGATAAAATGCTGGCCTTCGACAAGGCCGTTCGTATCCGGAACCGCGAACCGCAGCAGCACGGAGTCAGCCCATATGGCCTGATCCGACGGCGCCCCAACCGCGGCCGTCGACGCCGCTACGATGGCCAGTTGGACGGGCAGGCTCGAAATGAAGCGGTCGGTTTCGCTCTCATAATCGAGCGATGAAGCATCGATGGCGATGTAAAGCTCGACGAGAGATTCCGCATCGGAATATGCGAAAGAGGCGTGATCGATATCGACCTGCACCGGGATGACGTCCTGGGCGAAACCCGCTGACGTGAGGCCCGCCAAGAGCACAGCCGTGATTGCGGAGAGCAAGAATCGCATGACAGATGAATACTGGAGAGGGGGCGAAAAGGGAAACTATAGAGGATGTAGGAGGATCCGAATTCCGGCGTCGAACACCCACCACCGACTAGTCGGGCTCCTCGAATGCGCGTTCGAAGCGGGTGGTATGGTCGGAGGCGAACTGCTCGCGTTTCGGATCGAAACGGCGCTCCTCGATCTCGAAGTGCGTGTCGAAAACGGACACGACATTATAGAAATTGGTCTCCCGATGCTTGTGCCGCCCGCGGCTGCTCGTGGCCGTGCCGGCACTGGCAATGACGAGTCTGTGCTTCTCCGGTACGATGTCGATGGGCTCTATATGCGAAACGTGTAGATGGCCGCATAGGATGAGGTCGACTCCCGTGCTCGTGGCCCGATCCAGAGTGCGACGGGCCTTTCTCGCTACGTCATGAGGTCCCAGCGCCTGTATCTGTGTCAGATGGTGATGCACGACCAGGACCTTGAATACCGATTGGGGCCGCGGCCCGAAATATTCGGAGATCGCGATCTGTTCATCAATGCCGATCAGACCCCCCTTTACCGTGCGCCCGTGCGCCGAATTGATTCCAAGCACGGCTATCCCGTCCGCTTCAAATTTCGGGAGCGTCTCATCTGTGATGTACGTCCAGAACCGCTCCAGAGGTGAGAACACGCGGCGTATCGGAAACCACCATGGGAAAACATCATGATTCCCGGGCACGACCAGGGTGCGCGGTTTCATCGCCGCGATCATCTCTGCTGCAGCCCGGTATTCTGAGAGTCGCGCTCGCTGGGTCAGATCACCGCTGATTACAACGAGGGTGAAGTCTCCCGCATTGACCTCGTCCACGAGCGCATCGACGATCGATGGATGAGCGATTTTCCCGAAATGGAGATCAGAGAGATGTGCGAGTTTCGCGACCACGTGATGTTGCGATCGGGCGAACTTCGGGATGCCGGTTTGTGAACGTTGCCTTTCTCACGGACCTTGCCCCGCGTCCTCCTGCGCGGCACAGCTGACAACCCGCGAGATGCCTCACACCAACATCGAGAGTGGCTCCTCGAGGAACTCCTTGACCGTCGTGAGAAACTTGGCGCCTGTCGCCCCATCAACGATGCGATGGTCACACGACAGCGTGAGTTTCATGCGCTTGCCGGGAACGATCTCACCATCCTTCACGACGGCCACGTCTCGAATGCCGCCGATGGCAAGGATACAGGAGTTCGGGGGATTGATTATGGCCGTGAATTCCTCGATGCCGAACATACCGAGGTTGCTCGTCGTGAAGGTCGACCCTTCCCATTCGTGCGGCTGCAGCTGTCTGTTTCTGGCTTTCTCAGCCAGCTCCTTCGTCTCGGCGGCAATCTGGCCAAGACCTTTGCGATCGGCGTGGCGGATGACGGGGGTAACGAGTCCCTCATCGATAGCCACCGCGATCGCAACGTGAACGTAGTTGTAGCGTCGGATCTGGCCTTCGCTTTCCAGGAATGAGGCGTTGACGTAGGGATGCCGCCGCAGAGCGAGGGCGCACGCCTTCGTAATCAGATCGTTGTACGATACTTTGACGCCGCCGTTGGCTGAGACCAGCTCGTTCATCCGTTCGCGGGATGCGACGGCCTGCTCCATATCGACGTCGACCGTCAGATAGAAATGGGGAGCGCTGAACTTGCTCTGCCCCAGGCGCCGGGCGATCGTCTTGCGCATCTGCGAGATCGATTCGCTTTCGACCGATTCCTCTTCGTAGGGGACCTCTGCCGCGGGACGGTAGGCCGGCGCCTCCGCGGGCCGGGCGATGCCCTCTTTGATGGCCGCCTCTACGTCTCGCTTGATGATGCGCCCCTCGGGGCCGCTGCCGCGTAATTGCGCCAGCTCGATGCCGTGATCGCTCGCAAGCCGGCGTGCGAGGGGCGAGCTCTTGATTCGCCCGTCTCCCTCTCGCGCCGGCGGGACCTCCGGCGCCGCCGCACGCTGGGCGCCGTCGCCACTGGGTGCTGGCGCCGGCGCATCTGCCTGATCCGCGACGGGTTCCTGTTCCCCTTCCTGGACGTCGAGATCTGCCGGCTCGGCTTGATCCGCCTGGTCCGCCCCCCCATCGCCTTCACTCTTGCCCGCATACTGCTTCAGGATATCCGAAACATCCTCGCCTTCCTCTCCCAGGACGGCAATCAAGCCGCCGATAGGAACGGCCTCCCCTTCCTGGACGACCTTCTTCAGCAAGACGCCGTCATCGTAGACCTCGAGATCCATCGTCGCCTTATCGGTCTCGACTTGAGCGATGATGTCTCCTGCCGAAACAGAATCGCCCTCTTCGGCCTGCCATGAGACGAGGATACCTTCCTCCATGGTATCGCTCATCTTCGGCATCTCTACTGGTATGGCCATCCGGGTGAAGGTTGCTGGTTGCTGGTTACAGGTTTCTGACACCGCACGCCCTAGTCGGCGTACATCACGCGCTTGGCGGCCTCGATGATTTCCTCCGTACGCGGCATATAGTACTCGATCAGGTTCTTGGCGTACGGTGCGGGTACGTCCTTGGCCGTTACGCGAAGAATCGGTGCGTCAAGATAATCGAATACGCGCTCCTGAATCTGATATGTGACCTCAGACGAGAAGCTCGCAAATGGATTGCTCTCATCGACGACGACGAGTCGATTCGTTTTTCGAACGGATTCCGCGATAGTCTCGATATCGAGGGGCCGGATCGTGCGCGGATCGATGACCTCTGCATGGTACCCCTGCTTCGCCAGCTCGTCGGCCGCCTCGAGTGCTCGCCAGTAGCTCTTTTGATGTGCGACGATGGTCACATCCTCGCCCTCCCGGGCCACGCGGGCCTTGCCGATCGGGATGAGATACTCCTCCTCATCGGAAACCTCGCCTTTCATTCCGTACATGAGCTCACTCTCCAGGAAGATGACGGGGTCGTCGTCCCGTATGGCTGACTTGAGGAGACCTTTCGCATCGTCCGGATTCGATGGGGCGATGACCTTCAGACCCGGGAAGTACGAGTAGATGGATTCGACGGCCGTGCTGTGTGTTGCCGCCAACTGCCCGGCCGCCCCGTTCGGCCCTCGAAAGACGATAGGCACTTTGAACTGGCCGCCCGACATGTAGCGGATCTTCGGGGCATTATTGACGAGCTGGTCGAAGGCGACGAAGGAGAAGTTGAAGGTCATGAACTCCACGATGGGGCGGAGCCCGGACAGTGCTGCACCGATCCCCAGACCTGCGAACCCACTTTCGCTGATGGGGGTGTCGATCACGCGACGCGGACCGAACTGATCGAGCATCCCCTCACTGACCTTGTAAGCCCCGTTGTATTCGGCGACCTCCTCACCGATGAGGAAGATGCTCTCGTCGCGCTCCATCTCCTCGACCATCGCGGCACGAATCGCCTCTCGAAACTGTAATTCTGCCATGTTTCCTCAAGTAGTGAATCTCGCAGGCAGGCCATCCGCTAGAGAGCCCTCTTTACTTGCCTGACTTCGCGTGTCCGTTTGTCAAGAACGGGTAATCTTCCTGCGTGTAGACGTCCTCGTAAATGGATTCGATGGGCGGGAACTCGCTGTTCTCGCTGAACTCGACGGCATCCATGACCTCTTTCTTGACCTCCTCGTCGACGGCATCGAGCGATTCATTGGAGGCGAGATCGTTCTCCAGGAGGTAGCCTTTCAGGCGGATGATGGGATCGTCGTTCTTCTTTTCGTCGAGCTCTTCCTTGGTTCGATAATTCGCGGGGTCGCTCATGGAGTGTCCACGATACCGATAAGTACGCACCTCCAGAATCGACGGCTGCCCCTCGCGCGCCAGAGCCAGATGATCGGATACGGCCTTGTATACGCTGAATACGTCCATGCCGTTGGCCAGGGATCCCGGCATGTTGTAGCTGGCGGCATACCGATGAAATTCAGGCTGGGCGAAGGCACGAGTCGTCGCCGTACCCATCGCGTACTGGTTATTCTCGATGACGAAAATGCAGGGCACCTTGTACAAGGCCGCCAGATTGGCCGCTTCGTGGAAGGAGCCCTGTCCCACCGCACCGTCGCCGAAATAGGTCAGACACGCACCTCCATCTTCACGATACTTGTGGGCAAAGGCGATTCCCACGCCGACGGCGATGTGACCACCGACGATGCCGTGGCCGCCGTAGAAATTGAGCTCTTTCTTGAAGTAGTGCATGGAGCCGCCCTTACCGCGGGAGGAACCGGTGATCTTCCCGTATAGCTCCGCCATGCATTCGTTGGGCGTCATACCCAGGGCGAGGCCGATCCCGTGGTCCCGATACGCCGTGATGACGGAATCCTTGCCGATCTCCATGGCCCAGGCCGATCCCGTTGAGACGGCCTCCTGCCCGATGTACAAATGGAGAAAGCCGGCAATTTTCTGCCGGCCGTACATCTGGGCAGCTCGCTCTTCGAAACGTCGCTGCAGCAGCATGTTTCGATACATGTCCCGCACGGCATCGTCCGAGAGTCCGAGCTCGTCATGCCGGTATTCATCGGCCGGATAGCTCTCGAATGAGGTCTCCACGTCCAGGGATTCCGGGATTTCGACGGGCTGTCCGTTCGTCGGCGCCTTCGGTTCCACGGTGTCGGCGCCGTTCCCCTTCACGTGCTTGCCCTTGGTTGGCTTCTTCTTGTCGCTCTCGCTCGCCATGCTGAATACGATTGAATGGTCGATCTGCCACGCGCAACGCCCGCATCAAGGTTTGTATAGCCCTCGATACGGGGGGTTTCGCGCCTGAACCAAAATACCGCTCTCCTGCGGAGCGGACGCACCGGAGTAGGAGATCACTCGTTATGCGTCAGCCCGATAAGGTAACAACAACGGTACTCATTTGCCGCCTTAACGGGGCGTGAGGGCCGTATTCCATCGCTTCTTCGATCAGACCATTCATTCGTGGCCGGGCGGGTGGTTGTTCGTCGATGCTCCCGGTCTATCTAGGCACACGTACCTCGCCCATAGATTCAGGAGCGTATATGAGAGCAGCGTCGACAGCCTTCGTTGAGGACCCCGTCAATGTACCCGCACTCCTCGATGGTAACAGGCGCGAGTTCGACAAACTCGTCCGACAAGAGAGCCCCCGTCTATTCCGTGTCATCCTGCGCATCGTTCGTGATGAGGACGAGGCAGAAAGCGTCATGCAAGAGGCGTATCTACAGACCTACAAACGGCTGTCGACGTTTCGCGGCGACTCCAAGTTCACGACGTGGCTCTATGCCATCGCCATCAATCTGGCAAAAGCATCTCTTCGGAAACGAAAACGCTATTCGATCTACGAACAGGAAGAAATCGAGAGATTGCAGCCCCGCTTCTCGGGAGGTGATTATGTCGAGACGTACGATCGTTGGGACCCGCATCGACTGGCCGAACTGGAACAGCGCAAGAGGTTGGTGCACGATGCCATCGCGCGGCTTCCGCCGGATCATCGAACGATCATTATCTTACGTGACATCGAGGAGCTCTCTACGGCCGAAACGGCTGCTATCTTGAATATCACCGAGGGGACGGCCCGCGTACGCCTACATCGCGCACGCCAGGCACTTCGAACCATCCTGGATGGCCATTTTCACTAAAATCACGCGGAATGCTTCTCAACGCACCCTTTCGTGCGAGGAGGCGAACCAGTTTATTATGGACTTTCTCGATGGAACGGCGGATGAGCCCATACGTATGGCTTTCGCGGCGCATCTGAGTACGTGTCCCAACTGCGTCGCTTTCCTGGAGCAGTACCGCGAGACCATCCGACTTTCCAAAGGTGCGAGGGACGTCGCAATCCCCCCTGAGGTCGTCTGTCGGACTATCGAGTTCTTGCAGCGACATCTATGACGACGAGTAGCCCCGCCTATTCCATTGGAAACCGCTCCTCGGTCGGCGCCGCGTGCCGACGCTCTGGTCATCATACCTACGTACAACGAGGCGCAGAACATTGGCACCGTCCTCGAGGAGGTCCTGGCCCTTCCCCGGCCGGTTGACGCTCTCGTCATAGACGACGGCTCTCCCGACGGCACATCCGACCGCGTGCGGGAGGCCATCGAGAGACACGGCGATCGCATCGGGCTCATCGAGCGGCCTGGGAAGCTGGGGCTGGGCACGGCCTACATCACCGGGTTTCACTGGGCGCTCGAACGAGGGTACCTCTACATCTGCGAGATGGATGCTGACCACTCGCACAATCCATCGGACCTTGTTCTGCTCATCGACCCCGTCGAGAAGGATGAGGCTGATGTGGCGATTGGATCGCGATACGTGGACGGGGTGCGAGTGATCAATTGGCCGCTTTCCAGGCTCGTGCTTTCCTACGGCGCCGGCGTATATACACGCACCATCACACGCCTCCCGGTCTACGACGTAACTGCCGGCTTCATCTGCTATCATCGTCGCGTTCTCGAATCGATCGATCTGGACCGCGTGAAGTCGAACGGCTACTCCTTTCAGCTCGAAATGAAGTATCGAGCGTGGAGGGCAGGATTTCGACTCATCGAGGTTCCCATCGTGTTCACAGAGAGAACGGAAGGCCAGTCGAAGATGAGCCGGTCCATCGTTCGCGAGGCTGCGCTCAAAGTCTGGGAGTTGCGCATCCGGGATTTGCTCGGACGCCTTTAGTCGGCCGATTTCGAGAGGATTCCACGCCTCAGCCGCCATAGAATTGTTAGAATGTCTGCCCCGTCGGCGTTGCCTGGAGCGCCAAGGTGACCGCCGTCGGGGAAGGCTGCTTTCCAGGAACCCAACCAGCTAACGGTACCCATGCCCGAATACCAGCATCTAACCCCTCCGCGAGAGGGTGACGTTATTTCGATGGAGAATGGCACGTTGCGGGTGCCGGATCATCCCATCATTCCCTTCATCGAAGGTGACGGTACGGGGCCGGACATCTGGGCTGCCGCGCAAAGGGTGTTCGATGCCGCTGTCGACCATGCTTATGGCAGCCGGCGTAGCATCGTATGGTTTGAGGTCTTCGCTGGCGAGAAAGCCAAGAACCGCTTTGGCGACTGGCTCCCGGAGGACACCCTCGAAGCCATTCGGCACCACCTTGTCGCCATCAAGGGGCCGCTGACGACGCCGGTTGGTGGGGGCATCCGATCTCTCAACGTGGCGTTGCGACAGATCCTGGATCTCTACGCCTGCGTCCGGCCCGTCCGGCATTTCAAAGGCGTACCCTCGCCGGTGAAGGAGCCTGAGAAGGTGGATATGATCATCTTCCGAGAGAACTCCGAAGACATTTATGCCGGCATCGAGTACCAGATGGGATCGCCGGAAGCCGAGAAGCTTATCCACTTCTTGCGAGACGAGTTGGGCGTCAGTTCCATCCGATTCCCGGAGACCAGCGGCATCGGTATAAAGCCGGTGTCGAAGGAAGGTACGGAGCGCCTAGTGCGGGCGGCCATTCAACATGCGCGGGAGCGGGGCCTCAAGAGCGTCACGCTTGTCCATAAAGGCAACATCATGAAGTTCACGGAGGGCGCTTTTCGTGATTGGGGCTATGAGCTGGCCAAGAGGGAGTTCGGAGCGGAAGAGTTCGGTGGAGGTCCCTGGTGCAAGCTGCCCGATGGCATCGTGATCAAAGACGTGATTGCCGATGCCTTCCTGCAGCAGATCCTCACGAGGCCCGATGAATACGATGTCATCGCCACCATGAATCTGAACGGAGACTACATCTCGGATGCGCTCGCCGCGCAGGTTGGAGGCATCGGTATCGCGCCCGGCGCCAACATCAACTACGTGACCGGCCACGCCGTATTCGAGGCGACGCACGGCACGGCCCCGAAGTATGCCGGGCAGGACAAGGTCAATCCGGGTTCAGTCATCCTCTCAGGCGAGATGATGTTCCGCTATATGGGATGGAACGAGGCGGCCGACCTGATCATTTCCTCGCTCGAGAAGACGATCGCTCAGAAACGCGTGACCTATGACTTCGAGCGGCAGATGGAAGGGGCTACACTCCTGAGGACGAGTGAGTTCGGCTCGGCGATGATCGAAAACATGTAGCCGATTCCGGCACATATGTAACGCTGATGGCAAAGAGACGGCGGCCCGGATCAGGCTCGGAACTGCGAATCGCCAGCGGGATGTAAGCGCAGTGTGATGAGGGATGGAGGATTGCGCCCTGCACCCGATTTCATATTGGGTCAGGGCGCAAACCTTTTCGCGCTGTGCAGGAAGCGCCGGTCGTCAAGAGGCGGCCGGCGCTTTTTGTTGTGACAGGGGGTGCTGTTCCTTCCTGAGGCCGGCTGCCTCGTCGATCAGTCCATCGTACGCCTGAATATGCGTTCGCCAATCCAGTCGCTCGGGGATCTTTCTCAGCGTGGAAGCGGGAAGCGGACGTTCCTCTCCGGAAAGGATCTTGGCCAGCGTGGTGAACAGATCCTCTTCATCCCGATACAGAATCGGAGCATGCAGCAGGGGCCGGTGCAGCGACTCGGGGATGAGCTCGGGATAGCTCAGCCGGTTTGGGAGAAGCGGATGGCATCCGCAGTAGATCGCTTCCATGATGGCGATGCCGAAGAACTCGTGGATAGAGGTGGATACGACGATGTGGGACTTGTGCAATAGGCGGCTGTATTCCTCGAAATCTTCGGCGTACCCGTAGTGTAGGATGCGCTCCGCGTAGCGTTCGAACGCCCGCTCGAACTCGTAGGGCTGCTCTTCGAAGTGCTCGCCGGCCAGGATGAGCCTGAAAGAATGACCGGCGTCATCCAGGCGATTCATCACGCGAAAAAATGCTTCCGGATCCTTGTCGTATTCCCATCGCTGGTTCCACAGTACGATAGGATCCTTGAGGGACGGACCCAGATCGCGCCGGAGATACTCGTCTCGAAATCGGTCGTGAGCCTGCAAATCCATCCCGAGGTGCAGAACCGACGACTTTGAGCGCACCTCGGACATCGTGTTCAGGTGCGTGTAGTCGGGAAACGCTCGGAGGAGAGCCGGCAGCGCCTCCATGAATTCGTCGAAATGGAATTGTGAGTTGAAGACGATGCGATCCGCTGCCAGGGCCGACAGGTAGTTGATGTAGCCATACGTGTGGTCACGCGGCTGATCCGGCGGCAGCGGATAGGTCAGTTGGTTTTCGTGGAAGTAGAGAACGACGGGAACGTCCGCTAGATGAGGCCTCACGAGGGCGAGGAAGGCGGGAAGATTGACCATGCTGGTCGCGAAGATGACATCCGGCCGGAACCCTTCACTCAAAGCCTGGAGGGCTTTCCGCGCCATCGTCACGGCGCCGCCATGCATCCGCCATTTCCAGAATCGCGCCGCCATGGTGATGGGGTAGTATTCATGGCGGCTATGGGAGGTCAGCCCGTCAAGAAAATTGCGGTGCGAACCTCCGTACCATGGCTCCAGCGCCAGGACCCTCATCTTCCGTGTCCAGTGTGTTCGTCCGGCCTCGACGTGGCTATTCCTCCCCCTCTCCGAGCATTTCGCGAAGCTGGAGCTCCTCCTCCTCGGTAGCGGGGCGCACGATGGAGATGGCCCGAACCTGGAGTTTCTGACGGAGCGTCGGGTCACGAACCTCCTCGGCCGTGATCATTTTTTCCTCGCCTGGATGTACGACGATCCGTCGGGTCGCCATCTGTATCTCCACGGGGCGATCATTCGTGTTCTTGATGATCATCCCTCGGCGCCTTTTAGCCATCAGGACAGTTCTCGGAGGTTACACGGACAGGCTTTCGGGTGTCTAGTATACGACAATCACCCCTCAAATGAAGATACCGAAGCGTGCAGAAAACGTGCACCGACGGGCGTTTCATCCCTTCGTTGAAGGCCTCCTGAATCTCGCATTTCCGCCGATTTGCCTGGGGTGCGGAGAGCGGGTTGCCGGCTCGGATATGATCTTGTGCTTGCCTTGCCTCCGGGCCGTCGATCGGGCCGAGGAGAGTGAAGTCGAGGCGCGAATGCAGCGGTTGCCGGAGGTTCGTGAGGCCATCGACTATGCATTCTCTCTGTGGATCTTCGACAAGGGAGGAATACTTCAGCAGGTGCATCATGCCCTGAAATATGGAAACCGGCCGCTCTATGGCGTCTTACTCGGTGAGATCCTCGGTGCCGTGCTTCAGCAAAAGTATGAGCGCAGGCCTTTGCCCGAGGTCATCGTGCCCATCCCCCTTCATCGCACGCGGTTCTACGAGCGTGGCTATAATCAGAGCGAACGCCTCGCTGCCGGAATTGCCCGAGCCCTCGGCGTTCCTGCGGCATCGGATCTTCTGATGCGTGGTCGATCCACGGCCTCCCAGACGCGACTGTCCAGAGCCGAGCGCTGGAAGAACCTGAGCGGCGCCTTCGAAGTGCCTGATCCCTCACAGGTGCGGGATGCATCCATCCTGCTCGTCGACGACGTGCTGACCACCGGAGCGACGGCCGGAGCCGCTGCTCAAAGCCTCAAACAAGCCGGCGCATTTCGTGTGGACCTCGTGACGCTGGCCATGGCAAGGACGTGATGGACATGGCCGGAAATGCGATGAGCATCTCTTAGCCCAGCTGCCAGCGGAATGACTTACCTGTGATCTTCAATTCGGATGATGTGGTCCGAACGAGCTGCCTCCGCCTCCACATTAGTGGCGATGATCACGAGTCCGCGACGTTCGAGCTGATCGGAAATTGCGCGCTCGACCATTTCTAGGCCGGGTACATCCAGGTTGACCCCTGGCTCATCCAACAGTAGCACAGGGGGGCGGGCGAGGAGCGCCGCTGCGAATTTTACACGCTGCTTCATTCCCGACGAGAACGTTCCGACGGGATCATCGCCGAGTCCGCCCAGGGCCACGTAGTCGAGCATTTCGTCGATCCGCGGATCGAGCGGTGAGAGCCCACGAGCCCGAGCGAGGAACTCCAGATTCTCCCGTGCCGAGAACCCGTCATACACATTGAGGTACGGTGCAACCAGGCCGACGTACAGCGGATGATCCTCCCGTGAGAGCTGGGATCCGTCTAATTTGAGGGCGACCTTACCTTGAGACGGCCGCAACAGTCCGGCGAGGATACGGATCAATGTCGACTTACCGCTGCCGTTGGCGCCGGTAATTGCCAGCGTTTCGCCGGGTGTGAGGCGAAAGCTCAGCTTTCGAAAAAGAAGTCGATTGCCGAACCGCTTGCTTAATTCGTAGGCATCCAGGGTAGCCTCCCCTTTATTTACCATGCCCGTGTACTTGAAACGATCTCTCAACGTGCTAGCGCGCTGGAAACATACAGGTAGTCGATGGTAAACAATCGCGCATCAACAACTGAATCATCCAAGGAGGCACCCGCTCACTATTATGACTGCACATCTGATGCGTCTCTCGCTCATACTCGTCCTGGGTGCGGCCTTCGTGGTCGCGGGTTGCGAGACGGGCGATGAAACAGGAATCGATACAGATACGACGATGGTGGACACGGCCGGCACTGCCGCGCCTGTGGAGCAGACTGCCATCGCGCGGCTGCAGCCGACCCAGGGCAACAACGTTCTCGGCACGCTAACGTTCACATCCATCAACGACGCAGTTCGCGTAGAGGGGGAAATTACAGGCCTGCCCCCGGGTAGCCACGGTTTCCATGTGCATGAGTTCGGGGATTGCAGCGCTCCGGATGCGAGCTCGGCGGGCGGCCATTACAACCCCACCGGCCAGCCTCACGGAGCTCCGGACGATTCCCTGAGGCATGTCGGAGACCTCGGCAACATCGAGGCCGGCCAGGACTCGACGGCAAGCGTCAACATAGTCGATAGCATCCTCACGCTGTCAGGTCCCAATTCGATTGTCGGAAAGGCCGTCGTCGTGCATGCTGATGCTGATGACCTCGAATCTCAACCTTCCGGAAACGCGGGTGCGCGCCTCGCCTGTGGAGTCATCGAGACTGAGATGCGCGGTATGGGAATGCCGAGAGGTATGGACGCTGATACGGCTGGACTGGGCAACTCGAATATGTAATCCCCCGCGGAGGGCGATCCTGCCTGTCCAAGAATTCCTTGAACCCGACCTGGGACCCTCGCATCCCGGGTCGGGTTTTTGTGTTCGAGGCTCTTGAGTCTGGCCGGCCACGAGAATTGCTCGTCCGGACTGCCACTTGGCAATGAGGTACACTTACACGTCGAATTCGTGGTGATGGAGACCATCGAACCGCCGTCTCCCGACATAGCCCTCTTCGGCAAGGACTCGACGCCGGGGATCGTGGCCGTGAAGCCAATTCTAGACCGTCCTCACTCGACCGTGAGGGTCTTTCGGCGCGCAGATGATGGACAGCTGATCGCAGAAGAGGACGACTTCTTCCCTTTCCTCTTCGTGTCAGACACACATCTGCTCGAGGCGTTGGATCCGAGTCAGTACCGCATTCGACAACTCGAAGGCTCTAATCATTTTCGGTACGTGGTCGCATTTGGATCGTGGAGCGTCTATCGGAAGGCGGTCCGGATCATCCAGCAGGGCAGTCGCTCTCGGGAGATCGTCCGCGCGGATCTCTTCCATATCCCTAGCGCCTCCCAGCAGTACCTGGTCCAGTCTGGCCGTACGCTATTCAAAGGCATGACCTTCGACGAGCTGAATCGCGTACAGCTCGACATCGAGACGTACACGGAGATGGATTTCCCCAACGCGGATCGCCCGGAGGACCGGATCATACTTATTGCCCTACGTGATTCCTCGGGGATGAACCACGTGATCGACGGCCGGCAGTACAGCGAGGCAGATATGCTCCGAGAGCTCGTCCGTCTCATCCAGCAGATCGACCCCGATGTGATCGAGGGCCACAACATCCTCGGATTCGACCTCCCCTACATTATCCGACGCGCCAGGCAGCATGGCGTGGAGCTTCGTCTGGGGCGTGGCGGAGAAACTCCGCAGACGTTTCGGTCTACCGCGCGCTTCGCCGAACGCACGGTCGATTACACGGCCGTCGACATCGCCGGGCGCCACGTCATCGATACGTACTTCCAGGTTTTGTCCTATGACGTAATCAAGCGGGACATGCCTTCGTACGGATTGAAGGCGGCCGCCCGCTATTTCGGACTCGAGGCGGAGGACAGAACCTACGTGGATGCGGGCGACATCCCCAGACTCTGGAGCACGGATCCGGATAGCCTCGTGAGGTACGTCATTGACGATGTCATCGAGACCGAGCGACTCGCACGGCAACTCTCCGGCTCGTCGTTCTATCTCACACAGATGATTCCGATGCCGTACGGGCAGGCCGCGCGAACGGGTCCAGCGGCCAAGATCGAGGCGCTCTTCGTAAGAGAATATCTGCGCCGCCGACGTGCCCTGCCTGCCGGCGAGGTCGGAACGCAAACGATGGGAGGATATACCGACATCTTCTTTACGGGAGTTACCGGTCCAATCGTGTATGCAGATGTCGAGAGCCTGTATCCCTCCATCATGCTCAACTACGATGTCCGGCCTGAGTGCGACGAGATCGGGCTGTTTCGGGATCTGTTGCAAAAGCTGACCGAGCTTCGCCTGCAGACGAAGCGAGAAATGCGGTCTACGACCGACATGGCCGCACGAAATGAGCTCGACGCAAGGCAGTCGTCCTATAAGGTCTTGATCAATTCGTTTTACGGCCAGCTCGGGTTCAGCCGCGCCCTCTTTAACGATGTCTCTGAGGCGGATCGCGTGGCGAGGATCGGGCAAGATATACTGCGCGACCTCATTCGGCGAGTAACGGAGGATGGTGGGCGAGTCATCGAGGTTGACACGGACGGCCTTTTGTTCGTCCCCCCTCCTGAAGTTCACGGTGAGGAGGCGGAGGCTCGGTATGTCGCTTCTCTTTCGGCAGTGCTCCCGACAGGAATACGCGTCGGATTCGACGGCCGATTCCAGAAGATGCTGTCCTACAAGAAGAAGAATTACGCCCTCCTCACGTATGACGGACGCCTGAAGTTTACGGGGTCGTCGCTGGTTTCCCGGTCCACCGAACGCTTCGGGCGGCGATTCGTGCGCGCATGCATTCGGAAGCTACTCGAGGAGGATCTCGACGGATTGCATCGGATCTACCTGGAGACTCGTGAACGAATCGTTGCTCATGAGTGGGAGGGCGTGGAAAGCTTCTGCCGCACGGAAACCTTGAAGGATTCCGTGGACCAGTATCTGCGTGATGTAGAGCGGGGCCGGCGGGCACGCGCTGCGTCCTACGAGTTGGCCATTCAGAGGGCACGACGGACTGGCCGGCCCGTTCGAAAGGGGGACCGGATCAGCTACTACGTCACCGGCCAGAACGCAGCGGTCACAGCCTTCGAGCACGCCCGGCTGGCGGACGAGTGGGATCCGACGAATCCCGATGAAAATACCGCCTTCTATCTGAGGCGATTGGACGAATTCGCGCGTAAATTCGAGCCTTTTTTCGGGCCGTCCGATTTTCGGCTCATCTTCTCGCCGGAGGACCTCTTCGGGTTCTCCTCGGCTCACATCACGATCCGTTCACACGAACGAGAGGTTTCCTTTGCCATCTGACTTAAGCACGCCGTCGGATTTACAACAGGTCGTTGGCTGGACTCCATCCCACGCGGATAGTCTGTACCACCTGGCGAGTTGGGGCGATGGATACTTCGGCGTCAATGGCGAGGGGCACGTCGCGGTGCGGCCCGTTCGAGGCGCCGACACGTCCATCGATCTGTTCGATGTGGTGCGGGATCTGCGCGAGCGAGGAATCGGCTTCCCGGCCCTGATTCGATTTCAGGACATCCTGAAGTCAAGAGTTCAGCACCTGAACGAGGCTTTCATCGAAGCCATCGAGAAGTCCGGTTATGGCGCCACGTACCAGGGCGTTTATCCCATCAAGGTCAACCAACTGCGCGAGGTCCTCGAAGAGATTCTCGCCGCCGGAGAGCCTTATGGACATGGCCTGGAGTGTGGATCGAAATCCGAACTGGTTGCTACGCTTCCATACCTCGCGGACAGGGATGTACTGTTGCTCTGCAACGGCAGCAAGGACCGTGAGATGGTACGCCTGATGCTGGCTGGACAACGCCTGGGCAAGCGGGTGTTTCCGATTCTCGAGCGGAGCGATGAGATCGGCCTGCTCGAAGGCGAGGCCCGAGGCCTTGGCGTGGAGGCCGAGATCGGCGTGCGTGTCCGGCTCACGACTCGCGGTGCCGGTCTCTGGTCGGAATCCGGCGGCGAGCATTCGAAATTCGGGCTGTCGTTGACGGAGATCATCGAGCTTGTCGATAGCATTCGTGCCGGACAGTTGCCCGTAAGGCTGCGGCTCGTTCATTTTCACCTTGGCAGCCAGATCGCGGATCTTGGGACGCTAACTCAAGCCGTCGAGGAAGCGACACGCGTGTATGCGTGGCTGCGCGCCCGAGGCATCGACGTCGACTATCTGGATGTCGGCGGGGGCCTCGGTGTTGCCTACGAAGCAGGTAA
>CBFGRV010000034.1:0-33562 GCA_965651265.1 uncultured Rhodothermales bacterium
CCCCGCCCATCCTACTCCGGCATGGCCTGGAGGGCATTTCCGCCACGATCGTCGATTCGATCGACCGTCACGACCACAATCTCCAGATGTATCCCCTGGAAAATGTGGAGGCGATCGCAAATCAGGCACGGGCGGCCGGCCTCCCGTGGTTCTACAGCAGGCACACGACCGATCGATACGAGGGGCTGCTGGACGAGACCAACGTGCCGCTCGTCAACTACAACTTCGGAGTGCATCGAAATCCAGTCACCACCGCGCAGGCGGCGCTGGCTTTCTTCAACTCCTACCTGACGACTGGCGAGGCCCGGGATTCGCTCGTCTTCATGGCGAACGTACAATGGCTCCTCGACAACCATGACGACTTCTACCTGCGATACGATTTCGACTGGACCCACGCCGGCCGCTTTTTGCCAAAGGGGTGGGTCTCCGCCATGGCGCAAGGTGAAGCGCTCGCCGTCATGTCGGCGGCGTTTCATCTAACGCGCGATTCTACCTACTTCGAGGCCGCAACCGGCTTTTTCAGGACCATGTACTCCAATGCCGGAGACACGTGGACGATCGTCGTCGACGCGAATGGGTACTATTGGCTGGAGGAATATCCGAACGCCGACCGATGCCACGTCCTGAACGGAATGCTGTTCGGCCTGTGGGGCCTCTGGAACTATTACGTGATCTCCGGGGACACCTTCGCCCTGGAGCTGTTTCGAGCCGGAATCGCCTCGATCGTTGACCACATCGACTTCTGGAATCTGCCGGGCCGCAACGATTCCCGATACTGCCTGCACGGACTACGATACGAGTACTATCACGACACGCACCTGCAGCAACTCAACGATTATCTCACCGTCTTCGACGTTCCGGCGTTGGCACAGGCCGTCGAACGCCTCCAGGAATACGAGCAGTGGCACCTGATGCCCAGTGCGCTAGATCTTGGGTATGTTCTGGCCGGAACGGTGGCGCGCGACACCGTCACAATCTACAGCACCGGGACCGGACCGCTCGAGCTGACGAAGATCCAAACTGATTCGCCCTCCTGGTCGGTCGGAATTGAACAGGCGTCTGTCGCACCGGGAGATTCGCTGCGGCTGCCGATCGAGCTCGCTGCAGACTCTCCGGGCCGCGCTAGCTGCCGCATCACGATGGAGCACAGTTTTTCGCCGCAGATCATCCTGTATGCGTCGGCCCAGGTGGTTCCGGAGCCTCTTTTCCTCGATGGTTCGTCCGTATCGTTCGATCCGATCGTTGCGTTGAATTCGGATGCCCGCACCATCCCCATCGTGAATCTGACCGACGTCGCTGTCGCCGTCGACACGGCGTACGCCGATCATCCATACTTCAACGTCACGGGGACCTGGGGAGATGTCGCAGCGGGGGAAATCGCAGAGCTTTCGCTCGTCTATACTCCGCTGACCGTCGGCGAGCATGCGGCCATCATCACCGCTGTGATCGATGATGTCCCGAGGCAGGCCCTCATCCAGGCACGAGCCGAGCACCCGCTCCGGGTCGGTTTGCCAGATCCGCCGGGTCTCATGGACTTCGGCTCCGTAGAGGCGGGTGTTTCCGACACGCTCACCCTCGACGTTGAGAACCTGAGCGATCACGACGTGGGGCCGATCGAAGTCACCACCACGACGGATGTCTTCTCCGCGCCTGGCTCCCATTTCATGCTTGGACCGCGGGCCCATTGGCCTCTGCTCGTGGTTTTTCATCCTCCGGGAGAGGGCCAGTTTGAGGCGCAGCTTCTCATCTCCTCGCCCGTCTCATCGGAGCCTATCACGCTGACGCTTCGCGGCACATCGGGGATCGAGGTAAACGCGGAGTCGCCGCGATCTCCCTCACACCTCGGGATCACCGTGTACCCAAACCCTACGGCAGGTAGAGCCACCGTCGAGCTCGATCTCGATCGCCCCTCCGCCGTTCGCATTCAGCTCTTCGACGCACTCGGGCGCGGTATGGCGATGCTATTGGATGAGGTGCGTCCGGCCGGGTCGTACACGATGGTTGCCGACCTATCGCACCTGCCGGCCGGGGTCTATTTCGTTCGATTGGAGGCAGACGACCGGCGTGAGACTCGGCGCCTCATGATCCTTCCCTGACGGGCACGTAGGCAAATCTTCTCAGCGAGATTCCGCAATTTTGCGCGGCGAAATCCGGCCGCTCACCTATGAAGGAAGTGGGCCGCGGGTTCGATACCAGATTACACGGTCGAATCTATCAGCCCTGAGGCACCATCATGAAGGAATCGGTAAGCGGCAAACCCCTCATCGAGCTGTTGTGGATGGCGATGGAGAGAGGCATCATTCGCAAGTGGTCGGTCAACGGCCCCAACGTCCTTCTCCACCGAGGCTCGGTAAGGTTTTCCGTGCCGGCCATATCCGCAGGATCGTTCCTGCGCCAGCTCCTGATCGATCACGAGGGCTCCACGATGTGGAACGCTTACCGTCGCGCGGAAAATCCGGAGACCCTTTCGGCACCGCCGCCCCCCGACCTGAACAGTGCGCGCCCGGGCGTTAGTGCGTGACTCGTGTGTTGTGGTGTGTTTATGACAGGCGCCGCTGCCTGTCGAGATGCAAAAAAAGGGGCATGGAGTGATTAGGCTCCACGCCCCTTTTCCTTTTGTGTGCCACCGAGTATTCGGTTCAGCCGATCAAGCGGCCTGATTCTTATCAGCGCCGGGCACCGAAACGAGGGTGAATGCCGGAGTCACGTAAGGCTCCGGCTTAACTGGTTTTTGGGATGCCGCGGCCCCGACGCCCGCCGGCTCGCCGGTGTGCTTCAGGAGGTTTCCGGCTATCGCCACAAACGAGAAGGCGATAATGATAAACAGGATAATGACCTGAGCCAGGATTTCGATCATGGTATTGGGGATCGTCGTGAGTATCCACGACACCCCTTGGCCATTATCGTGCCGGGGCAGCACTCCAGAGGGGAAACCTGGCCTTTCGGCCCTGAGGCGTTACGAAATCACCCCCAGGCAGAAGATCTTACCGCCCGGGGCAATTCGTTCCGATCTTGCGATTCTGAGAGATTCTTACAGGGATCCGAGGAATTGCCAGAACGAGAAGATGTGGCGGTTCCGGCGCCAGGCATAGAAGCGAAAACGAAGCAGTGAAAACATAGGATACCTCACACGACTAACGAGATACGTACTACGATCCTTTTGGCGCGGCGTTACGTTTTACCGCGCTGAAAAATGGTACGAATTTCCTCGGCGGGTGGCTGTCGGGGATGCGACAAACATTGACGCTGCCGCGAAAAAAGAGGAATCGTCGAATGAGAGGCCGTCTCTCCGGCGCCGAATGCCCGCCCGCCGAAGACCTTCGCTGCGTTACACGCGGAATCGTATGCAGACGGGTGACGGAAGACTGATTTCCGAGCCCGTCTCCCTCAACGATCCCGATTCGAGATCGATGGCGAACACGACGATGTTGTCAGACCTCTGATTCGCCGCAAGCAGAAACTGCCCCGTTGGATCGAGGGCAAAGTTGCGGGGCCAATCCCCACCAGTCGAGATGTGTTGGATGACATCGAGAGAGCCGGACTCCGCTACAGCAAGCACCACGATGGAATTGTGGCCACGGTTGGAGCCGTAAACAAACCGGCCGTCGGCCGACACGTGGATGTCGGCGCAGATATTCGTACCCTCAAAGTCGGAGGGGAGCGTTGAGATCGTTTCGAGTGGCTCCATCGCACCCTCTGCATAGCGAAAGCTGGTGATCGTCGAGTCCAGCTCGTTGATGACGAAGGCCATGGATCCGGAAGGATGGAAGGCGACGTGTCGCGGTCCCGCGCCCGGGTGGAGGTCGGCGGCGCCGACGCGAGTCAGCTTGCCTCCATCCAACCGGTAGATGACGACCTGGTCGATCCCGAGGTCGACGGCCAGCACGTGGGCGCCCTCGGGGTCCGGGATGATGCAGTGGGCATGCGGCGCCTCCTGGCGCCGGGCGTTGACGCTCGAGCCCTCGTGCTGCTGGATGGACGAGGCCGCCGCCAGCCGGCCATCGGACTCCACTGGAAACGCGGCGACATTGCCGCCCAGATAATTGGCGACCAGGACGTATTCGCCGTCGCGAGTGGTGCTCACGTAGCAGGGTGCGCCTCCGTGGGTCGGCTGCGCATTCAGCTCACGCAGCGCGCCGTCTTCCGACTCGATCGCGTACGCGTAGACCCCGCCACCCTCCGCCCCCCCGAATTCGGTCGTTTCGCTCACGGCGAAGAGCAACGGTCTGGTCGGATGCAGTGCGAGATAAGACGGATTCTCGATGCCCCCGGTCGCCCCGAGAACCTCGATGGCGCCGCTAGACGCGTCGAAAACGCACTGATAGATCCCTTCACTACCGTTATCGGTGTACGTGCCGGCGTAGAACATGAGGGGCTTGCGCCGAAGGCCACGGCGCATCATGCCGATGCCAACGGGTACGGCGGCAGCGCGGCCAAGGAATGCACGGCGAGTCATCAGGTGGGACATGGCGGTCTCCGATGGGCGAATCAAGCGTGAAAGATAGCGACCGTCTAATCGATGCGCATCAGCGGGCCCAATGACGAACTGTGCTCAGCGGGGCATCCTCGTCGACCCCGGTGGCGCGCCGCGGCGGGCCCGAGTATCTTGGCACTATCCAAAAGGTCTTTCTTGCAGGTCGCCATGAAGTGGATGATGCTTATCGTCGCCGGATTGTTCACGCTGGGTTCGGCCCACGCGCAGTCGCTCGGATGGTTCGAGATGCAGACGGCCCTCGGCGGGGCTTTTGCCGGAAGCGCCAAATACGAGGCCGAGGCGCAGACGTATCATCTTCGCGGGCCCGAGGGCGTGGAGGAGCCGGGTGCGGCGCATCTTCTTGCGCGACGGCTGGATGGCGACTTCATCCTGCGGGCGGAGGTGGCCGGCGAAGCGGCTTCCGGTGAGTGGGGATGGATGATCCGCGACAGCGTCGATGCTGCATCCGCGTATGTGGCAGCCGTCATCAAGGCGGATGGAATCCCGGCCTTGAGGGTACGGCAGTCGGCCGGCGCTCCGGAGGTGACGACGTCGGCGGCAGCGCCCGTTGGTGGCACGCCGGATATCCTGCAGCTGGAGCGGCAGGGAGGGCGATTCATCCTGAAGACAGCCGTGCGGGGGGAGGAGTTCAGCCGCCCGGTCAGCGTCGATATGAACCTGTCGGACGAGGTCGTCGCTGGGCTCTTCTCCGGCGCCGGCGGCGAGGTGAACCTCTCCAATGTGCGCATCGTCGTGCCGCCGGGCCCCGACGATACGCCTTACCAGGACTACCTCGGGAGCAATCTGGAGATTCTGGATGTGGACACGGGCGAGCGCACCATCGTATATCGCTCGGACCAGTCGATCCAGGCGCCGAACTGGACGCCCGACGGGCGTGCGCTGATCTACAACAGCAACGGCCTGCTATACCGCTTCGACCTGGAGAGCGGCGAGTCGACCGTCATCGACACGGATTTCGCCACGCGCAACAACAATGACCACGTGATTTCATTCGACGGCACCATGCTCGGGATCAGCCACCATCCACCAGAGCATGACGGGCAGTCGATCGTCTACACGGTGCCGATCGACGGCGGGACGCCGAAGAAGATCACGGAGAGGGGACCCTCTTATCTGCACGGATGGTCGCCGGACGGGCGCTTCCTCACCTACACGGCGTTACGGGATGGGGACTATGACATCTACATCATCCCCGCCGAAGGGGGCGAGGAGATCCGCCTGACCGACGCGCCCGGCCTCGACGACGGCTCCGAGTACTCGCCCGATGGCGAGTACATCTATTTCAATTCCGTGCGGACCGGGACGATGGAGATCTGGCGAATGCGCCCCGACGGCAGCGAACAGGAGGCGCTCACGGATGATCACCTCAACAACTGGTTTCCGCACGTATCGCCGGACGGAAGCCGGATCGTTTTCCTGTCGTACCTGCCGGATGTCGCGCCCGATGACCATCCATTTTACAAGCAAGTCTACTTGCGCATGATGCCTGCCGACGGCGGCGATCCGAGGGTCATCGCATACCTCTTTGGCGGGCAGGGGACCATCAATGTGCCCTCATGGTCGCCCGACGGACGGCGCATCGCGTTCGTGAGCAACACGGATCTGCTGTAACATGCCACCTCGTAGGTCTGTATAGGCGACCTCATCGTTCTTCTATACAGACAAACCGAGGAGGTATGACATGATCTCCGAAGTTGAAAATGCCCGGCGAATTATCGCCGACGAACGGCCGTTCGATGAATGGTTCATGAACGCCATGAACAATGCGGCCACCGTTCTTCTGCTGTCCATCGGCCATCGAACCGGATTGTTCGACACGATGGCGGAGGGCGACTGGATGACAGCGGATGAGCTGGCCGAGCGCGCGGCGCTTCAGCCGCGATACATTCGCGAGTGGCTGGCGGGGTTGACGACGGCGCGCATCATCGAGATCGACGATCGAAGCCGATACCGTTTGCCGGAGGAGCATGCCAAGTTCCTCCGGAGAGACGAGAAGGGGGTTTCGATGGCCGCCATGACGCAGTTTTTCGGGGTGCTCGGCAGCGTCGAAGAGGATGTGGTCAAGAGCTTCCGCGAGGGCGGCGGCGTCCCCTATTCGGCCTTCAAAGGCTTCCACGCGTTCATGGCCGAAGACAGCTACGCCTCCGTGGTTGCCGCGCTGCAGGATTCCATCCTGCCACTCATTCCCGGGCTCTCGAAGCAGCTCGAGGCGGGTATTCGGGTGCTCGACGTGGGCTGCGGTCGCGGTCTCGCCATGATCTCGCTCGCGGAGATGTACCCCGAGAGCCGATTTGAGGGCTTCGATCTCTCCGAGGAGGCCATCGAATGGGCGTCCGATGAGGCGGCCCGCCGATGCTTGACGAACGTCTCGTTCACCGTGCGCGATGCGAGTGTTTTCGACCGCACGGCCGAGCCGGAGGCCTACGACGTCGTGACCACCTTCGACGCTGTGCACGATCAGGCGAAACCGCTTGCCGTCCTGAAGGGCATCGGTCGAACGCTGAAACCCGGCGGCATCTATCTAATGCAGGACATCCATGCCCACAGCGACGTCCAAGACAACCTCGATCACCCGGCCGCGCCGCTGCTCTACACCATCTCCTGCATGCATTGCATGACGGTCTCGCTCGCACAGGGCGGAGACGGTCTCGGGACGATGTGGGGGCAGGAGACAGCTCTGAAGTATCTGGAGGATGCCGGATTCACGGACGTGGAGATCAGGCAGCTCGAGCACGACCCGCTGAACGACTACTACATCGCGCGCAAGGACGCCCGCTAGTGCTAGCGGGCCGCAGGTAGCGGGCGGCCGCGCCATAAGCCTGATCGCCGTCCGGCGGAGACGGCTTTTTCACGTAACCCAGCGCGACGCATGGTAACGAACCATGGTTGAGCGTGGATGAAGCTTACGCGACGGGCATGCGACGGCTATGAGATCGGTGCTGGGGCGAGTTCATGCGGCGATTCTGGTCGTTGCCCTGACGGGATGCTACGGCATGCGCGGCTCATCAGGCGGCGGGGTGGCGCGTTTCGAGCCGCCGCGCCCGCTGCAGCCGGGTGACGTCGCCGTCCCAGGTGGATATCAGATCGAAGTCGTAGCCTCGGGGCTCACGTTTCCCACGGGCATCGCCTTCGATGCAGACGGACGCCCGTACGTCGTCGAGTCGGGCTATTCCTACGGCGAGGTGGTACTCACGCCACGCCTGCTTCGGCTGGATGCATCCGGCCCCGTGGTGGTTGCCGAAGGTGAAGGCGGTGGTCCATGGAACGGTATCGATTACCTGGACGGCGGCTTCTTCGTCGCGGATGGCGATCACCTCGACGGCGGGAGCATCCTGCGCATCGACCCGGGAAGCGGGTCGATATCGGTGCTGATCGATGGGCTGCCGAGTCTGGGCGACCATCACACGAACGGCCCGGTGGCCGGGCCCGATGGCTGGATCTATTTCGGTCAGGGCACAGCCACGAATTCCGGAATCGTAGGCCCCGACAACTACGATTTCGGATGGCTCCAGCGCGCTCCGGATTTCCACGACATTCCATGTCGCGACGTCACGCTGGCCGGGCGCAATATGGTGTCGCCCAATCCGCTGACTGCAGCGCGCGATGAGGTGTCGACGGGCGCTTTCGTGCCTTTCGGGACATCGACCCATCAGGGGCAAGTCATTTCGGGTGAAGTGCCCTGCAGCGGCGCCATTCTACGGGTTCATCCGAACGGCAGCGGGCCTGAGCTCGTGGCCTGGGGTCTGCGTAATCCGTTCGGGCTCGCGTTCGGACCCGACGGCCGCCTGTTCGTGACGGACAACAGCTACGACGATCGCGGCAGTCGCCCGGCGTGGGGGACTGGCGACTACCTGTGGGATATCGAAGAAGGTCGATGGTATGGATGGCCGGAGTTCGCCGGTGGAGTGCCCATCCGCGTGTTCGATCCGCCGGGAGAGCGGGCGCCGATCACGCTCCTCGCCGAAATGCCGGACGATCCACCCGATCCTATCGCGCACTTCGCCGTGCACTCATCCACGACCGGGCTCGATTTTTCGCGCAGCCCTGAGTTCGGATTCGTGGGGGATGCCTTCGTGGCCCAGTTCGGCGACATGGCACCCGGAGTCGGAAAGGTGTTGGCACCGGTCGGTTTCCGCGTCGTGCGGGTGGATGTCAGCACGGGTACGGTATACGGCTTTGCGGAGAATCGGGGCAAGAGGCGGCAGCCGGCATCGCGCGCAAAGAGCGGTGGGCTCGAGCGGCCCATTGCCGTACGATTCAGTCCGGATGGCACCGAGCTCTACGTCGTCGACTTCGGTGTGCTGACCACTCGCGGTGGTAGCGTGGAGCCCTGGCCGGAGACGGGCGTCGTCTGGAAGATCACCAGGGAGGCAGCGCGGTGATGTCCAGGTCCCAGATAAAGAAAGGCGTCGCCCATCGTCGGTCCGCGAGTGGCTTCCGGCGAACTTCGCGGGCGTCGATCTTCGTGGCCGGATGCCTACTGGCAGCCTGCCTCCTGATTGGATGCGGATCGGCGAGGCGCGGCGCGCCTTTCGAGGCGGCATTTGAGCCCGCCGATACCACGCTGCTCGCGGGGCGACACGTATTCATGCGCTACTGCAACGGCTGTCATCCAGGTGGGGAGGGTGGACTCGGTCCCGCGCTCAACAACAAGCCCCTGCCGGGCTGGATGATCCGCTTCCAGGTTCGGCACGGGCTCGGGGCGATGCCGTCGTTCTCCGACGACGTCATCTCCGACGACGACCTCCGCAAGCTCTCACGCTACCTCGTGGCCCTTCGTCGCTACGATCCGGACTGAACGACCTCGTGCGCGGTCTCAGCTTGCCGGCCGGAGTTGCCAGAGCTCGCCTTCGTCCTCGTCCGTCACGACGTAGAGGAAGCCGTCGGGTCCCTGGCGAACGTCGCGAATCCGCTGTTCGCGATCGACGAGCAGGTGTTCCTCTCCCGTCACGCGCTCCCCTTCGATCTCAAGTCGAACCAGGCGCTGCTGACGAAGCCCCCCGATGAATACGCTGCCGCGCCACTCCGGAAACGCATCGCCGGTGTACCACTGCATGCCCGACGGGGCGATGACTGGATCCCAGTAATAGACCGGCTGCTCGAAGCCGCCCGGCTGTGGCGACGAACCTTCGATGGGGACGCCTCTGTATTCTATCCCATAGGCCTGCAACGGCCATCCGTAATTCCGGCCGGCTCGGACGAGGTTCAGCTCATCGCCGCCGCGCGTGCCGTGCTCAACGATCCAGTAGCGGCCCTGCGGGTCCATCGATGCAGACTGGATGTTGCGATGACCGAGCGAAAAGATCTCCGGCATCGCGCCCTCTTCTCCCACGAAGGGGTTGTCATCGGGAACGCTGCCGTCCGGCCGGATGCGCAGGGTCTTGCCCATATGGTTGTCGAGCTGCTGCGCAAGCGGCCTCATGTGTGCATCCGACCGGTCGCCCGTCGTGATGTAGAGCAGGCCCTGCTCGTCGAAGACAAGACGAGAGCCGAAGTGGTTTCGTCCGTCGTAGGTGGGCATCGCGCGGAAGATCACCTCCACATCGGAGACACTTCGACCGTCCTCGGAGAGCACGCCACGAGCGACGGCCGTGCCGTTGCCCCCCTCGCGTGGCTCCGCGTACGACCAGAAAATCAAGCGGCTGGATTCGAAATCGGGGGCGAGGGCCACGTCGAGCAGGCCCCCCTGGCCCTGTGCGTCCACGTCGGGCAGGCCGCTTATGGGCTCACCCAGTGTCCCATCGGCACCGATCACGCGCATCCTTCCCGGGCGCTCCGTGACCAGGAAGCTGCCATCCGGGAGAGGCTCAACGGCCCAGGGATGCTCGAGGCCGTCTGCCAGCACGACGACCTCCAGGTCGACGTCCGCCGACACGCCACAGGCCCGGGTCTGTCCCTCGAAGGCCGGTTGCTGATCGGGAGCCTCGGGTGGACGTGTCTCGAGCGGTTCGCAGTCGGTGGTGTCGGTTCGGGAGGTGTTCATGGCCGTTGCCGAGTCGACGCCTTCCAGTTCGCTGGCATCCCCACTCTCCGCCGTGCAGGCGGCCAGGGCGAGAACAGTCGTAATCAGGACGACGGGTATGCGAGTTCGGAGCGAAAAGCGGTCGAGCGAAATCGAGTGCTGGTCCATGGGCTGACTATGTATTTCCGTGCGTTCGATTCAATGAGGCCTAATCTTGGCGCGGCTACGCGCTTCCAGGTTGCCATTCCGGCTCCATCATAATAAAAACAAATTCCGCCCGCTGCCTGCCACTTCCTGTAATGATCCAGACCAACGATGCCCGAGGCGATGTGTAAGACGCTCACAGTGCACTTGCGCCCGAGTTGAAACGGGCGGGCTTAGGAATTTTGCTTGATTCGCGTACATTATCAGGACGTAATCGACGACGAGAGGCCAGTTGCACGAGCCAGCGAGGTTTACCATGGAGCAGTCACCTCCTCGCCCAACGACAACGGAGACTACGAGTGCGGCGCACTCAACTCATCCAGGATCGACGCCCAGCGGAACCGCCGGTGCACGTTCGACCCCATTCCTGTCCACGTTTGGACCGATCGCACACGCCATTCTACGAATAGGGGTAGGCTTGCTGTTCATGCAGCATGGCGGACAGAAGCTCTTTGGCTGGTTCGGAGGTATGGATGGTGAGGGCATGACGGCCGAGCTCGTCTCGCAGATGGGTTTGGCCGGCGTGCTCGAGTTTTTCGGCGGTGCGCTCATCGTGCTCGGACTGCTCACGCGTCCCATCGCCGCCATATTGGTCATCGAGATGCTGGCCGCCTTCTTCATGGTACATGCCCCACAGGGCGGATTTCCCATCCAGAACGGGGGCGAACTGCCCTTGCTTTTCGCGTTGATCTGGATATTCCTCGCGGGGAATGGGGCTGGGCCGTTGTCTCTTGATCGGGCATTCGGTCGCCGGCGAACGGAGGCGCCTCGAACATGAAATTCGCGGCTCCGACGGCGCTAGCGGCAGCGCTCTTGATTCTCACCGGGTGCTCCGTAGAGACCGGCGGGTCCCCGGACATGAATCAGGCGCAGGACGATTCCCTACTGAGCGGGACGGCCGCCTACGATTCGGCGCTGGCGGTCCGCCTTGGGGCGGACGAATACGGCATGCGCAGCTACGTCATGGCGTTTCTCAAGGCCGGACCCAATCGGAGCCAGGATTCGGCGGAAGCCGTCGCGCTTCAGCGGGCCCATCTCGCCAACATTCAACGACTAGCCGATGAGGGGAAGCTCGTGCTGGCAGGTCCTTTCCTCGATAGTGGGCCTACGCGGGGCATTTACGTCTTCGATGTTGCAACGGTGGAGGAAGCGCGCGAGCTGACGATGACCGATCCAGCCGTTCAGGCCGGTCGCCTGGAAATGGAGTTGCACCCGTGGTATGGGTCGGCGGCCCTCCGGGCACTCAATGGCATTCACGGTCGCGTAGCGCGGATGGAGCCCTGACGATCAAGCGGGGGCGCGAATAGCGCCCTGACGA
Organism: uncultured Rhodothermales bacterium; assembly: GCA_965651265.1. Classification (GTDB taxonomy): domain Bacteria; phylum Bacteroidota; class Rhodothermia; order Rhodothermales; family VXPQ01; genus CBFGRV01. The sequence continues at coordinate 11,980 of CBFGRV010000034.1, forward strand.
TCGAGCCGGGGGCGCATTTTTGCGAGAGACATCGTGCCTACCGGCAAACCGCCATCAGGCAAAACCCGATGATACTAATCACCGGATCGTCACGCATCGATGCGCCGATAGCGCAGAAGGTCTGATCGCTACCTCCTATATTCAGTGCTCCCGTGCGAAGTCCGCATTCTATATGCGCCGCGCACCGACCATACTGTCGACGACTCGTCCCCGAATGCCATCGGGCGGTTGCTGATCCACCCTCAGCGAGATAGACAAGCGGACGAGACGAACCGATGTTCGTTGGAACCGAATCGCGCCGTGGCGTGTCGCCGTGCGTATACAGCGTCGGCGATGCGCGCAAGCCATGGGTACTGGCACTGAGGCGAGGTGAGGGAGATGAAGCGAGAAATCGACGAGAACGGCAATATCATCATTCGCGGTTTTACGCGGAATGAGACGGCGAAACCGTGGGATCCGCCAGGGCTTTACGTCCGCGATCCTATCGGAGACGCCGTCCCTGCTAGCTATTTGCAGGCGCTACTCTGGCGAATCGAAGAGTCAGCACCGATCCTATTCGCCGCCGCCCTCTTTGTTGGCCTGCTCTCTCTGGGTGTCCTTTCCTTTCTGAATCTTTCGGGATCCGACGACCCGTTTTCGACGAGCGAGGTCACCGAAGCACCTTCCATTTCGACGGAGTCGAGCGGCAACGAAGCCCGCATTTTGCCGGCCTCCTCGCAAGATGGTTTCGAGAGGGGGAGTGGAAATCCGGCCGACGGACCACGACTTCCAGCCGCGGCGTTGGGAATTTCGGGGGACTCATGGCGTGCGACCAGCGGCGGGCAGGGCGCCGACGGGCAGGGCCTTCTGGCCACGCCCAACGTGCAGATGAGCACGCTGCAGGTACGATCTGAGCCGGCAGGCGGCACCGTAATGGTGGACTTCGATTCGGTGGGCACCACGCCGATGAGTCTGCAGCTTGCGAGGGGCGTGTACGTCTTGTCGGTGGCTTTTCCGGAGGGTGAGCGCCGGGATTCCGTGGTCATTCTCGAAGATCCGACGCGCCGGGTCTTGAACTTCGTGCGAGAGGCTGAGCGCCAGGATTCGCCGATCGTCGCACGTCGCGCTACCGACAACGTCGTGCGACAGGAGCCCACGAGGCGACCGCCGACGTCCACCGCAGGCACTACCGCCTCTGAGCCGTCGCGACCCGCGCAGACATCCATGGCGGAGAACCGGCCGAACGAGTCCACCTCAAACCGGGACACGCCGCCCATCGAGCAGGCGCCGGCCGAGCAGGCGGATGACCGGAACGCTCAGGTAGACAACCCCATGGAAGAGATTGAGGAAGAGGTGGCGGGCACCGCCACGATCTCCGTGCGGGTCAAGCCGTGGGGGAGCATTTTCGTCGATGGAAGACTACTGGCGCGCAATACGGACCTCCGCCACGCCGTGGAGGTCGAGCCCGGTACGCATCGCCTTCGCGTCGAACACCCGGCCCTTGGATCGCACGAGATCGAGGTGACCGTACGGCCGGGGATGACGCTCGAGGTACCCGTCGACTTGCTGAGCATCTCGCAGTGAAACGGCCCTTCGAAGGGCGGCCGCCACAGCCGCCTGGTCGATTCACTCAGACATAAACACGCAAATCCAGGCCTTTCTCCTCATGGCGCTCTCCAATCCAAAGTGGCCGATCTCTTCATGGTTCCTGGTGGCACTCTTCCTTTCACCCGCAGCGATGGCCCAGGAGACGTGCTCCGAACTGCTGAGCGCGGCTGAAACCCAGTACGTAGATGCGCGCTTCGATCTCACCATCCAGCTCGTCGACCGGTGCTTGAGGCAGGATGGCCTTACACGAGGAGACATTATCGGATCGTATCGCTTGCTGGCCCTCGCTTACATGCGAATGGATCAGCTGGGAGAGGCCCGCCTGACCATTTTACACCTTTTGAATGAGGTGCCTGACTACCGGCCCGATGCCATCGGCGACCCGCCGGATTACACTGTGCTGGTCGAGTCCGTGTTGGCGCAGTTCACGCCAACTCAGGAGCCGGAGCGCCGGTCCTGGTTTGCCTCGAACTCCGGCTGGCTCATCGGTGGCGGAGCGGCTCTTGTCGGAGGGGTCGTTACGGCCATACTCCTTCAGAGCGGCGGTGGGGGCGGTTCAGGCGGATCCAACAGCGGCCTACCGCCGCCTCCCGATCTGCCCCATTGAAAAGGGTTTTAGGCCCTACCTTTTGACCGACCACCACAATGGGTCGGTTTCTCCACCACACGGCATCGAAGGACATGAAGCTGCTTAGCTACTTCTCTATTATCACGGCTCTCGCTTTCAGCGCGGGTCTGTTGATCGCCACCGAGGCCTCAGCGCAGTCCACACCCATGCTCGTCCACTATGATGGGCGGCTGCAGGACGGGACTACCCCGGCTCATGGGACGTACACCATCACGTTCCGGCTATATACGCAGGCGTCCGGCGGCAACGCCATCTGGTCCGAAACACACGCAGTAGACGTGTCGGACGGCCTATTCAGTGTGGATCTTGGGAGCTCCGAATCGCTGACGGCCGAGATGCTGGATGGGTTGGACCAGCTCTATCTGGGACTGCAGGTTGGAGGGGTTGGCGAAATGCAGCCACGGCTGCTTGTGTCGAGCACATTCTTCGCGCTGCGGGCAGCCATGGCCGACGGAGTCCGAAGCGGGGCAGTAAACAGCGCGGCCATCGCTTCCGGGGCCGTATCGACCGAGGAGATCGCCGATGACGCCGTGACCTCCGCCAAGCTCGCAAACGACGCTGCCGTGCTGAGCCTCAACGGCCGCCGTGGCGAGGTCAAGCTTGAGGCCGGATCCAATATCCGGATCGATGAGGATGGCGGAACCTTCACGATTTCCTCCACCGCAGGGAGCGGAGTCGGTCTCATCACGTCCGTGGTGGCAGGCCGAGGGCTGAGTGGAGGCGGAACGATAGGCGAGATCACGCTCGCCATCGCCGACGAGGGAGTCGATGAAGAGACTTTGTCCGATGCTGCCGTAACCACCGACAAGCTGGCCGACAGCGCCGTTTCGACACGGAAACTTAACGACGACGCGGTCACCAGCAGCAAGATTGCCGGCGGAGCGGTGACCACCTCCAAGTTGGCCGATCGCGCCGTCACATCGGAGAAGCTCGCCACTGGCGCGGCTGTGACGTCGCTCAACGGCCTCGCCGGGTCCGTAGTCCTCGAAGCGGGCGCGAACATTCAGATAAATGAAATGAACGATCGAATTCGGATCAGCGGCACCGGTGGAGGCGGCGGCGATATCACGGCCGTGAACGCCGGAGCCGGCCTTTCAGGAGGCGGCAATTCGGGGGACGTGATGCTGGCCGTCGCGAATGGAGGAATCCGCGCCGAACATCTAGCCAACAATGCCGTCACCTCTCAGAAGCTGGCCAACAATGCCGTGACGCAGGATAAGATCGCCAACGACGCGATCACATCCGACAAGCTGTCCGATAATGCCGCCGTGCTTTCCATAAACGGACGAAGGGGAAACCTTCGCATCAGCGGTGGCAATCGCATACGCCTCCGCGAGAGCGCCGAGGAGATCATCATTGATTATGATGGGCGAATCTTTGGGGACGACAGCTCCATTCGATGGAAGCAAAACATCCAGCCCCTGGATAATGCGCTCGAGCAGGTGATGCAGCTGCGAGGCGTTTCGTATGAGTGGAAGGATACGGGAATGCGGGACATCGGCATGATCGCCGAAGAGGTCGGAGAGGTCTTGCCAGAACTCGTGCAGTTCGAGGATGATGGTGAGTATGCCAAGACGCTCCGATATTCCCACATCGTGGCAGTCCTCGTGGAGGCCGTCAAAGAGCAGCAGGCGCAAATCTCAGAACGGGATCGGCAGATCGAGACGTTAGCCGATCGTCTGGAGGCCTTGGAGGAGAGGCTGGATGCTTACGTGGCGGCGTCCACGATTTCGACTCGATGACCAAGGCGATGGGAGGGCGAGTGTATACCTGGATGAATTCTGCTGCCGGCTGGATGCGGATGCACGCCGGCAGCGTGCGAGGTGGACTCATCTCGAAAATGATGCTGATCGTCGCCCTAACGGCAACGAATGGAGGCGTGAACGCGCAGGGCCTCCAGCTGATGACGCTCCAAGGGTCGGCAGCCGGGGGGAGCGGGACGGCGGAAGGTTTCACGCTCTATTCGAGCCTGGGCACGGCCGCGCCCGCAGGGACCGCGCAGAACGGCGCCCTGAGTGTGGCAGGCGGCGGAATATCGCTGCTCAAGGTGGATGAGGTCTCAACCATCGCCTTCCAGCACGAGCCCATGGCGGAGGCGACGGCGGGCGAGGACATCACGGTATCCGGCACACTCGATGCTGACGAGCGCATCTGGGGCGCGACGCTCAGCTACCGCCGCGGCGGCTCCGTCGAGTACAAGCGCCAGGAGATGTCCGTCAGTGGCGCCGGCATCGTTTCGGCCGACATACCCGGTGAGGATGTTACCGCCGAGGGGCTCGTCTATTTCTTTGAGTTTCGAAGACCCGGCAATCACATCGTGAGATTCCCGGAGACGTCGGAATTCGGTATCTCGGTCCGTGTGGAAGACCCGGGATTCATCAGCGACCGCGCGTTTCCCGGTGGATCAGATCAATCGGCTTATCGGATCATCTCCGTACCCTTGTTCCTGGACGACCCCGATCCGGAGGCAATTTTCGGGGATGAGCTCGGCGACTACAACCCTGACGTGTGGCGGTTCTTCGAACTCCGCTTCGACCAGAGTACGAGGGAGCATCCGAATACGAGTCCCGTCGAGCCGGGCCGAGGGTTCTGGATGATAACGAGCCAGTTCCTCGCGGAAGTGTCGTCGGGGCCAGGGGTTTCAGTGAATCCGGCGAATGCCTTCACTATCCCGCTTCATCCAGCCTGGAATCTGATTGGCAACCCCTTCCATCATCCCATCCCGGTCTCGAACCTTCGTCTTCGAAGCGGCGAGCGGTTGGAACTGAGGTCGTTCGAAGGTTTCTGGAACGATCCGATCGGTGATCGGGTGACGATTCTGGAGCCGGGCGTCGGATATGCATTGTTCAGTGCCTCCTCTGCGGTCGACACCCTCGAGATTGATCCTCGTCCGAACGGAAACACAAAACAGTCGGGATCGGAAATGAAGGGCGTCGCTGCCGCCGGGCCTGGGAAGTCGGGTTCGTCCGCGACGATCGACCTCGATTGGTCGATCCGCATCGAGGCTCGAAGCGGCCGATCCGTAGACCGGGACAATATCGTCGGCGTGGCACCCGATGCGGTGGCCGGTATGGATGGCTTCGATTTCCGAGAGCCTCCCTCCATGGCATCCGACATCTCCGTCTATTTCAGCCGCCCGGAATGGAGCAAGGGTCAAGCCAGGTTCTCCAGCGACATCCGCCCCCCAAACACGCGCGGTGAGGAGTGGGAGTTTGACATCGAAGCTCAGCCCGGCAACCCCGTGACCGTCACGTTCCACGGGATCGATCGGGTGCCGTCCGACCTGGACGTCGTGCTCTACGACGAGCTGCTCGAGGTGGCGACGAATTTGCGGCAGTCGCCGACATATTCTCTATCCGGAGGTACGGCCGCGCGACGGTTCAAGCTCATGGTAGGCACGCGCGAATTCATCGCAGAGGCCGGAGAGCGCCTCGAGATGATTCCGACTTCGGTGGAGCTCGACCCGGTCTTCCCGAATCCGGTTTCTTCCGCGATGTCGATTCGATATGGACTGCCGCGGGCGGCGCATGTGAGCTTGCGCATCTACGACGCTACGGGCCGGCTGATCCAGGAAGTATATAGCGGAGCGCGGGATGCCGGTCGCCACGTGTACGTCTGGGAAAACGGCGGCGGCTCGGCAACGCTTGCAAGCGGCGTCTATCTGATGGAGCTCGAGGCTGATGGGCGACGCCTGGTGAAGACCTTCACGGTCGTGCGGTGAGCCCCACCCCCTCGAATCTCAGCCAATCGACCTGAAGAATCTGCCCCCTCGACTCGCCGCGAAATACGAGAACCAGTCGAAACGGCCGGCCGGGGTCTTGGATGGGGACGGTCACATCGTACCAACCTTCGTAGGTCTCCGGCTTGGGGTCGTAGGCTTCGGTGTGCGCGGCCATGGCCTCGTCGAAGATCTCGTTGAATTCTCTACGCTGCGGCGTGTCGGCAGGCGGCACGGCGGCAGTCGTGACCGAATCAAGTACTACCTCAGCGAGCAGGGGGCCTCCGAGGCTATCCTGCCGAACCTCTATGCGGGCCGGTGAGAGCGGCTTAGCGCGGATCGTCAGGGAATCGATGCCTGACAGATGGATCGGATCGTATGCAGCCCAGTCTCCATTGCGGCCCTGCAGGGCAATGATGACGGTCTCCGCATATCCCCGACCGGCGGGATGACCGCCTAGAGATCGCCTGGAAGCCGTGCGATCGAACGTATGTTCGGCCTCGAGGAGGCGTGGCCGAAGGCGAACGGTGGCGTCGGGCTCGGCATCCGGTCGCTTCGGCGCCTTCTCATAGGCCCGCAGTTCGATGAATCGATCGGACAGGTGCAAATCCGGGTGGTGCTGATGTGCGCTCCGCGAGATCACGACCGTGCCTTCCGCCGCAGCCAGCGTATCGACCACGTGCGCATGCGTATCATGCCCCGTCAACGCGTGCACGACGACATCCTCCGTGGTGCCCTCGAGACGGAAGGCTATCGGGTGGTCGAAATCCACGAAGCCGCCATCGAGCGGATGGCTGAATGTGAGTGACGAAGAAGACACAGAAGATTGCGCGCTTGCCGGCATTCCGGCCGATTGGGCCTCGCCGACGACAGATCGCGCTCCAGACGCCGACGCTGCGCCGCCGGCCTCTAGCTCTTCATCGGCGGCTGGCTCGCCGTGGTACTCGAGCTTGATAATGCGCGCATCGGGATTGCTACCCCAGAAGTCCTCGCCCCACTCGGCGACGTAAAGCGCGCCGTCCGGGCCAACCTTGACATCGATGGGGCGACTGAAGGTGTGCCCCGGCAAAAATGGATTGATTTGCAGGAGCTCGCCCTCGTCAACCATCCGCACCTCCATGATCCAGTTGCGCATCCATTCATAGAAAAGGAACGCACCTTCATAGTAGGCAGGCAATGCATGAGGCCCCGCGGTTTCCGGACGGCGATATACCGGTCCGGCAGCGGCCGACATACCTCCGGCTCCAAGCGCGGGGAAGTCATCGGATTGCCCGTACGTATACCAGATGAAGGCCGGCTCAGCGGGTGGAAGCTCGCGCAGTCCTGTGTTGTTCGGCGAGTCGTTGATCACGTGATTCGGGTCGAACGGCGGCCCGATTTCTCCGGTCGCGACGTCGAAGTCATTATAGGGCTCGTTGGGCCCCGCGAAATAGGGCCACCCGAAGTAGGCCGGACCCTTCGCACGGTTGACCTCTTCCCATCCCCACGGTCCCTTTTCATTCGGGGGATTCCCCAGGCCGACGTCTCCAACGTAAAGCCACCTCGTGACAGGGTCGATGCTGAACCGCCAGGGATTTCGATGGCCCATCGTGTAGATCTCGGGGCGCGTGCGCGGGTCGTCGTCTTCGAAGAGGTTACCAGCCGGAATTTCGTATGAGCCGTCCGGCAGGGGTCGGATTCGCAGCACGCTACCGCGCAGATCGTTGGTGTTGGCGGCGGAACGCTGTGCATCACTGAACTCCTCGCCGGGCACCTCGTCGATGGGCGCGCCTCCATCGATGATGTTGTGCGTGTTGTCGCCGGTGGAAAGCCACAGGTTGCCGTCCTTATCGAAGAGCAAATAGCCCGCGCTGTGACAGCAGTAGTCCCGCTGAACGGGGACTTCGAGGATGACTTTTTCCGAGGCGAGATCCAGAAGCCCGTCGCGATACGTGAAGCGCGCGATACGGTTGGGCTCGCCCGTCGACGGCGTGTAGTAGATGTAGATCCAGCCGTTCTCTAAGAAGTCGGGGTCGAGCGCCATGCCGGATGCGCCATCCTCGATGACCATCCAGGACGGAACGGTACCGGCCAGATGGCTGCGTCCGGTTGCCGGATCCCAGACGCGGAGGGGGCCCTGCCTTTCGATCCAGAAGACCCGGCCGTCCGCCGCCACGTCGAGCTCCATCGGATCCGTGATCTTGTCTTCCAACACGATGGTGCGGAAGCTGGATGGAATCGTGGCGGCCGCATCGCCATCCACCGCGCCCGCTGCCCATTCGATGCCGCCGAGAAGGTGCATCAGGAATTGAGGCTCGGCATAGCTTTCGGACGTGTGTCCGAGCCCCGTGTAGAAAGCGCGGCCCGCGCCGACGGCATGTGCCCAGGCGATCGGATGGTCGTGGCCCATCGTGCCTCCCTCGAACGAGGACTCGTCCAGCGTCATCAGGACGTGGACGCTTCCGCGCGGATTCCCCCGAAAGTTGTACCACTCGTCGAAATGCTCCCAGCGATCGGGCAAATGCGCCGATGCCGGGAAGACGCGATCGGCCACCTGAATGACGGCTGCCTGGGGTTCGGGGTGGTCGTCGAAGTAGGCGCCGACGAGCTGACCGTACCACGGCCAATCATACTCGGTGGCGGCGGCGGAATGTACGCCGACCCATCCGCCCCCGCCCTCGACGAACCGGCGGAGGGCATCCTGCTGTTCGGCGGCCAGCACATCCCCGTTCGTGTTCAAGAAGACGACGGCGTCGAAGGTGGACAGTCGCTCGTCGGAGAAGACGGCGGCGTCTTCGGTAGCCTCGACCTCGAAATCATTGGCAGCGCCCAGATCCTCGACGGCCTGGATGCCGGCGGGAATGGACTCATGCCGATACCCTTCCGTTTTCGAGAAAACGACTACGCGGAAGCGTGGAGCGGCGTCCGGTGCGTGCCCATGCACCGGCAGCGGCGAACTCCATCCGACAAATAAGAACACACAAAAAAGGAAGCGGAACGAAAGTGACATTCGGATGCGCGAGGAGGGAGCGAAACACTGAACCACTGCGAGGACGAATGGCGTGGAGCGGGGTTTCCGTTCGCGGCATCTGGAAGAGGAGCGGGATCGCGAATTCAGGCTTCTCATTGCGCGGGAGAAACGGGCTTCGGAGGTGGATGGAGATTTTTTGGGAGGGGTGTGACACTCAACTGTCATATGCTTACCTTACCATACAAGTAGCTTGTCGCTGCCTACTTGGGCGGGATGGCGAATGCGACGAGCCTACTGCCTTCCACCCAAACTCTGGATGCCATCATGAACACGACCCTCAAGCACCTGCTCAGCAATCTGGTTGCAGGTGCCCCTCAGCAGTTTGAGAACGTGGCTGTCACGCCACTCTTTTCAGATGATCTCTCCAGGATCGCTTACATCACCCTGTCGCAGGCGCTCGGCGGCGATGCATTCACGATCCAGGAGGTATCCGAGGGCGGATCGGTACCGGACTTGCTCGTCGTGAACGAGCTGGACACGTGCGTTCTGCTTCTCGACGGCGAGGAACTGCGGGGCGCGAAGCAGAACCGCGTGACCAACGCCACCATCATGGTCGATGCCCGCGGGAGACTCATCATTCCGGTCAGCTGTACGGAGCAGGGCCGATGGTCCTATGCGTCGCGTCGATTCGCGGACTCGGGCGTCGTGCTGCCGTCCCGGCATCGTGCCGAGAAATCGGTCGACGTCAAACGCTCGCTCGATCGGCAGCAGACTTACCGATCGGATCAGTATGCGGTCTGGAAGCGCGTTCACGACCTCCACGAGTCGCTCGCGATCCATTCGCCCACCGGGGCAATGCGGGATGCCTACGAGCAGCGTCGGAGTGACCTCGAGAGGTTTACCGACGCCCTCCCTTTGTTGGATGGTCAGCGCGGGCTGGCCGTCGCCGTGGACGGAAAACTCGTGAGTATCGAGATCCTTTCTCGCCCGGAGGCCTATGCGACCGTGCATGCGAAGCTGGTTCAGAGCTACGCCTTGGAGTGGATCGCCCGGCGGGACCAAAAGCAAGAGGTGCATGGACAAGAGGCGTTGACGGACTTCGTACAGAAGCTGTTCGACGCCGCGGAATCGAGACACTCGTCGGTCGGTCGTGGTCTGGATTATCGGTATGAGAGCATCGACACCGACGGCAGCCTTGTGGTCGGCTCTGCGCTCCTCGTTGATGAGGAGCCTGTGCATGCCGCATTCTTCCGAATCGATCGCGATGGAAACGGTAGGGCGGCGGACAGTGGGCACTGGCTAAGGTCGCGGTATCGTATGGGCAACCGCGGCGACGCCGCTTGATCAGGGGACTGGCGCAATCGACCGGAAATCCGGAGCTTCGGCTTCACGGACACACCCAGCGTTCATGACGTGGCTCGGATCGTGGTCTGGCCGGATCCGGTCGTGCGCTATCTCCAGATCACCCAGTGCTACTACGAGCTCTCACTGGCGACGGCGGGCCGGCTGGGGTCCGGTTTGAACTGGTGCACGTTTGCCACCTGGGCATCCAAGCAGGCCGGAGCGACCATTCGGGGGGAGGATCTGAAGGGGCTCATAGAACAGCGTGTGGGATCGGGTCCGGAGACGGCCTACCTCGTGGAGGCCATCGAGCGGGAGCTGGCCCGGTTAGGCCGGAGGAAGGATGTGCGCTCCGGCTCTGACGTCCTCTGTCATCCAGCCGCGGCCCATGCGATGCAGTAGCCGTTCGGGTGGATGGGTCCGGGGACCACCTGGCAACCACCGCACACGGCGTCCTTCTCCTCCGGCACTTTGTACAGACGACAACCCTTGCACTGCTTGTCCTTATGTGGAGAAGCGTCTACATATTGCAGTCCTTCTCGGGTCTTGACCTGCTCGGCCGTGAGATCGGCATCGGGGCATTCGGAGGCGAACTCGCGAGAATCGCTCGGGGCAATCGCGGCCCGACCGTGATTTGCCGAACCGAACGAGGTCAAGAACGGAGCCGCAGCCGCGGCGGCACAGAATCGAACGAGGAATTCGCGTCGGGTAACGGGTAGCTTCTGCTCGGACATGTGACCTGCCTGCATTGATTGGAAGCGGAACCGTGGCGCCCAATTAATACCTGAATTTTCAGCGATGACCATTCTGCAAAGAGGCTCTCAATGAATATGACCGACTAGCTGTAACGGGCAATCAATCGGCGGCATCTCAGGGCTAAATAGTCCAAAAACACGTGTACTTTTTAGCCTTTTCGAGCCGATCATGTTCAAGTTCCTCCGCCACCAACCTCTCCTCGCTCCCGTACTTCTTCTCGTTTCGATGGGCGTTGCCGCCGGCGTTTTCATCGGACAGGCCGACCTGGACGGCGCCCTTTATGAATCGGAGACACAAGCCTATGTAGATCGCCTCATGGAGGAAGGCCGCAATGCCTTCCGGCATGACACGTTCGGCGACGAGGCTTTCTGGACGGACGCCCTCCGTTTGCACGAGGCTATTAAAGGCGAGGCCCATGGTGGGGTGGGGGGCGGCCTCACGCCGGAGGTCGCCCTCATGCTCGGCCTAAAAGTAGACACGGATGCCATTCCGCAGGAAGTGCTCGACGCGCTGGCTGCAGGAGACGTCGACCTGACGGATCCTGCCGTCACGCTCACGCTCCTGAAGATCGACGCCGTGGTCGGCGTGAAGGGCACGTTCAGCGGCGACGAATTGACGGCGGTGGGCGTGACGTGCGCTTTGTGTCATTCCACCGTGGACGACTCCTTTGCACCGGGCCTCGGCAAGCGCCTCGACGGCTGGGCCAATCGAGACCTCGACGTCGGGACCATTATCTCGCTTGCGCCCGATCTGAGCCCGATCGCCGACCTCCTCGAGGTGGACGAGGAGAAGGTCGTCGAGGTACTGCACAGCTGGGGCCCGGGTAAGTTCGACGCCAGCCTGCTGATGGACGGCAAAGCCTTCCGTCCGGATGGCGGTCCTGCGGCCACGCTGCTTCCGCCGGCATTTGGACTGGCCGGCGTGAACCTGCACACATGGACCGGATGGGGCTCCGTGACCCACTGGAACGCCTTCGTCGCCAACCTCGAGATGAGCGGCCAGGGCACTTTCTACGACCCGCGCCTCAACGATGCGGAGAAATTCCCGATCGCCGCGAAGGCCGGCTTCGGCAACGTCAGACACGATCCGGACCTGGTAACGCCGCACCTGGCTGCGCTGCATTTCTATCAGCTTGCCCTGCCGGCGCCTGCTCCCCCGGAAGGCACGTATGACCCGTCGCTTGCCGCCGTCGGGGAGCAGCTATTCGCCGGTAAGGCGCAATGCGCGACCTGCCACGTCCCGCCGATCTTTACGGAGCCCGGCTACAACATGCACACGCCGGAGGAAATCGGCATCGATGCGTTCCAGGCGGAGCGCTCGCCGGATGGCCGCTATCGAACGGCGCCGCTGAAGGGCCTCTGGACCCACACCAAGGGCGGCTTTTACCACGACGGTCGATTTGCAACCCTGAAAGACGTCATTGCCCACTACGACGAGCACTTCAGCCTTGGCCTGAGCCCCACCGAGGTCGAGCAGCTCGAGCATTACCTGCTCTCTCTCGGGGATGCCCCGGTCGCGACCGGAGTGTCGGGTCCGACATCCGAGCTTCCGCCCTCGAGCCTGGTTCTCGGATCCAACTACCCGAATCCGTTTGCCGGCGGCACGACCATCTCCTACTCGCTAAACGAACCGGCGCGAGTCACGCTCGACGTGTACACGATCACCGGTCAGCGCGTGCAGCGGCTCATTGACAAGCAGCTAGCACCCGGCAAGCATGAGGTGCAGTGGGATGGGCGCGACGCGCAGGGTCGCACGCTCGCCAGCGGCGTGTACTTCTACCGGCTGAGCACCGGGACGTCCAGCGCTACCGGCAAGCTTGTGCTGGCTCGCTAGGACCGTCAATCAACTAATTGACCAACAAGCCGGTTCGATGCCGTCATCACGTTTCCGTGATCTGACAGCCGGGTTGCCGTTGCCATTGCTCGAAGAGAGGCTTCGGCTTGACCGACAGCGGGTGAAGAGGTACCATCGAGAAGCCAGCCTATTGCTTCGATGACGACCTGTTTTCGCGTTCTTTTTGTTGCCTTGTTGCTTTCAATCCTCCCCGCCAGGGCGCCTGCCCAGCAGCGGTTCGTGCCGAACTATGACGAGAGCCGGGTGCCCGCCTACACGCTCCCGGATCCGCTGCGACTCGAGAACGGATCGCCCGTCGTCGACGAGGGCACGTGGTGGCATCAGCGCCGCCCGGAAATCGTCGCGCTGTTCGAGAGCGAGGTTTACGGACGGGCGCCGGCGCCGCCTTCCGGTATGCGCTTCGAGGTCACGTCGGTGGAGCAGGGCGCGCTGAACGGGAAAGCCACGCGGAAGGAGGTCTCCATCTATCTGACGGATGCCGATCGGCCCCACCTGGATGTGTTGCTGTATGTGCCGAACGACTCCCGCGCTCCCGTTCCTGCATTTCTCGGGCTCAACTTCTTCGGCAACCAGAGCATCTATCCCGATGCAGGCATCACCATCTCCGACGAATGGATGATGGATGCTCCCGAGATGGGCATCGAGGAGAATCGTGCGACGGCGCGTTCGCGCGGCGCTCGAACGAACCGGTGGCCGGTGGAGGCCATCATCGACAGGGGCTACGCGCTCGCGACGATGTATTACGGCGACATCGATCCCGACTTCGACGACGGCTTTCAGAACGGCGTGCATCCGCTCTTTTACGAGAGCGGCCAAACGCAGCCGGGGCCGGATGAGTGGGGATCCATCGCGGCATGGGCGTGGGGGCTGAGTCGCGCGCTGGATTACCTCGAGACGGATCCGGACATCGATGCATTGCGCGTGGCCGTGATCGGCCATTCGCGACTCGGGAAGGCAGCGCTGTGGGCGGGGGCTACGGATCAGCGCTTCGCGATGGTGGTGTCGAACAACTCCGGGTGTGGCGGGGCGGCGCTGTCGCGCCGGAGATTCGGCGAGACGGTGGCACGCATCAATACGGCGTTTCCGCACTGGTTTGCGGACAACTTCAATCGCTACAACGACAACGAGGATGCACTGCCGGTCGACCAGCACATGCTAATCGCGCTCATCGCGCCGCGGCCGGTGTACGTCGCGAGCGCCGAGGAAGACCTCTGGGCCGATCCGCGCGGAGAGTTCCTCTCGGCAAGGCACGCGGATCCCGTCTATCAGCTTCTCGGGACCGAGGGGCTTCCGGCCGACGGGATGCCGCCCGTGAACGAGCCGGTCATGGGACGGATAGGGTACCATATCCGGCCGGGCGTACACGAGGTCACGTTTTACGATTGGGTCCGCTACCTCGAGTTCGCGGACCTGCACCTCAACAGGTAAGTCGCTCCCGCGAGTTCTTCGCGGCCTCGACGACCTGGACGAGATTCTGCGCGCGGCACTCACAGGAGATGTTGCCGATCGGTGTAATCTACTTCTCGTCCGTGCTGACCTACGCGCGCTGCGAGTCGTCCTGGGAATTGACCCGATCGACTGAGATGCCGAGCCACCGCGCAGCCTCCTCCATGCTGAAGAAAATCTTTGACTTCAGCCCCGATTTTCGGAGGTAGGTGTGATACATCATCGGGATGCGCGCCTGATCATGTCGGCTGAGCACGACGGCCGCACTGGGCCCCAGCGGTGTCCCCAGACCCATCTGCTCCGGCCCGAGGGCATCTTGCGCGAGCCGCGCAACGCCTTCCTCATCCACATCCAACTCGGTGACGTGTCGCCAATCGACCAGCATCTTCATCGATGGCCGCCAGGCCGGATCCTTCTGAAAGGCTGTCACGACCCGGTAGATGTCGTCGGATGAAACGGCGCCCGAACCGGTTATGATCAGCAGGTCTTCCTCCGGGATGATGCGATACTCGTAGGACATGATTCGCGGTCTACCAGGCGAGTTCGGTGGCGAAATGAATGTCGAGCCGTTGGCGGATCGCAGCTTCGCCGACTGCACGATAGAAAATACGATGGCAGCGAGCTTTTGATACATAGAATTACCCATATGCTGCCGCCAGGCATTTGGGACATTCTTGGGATTTATACCAGGCCTCGCGCGCCCTACACTGGAGAGAGGACTTTCTCCAACCTTCAAGCTCCATCAACCGGGAGGCAAACAGGTCATGACGGACGCATCGCAGGCGGTACGCGCAGGGGGATTCTGGCTGGTAGCGGCCTCATTCTGCATGATCATTGTGCTATTGGTCCATGGCCCGATCGATCCGGACCCGACGGCACAGATGGCGAAGATCGCTTCACACCCGCTCCGATGGGCCGTCGTGCACTGGATCGCTGCCGCTGGTCTATCCCTATTCGCCATCGTGGGCCTCATCCTCTTGACGTCCCATTCGCACCTGACCGACGGGTTTTGGCGTCTGACGGCGTGGGCCGTGATCAGCATGGGGGCATTCTGGACCATGACCACGGCCGTGGCCGAAGCGACCGTCATTACAACGGCAGCCGTCGGGGGAACGACAGAGACGTTCACATCCTGGTGGGCGTTCGCGGAGGGGAAGGCCATCGGATTCGCTGTCCTGGCGCTGGGTATCGCGTTGGTCGGATCCAACGAGGCCCGAGAGCCGACCGGAGCTACGCCCGCGTGGTCCGCGTGGGTAGCCACCGCTGCCGGCGTGGCCTCTTTTCTCGGGTGGGCGCTGGGCATGTGGCTCGAGATTCGCCCGGCCAACCTGCTGTGGGTGGTCGCCTCGGTCACGATGTGCCTGTGGACGCTCTGGTTCGGGATGGCGCTTCGGCGTGTACCGCATGGCGAGATGGGGACAGTGCTCCGGGCCGCGTAGCCGGATGATGACGGCGGTTCAAGGCCAAGGTGGGTGATCCAGGGCTGAGGTGCAGCGACTTGCCGTGACGGCAGGGCGGTAGCTACATTGAGCCCGTTCTCGATCGTTCCATCTCGAAATGCCGGAAAGCGACCGCACGCTCACGCGCAGGGAGTTTCTTCGACAGGCGGCGTTGGGGGGAGGCGGCGTCGCGCTTGCTTCATCGGCCGCCGGTGCCCCATTCATCCTCACGCCCCGACGAATTCCGCGTCGGACTGCAGCCGGGACGCTCATCTTTCGCCCCTACTACGTGCAACGCGGGCGTGGCCCCCACCTCGACGGCACCTACGCCTATGCCAGCGACACGAAGTGGGATGCCTTTCACTCCGACATCCGCGCGGACGAAACCGGCGTGGCAATTTCGGACACGGACGGCCAAGGGCGCTTCGGGATCAACACGCGCTGGAATGTCGAGGGCTTCGGATCGGGCTACATCACGGCCGACAACGGTGGCGAGTTCTACACGCTCCCGCCGCCCGGCGATACGCGGGAGCTGAACCTCAACTTCGAGCTGGCGAAGAGCCGCGTGCTGCGGAACCGGAGGCGCCTCGCGGCCCACCGTGCCGAAGACGGCGCCTGGTCGCCCTCACGAAGGCTGCAAGGCTTCCTCGACGTCTCGGAGGGGTATTGGGAGGATGCGGAGAGGGTCAAAGGCGACGAGGAGCGCCGCGCCGAGCTCGCGCAGGACGCACTCCTGCACGCACTCTGGGCCGCCGAGATGATGGAAATCGAGAAGGCGCAACATGCCATCAACCGGCGCGGGCATCGCCCTGAATTCTTCATGGGATGCGATACCAAGGCCTTCTTCCTGATGGATCAGGATACGGCGCTCGAGCGCTTCCTCGAACTGTTCAACTACGCCACCATCACGTTCTACCCCACCGTCCGATGGAATCAGGATTTTGAGCCTCGCCGCGGCGAGCACCGCTTCGATCTGCGCGATGCCTTCTTCCATCAGCTCAGGTCGCACGGGATCACGGTGCAGGGGCGCCCGCTCTTCTGGCCGCATCGATCCGTCACCCCCGCATGGCTGCGCGCGATGTCGTACGACGAGGTGCGACGCTACGTCGAGCAGCACGTGCGCGAGGTCGTCGGCCACTACGGCGACGGCATGTACGCGTGGGAGGTCGTCAACGAGTTCCACGACTGGGCCAACGAGACGAATCTGAGCCCCGAGCAGACGATCGAAGTGACGCGACTGGCCTGCGACGTGGCGAAGGACACGGCGCCGAGCGTGCATCGCCTCATCAACAACTGTTGCCCATTCGCCGAGTACGTGCAGATGGGGCAGTATTCGGGCGGGCAGCCTGCGACGTATCCGCAGCGCACGCCCTGGGAGTTCATGCGGGATTTGCGTGATGCCGGCGTCGACTTCACTATCACGGGCGTTCAGATGTATTTCCCCTGGCGCGACCTGCAGGATACGATCATCCACATCGAGCGCTTCGAGGAATTCGGCCGGCCCGTGCAGCTGACCGAGGTGGGCGCAAGCTCAGGTCCGTCGAAGCGCGCCATCGCGCTAGACCGCATGGACATCCAACAGGAGCCGTACGTGTGGCATCGACCGTGGGACGAGGAGCTGCAGGCCGATTGGCTCGAGGGCCTCTACACGCTGGGCTATAACAAGCCATGGATCGAGGCCATCAACTGGTACGATCTCGACGACGACCACGCGTTCATCGACAACGGCGGCCTCATCACATCACCGAACGGCGAGCCGAAAGCGGCCTTCCACCGCCTCAAGCGACTGCAAGAGGAGTGGAGGGCGCTTTGAATCCGACCTGCTTAACAACGGAATCGAAATGAGCATCCACCCGACGAATGCGTCACCCGGCGTGAATTCTGCCGGCGAAATCCCGAATGAGGACGTGCCCGGCGACCCGTTCACCGGCGACAGGGCCGCCGACTGGTTTGCCGGCGACCTGCCACTCGAGGAATTCAGGGAGCTGGGCTATCGGGCCGTCGACGCGATCACGGAGTATTTCAGCAGCGTTCGGGATCTGCCGGTCTTCCCGAACCGCCCCTCAGCGGAGATCCAACGCGATTTTGTAGAGCCCCTCCCCGAGGAAGGCCAGCCTCCTGACGACATCCTGGACGAATGGATTGACCGAATCCTGCCCAACAGCACTCACATCGGATCGCCGCGGTATTTTGGTTTCGTGAACGGATCGGGCTCGATGATGGGCGTGCTGGCCGATGCGCTCGCGGCCTCCGTCAACATGAATCTGGGAGGATGGAAAGCCTCACCGGCCGCTACGGAGATCGAGCGGCGCACGATTGCCTGGCTCGCCGAGATGATTGGCTACGACCCGGCGTGCGGCGGGCTGCTGACCAGTGGCGGCCAGATGGCCAACTTCACGGCGCTGCAAACTGCACTCCGCAACCAGGCACCGTACGATTCCACGCCTAGCGGACTGCAGGACGGCGCCCGCACGGGGCGATTTCTCCTCTACATGGCCGACCACGAGGGGCACGTCTCCATCGTCCGCGCGGCGGATCTGATGAACCTCGGTCGTGAGGCTGTGCGCCGGGTACCGAGCCGCGACGACTTCACGATGGACGTCGATGCCCTGCGTCGGATGCTCGATGAAGACGTCGATCGCGGCGACACGCCCTTCTGCGTCGTCGGGCAGGTGGGCTCGATCAATGTAGGCGCTATCGATCCGCTCGAAGGCATCGCGCAGGTCTGCCGCGACCGAGGTCTCTGGTTCCACGCCGACGGAGCGTGCGGGGCGGTAGGCGCCATGCTTCCGGAGAAACGGGCGCTTTACCGAGGGCTCGAGCTGGCCGATTCCGTCACGCTCGATCCGCACAAGTGGCTCTACGTGCCGTACGAGTGCGGATGCGTGCTCGTCCGCGATCCGCAATCGCTGCGCCGGGCCTTCTTGATGGAGGCATCGTATCTCCGCGGCACCCTCCCGACGGAATACGAAGGTCTCAATTTCTTCGAGTACGGGCCCCAGATGTCGCGCTCCTTCCGTGCGCTCAAAGTCTGGATGACGCTCAAGCACTACGGCGTAGCGGGGTATCGGAAGCTGCTGGCGCAGAACGTGCGATGCACCGAGCACCTCGACGCCCTGGTTCGCGCCGCCGACGACTTCGAAGCGCTGCATCATCCAATCCTGAACATCTACTCGTTCAGGTACCGGCCCGCGGGGTCACGGCTGGATGACGAGCAGATCGACCGGCTGAATCAGCGCATCGCGGATGAGATTCAGGTCGGTGGGCTGGCCTTTCTCATGACTACGCGCGTGCACGCACGCACCGTACTCCGCATGTCCATCTGCTCGCACCGCACGACACTGGACGACATAGAGCGGGTGTTCGAGGAGTTGCGGCGACTCGGCGAGGGGCTGACGCACGAAGTGGAGAGGGACTGACGGGCGAGGTGGAAGGCCAGGTTCGGACTTCGCGCGGTCGGAGATGACCGGCCGTACAGACGGGGCTACTGATCTGCATACCGGCAAGCGGATGAATCGGCCTTTACGAAATAGCTCTTGTAGTTCAGCGCTTCCGGATCCATACATCCTTTCAGATTCAGCACCTCCACCTTGCGGAAATCTACCGGTGCCGTCTCCGCCTGCAGAGCGATGTAACCCACGGCGAGGAGGCGGCCTTCCTGCATGACGGCCGGATCGGGATCGTTCACGCCGTCGCCGCCCATCTGCGGCGCCGTGTAACTCATAACGGTATCACCTTCGACGATGTGCTGGATCAACGAATCGCCCAGCACGCGCGCCTCTGCGCGCACCCACTGATCGCCACGGAATGTTTTGGAGGATGAATTCACGCAATGAGCCGTGATCAGCTCGCCATCCATCACCACGTGTGTGCCGGGCGTGCAAAGATTGGCGGTCGTACGCTCGCCTTCCGCGAATCCCCCCAGCAGCTGAACCTCGATCGAGATCGGGAATCCCTGATGGAGGGTCATCGTCTCGGCCGGTTGCGCGTGGAGCATGATTCCGTTGTTGCGGACGGCCCAACCGAGATCGGGACCGGCGCCCCGGACCTGCTCGCCGACGAAGCGATATTCGACGGCGACGACGTAATGAGAGAAGGGCTCCTTGTAGAAGATGTGCCCGAACTCGCCGTCGAACGAGCTCCACTCGTCGTAGCGAACCTTGAGCAGACCTTCCTCGACCCGGAACGTGTTGCGGACGTTCTCACCGAGCGGGTGGCCCGCGAACTTGATGGTCCAGTCATCCAGGTCGGTGCCGTTGAAGAGCTGAATCCATTCTTTCTGATGCGGCTCACTCGGCTGCAAGCGGCCGGCAGGATCGTGCTCCGGCCAACAGGCCGCGACGAGAAGCGCGATCGCCAGGGCGGCGGCTGCGAGTGGACGGTGGAATTGTTCCGGATTGGATGTCGGCAGTGATGGCATCGTCAGGCCGCTGTCCTCAGCTGGTCGCCGGGGGAATATACGGCGGCCACGAGGTACATATTTACCTGGTACGATTGGCGCGAAGCGAAGGCTGCCACCGGCGCGGATTCTTCGAAATGTGGGCTTGAATTCTTGTGCCGGCGGGCACGAGCGAATACGTTGTTTCCATCACGGCATGTCTTGGTGGCGTTCAATTAACGCTTACTGTCGTCTGCTCTTCGCTCGGATTCGAAAACATACATCTCAGACGCGGACACCATCCACACAAACAAGGAGAACGCCATGGAAACGAGAACAGACATCCGCCGAGACATCCGACGAGCCGACGACGACTTCGAGGCCGCCTTCGCCCGGGGCGATTCGAAGGGCCTGGCCAATCTCTACACCGAGGACGGCATGCTGCTGCCGGCCGGAACCGACTTCATATCCGGTAAGGAGAAGATCGCCGGCTTCTGGCAAGCGGTCATGGATATGGGTATCAAACGGGCAAAACTCGAGATCATCGAGACAGAGCAGCATGGCGACACGGCCATCGAAATGTCTCGCTATCGCCTGAGCGGTGCCGACGGTGAGCTGATGGACGAGGGGAAGTACATCGTCGTATGGAAGCAGGTGGATGGATCGTGGAAGCTGCACCGCGACATCTGGACCAGCAGCGTCCCGCCCCAGGGCTGATCCATTACAAGATGGTTAGAGAGTAGACGGGGCTTTCCTGAAAACTCGTCATTCAATGTCCCGGAAGCGGGGATCCGTGGGGTCCCCGATTCGAGACTGTCAAATCACGAGACTTCAGGTTTAAGACCATGACCACTACTCGCTTTTTTCAGAACGTGACGCGGCCCGCCGCCTGGCTGCCTTTCGTCCTGGTATTGTTCGTCGCTTCGGCCAGTAATGTCCGTGCGCAAGATGCTACCTGCGACAAGATCGTAGGCACCATCCAAGTGGAGGACGATGCGCCGAATAAGCGCGAGCTGGCGCAGATTTCGGAGGCGCAGGCCCGAGAGATCGTAGCGGAGGCCATGCCGGAAGCCACCATCACGGACATCGATCTGGAGGAGGAAGATGGCTACCTCGTGTACGAGGTCGAGCTCGAGGTCGGTAATCAAGAGCACGACATGTACATCGACGCGGGGAGCGGGGAGGTGCTCTGCACGGAGATCGACGACTGAGACCGACGCAAGTATGGGGCTCATGACAAGTGGGTGATGTTTTCGAGAGTGCCGGAGCCTATTTTCGGCCGCTCCTGGTACTTTCACACATCCGTTCGTCGGGGCGGGTCCGTTCCGCCCCGATGAACCGGCCCCACGCTCATGCCCTCATCCACGATCTCGATCGAATCCGCCGCGGACTCGATCTCCCAAACGCCGGCTCATCGAGGTGGCCGGTTCGCCGTGTTCATCCTCTGCTGGATGGGCAACTACTTCGGCGGCATGATTTCGACGCT
>CBFGRV010000035.1:0-32304 GCA_965651265.1 uncultured Rhodothermales bacterium
TGTCGGGGTGGCGGGATTTGAACCCACGACCTCTTCGTCCCGAACGAAGCGCGCTACCGGGCTGCGCCACACCCCGAATATCCATTGGAAAGACCCGCACCACCTGCGCCGTGCGAGGGAAATCACAACGCTGCCCTCTCAGGCAGGTTTCGCCGCCAGGCGCCGCGGCTCGGACATTCAACGAACCTTGAACTCTACCCCCAACGCCGGCCACCAGGTACCACGTGCTGATCAACCTGAACAAGCAACCGGCAACCTACCGTTTAAACTGCCTGTACATCTCCTCGATCAAATGAGCATACCGCTTCTCGATCTTCTTCCGACGCGGTTTCAGTGTCGGTGTCAAAAGGGCATTCTCGATCGTGAAGGGCTCGGGCACGAGGCGGAACGCCCGAATCTTCTCGTGCGGTGAGGCCGTCCGCGAATAATCCTTGAACCGCTGATCGAAGAGCTGCAGGATCATCTCCTGCTTCAACAGGGCATCGGACTCCTCAACCTTCATCCCGGACTGGGCGGCGAAATCCATCAGTGCCTCAAGATTCGGCACCACCAGCGCGCCGAGGAACTCGCGCCCCTCGCCCACCACCACTATCTGCTCGATCCACGGCACCGTCTTGAACCGCTCTTCGATGGGTCCCGGGTAGATGTTCTTGCCGCCCGCCGAAACGATCATGTGTTTGATGCGGTCGGTAATGATCAGGTATCCGTCATCGAACCGCCCGACATCCCCCGTGTGATACCATCCATCCTTGTCGATCGCCTCGCGGGTCGCCTTCTCGTCGTTCCAGTAGCCCGTCATCACGTTGGGGCCTTTTACGACGATCTCTCCCTCCTCCGTCGTAAGGCTCGACGGGTACTGCTCGCCGGAAATCTGGCCGATGATCCGCCCGTCATCGAGCCTCTGAATGGCGATCGTTACGCCCGGGATCACGTGGCCTACCGTGCCGTACCGCGGCCGATCCACAGGATTGACCGTCAGCACGGGCGCCGTCTCGGTCAGGCCGTACCCCTCGATGATGGGGATCCCGGCCGCCTGGAAGAATTCGCCGATCTCTTTTGGCAGCGCGGCGCCCCCGGAGACGGCGAATCGCAGATTGCCCCCGAGCTTCTCGTGCAGCTTGCTAAAAACCAGCCGGTGCGCAAGGGCGCGCTGGCTTGCCAGTACGGGTCCTACGCGCTTCCCGGCTGCCTTCCGCCTGGCCACTTCCTTTCCCGTCTCGACGGCCCAGTGGAAGATCCTCTTCTTCGTCGGCGAGCCCTCCTCCACGGACTTGGAGATCAAGTTGTACACGCGCTCGAACATGCGCGGCACGGAGATCATCACGGTCGGCCTTACTTCGGGCAGATTCCTGCTGACTGCTTCGATGCTCTCCGCGTAGGTGATCAGCGCCCCGCAGGCCAGAACGGCCGTATAGCCGGCCGTCCGTTCGAACGAATGGCAGAGCGGGAGAAAGGAGAGGTGGTGGTCGTCAGGCCCGAAGGGCACCATCCCCAAAGCCGATCTCGTGTTCGAGCAAAAGTTGGCGTGGGTCAACTTCACTCCCTTCGGCTGGCCTGTCGTCCCGCTCGTGTAAATCAGCGCGGACAGCTCATCGGGTTTGACCTCGCTCGCAATCGGCCGCAGCTGGTGCCGGTGCTCCTTCCAGTAAAGCCGCCCCTGATTCAGTGCGCTCTCCCAGGGCACGAGGTAGCTCTTTCCGTCGAGGTCTGCCTCGCTCAGGGTCACGACGATTTCGAGGTCGGAGCACTCATCGAAGATCTCTTCCGCCTTCCGCTGTTGGAGGGGCGTTGAGACTATGAGCACCTTCGAGCCCGAATCTTTGAGGATATACGCGACCTGATCGGCCGGCAGCGAGGTGTAGAGTGAGACGTTCACCGCACCGAGTATCTGGGTCGCCAGATCGGTGATGGCCCATTCCGGCCGGTTTTCGGACAGGATGGCTACACGATCACCACGCCGCACGCCGATCTTATGAAGGTATCCGGCCGTGTCGTGCACCATCTCCTCCAACTCCGTCCACAGGATTCCTTCCCACTGCTTCGTCGCCTTACTCTTGTAACGGAGAGCCGGGCGGTCTGAGCCGCGGTAGTGATCGACCAGTCGATAGAAGAGCTGTGGGATGGTATCGAATTCGACGAGTGCGGACATCGGCACGAAAAGGGGTGACTTACCGGTGGGGCAGGCGAGCGGGTACTCCGCAGGGGGAATCCGGGCTCACCGAAGGACGGGAGAATGTATCGGCTTCCCGGGGGAAAGGCAACGAAACGGCCCTCAGGCCTCGACCCCCACGGCCTTGTGGACATACGAGTAACCCTCGCGCTCCATCAGCTCGATGATGCCCGTTTTGAGCTGCCGCACGAGGCCCGGGCCGCTGTAGACGAGCGCCGTGTAGATCTGCACGAGACTCGCCCCGGCCTTAATCTTCCGGAAGGCGTCTTCGGCGGTGAAGATGCCGCCGACGCCGATGATGGGCACCTTCCCGGCGGTGACCCGGTAGAGATACCTCACGAGATGCGTCGATCGGCTCTCCAGAGGGCGCCCGCTCACGCCTCCCTGACCGATCCTGTCGAGCTTCCGCTCATCGGTTACCAGCCCCTGTCGATCCGTGGCCGTATTCGAGGCGATGAACCCATCGACGCGGTGACGAAGAGAAACATCCACAATCTCCTCGATGCGGCTATCGTACACGATTCGGTCGGACAGGGGCGGCGAAAGTTTCACGAGGACCGGTACCGTCAGCTGCGCATCCTTCTTTTCCTGCATGATGGCGGTCAACAGCCCGTCGAGTGCGTCTGCATCTTCGAAGGTGCGGCCGTCCTTCGTATTCGGGCAAGAAATGTTGAGGGCGACGTAGTCGGCAACGGGCGCGAGGAGGCGAAAGCTGTCGCAGAAGTCCTCGACAGCATCATCCCCCAGGATCTTCGGGTCGTTGGTCTTGGCGATGTTGACTCCGACCGGAATCTCCGTGCGGGCTGTGTGCCGTCGCAGCCGCCGCGCGACCCGCGACGCGCCGATATTGTTCAGACCCATGCGGTTGATGACGGCCTCATCTTCGGGCAGCCGGAACGCTCGCGGCCGCGGATTCCCACGCGACCGGCGAGCCGTCACCGAGCCTACCTCCACGAACCCAAATCCGAGCGTCGGCCAGAACGGAACCAGAGCGGCGTTCTTATCGAAACCGGCGGCCAGCCCGACCGGATTGTCGAAGGAGAGCCCCCAGACGCGCGTGCGCAGCCGCATGTCCTCGTAGGCGTACTGATCCTCCAGAAAGGCGTCCACCCGCGTCCAATGCGCCGCACGCGCGGCCACCGTTGTAAGGCGGTGAGCACGCTCCGGGTCCATATTGAACAGGGCCGATCTGAAGAAGTCGTACATGGATTGAGAGGCCACACTTCTCGGTGATCGCGGCGCGTACGGGGGCTTCGGCCCGTTACACAAAGCGGCATTCGGCCCCCGGCCGTCCATTCCGCGCCTAATATACACTCGCTCCGGAGCTATAGTATGCGGAAGGCCTACGTGATCCCTCCGGGGTTGCTCCGAGAAAGAAATGCCATCTCTCCGGGATGTGAATGCGATCTTGCCGCGGAGGCCGAAGCGAACTCACGAACGTCCAAGACCGCCGGGGGCAGGAAGCGCGCTCCTGCAGCAGGAGATTTGCTTACGAGCCTACCAGCCCGGCATGAGCCGGAATCCGAGTTGCCACCCTGCATCCGGGCGCTGGAATGGATACGCGTAGTAGGACTCCAGCACAATGAACCCGAGGATGTTCACACGCGCCGAAATTCCGGTGCTGACAACCGGAATTCGATCGTCCGAGCGCCGCTTGAAGGCGAGGACGGGTGGATCGTCTTGCGTCCACGCCACTCCTGCATCCACGAACAGGGACAGCTCCGTAGGCAGGTACGGGAAGTTGACCAGACCGAACTGCTCTGTGCCGAACACGGGAAGCCGCACCTCCGCACTTCCGAGCGCAATGTGGGTACCGTCGAGCCGCTGGATGACCGGGCAGCCGTCCTCCTCGCATTCCTCGATGGGATCGAACGAGGAGTAGACGTATCCGCGAATGAATCCGGGATAGTAGGAGTACCCCAGGAATTGCACGCTATAACGATCATTGGGATCGGCCCCCCAATGCCCGATGTGCAGTCCGCGCACGGCGAACGTCACGGGGTTGAAAAACAGGTATCGGCGATAGTCCGCCAGAGCCGTCACGAAGCTGGATGATCCGATCTGCGGCGCGACTTCAAAACGGAACCGGCCTCCGCTTACGGGCGATGTGAACCCGAAGAACGAGTAATCACCTACGTATGCGAGCGACGACTGGAGAAAGTAAATCGGTTCGAAGTCGCTGACATTCCGGAAAAACTCCGAGTCATCGGGGTTCAGCCGGCGCTGTCCGCGGAAGGTCGTCTGTAATACCTCGTTCTCGAACCCGTATCGTACGAATCCCAGACTGGCCTCTGCGCGGCGCGTCTGGCTGAATGGATAATGTGCGACTCCGGCCACCTGATCCACGTAAATCCGCGTCAGCAGCTGCTCGATCAAGAAGGCCGTTCGGATGTACCCACGACTGTAAAGCAGCGGGATGTGCGCCGCCGTTCCGCCGTAATTGATCCGGTGTCCCAGGTCGATGTAGGAGACCTGCGCACCGACGTCCTTAAGTGTGCCCTGTGCCTGCGCTGCGATGGTCAGGTTCTTGTTTCCCAGCATGTCGGAGAAGAAGAACCCTACGCCGCCGCCCAGCTGGGTCCCGAATGTACCGCCGGTCGAGACGCCCAGCGTCGGGGGCGCCACATAATCCAGCCGTAATCCGGGCACGTATCGTCGTGATGCGTACTCGACACCTGCCGGGGGGAGTCCGGTCAGCGGATCGCTCAGGTAGCGACCCACCAGGCCCTCGTTGAGGGCACGGATGGGGGGCAATATGCTGGCCGTGGGTACTTCGCCCGGCTGAAATCCCTCCACCGGTTCACCCAACGTTTCCTCGCGCTCGAGCGAGAATACCGTGTATTCGTTGGAGGCGAAGACGGAGAACATCATTCGACCGCTCTGGGCGGCCACCGACATGGCCGGGGAAAGCTTCGTGATCCCGCTCACACCGGTTGCGAGCTCGGTCACACGGTACGGCTGTCCGTTGTCCAGATCGAGGCGGTACACGTCCTTGAAGCCGTCCTGGTCGCTGATGAAATACAGACTGCGTCCATCGGGCGAAAATTGCGGGTTGTGGTGGAGAGCGCCATCAAAGGGCTCGAAGTGCTGGATCTCCGAGGTCTGCAGATCGAAGACGCCAAGCCGCGGATTCGCGTAAGCGAGCGTCTGGAAATTTGTCCCGTCAGGGCCGCGGTCGGTCACAAAGGTGAGGTATCGACCATCCGGCGACCACGCCGGCTGTAGGTCGGCATACCGGTCGTTGGTCAGCTGGCGGACGGCATTCGTTTCGATGTTGAGGACATACAGGTCGCTGATTCCGCCATCCAGCCCCGAAAACGCAATCGACTGGCCATCCGGAGACCACGCAAGATTCGTGATGGCGGAAACCCCATCGACCGCAATCGACCGCTCGACATCGAGCGACTCGACATTCAAAACGGCAATCTCGTTGTCGCCTTCCGCGAACGCCACGAAGGCCAGCCGGCGGCCGTCGGGCGACCACGATCCCGCCGAGTTGATGAAGCGCAGGGCATCCATGTGCGGATCGGCCGAAGGACTCGGGAGTCGCTTCAGTACGCGCCCGGTCTGAGCGTCTGCGATAAACAAATTGATGGTGAAAATGTCGCGCTCCGAAAGGAAGGCCACGTACTGCCCGTCGGGACTGACGGCCGGCGAAATGTTAAGCTGGCCCGCATCGATGTCGGCGGCGAGCACGCGCCGCCCCGCCTCCTGCGGCGGGGTACGTCCCTCCATGAGGGGCTCGTAGGTCTCCCGGACCACCTGCTTCCACTCGGCCGAAAGCGAGTCGGTCGAGATGCCGAGTGTGTAGACGAAGGCCGAATCGACCCCGGCCACGCCGGCGAGCTTGTACAGATTCGCCACGGCCAGATCGCCGTACTTGCCACCGATATAGGCCATATAGGCCTGCCCGTATCGATATGGGAAGTACCGCATATCGCGCGTGAGCTGCGTGATCGTCGGCAGATCGTCGCGCAAGATGGCATCCCGAAGCCACATCGCCGTGTGGGTATCATGTCGGCCCACAGAAAGATATTCGGCCGTGCCCTCGATCATCCAGAGCGGAAGCAACCCCAGATTGAAGCGGATCGTGTCGCCGCCGCCGAATGCAATGTCGTACTGGAAGGAGTGGACCAGCTCATGGCCGAGAACGTGGTCCGTCTCTTCATACATACCCGTCAGCGGCATGACTACGCGCTGCTTCAGGCCCTCGGTGACGCCGCCCGTGCCTTCTCCGATGAAGCCGCTAATGACGTTTGTCTGCTGGAAGTCTGCATCATTCGCATAAAAAATGATGGGCTTCTTTTCGCGGAACTGGCGCAAGAAGGTCTGCGAATGCCGCGCATACCACCGCTCGGCCATGCGAGCGGCATCCCGAACAGCCTGCTCTTCCTCAGGATAATAGTGGATGCGGAAGTGCTCCGTCTCGAGCACCTGGAATCTGAATTTGTCGTATTGAACCTTATTTCGGCCGAAGTACTGAGCGTCGGCCGCCCGGGCAAAGGACAACGAGAGGATTCCGATGAGAAGGAATGATAAAGCCAGGGCGGAAGTACAAGAGGGGCCTTTACGACGCATCAGTCTCGTTGGATTGGTCGCCAATTGATCGCGGGGGAAGAGGCGGGAGGATAACGCGGCCGACTACAAGGAGGGCTCCGCTGCTGCAGACACCCGCTGCCTAGAACGACAGCGGCATCGGCCTGTTCGTAAACTTGGTGCACTATTTGTAACGGTATTGTAGACCGGACGGTTGCCGGGGGCATGAGCAAATACCTTTGAGCGGTTCGTTACACGCGCGGAGCGGTGCTTCACGGCTGCTGAATGGATCCAACCCCGTGGAACTGGCCATTCCTCACTGGGCTTAAACGAGTGCACATCAACCGATCTGCGCGCCGTTTTTGTGCGGAGCCGGGTATGCGCATCGGAGCACCTTGCCCGCGGTCACGCCGGAGCTGTCATGGACGAGTATAGAGTACGCGTACGCATCTTTATCGGGATCATCGTTGTAGTGCTCGGGATCCTGGGACTCCGGCTTGCCCAGCTCCAGCTGCTTGATGTAGAGGAATACGCCGGCGAATCCCGCTCCAATGCCATCAAGGAGCGCCGCGTGTACCCTGCGCGGGGTGCGATTTTCGATCAGCACGGCATTTTGATGGTGGACAACAAGCCGAGTTACACCATCACCATCACACCGCGCATGTTCGAGCCGAAGAACATCCCCCTGCTGGCTGAGCTCCTGGAGGTTCCTGACAGCCTCGTCGTAGCCCGATATGAGCAGGCGCGAGCGCGGAGCCGTTATCAGGCACACAAGGCCTTCCGCGAGGTGCCTTTCGACATCTTCAGCCGGGTCGTAGAAAATCTATACCGCCTTCCTGGCGTGAGCTACGAGGAGGAGTTCAGTCGCCGGTATCACACGAAAGCGACGGCGGCGCACGCACTCGGCTATATCCGTGAGATTACGGACCGCGAGCTATCGGCTCTCAGCGATCGCGGCTATCGCCAGGGCGATCTGATCGGAAAGTCGGGCATCGAGCGCACCTACGAGGCCTATCTTCGCGGGCGTCTCGGAGCCGAGTTGAAGCTGGTGAACGTCCACGGACTCGAGGTCAAATCGTACCAGGATGGCCGCCACGACATCCAGCCATTGAGCGGCTACAACATTTATCTGGGCATCGACTCCGAGGTGCAGGCGCTCGCCGAGTCGCTCTTCGTCAACAAGCGCGGCGGCGCTGTAGCCCTCGATCCGAACTCAGGCGCCATCATCGCCATGGTCAGCATGCCGGATTTCGACCCGGGTCTTTTCGCCCAGTCCGTCGATCCGGAGACCTGGGCCTACCTGAACAACAGCCCCGACAAGCCGCTATACAACCGGGCGACCATGAACATGCTGCCGCCGGGCTCCACCTGGAAGCCGTTCATGGCGCTGATGTCGCTGCAGGAAGGAAACATCACGCCGGATACCTACATCACCTGCCCCGGATATCACCCATTCGGCCGTGGCAGGATGTTCAGGGATATGGCCGTCCACGGGCGGATCGCCGTGCGCGAGGCACTCCGGCGGTCCTGCAACACGTTTTTCTTTGAGATGATGATGCGCGTGGACGTGAACACGTTCAGCAAATACGCGCACATGTTCGGATTCGGAGAGAATGCGCCCACAGACATCGGCGAGCAGACGCCGGGTCTGATTCCGGATTCCGCCTTTTTCTTCGACAGGTGGGGCCCGGCCGGCCTCAAGCCGGGCTTTACGCTCAGCCTGGGCATCGGCCAGGGAAACATGGGCGTCACACCCCTTCAGCTCGCCAATTATGTCTCGGCCATAGCAAACAAGGGAACGCTGTACCCTCCCCACCTGGTCACGCGACTCGAGCATCCCGAGACGGGCGAGGTGTACTATCCGGCGCTCCCCGCCCCGCGCAAAATTCCGATCGAGGAGCGGCACTTCGACGTCGTTCGCGAGGGAATGCGGATGGTGATGGAGGCCGGCACCGGCTACTGGGTGCAGATCCCGAACATTCCGAGCGCGGGCAAGACCGGCACGGCGCAGAGCCCCCGCGGGAAGGATGATTCCGTGTTCATCATGTTTGCGCCTTACGATGACCCGCAGATCGCGATCGCCGTACAGGTCGAGAACGCCGGATTCGGGGCGACCGCGGCGGCTCCGATCGCGTCATTCATGGCCGAGCAATATCTCACCGGCCGGATTTCAGACGATCCCTACCGGCAGGGGCGGCTGCGGGCCCTCCTCGACGTGCGTTCAGACCCGCTCCCCGGGACCAACTGAGACAACATGCGAACGTGGTATAGAAATCTGGACTACCTGACCATCTTCGCGTGGATGGTCGTCGTGTCGATCGGGCTGATTGCCATCTATAGCACGACGAACGGCCCGGCGAGCCAGTATCTGCTCGAGTCGGTCCAGCGGAATTTCTGGCGTCAGCTTACGTGGGTGTTTGTCTCCCTGGCCGTAGTGGTTTTCTGCCTGATGCTACCGGTGCGGTTCTTCCAGAAAGCGGCCTATCCGGCCTATTTCACGACGTTGATGCTGCTGATGGCGGCGCTCCTGTTCGGGCGCGAAGTCAACGGCGCCAAGAGTTGGCTCTACGTCGGCGGCGTCGGGTTCCAGGTGTCGGAGTTCGCCAAAGTGGGCGCCGTGCTGGCCGTAGCACAGCTGATCGCATCCAAGCGGCCGAACACGAAGAACGTGCGCTACGCGGCTGGCGTGGTGGCACTCATCACGCTGCCTGCCGTACTCATCGTGCTGCAAAACGACACGGGCACGGCGCTCGTATTCTTTGCCCTCGTTCCCATCATGCTGTTCTGGTCGGGGCTTCCGATCAGCGCCGTCATGCTGATGATCTCGCCGGCCATCACGGGCTATCTGGCCATCGTGTACATGCCGGCCGCGATCGCCTTCGCCGTCATCTTTACGGTGATCATGTTCATCAGGTCGAAAGAACGGCGCTACGCGGTCCTGGCCGGTGTCTTCACGGGGGGCACGATCGGGGCCGTGACGTTCGCGCTGACGCGGCTGCTGCAGCCGTATCAGATCGCACGCATCGTGTCGTTCACCAACCCGGAGGCGGAGGAATTCCGCAAGGGCGTCGGATTCCACCTCGTGCAGTCCAAGGCAGCGATCGGCTCCGGCGGCCTGACCGGCAAGGGCTTCATGGAGGGCACGCAGACGCAGGGCGCCTACGTACCGGAGCAGTCCACGGACTTCGTCTTCTCTGTGATCGGCGAAGAATGGGGCTTCATCGGTTCGATGGTGCTGCTCCTGGCCTTCGGGCTACTGCTCATCCGGCTCGTTCGGCTGGGCACGCAGGTCAAGCATCCGTTCGGAAGCATGGTAGCGGCGGGCGCAGCCGGCATCTATTTGATCCACATCTTCATCAACATCGGGATGGTCACGGGTCTGCTCCCTGTGATCGGTATTCCGCTTCCCTTCGTCTCGTACGGAGGCTCGGCACTGCTGGCGAACACGACGATGCTGGCCATCATGCTCAACCTGCATATGAGGCGCGACGATTTCTCGATCTACGGTTATTGACGCCATGTCGCACCCGTTCGCGGAGGCGGTGCCACGGCTGCACGATCCGGCAATGTCCATCGTGGGCCGCGGTGGAAGGGACGGGTCCCGTGAGGATGTGGTCGAGGTCTTCGCCGAGCACGCGTACCGGGAACAGCTCACCGTGTCGTTCGATCGGGGCCGTTCATCGGGTAGGCCTCCCGAGCTTCACAGCCGGACGGAACAGTCCGGATTCAGCCTTCGCCTCGTGGGCCCGCGCATCTCTCACTTCACGAGTGCGCCCGGCCTCGACGAAGACAGGCTCGTGCTGGCCGCCCTACAGGTGCTTCCCACGACGAGTCGCGATGGTGGTGGAGGCTCAAGGTCGCGAAACGCCCACGAGATCCCGGTCCCGTCGTCCGATCTTCCGCCCGATGCACCTGACGCGACGTCGCTAGACGAGAAGCGTGAATTGCTTCGCGCTGCGGCCGACGCTGCCCGATCGCTCGCTCCCGATCTGGATAGCCTCGAGGTGAGCTTCCAGGGCTTCGTGCGACGGATCGCCGTGTGGGCCTCGGACATCCAGCCGGCAACGTGGAGCACGGTCCACTCCGGACTGTGCGTCTCGGCCGCGGGCCGGGGCGTATCCACCCATGCCGTGGGCGGCGCGCCGGGCGGACTCGGTCATTTCATGTTGGAGACGCCGGAGGCGATTGCGCGGGCATGCATCGAGCGGCTGCATGCCATCGAACGCGCAGCCGCTGCATCGAATCTGCGGGGCGAGATGCCGGTCATCCTGGAGGCGGGTTGGGGTGGCGTGTGGCTTCATGAAACGATCGGGCATCTGCTAGAGGCCGATGTCCGCTCGCCGCTCTTCGAGAGGCACATTGGGATGGAGATCGGAAGCGAGCACGTCACGATCGTGGACGACGGGACGATGCCCGACGGCCGGGGCTCCGCGCCGTACGATGACGAGGGCATGCCGTCGCGCAGAACCGTGCTCGTCGAGCACGGCATCCTGCGGTCCTTCATGACTGACCGTCGGAGAGCGATGGATCGGCGCCTCGCGCGGACTCCTAATGGCCGCCGGCAAAACTTCAGCACCCCGCCGCTGCCTCGGATGACCAATTTGATACTGGACAATGGCACGCATCCGCCAGAGGCGCTGGTGGCCGATGTTCGCCACGGGCTGTATGTCAGCATGATCGGAAACGGCGTGGTCCTGCCGGCTGAAGACCGGTTCCACTTCGACGTGATGGAAGGGCGGCGTATCGAGAACGGCCGGCTCACCGAGCCTGTGTCGTCGCTGCGCTTGAGCGGCCGACCGTCCGATATGCTTCAGCGCATTCGAGGCGTCGCGAACGATTTCCGGCTCGACCCCGCGCGCGGCGCGTGCATCAAATCGGGCCAGACGGTGCCGGTATCCGTCGGCATGCCGACCGTTCTCATCCATAGGCTGGATGTGGCGCCGCCGGGCTAGGCGTGCCACGGCGGACATTGCCGACGACGCCCGAAACCGCGCGTCATTTGCGGCTTACTACTGGCCCCCGAATCGGCCGTACGTCCTTCATCCATGCACGAATACCTCAGACGAGAGTTGGCCGCCGTCCTCGCTGAAATTGACGGCGTCCCCAGCGATTTTACGCCGGAGTTCGAGAAGCCCAACAATCCCGACCACGGCGACCTGGCGACGAACGCCGCCATGCAGCTGGCACGGCACCTGCGGCGCTCTCCGCGAAGCATCGCCGAAGATCTCGTCGCCCGCCTCCGCGATCGGCCACTCGACCCCGCGCGAGTAGCCTCCATCGAGGTGGCCGGCGCCGGCTTCATCAACTTTCGATACGCGGACGACTACCTGGCCGATAGTCTCGCCGACCTCCTTGCCGCCGGCGACAACTACGGCCGCACGATGGAAGGCCTCGGGCTCACGGCCATCGTCGAGTACGTCAGCGCCAATCCGACCGGGCCTCTCACGGTGGGACATGGGCGCAACGCCGTCCTGGGAGATACCATCGCGAATCTGATCGAATGGACCGGCTACGACGTCACGCGCGAGTATTACTTCAACGACGGCGGCCGCCAGATGCGCGTGCTGGGAGAATCCGTCCGCGCTCGTTATCAGGCCATCGCCGATCCGGAGACGCCGACGCGGCAGCTGAAGGTGGGCCAGGATGAGTGGGTCACCGTGCCCGAGTCGTTTCCGGATGACGGCTATCTCGGCGAGTACATCATCGACATCGCGCGCGACCTTTACGAGCGTCACGGCACCGAGCTGCTGGGCGTGGAGGAGGTAGCGCCCTTCACGGACGCCGCCAAGAAGGCCATCTTCGCGGAGATCGAGCGAACCATGGGGCGGCTCGGCATCCGCATGGACTCCTATTTCAACGAGAACAGCCTCTACGAGGACCGGCGCGTCTGGACGACGCTGGACCGCCTCCGTGAGTCCGGCTTCGTCTACGACAAGGATGGCGCCGTGTGGTTCAAGACGACGGCTTTCGGAAAGGAGCAGGATACCGTGCTCGTCAAGAGCAGCGGCGAGCCTACGTATCGGCTGCCCGACATCGCGTATCACATCGACAAGATGGAGCGCGGCTACGACCGCATCGTCGACATCTTCGGTGCCGACCACATCGCCACGTACCCCGACGTCATCGAAGGCGTTCGCGTGCTGGGCTACGATGCGACCAAGATCGAGGTCGTCATCTACCAGTTCGTCACGCTCGTGCGCGGGGGCGAGCCCGTGAAGATGAGCACCCGGCGCGCCACGTACGTCACCTTGGACGACCTCATGGATGAAGTCGGCGAGGACGTCACGCGGTATTTCTTCCTGATGCGCTCGCCCAACACGCATCTCGAATTCGACCTCGACCTCGCGCGGGAGGCCAGCGAGAAAAATCCGGTCTTCTATCTGCAGTATGCGCACGCGCGCATCTGCTCGATCATCGCGAAGGCGCAGGAGGTCGGCTTTGCGTTCGGTGGGGAGCCGGACCTGTCACTCCTCAACCACGACGCGGAGATCGCGCTGATCAAGGAGCTGCTTCGCTTCCCCGAGGTGCTGTCGCGGGCGGCCGAGGACATGGAGCCGCACCAGGTCGCCAACTACTTGCGCGAGGTGGCCGTCGCCTTCACGCAGTTCTATGGGCACTGCCGTATCATCGGCGAGGAGCAGCGTCTGGCGACCGCCCGCATGCACCTGGCGCGGGCCGCTCGCATCGTGTTGGCGAACGGCCTACGTGTGCTGGGCATCTCGGCACCGGAGCGGATGTAGGATGGGGAGCTCCAAAGACGATGTACAGGCTTCATCCACCGCTGCGGTGAGCTCGATCCGCGAGATGAGAATAGCCTTTCAGGGAGAGGTCGGTGCATTCAGCGAGGAAGCCGTGGAGGCCCTCTTCCCGGGGGGCGAGCCGGTCCCGTATCCGACGTTTGAGGAGGTGTTCGAGGCCAGCACGAAGGGGGTCGTGGATCGTGCCGTCATCCCCATCGAGAACTCCCTGTTTGGGAGCGTCCACGTAAACTACGATCTGCTGCGGACGCACGACCTCTGCATCGTCGGCGAGCTACAACTGCGCATCCGTCACAACCTCCTTGCGCCGCCCGGGGCGAAGCTCGCGGATCTGCGAATCGTCCACTCGCATCCGCAGGCGATCGGGCAGTGTCAGTCATTCCTAAAGGAGGAGCTGGCGCACGCCGAGGTCACGCCGGCCTACGACACGGCGGGCGCGGCGAAGATGATCGCCGAGCACGGTCGCCTCGACGAGGCGGCGATCGCCAGTGAGCGCGCGGCTGCCACGTACGGGCTCGAAATCCTGGCGAGCGGCATCGAGAGCAACCACCAGAACTACACGCGCTTCCTCGCCCTTTCCAGAGCGCCGGAGCTGCCGGAGGCGCGCTCGACATCCACCCGAAAAGACTGGAAGACGTCGATCGTGTTCTCGATGCGGCAGAACGTGCCGGGTGCGCTGTTCAAGAGCCTGGCGGTGTTTGCGCTTCGAGATCTCGACTTGTTCAAGATCGAAAGCCGTCCGCTCGTCGGAAGTCCGGGCAACTACATCTTCTACATCGATGCCGAGGGCGCCTTGAACGACGAGCCCATGGAGCGGGCGATTGAGCACCTCGGCGAGATCGCCGCGGAGCTCAAAGTGCTCGGCTCCTACCCGCGGGGGCGCACCGTCGATTGACTTACGGCCGTTCCGATACGGCCGATACTCGACACGCAGATGGTTTTCAGGTTGATCGGAGATGTTGATTCCTTACAGCGTCAAGGAAGGATTGGCGGGATTTCAGCGAGCCAAGTTCGCCGTCTTCGCTGCCACCAGCGCGATGAGCGTGGCGCTCGTTCTGATCGGGCTGTTCGCGCTCTTGAGCTTCGAGGCGCAGCAGGTCTCGACATGGCTGCGCCAGCGCGTCGGAGAGCTGGAGATGTTCCTGGCCGAAGACATCGATCGCACGCAGGCGCAGTCGCTTCACCTGCGTGCGGAAACCATGCCCGGAGTGCTCGAGGCCGAGTACATCTCGAAAGAGGAGGCGGGTCGCATCTTTCGCGAGGAATTTGGCGAGGGCGCCGAGGTCTTCCTGAATGAGCCGTTTTTGCCGGCCTCCATCAAGGTCCGTGTGCGCTCGAGCTACGCCAATCCGGACAGCTTGAGCCGGCTCGTCTCCGAGTTCAAGAGCTGGAATCGGGTGGATGACGTCGTCTTCAACCAGCCCCTCCTGGTCAAGGTGCAGCAGAACATCCGCCTGCTCTCGATTGCGGGTCTCCTTCTGGGCACGATCGTCGTGCTCGCCTCCATTTTCCTGGTAGCCAACACCATCCGGCTCACGATCTATGCCCGGCGGCTGCTCATCCGAACGATGAAGCTCGTGGGGGCGACCGACGGCTTCATCCGGCGGCCGTTCATCGTGGAGGGCATCGCGCAGGGACTCCTGGCCGGCGTGTTGGCCGCGCTCGTGCTCTCCGGCTTCTACAGCGTGCTCGCAGAGTATCTGCCGCAGCTCGGCATTTCGTCGGGCGTCGTGGTTGTGCTCTCCAATCTGGGAGTCATCATTGCCGGGGTGACGCTCGGTTGGCTCGGGTCGCTGTTCGCCGTGCGGCGATTCATCCAGAACGTCGCCATCAGCTAGGGGCGGATTCCGTGGCTCGGGCGATGTGGGCCGGGGTCTCTCGGCTAGGGCGCGATTCCCACGATCCGCAGCGGCCCGCCGCTACCTCCTTCAATCTTCATGGGTAGCGCGATCACGGTCGCCCCTTCCACGGGAAGCTGGTCGAGGTTCGCCACATTCTCGAAGACGGGGATGTTGTCGGCGGCCAGAATCTGGTGCGTCCGGAAATCCTGCGACTGTCCGTAGTCGATGCTCGGTGTGTCGATGCCGATGGCCTTGACGTTGCGGTTGCCGACGATCCACTGTGCGGCCTCAGGATCGAGACCGGGAAAGTGCAGCTCGCGAACGGCTTCCGGTCCCGTCTTAGATGTACCGAGGTACTGCTCGCGATTCGGCCAGTAGCGCCCCCAACCCGTGCGTAACAGCACGATGACGTCATCCGGAAGGGGCGTGTGCTCCGCTTCCCACTGCTGGATGTCCTCAGGAGTGATGCGGTAATCGGGATCGGCTCCCGCCTGGGCGGTAACGTCGATAACGACGGCGCTTCCAATCAAACGATCCGGCGGAATGGCATCGACGGTCCACCCGTCGGAGGAGAAATGGAAGGGCGCGTCCAGATGCGTGCCTCCGTGCTCGGCGGAGGAGAATTCGCCGGCGGCGTAGAAGTACCCCTGTGGCGTCGTCCCCTCAGAGGTAGCGGTGCGTGAGAAGCCCTCACCGGTGGGCCAATAGATGGTCTCGTCGCCGAAGGCGTACGTTAGATCGATGACATTGGCGGCCAACCGGGCGCCCAAGGGGGTGGGTTCGAGGGGCGTGTCCGAGTCTTGCATGGGACCACAGGCCGGCAGGAGGGCCAGACATGCGGCGAGCGCGGCGACGAGCGATCGGCGATGATTTTCCATGGTGATTTCGGCAAGGTTGGATGACTTTGCGGCAACGCGCCGGTTAAATTCTCAGTTGCAACTCCCGCACGCAAGTCCGGCCCTCCGTCGGATGTGTAATAGGTGAGGCCAGGGTAGACGATTTATTGACTTTACACATAGGTGCTGGTAGATTGAACGACTGCCTGGTAACCCACCCCGTTTACGTCTCTGTTCTCGGCAGCCTTACTAGGGCGGTATGATCCGCATTCTCTTTACGATTGTGGCCCTCGTGGCCGCGATTCTCGGGGTGGTTCTTCCCATGCCTGAGCTTTTCTTCGCGGCGGGACTGGCCCTGCTGATCACCATCGGACTCGTCGTCGTGCGTGCGCGCCGCCGGGCTGCGGCAAGCCGCCCTCCGAAAGGAAAGTATGCCCCGACGCCGTATCAGGGAGCCGAAGACCTCAGCGCGCTCGGCATCCTCGAGATCCGGCCCCGGCAGAAGGGCAACGAAGGCCGCCCCGAGGACGACGATGCCCAGCGCTTTTATGACGACGTCCAGGACGAGGAGGCCGCTGTGACACCATCCGAACCCGCCTGGCGTCGCCGACAGATGACGGCCCCCCGCGGCGAGGCGACCTATTCGTATGGCACCGGCCCGCGAGAGGATCGCGCGGTTTCGGCCCCGGGTGACGGTGCACTGGACGACGTGGATGCTTTCAGCGAGGACCGGGAAGAGCTCCATCGCACCGCGCCGGAAACGACGCCGACATACGCGGCAGCACGCGAACTCGAAGCAAATGGAGCGGGCGCTCCCGCCGATTCGATCGTAAGCATCAAGGAGAAATCCACTCAACTCCGCGCGGGCGTCGACGAGCGCGTCCCCGATCACTACCGCGAAGTCATCGCGCCCTTCCTGCAGTCGTTTCGCGCGGCTATCCAGGCTCACACCGTTTGCCTCCTGAAGCAGCCCGTCGACTCGCTTCACCATCACATCGAGGCCATCGTGAGTTTGAACGGCTACGCGCGAAGCGGAGGTGATTTCGCGACGCGCGTGCCGCTGTTGCAGACGCGCGATTCGCACATGGCTACCGAGGTTCGGCGGGTTTCGGATGATGACTTTCCGGCTACGAGCGTCGGCTACTATCGCGAGGCAATCAACGTGAAGGAGATCGCCGTCACCCCGGTGCCGGGTGAAGCCGCGGCGGGTCAGTATCTCCTTCTCGCGGATTCGATGAAGGAGCACGCATTCGATGACGAGCGCACCCTCTCGCTGACACAGCATTTCGCGCGGCTCCTGGGCGCCGTGATGGACGGCACGTCGGGTGGGGCCGTTCTCGATTCCTACGACTACGTGCGGCCCCGCCGCGAGATCATCAACGAGGAGATTCAGCGCGCCCGCATGGCGAAACGCCCACTGGTGCTCGCCCTCGTTCACCTCAACCGCGCGGAGAGCGTCGCCGACGAAGGGGCACGCGCCGTACAGGATGCAGAGCGAGAGCTCGCCGCCCATCTGCGCCGCACGGCCCGCAACGCGCGCGTGGAGCGATTCGGGGAGCTTACCTTCGGCGTGTTCTTCAATGCGGCGGCCTCCACCGTCGAGAAATGGGCCTCCCGGCTTCAACTGGAGCTCGAAAGCTCGGTCGGTCTGCTCGAAGGTGGCGTAAGCATCGGCATTGCCGTACTGCAGGATCGCCACGAGGATGCGGACAGCTTCCGCCGCGATGCCACCGAAGCCCTTCGTGAGGCCTACGAGACCGGCACGGCCATCATCGTTGAGTGAGGGGAGGCGGAAATCGGTCGATCTCTTCGTCACGATCGTTCTGGATGGCGTCGGTATCGGCGCCCAGCCGGATGCACATCTCTACGGCGATGAAGGGTGCAACACCCTCGCGCACGTCTGTGCCGCCGCTCGCCCACACCTGCCGCACCTCACCCGCCTCGGGCTCGGCTGCATCACGCCGCTAACCGGCGTGCCTCCGGTAGACCGGCCCGAAGCAGATTTCGGGAAGATGCAGGAGGTCTCCGCCGGCAAGGATAGCACGACGGGCCACTGGGAGCTCGCGGGACTCCGGCTCGATCGTCCGTTCCCGACCTACCCGAACGGGTTTCCGCCGGAGGTCATCCAGCGATTTCTGGATGTCACCGGGGCCGACGGCGTGCTGGCGAACAAGCCCGAATCCGGAACCGTCGTGATCGCCGAGTTCGGCGAAGAACACCAGCGGACGGGCCGACCCATCGTGTACACCTCGGCGGATAGCGTCTTCCAGATCGCGGCTCACAAGGACACCATCCCTCTGGAGCGGCTCTACGAGATGTGCGCTCTGGCGCGCGACGAGGTATGCATCGGCGATCATGCCGTCGGGCGCGTGATTGCCCGTCCGTTCGTCGGCCGGCCGGGTGCGTACGTCAGGGTGTCCGCGGAACGTAAAGACTACTCATTGCGCCCGCCGGGCACCACCGTACAGGAAGCCCTCCAGGCCGGCGGTGTTCGAACAAATGCAATCGGAAAGATCGGAGATCTATTCGGCGGGGTAGGGTTCGACCACATCCGAAAGACCAAGACCAATGCAACGGGCATCGAGGAGACCCTGCGATGCATGCGGGCGGCCGAAGGCCGGTCATTCATCTGGACCAACCTCGTCGATTTCGACCAGGAGTTCGGCCACCGCAACGATCCAGACGGGTTCGCGCGCGCCCTGGAGGCGTTCGATAGGGCGCTTCCCGACTTGATGGAGTCGCTGCCCGCCTGGGGCAAGCTTGTCATCACAGCCGACCACGGAAACGATCCGACTACGCCGGGCACCGACCACACCAGGGAGTATGTGCCGCTCCTGGTCTATGGAGGAGGATCCGGCGGCCGCGACCTGGGGACGCGACCATCCTTCAACGACCACGCCGCGACGGTCGCCGCCCATTTCCGCGTCGATTTCGAGACGCAGGGCACGCCATTTTAGCCGCTTGGACGCACCACGCCGACCCTGAGCCCGAACTGCTCGCCTTCCGAGCGCGAACGATCGCGACCCCTACATCCCGCCTTCTTTTCCGACCAGCGGCACGAAGCGGAAGATGTGTTTCTCCTCGCGTCTGTATTCGTCCTCGCTCACCCTCACGAACAGGTTCATCTTCTGACCGCGCGCGTCCCCGATGGGGATGACCAGTCGCCCGCCGCGTTCCTCGGGCCCGCTCGGGATGCGGAGCTGCTCGAGGAGCGGCTCGGGCACGTCCGACGCGCCCGCCGTCACGATGATGCCGTCAAACGGAGCGAACTGCGGCCAGCCCAGCGTGCCGTCGCCATGCTTCGTGACCACACGGTATCCGGCCTCCTCCAGAATGCGGCGCGTTCGCTCCAGCAGTGGT
Organism: uncultured Rhodothermales bacterium; assembly: GCA_965651265.1. GTDB lineage: Bacteria > Bacteroidota > Rhodothermia > Rhodothermales > VXPQ01 > CBFGRV01. The sequence goes on from CBFGRV010000035.1 coordinate 19,502, forward strand.
CGGTGCCGTTCGATCGAAAAGACCCTTGCGCCCATCTCGCACAGGACGGCCGCCTGGTAGCCGCTGCCCGTACCGACCTCCAGTACGCGGTCGCCGGGCTGCGGATCGAGCAGCATCGTCTGGTAGGCCACGGTGAACGGCTGCGAGATCGTCTGATTCATGCCGATGGGTAGGGCCTCGTCCTCGTAGGCCCGGCTGCGCAGCGCGGGCTCGACGAAGAGATGGCGCGGCACGGCCTCGATGGCGGCCAGCACGCGCTCATTCGTGATCCCGTTCTCACGCAGGGATTCGACCAGCCTCCGACGCTGTCGCTGATACTTACGTTGCTCATTCATGAGGAAGGCCCGTTGGCTCACGCTTCGGCGGCGGCGAGCTGCTCGGGGCTTTCCTTCGCCTGCAGAGTGAAGGCATCGCGCAGATGCGCTCGCAGTTCATTTACGGTGAGGTTGGTGATCAGCTCACCGTCCATCGAGACCGAAATACTTCCGGTCTCCTCCGACACGACCACGACGAAGGCATCCGTCTGCTCGGTAAGACCGACGGCGGCACGGTGGCGCAGGCCGAGATGCTGGCTCAATTTCATACTCGTCGAGACCGGCAGGATGCACCGTGCGGCCTCGATTCTTCGGTTCGATATGATCACGGCACCATCATGTAAGGGATTCTGACCGTAAAAGATCGTGATGAGCAGATCGCGCGTCACGTTGCTCTGGATGAGGGTGCCCGTCTCGACGTAGTTGCGCAGTCCCGTGGAGCGCTCGAAAACGATCAGCGCGCCGATACGGTCCTTGCTCATCTCTGCCACGGCCGAGACGACCTCCGACAACATGTCCTCGTGAGCGGGCGAGCTGACGAAGCGGCGCACGAGCGGATTCTGCCCGAGTAGCAGTAGTACGCGCCGGATCTCGGGCTGAAACAGAATGATGATGGCCAATGCCGCCACCTCGCTCAGCGTACTGAAGAGAGCCGGAAGCATCGTCATGTCGATGGCCGTGACGATGACCTGCACGGCATAAAGTGCCATCAGCCCGAGAAAAATCTGCAGGGCGATGGTGCCGCGCATGAACTGATACAGCTTGTAGAGCACATACGACACGATGGCGATCTCAAGGAGATCGACCCAGCGTATCGGTATGATCCAGTCGATTAGCACCTGCCTCTGCTGCCGTCCGTGGGATTCGGCTGTCCTGGTTCAAGCATGGAGCGTAGCGCCCATCATGCGCAAAAACTCTACCGTTGGCCGTACATCGTGAGTGCGCACGATCGACGCGCCGCGCATCACGCCCACCGCCGTTACACCGAGCGAGCCATAGAGACGCGCTTCAACGGGTGCGGGCCGTTCGGGTGAGCCAAGGTACGCTCCAATGGTGCTCTTCCTGGAGACGCCGATCAATACGGGATGCTTCAATTCCAGAAGCGATTGCACTGCGTTGATGAGGCGCAGGTTCTCATCCGGCGATTTCCCGAAACCGAATCCCGGGTCGATGACGACATGCCGGACGCCGGCGAACGTGGCCCGGTCGACGGCCTCGGCGAGCTCGCGCTTCACATCGGCCACCACATCCGCATACTCCCTGGTGAGCGGCGGATCACCCGGCTTGCCCAGGGAGTGCATGAGCACCATCGGCGCGCCGAACTCGGCCGCGACGTGCGCCGTCTCGTCGGTATACCGCAGCGCCGTCACGTCGTTGACGATGTGCGCCCCGGCCTCGAGTGCCGCGCGCGCCAGCTCGGGCTTGTAGGTGTCGATGGAAATGAGCACCTCGGGATGCTGTTCGGCAACGGACTCGATGACGGGAATCACACGGGACAATTCCTCGCTGACGGGCACGGCCGCTGCACCCCTGCCGTAGACGGCCCCCGCCGGCCTCGACGATTCGCCCCCCACGTCTACGATGCTCGCACCCTCGCGCACCATCTCGTACACACGCTCCAGCGCGGCCGTGCGGTCCAGATACCTGCCACCATCCGAGAAGGAATCCGGGGTCACGTTCAGGATACCCATCACGTGCGCACCCCCCTCGGTTCGAGGGCGGCAGTCGAGGATTCGGCCGCGGCAATCGAGGAGGAAGGCGTCGGGATCGAAATCCACGGGCGGCTGTACTCTGGTCGCATAGTGTGCGGATCGATCCGGACCATCGGACATTCTTCGAACGTCCGTGTATGCTGGGTCCGGCGCCTCTAGTATACACGCTCGGAACGTACGAACTGCAAGTATACGCACCACATTTATCGTCGCCGCGGTCGATGACGTACGCTGAGTCGCTCACCTCCTCCGTCCTCCGCGCGCTTCCCCTCCCGCCGACGCGCCGGGTCGATGCCTTTCGAAGCGATCCCGTTGCCACGCAGCGGCGCCTCCTGCTCCGGCTGCTGGACCGCGCCGCGGGCACGGAATGGGGGCGCCGCTTCCGATTCGAAGAGATCCTTCGCGCACCCGATCCCGTCGCCGCCTACCAGGAACGTGTGCCGCTGCACGACTATGAGGCGTATCGGGAAGATGTGGAGCGCATCCGACGCGGCGAGCCGGACGTCATCTGGCCCGGCAGGTTCACGAACTTCGCCGTCTCGAGCGGCACGGCCTCCGCCGGCAAGATCATCCCCGTGAGCGACGAGATGCTGCAAAGCAACCGCTCGTTCAGCGTCGCTGTGGGACTGAATTACCTCCGACAGACAGGCAACAAGACGTACCTGCGGGGCAAGCACCTGACCCTTCCAGGTCGGATCGAGGAGGACCCGAAATTTCCCGGCACAATGATCGGCGAAGTGAGCGGGCTGCAGGCCGAACATGCTCCCCGCTTTTTCCAGCTTCTCTACCAGGCCGTCCCCAACGAGGTCTCGTTCCTTCCGAATTGGGAGCGGAAGCTACATGCGATCGCTGAGCGCACCATCACGATGGACGTGCGCTCACTCGTCATGGCGCCGACGTGGGCTCTGGTATTCTTCCGTGAGCTGCTCGAGCGCCACAGGCAACGCACCGGCCGCTCGGCCCGGCACGTGGCGGAGGTCTGGCCCAACCTCCAGGTCTTCATTTCCGGCGGCGTGGCACTTAGCTCCTATCGTGACCTGCTCTGTGAGACCATCGGCAAGCCGGACCTGCATTTCATCGAGACCTACGGCGCATCGGAGGGATTCTTTTCCTTTCAGGATGATCTGCGGGATCCATCGATGCTGCTTCACCTGGACAACGGCGTCTTCTTCGAGTTCGTCCGGATGGACGAATTGGGCATGCCCGATCCCCGGAGACTGACCATCGCGGATGTCGACGTGGACGTGCGGTATGCCCTCTTCGTGACCACCTGCAGCGGCCTCTGGAGTTACGGCGTGGGCGACGTCGTCCGGTTCACGAGCACGGCGCCGCACCGCATTCTGGTTGCGGGGCGGACGAGCGAGATGATCGACCGCTACGGCGAGGCCGTCTTCGGCGAAGAGGCCCGGGCGGCACTCCAGGCGGCCTGCGAAGGGACGGGCGCGCGCGTACGCGACTATCACGTGGCCCCCAAGCCGCCGGACGTCGATCGGTTGCCCGCACACCAGTGGTTGATCGAGTTTGAACAGTCCCCCGCAAGCGCCGATACATTCGCAAGCATCATAGATGAATACCTGTGTGAAGTGAACCGGCACTACCAGATCCGGCGGGAAGCCGGAGCATTCGATCCACCTGAGATTGTCATGCTGCCCGAGGGCTCCTTCTACCGGTGGCTCGTCAAGACGAAAGGCCGGGTTAGCGGCCAGACGAAAGTCCCCCGTTTGAGCGAGGAACGCGCCATCGCAGATGGCGTTTTGACCGTAGTGCGTAGCCGCCCTGCAACCGAGCCTGGTTAGGTCCTTCTGCGGCCGTGTGGATATCCGCGCGGCCTCTCGTCGGCCGGGCGACGAATTCTCACCCGCACGCATGCGTAACCGACGGAACATCACCATCCGAAAGACGTGGATTGCAGCCGGGGTCTCGTAGCGATCCTGTCCAAGACTGAACCGCTCCCCGCTGCCCATCCCATCCAACGGGTGACTGTGCCTGACCTCATCGAATAGACCAGGATATCCTCTCGCAGAACCGCTACTACCACCTAAAAAGCTGATTGGCCTATGTATGTCCCTCGCCAGCAGCGGATGTTGGATCAGTATCTCCAAGAGATCGGCCAGATTCCGCTCCTCACGCCAGATGAAGAAGTAAACCTGGCGCGACGCATAAAGCAAGGCGACCAAGAGGCGCTCCACAAGCTCACTCGAGCAAACCTCCGTTTCGTCGTCTCCGTCGCAAAGAAGTATCAGGGACAGGGTCTCTCGCTTGCCGACCTGATCAACGAAGGCAACTACGGCCTCATCAAGGCCGCACAGCGGTTCGATGAGACCCGCGGCTTCAAGTTCATCTCTTATGCCGTGTGGTGGATCAGGCAGGCTATCCTTCAGGCGCTCGCCGAGCAGAGCCGTGTCGTCCGCCTGCCCCTCAACCGGATCGGCACCATCTCGAAGATTCGCAAGACCAGCGCCAAGCTCGCCCAGGTCAACGACCGCTCGCCCAATATCGAAGAGCTGGCCAAGGAGCTGGAGATCGACGTCGAGAAGGTTCGCGAGGCCATGCAGCACACCGGCCGCCATCTCTCCATGGATGCGCCGTTCAACGAGGACGACGACAACAGCCTGCTGGACGTGCTCCCCGACGACGAGGACACGCAGCCGGATGAGACGCTACTCGACGAGTCCGTAAAAATCGATATCGAACGGGCTCTCTCCCTGCTGCACCCACGCGAGGCCGAAATCACCCGGCTTTATTTCGGGATTGGCCGGGAGCATCCGTTGACCCTCGAAGAGATCGGTCAGCGCTTCGGCCTCACCCGCGAGCGCGTCCGACAGATCAAAGAGAAAGCGCTCCGAAAGCTGCGCCAGAAGCACCGCCGAGAAGAGCTTCAGATGCACATCGGCTGATAAGAAGTACGTATTACGAATAAGGCACGTCTCTCCAGCGGGACGTGCCTTTTTTTATGGCCTCAAACTTTTTTCGCATTTGCCCTTCGGAATGTTGTAGAGATGACGACATAGTGTTAAATACCGCCACTTCATTAAACCCTCCTATCCTCTTCACCCGCACCGTCCCGCAACCATGAAACTGTGCATCCTCGACGATGCCTACGACGACTCCACGTCGCCGATGAAGGAGGTCGATATCCCCACGGATGTCGAGCGGTATTTCGGTCACTGCGAATACGAACACCACTTTCTGACGAAGCGAACGGCCGTTCGCCAGGTGACTGAGCTCGCCGCGCGGGACTTCGACGTATTCGTCAACCTGTGTGATGGAGCCTGGGACGAGGATCGCCCCGGCATCGAAGTGGTGCAGACCCTCGAGCGGCTCAACGTGCCCTTTACAGGCGCCGACTCGAAGTTTTATGATCCATCGCGCCAGACCATGAAGAAGGTCGCGCACTACTACGGTATCCGTACGCCGGCCGGCGTTTTTGCGACTACCGAGCGCGACATCGAGAAGGCCCTCGACCTCCTCAGTTTCCCGCTCATTACGAAGCATCCCAACAGCTACTCGAGCATCGGGATGACGCGCAACTCGCGCGTCGAGACCGCTGCGGATCTGCGCGCCGAGGCCCTGCGCATGATCGCAAGCTTCGGCGGCGTGCTGATCGAGGAGTTCATCGAAGGGCGTGAGTTCAACGTGCTGGTAGCCGAGAACCCGGACGATCCGGTGAACCCCATCACGTACGAACCCGTCGAGTTTCGCTTCCCCGTAGGCGAGACGTTCAAGCACTTCGAGATGAAGTGGGTCCTGTACGGCGAGATGGCATCGGTCTCGTGTGAGGATCCGAGATTCGCCGAAGAGCTGAAAGAGATCTCCGCGTGCTTCTTCGCGGGATTAAAGGGCACAGGCTACGGGCGATGCGACATCCGCGTCGATGCCGACGGATGCCCCTACATGCTCGAAATCAACCCGAATTGCGGCGTCTTCTACCCGCCCCATGCCGAAGGCAGCGCCGATCTGGTGCTGGAGCTCGACCCGTCCGGACATCGAGGGTTCGTGGAGACCATCCTTCGGGCCGCCTATAACCGAGTGAGGAAGCCCGAAAAGTGGACGCTCGAGGTCGATGACGGGCGTGGCTACGGGATGTACGCCCGCGAGGCTTATGCGCGTGGCGATCTCGTCTACGCCTACGAAGAGAAACCTCACGTGCTGGTCAGCCGATCCGTGGTGGAGAGCTCGTGGGATGAGTTGCGCCGCAGCTGGTTCTCGCGGTTTGCCTACCCGATCACCGACGAGATCTACGTGATGTGGAGCGATGATCCGGACGAATGGAAGCCGATCAACCATTCGTGCGATCCAAACACGTGGCTGGAAGGGCTCAACCTGGTCGCGCGCCGTCCCATCGCGGCCGGCGATGAGATCACGGTCGACTACGCGACGTTCTGCAATGACATCATGGAGCCTTTCGAATGCTCCTGTGGATCGGCAAACTGCCGGGGCATCGTTCGCGGGACGGATTATCTGGAACCATTCGTCGACGAATACGGCGACCACGTCTCCGATTACGTCAAGTCAAAACGCAAAACACTGGCATGGGAGGTTCAGGGGAATGGAAGAGGGGATTGAGGTCCGGCTTTGGAATGACCAGACCGGTGTGTATGCGGCGAGGGAATTCGAGCCGGGAGAACGCGTGATGTTCGTGGAGGGCGACATCAGCGATGTGCCGTCGAGGTATTCCATTCAAATAGGGACGGACCTGCACATTCATCCGCGGACTCCCCATACCTCGTGGATGTACCTGAACCACTCGTGCGTGCCGAATCTGGCGTACGATGGACCGTCGGCCTTCATGGTCGCCATCGAGCTGATTCATCCCGGCGATCAGCTCACGTTCAACTACCTGACAACGGAGTGGGAGATGGCGGAGGTATTCGACTGCGCCTGCGGGTACGCGGGGTGCTTCGGTCGAATCGCCGGATACGGGCATCTGGGGGCCGCGGATCGCGAGCGGCTCGCCAGGGAGGTGCTTGCACACCTTCGCCGACTCGAACTGAATGGGATACCCGGCGCTTCCGAAGAGGCTTTTCGCGCGGCGTCAGAGACGCCCTGACGTACGGCTCTCGATGATCCAGCCGCCGACGACGCCGGCCAGGACGACGGGAGCGAGGATGGCCAGCTCACGGCCGACCCTCCGCAGGTTTCGATGGGTGATCAGGCCTCGAAAGAATCGATTTCGTCGGCTGTAAATCGTCCGGAAGACGCGGTGATCGGAAGAAATGCGTCTCTCGGAGAACGGCCACAGAAGAGGGAGCCCATCGTCCGCCTCTTTGCCGAGATAATCGAGCACAAGATGGGAGGCGTACGCGGCCGTGCCCAGCAGCGCTCCCGGCACGAATTGCCGTCCCGCGAGCCGTGCCCATCCTCCCGTGACCAGGCCGGCCGCAAGCGCTGCGCCGATGCTGTGGGACCTCCGATTCGAGTAGTCGATCGGCCCCTTCGTCAGTAGGCCTGCAAGAATGTCCAGATCTGGAGCCGTCGCCGCCACCAGCGCCATCCAATCACGCCTCAGGCGACCACCCGCCCCACGCATGAGGGCGTATCCGGCAGCAGCGTGACCGAAGGAAGATGGCATGAGCTGGTCGGTTCGGTTTTAGATCTACGGGCTTTTTGGATGCAGGATGTAGGATGCGGGGATGGGAATCAGAAAGGGATGGCCGTTCCGACGCGATAGTACACCTCAATGTTCGATTCCGTGCCGACATCGCGCGCAGGCTGGGCGATCCCGATCGCGTGCGCGATGTGGAGGAATCCCGCGAGGGTTACCGCATTCTTGAGCTCGCCGCCAACACCGACGCGGCGAATGGCGTCGTCGAAGGCGGCATTCGTCCAGACCAGACCACCATCCGCAAAGAGACTCCCCGACACACTGCCCAGCTCAAGAAGGCCGAGAATGTGCGTTCGCAGATCGGAGAGCAGCGGAAATCGATACTCGATGGTGCCGAAGAGCATCCGGTTGCCCAGTGCGTAGCTCCGGAAGCCGCGCACACGCTCCACGTCGCTGAAAAACAGGGGGATCTGATTGGGCAGCGTGATGCGAATGGGATCGTGCCGGGAGAGGCCGACGAAATTCTGTGCGAAGGACTCACCGAATTGCACCTGCGCACGCCCGTACAAGAAGAGTCGATGCAGCCCTACGGCCGGGAGGACCGTAAAGGCGCTGAGATCCGAGCGAACATACTCACTCTCGCCACCCAGTACCCGACCGGCGGCCGTAATCATCATCCGCAATCCAAGCCCGTCGATAGGGTGAATGATGTTGTTCCAGTAGGGCCGCTGATGCTTCCAGATGAAGGCAAATCGCACATCCGCCTGCCGGCCCTCGTCCGGCGGAGGGAGGTCGGGCGGTGTGTCGATGTCATCGGACGTGAGCGCCTCGGAATGAATCCATCGAACGCGAGCCTCGAATTGCTCACTCACGTACGCCCGATCGGACCAATCGAGCGGCCAATTCAACGTGATGTCGCCTCCGGTATAGGCCTCGACGAGAAGGTCGCTGCCATAAAACTGGATAGATCCGGGAAGCCGGTACAGGCTTGTGGTGATGCTGGGATGCCACTGATTGTTGACATACGAAACGATGGCGTGGCTTCGCTCCAGCGGAGCGCGAAGGGACAGGGCCCCCGCCACCGCCACGGCGTGCTTTCCCAGCGGTTCGATCCAGGACGACAGCCCCAGAATGCCCCAGTCGCTCACTCTGCGATCCGAGACGTCCACATAGGGAAGCCCGAAGGTGGTGACGTGCCGGATGTTGTGCCACGAGCTGTAGACGTAGCGCCGTTCGATGAGCGCGGAGTCCGGGTCGATCTGAGGTGCAACGAATTCAGGAGCACGATGTCGCGTCCAGCTCGCGTACGCTTCCGGCACCAGGACCTCGGGCTCATCCACGCGGCGGGCAGCATCGATGCGGAAGGCGCGATCACGAGCTTTCGTCACACCTGCGCGAAGGATGAGCGACCCGGCCGGGTAAATAGAATCCGGCGGAAGCCAGTCCGTCACGAATGCCCCCGTGCTGAGCCGCGTAACCCGCTCGGGCGTATCCGCGCCGATATCCGCGATGAAGACGTTGGGTACCCCGTCTCTGAGGGAGACGTAGGCCACGGATTCTCCATCCGGACTCAGGACAGGATCGCGATCGTCGTGATCGCCATTCGTCAGAGCCCGGATCTCGCCCGACGCCAGGTCGAGAAGAGCGATATCGCGCCGTCCGTCCGCCGTAAATCGGTCGAAGACGATGCGGTCCTCCGAAGGATGCCATCGGAGCGATGAGATCTGGACATCATCTTTGTAGTTCGTCACGCGCACCTCGGCGCCGCTCTCGAGATCTCGGATGTAGATGTTCTCTGTGCCGCGCTCGGAGGCCGTGAAGGCCAGCCGCCGCCCGTCCGGAGAGAATGCCGGCGAGCCGGCGCGACGATTGCTGGTAATGCGCTGCCGGTTTCGGCCGTCCCGATCGATCAGGTAGAGATCCCTCAGCAGCGAGCCGTGCGCGCCGCGGTGAAGCCGCGAGTAGGCCAGGCGCCGCCCGTCGGGATGCCAGGCCACCGGCGCATAAATGGTGCCCTCGTCGAGGATCCATGCCCGGTCGTGCTCGCGGTCGATCACCATCAGACGCTGTACGGGACGCCGGAGGGAAGCCAGCGAGTGCACGGCGACGAAGCTCGTATCCGGTCCGACGGCGATATCGAAGTAGTACTGCCCCGGCAACCGGAGCGCGTCCGACCGCAGGGAGTCGGGCGGCTCCATACCGGCAGCGAGCGTGTTGTAGTACACGTTGACGTGTCGTCGCCACTCGTCGAAGAAGGCGCGATGCGATTTCCCCACGACCTCCTCGAAGGCCGTCTCGAAGTCGTGCACCCGTGCGAGGCCGAAGAGAATCGGCTTTCGATGCTCGAGGATCTTCACGAGCGTCGAATCCCCGTAGCGATCGGTCAGATAGCGGACCTGCGAATTGCCGATGGCGTAGAGTAGTCGCCCATTCCAGATCGACGTTCCATCGCTGTAGGATAGCCGATCATCCAGCACGGCCGTTCGAAGCCAGCGATCGCCTCGCTGCGCCGTCCAGTACTCGGCCTGATATTGGGCCAGCCCTTCCGACCACGCGCGCGGCAATGGATCGGAAGACAGGAAGTTGAGCCAGAGCGGCCGAACCAGGACCTTCCGAAAGTGAAACAGGTGCGAGAGCTCGTGCGCGATCACCATTCGGAGCCAGTTTTCACGCCCCGTCGTCTGGCGGGCGTATTCCGCTACGTGCACCCAGATGTTGCTGTGGCCGTTGCCGATCGGGGTGGCAAAGCCGTTTGCGATCTCATCCTCATCCGACAGGAAGAGATCGATCTTCCGATCGAAGGTCGTATTCAGATTCGACGACAGTGCGGCGTAACTTGCCTCAGCAATGGGTGCCGCCTCGATCTCGATGCCCGCGAGATGGCGGGGGTACACGATCCGAAAATGAGGCGTTTCGGCGACCTGCCATCGAAGCTCGGGATGATTACGTCCACTGAGCAGGCCGAATCCCTGGGCCGCAGATGGACACGGGGGCGCCAGGAGCGCCAGGATGATCAGAGCGGCACTGAAAGCCGGGATGGTGCCCACGAGGTGCATGAAGACGTTTGTCGGACGTGGGCAGCGCAGCCCTATGTCAACGACGGCTCACAACGGGGCCTCAATACACGGCCAGAAGGTCGAAAGTTCGCCTCGATCCGGCACGGGACATGAAAAGACGCGACGGGTGAATAGGACCGGGCCGCCGGAGCGCGTGAGAGCGGCGGCCCGGCCTGGACGGCTCACACAGGTACCTCGGAAGGAGAGGCTACAGGCGTGACTGCGGAGGTATCCTGCTCGCCCGTTCGGATGCGGTGCACCCGCTCAACCGGCAACACGAAGATCTTTCCGTCGCCTACGTCGCCGGTTCGGGCCGATCGAAGGATGGCCTCTACCGCCGGCTGCACGAAGGAGTCGGATACCCCGATATCCAACATCACCTTCTCCGTGAGCTCCATCTTGACCGTCGTGCCCCTGTACGTCTCGACGGGCTCCGTTTCGCCGCCGTGACCGCGCACGCGGGATACGGTGAGTCCGTGAATCTCGGCCTGGAACAGGGCCGTGAGCACATCGCCCAGCTTTTCGGGTCGGATAATGGCTTTGATCAGCTTCATGATGAAATCAGGCGAATGATGGATGCAGTTCAGTGGCTACCGGCACATGCGCGGGCGACGCTTCTTCATCGAGCAGAAGGACGGCGCCTTCACCATTGGTATAGGCCTCCTCGCCGTGGAAGGCGATGTCCATGCCGAGACCCTCGAGCCGTTCTTCCGGACGAAGCTCCGTCACGAAGCTCAGACCTTTAAGAATGATGAAAGTCATGCCGCCACTGTAGACGAGTACGGCGAGGATCGACAACGCCTGGATGCCGAGCTGACCGGCATTGCCGAAGAGCACGCCGTCGGCCGCGCCGCTCCAGGTGCTGTGGGCGAACACGCCCGTAAGCAGCGCCCCCGTAATGCCGCCGATACCGTGCGCGGCAAAGACATCCAGCGAGTCATCGAGACGCGTACGGGCGCGCCAGGCGATGGCGAAGTAGCTCGGCACGGCCGCGATGGCGCCCAGCAGCAAAGCCGACATCGGCGCCACGAATCCGGCGGCCGGGGTGATAGCCACGAGACCCACCACGATCGCCGTGGCACCGCCGATGGCAGTGACTTTTCCGGTACGGCCAAGGTCCAGAAGCATCCAGACGACGAGCGTCGCGCCGGGGGCGAGAAGCGTGTTCACGAAGGCCAGCGCGGCGAGGCCATCGGCCGCGAGGGCGCTGCCACCGTTGAATCCGAACCATCCGAACCAGAGCATCCCGGCGCCGAGCAAGACGAACGGCACGTTGTGAGGGAGCAGGGCCTGGCGCCCGTAATCTTTGCGTGTTCCCAGGAGGAGGGCCGCGACGACGGCCGCGGCACCGGCATTCACATGCACTACGGCTCCGCCGGCAAAGTCTAGCGCTCCCAGATCGCCCAACCAACCGCCTCCCCATACCCAGTGACACACGGGTGCATAGACGAGAAGACCCCACGCGACAATGAAGAGGAGGTAGGCGGGGAACCGCATTCTTTCGACCACGGCGCCCGAGATCAGGGCCGCCGTAATGATGAAAAACGTACCCTGAAAGGCCATAAAGAGCAGATGCGGAATCGTTCCATTCGCATCGAGGCCTACGCCGCTCAGGAAGGCCATCGAGAAGTCGCCGAATAGCGCAGAACCCTCCCCGAAGGCCAGCGAATAGCCCATCAGCGCCCACATGACGCCCGCGGTGCCGAGCGCTACGAAGCTCATCATCATGGTGTTGAGCGCGTTCTTTGATCGCACGAGTCCGCCATAGAAGAAGGCAAGCGCTGGAGTCATCAGTAAGACGAGGGCCGTGGCGACGAGCATCCAGGCCGTATCCGATGACGAGACCGCAGAAGAAACGGCGTCTTGCGCCGCCGCGGGCGAGGCAACGACTATTGAGAGGAGGAGAAAAAGAATTTTGCGGGACATGGGATCGTTGTTAAAATAATTAGGCGATAAGCATGACAAGGATTGAAAATATACGCTCGTCTCCAATGTGTCAAATAAAAAAGAAGAGCTGTATTTTGCCGATGCTCGCTGAACCCCGAAAAAGTGTATATGTCAGAAAAATGTGTAAGACCCTATGACAGTATGATGACACTGGGTGTGAGGTACCTTTCTATTGGTCAAGCAGGGATTCAACCACGCGAATAGGACCACGCGAATAGGACCACGCGAA
>CBFGRV010000036.1:0-30737 GCA_965651265.1 uncultured Rhodothermales bacterium
CCCATACCGGACCGTCCAATTTCAGAACATCGAGATCGGCACCTTCTACTATGCGCCGATCCGACTCGTGAATTTGGGCTCCGGGCCGGCACAGGTGTACACGACGGGCGGATTCTTCACCGGCGCCGGGGTAGACGTAGAGCCGTTCACGCTTTCGCCCGGCCAGGAGGTCAGCCGACTCTTTCGATACGAGGCTGGCCTGATGTCCCTATTCAAGAGGAGAGCCGTCGTCTCGGTCATCTACGAGGCCGGCGGTGTGGAACAGGAAATCGTCCGCATCGAGGGAATTCGGTCTCGCTCCCTTTTCACGTCGTTCGTCTCCGCGATCCGCTCAGGCGTCGCGGCGCATATGGGATATTGGCGCGATATCTCCATCTATCGATACACCATCCTGGTGGTCATGGCCGGGGGCTTACTTCTCCTCCTGGTCTTCGGCCGACATCTTCGCCGCGCCACTCTAAAAGACGAATATGGTGTCCCCTTGTACACCGAGGGAGAACAGCTCCGGGCGGTCCTCGACACGGTTCGCCGTGTGACGGAGCGGCCTCGTTCCGCCATCATCCGGTTGGCTTCGCGCGCAGACAGAACTTCAGATTCGACGGCCCCGATAACCGTGGCTGGCGCGGGCGTTGGGCCCGCCGTCAACGGGTCAGCAAACGGATCGGCGAATAAGGCTTCAAACGGACGCATAAACGGGTCCAGGAATGGGTCCTCTCACGGTGCTCAGCTTGCACGCCTGATAGGCGGCCTTTACAGAGACACATCCGACGAATTCATCCGACTCCGCGAACGACTAAATGAGCGGAAGCGCCAGGCAGCCATCCCCCTCGATTTGAATGAATGCATGGATCGGCTGGTGGCCAGAACGGATGCTCTGAAGAAGGCCGCGGGCGATGCCCACGCCTATGGGCATCTCGCCGGTGAGCTTCGGCGAGAAGCGTCCCGCCTGACGAGAAAACTGGACTCAGATCTTCGCGCTGGAAGGCTCCAGCGCTCCGTCAAGCACTTCCAGTTTCTCTGGGCACTCCGGCTGCTCAACGCCGTGCTTGGAAAGTCCGAATCGTCGCCGCACAGGGCGGCCGAGCAGTGGATCGCGGGGGCGAGAAAGGTCCTCGATGACGACGCGACGGAAGCCGTCGGCCCGACGAGCATCGAGTTCATGAACCTTGTCCGCGAGCTTCAGGCTTGACAGTCTGGAGTACCGCCCGGCTATGGTGGATGGCAGGGTGCGGAAATGAAAGCGCCCGCCTATTCAGGTAAGCGGGCGCCTCGCGTGGTGGTCAGGGGCGGAATCGAACCGCCGACACACGGATTTTCAGTCCGTTGCTCTACCGACTGAGCTACCTGACCCTCTTCGTGTGACCCCTGGTAGTGGGTGTCGATCCTATATGTTCGGGCCGCAAATATAAGCGAGCCCCCGTAGAAGGCACAAAGGACGATGGACCCCTGCGCCCGGTTTCACCACAGCTTTACCGGCCCGATGGAAATGTGCGCTGGATGCGCGCCTCAACACATGCCGATGATCCTCCGCTCACCATGCTTTGCGGGTGCGCTGCGAGGGTAGTACCCCGCCTCTATGGACCAGTTTCGAGTGGGTTTCGCCCGCGCCGGGCTGAGAAGTTATGTTTTGCGCCCTTTCCGTGTCTAGTAAGAAGCATCTGCATGCTGCGACGGTCGGGAAAGGAGCCCGCGCTCAATGCTCGTTGGCCAACGGAGACGGGCTCCTACCCGGCGTATTGCGCAATTGCTTGATGGCGCGCATCTCGTACTGGATGCAATCGAAGAGATACGAGACGGCATCCGCGTACGGAAGGCGTGTCGAACAGGCGGAAATGTCAATCCGTACCGTGCCTTCGGCTTCGTCGAGGTCGTAGCCCTCGATGATTCCGACGTTGCGCGTGAACGTGAGCAGGGACTGGAGCGTCGATTCTAGAGCCGACGGAGTAAGCCGCTCGATGGCGCGCGCATCGAGGTCGCCGGCCAGCGCAACGCCTGACGGCACGGCACCAAGGCGCTCGGGGCTGAATCCGAGCGTCGGGCCCGGATGCGCGAGCGATTCGAGCGACGACCAGGTGCGTCCTTGCAGCATTCCCACGAGAAACGTCACAGCTTGCTGCCGTGGTAGACTAAAGGTATGATGACCCTGCGTGATGACGACGCGATCATCGAAGAAATCGAACCCATCGATCAGGCGTTGGTCAAGGGCATACCTGCCCAGTTCTTCCAGCGGAATATGGCGTAGCGATCGCGCACGCGCGTGCGTATCGTGTCGAAACATCGATGTGAGAGGGAGGCCAGGTGGTGGGGTGGTCCGATTCTATGACAAAAAGGCTTCCATTCTCCCACCATGTCGTATTTGTGCGCGCACCCGTCGCATTTGGATCAATGCCGGGCCGCCTGGCCCGAATCCTGGCCATTTTCAACGCTACAGTCTCGCTGTGCGTCTTTGTTTGGGACGCCATTTCGATGCTCAAAATCCATTCGTAAATAGTGTGAAGCTGGAACCCATGTGAAGTGCTCAAGTAGTGAGGCCACCTACCAAGGGGTCCGGTAGTTCAGTTTGGTTAGAACGCCTGCCTGTCACGCAGGAGGTCGCGGGTTCGAGTCCCGTCCGGACCGCTTCGCGCCGCAATTCTCAGCTTGAGTGTTGCGGCTTTTTTTGTACCCTCGCGGCAAGCATCCCGGCCGCTGCGGCCGCGGGCACCAAGGCAACCCACATGGCCACCTCGAACGCCCATACGCCACCAAAGAGCGGCTCGGTGAGGGGCGCGAGTGAGAGAATGAGGAGCAAAACGGCACCGTAAAATATCCATGTTCGCCGCCCGGCCACCTGGACCCCGTTGTGGATCGCCGCCGCCACAAGGCCCAGCGACACGAAGCCGACCAGCATGATGTGCAGGTAGAGAATTCGCAGACCGTGATATTCGGCGAACCAGAAGCCGACCGCGAGTCCCGCCGCCAGCTGGGCGAGGGCCTTCGTCGCCAGGAGGCCCAGCGGGATCGTCCACAGCATCCTGCCACGTACATTGCGCCGCTGCAGCCCCACCAGCAGCAGTAGGCCGGCGCCCACCAGCACCGAGCCGATGCGCGACAGCAGCTCGAGCGGCGCCGGCACCATCGACTGCGGCATCGCCATGGCAAAAGTAAAGGGCAGGCCGAGCAGCACCATCAGCAGCGCGGCTCGGAATGCCCTCGAAGGCACATCGCCCAGGGCCGCGTAGCCGAGGCCGAGGACCCCAAGTACGAACCATCCCTCCGAGAACAGATCGAGGAAGATGTGCGTCAGCGCCATCGACCAGGCCGGGTCCTCGACGCCGATCGGCACGAGCAGCGGCAGGGACAGCGCGCCGAGCGTGGCCAGGATGAGGAAAGCGACGGCGACATCCCAGAGCGCAGTCGATTGGACCGATACGCGATCGCGCCGCGCGCGGTAGTAGCGAGCCACGAAGACGTACCAGATCACGGTGTTGATCGTGGCCGCAATTACGGATATCGGCATCCGTGCCGGCCCGATGTCAACCGGGCTGTATCCGAATAGCAGGAAGAGGACGTAGGCCAGCGCCGACGCTGCGTAAAGCCAGACAAGGAGTTGGGGCAGCCGTGCCACGCCCATCCGTGTGCCAATCATCAGGAAGAGCGCGGGTGTCGCCCACCCGAAGTACATCGTGTGCGAATGGGCGTGTCGGATGTTGACGAGATCGAGCCCTCCCGTGTACCCGAAGACCAACCCCGCGCGAAATAGCGCCCCTGTTAGAGCGGACAGGATGAAGAAGGCAAGCGCCGCCATCCACGCTCTTGACATCCACGTCTCCGGCGACCTGGCGAACGCCTTGAATCCGATTTCTGGCCCCTCAACCACCCTGCCCAACCGTCTCCGAAAGGGACTCAACGGACACGGCCTGGCGGATCATCGACAGCGTCTCCGGTCCATAGTTGAAGAGTAGGTCGAGGATGGAGAGTCCAGAAACAAACCCGGCGAAGTTCTGCCGGTAGCGGAGAGGATCCAGTTGCAGAATATGCACCTCGTCGGCAAAGTCGCGGTCGACGTCGTAGGTGTTCGCACCGGTCAGCAGCCGCCTCGTGCGACGGTCTTCGAGAATCTCCGGAACGCTCGACGGCCGACGTGGCATCTGTGAGGCCCGGACTACAGGTGTCGAGATGCCCAGGAACTCTGCGAGCTGCTCCATCGTGCAGCAGGTCAATGAACCTAACGTCTCCCACCGGGCCTCGAACAGCGGCCTGAGGCGCGGCTCGTAGAGTTCGAAGTACGGCGACCGACGATAGTTATAGTGGAGCGCGCGCCAGTGATGTCCTCTCCACGGCTGCGAGTTACGAATCCGCACATCGCAGATCGGACGGCCGTGTTGTCCGCCCTTGAGCGGTACGCTGATCCATTGCCAGCCCTGCGGCGTGCGCAAACGCGCGCGATTCTGGTAGGATTGCCGGCTGTACTGAAGCGTGTCGGCGAGTACGAACAGATCGGCACGATCCATCAAAGCGATCGCGATCGGCATCGGCCAGTACTCCGGCGGCCGAATCGCGACGATCTGCTCTTGATATAGCCTGGATGCAGCCAATGCTTTGACGTCCGTCTCCATGCAAGCGTGTTTAAGCTCAACGACGTCGTCCGACTCGCAAAATCGCCCTGAACACCGCGTATTACACGCTTCCCACAACGGCTGTAGGATTCGTGCTATATTATGTAGACGTCGACGAAACGATCCGGAGGCACCCTCATGCGCTTTGCACTCATTCTCTCGCTTGTGCTCGCAGTCCTCGCCGTCGTCTTTGCCTTGCAGAACCCGGCCTACATGGATGTGAATCTCGGCCCCTGGAACATCACCGAGTCCACGGCCCTCGTTTTGATGCTCACCTTCTGCCTCGGTGTGATCGTCGGCGTGCTGGCCACGGCGCCGACCTTGCTTCGCCGGCGCAAGCGCATCCGTGAGCTCGAGCGCAGCGTCGCCGCGGCGCCCGCTACACCAGTGGAGCCGCCCGTTCGCCAGCCCGATCTGGATCCGGATCCAGGCAGAGTATTGCGTTCGGAGTAGCCTGCGACGTGAAACCATCCCCCATCCAGCCCGGAGACACCATCGCGGTCATCGCCCCCGCCTCTGTTCCAAGGGATATGGCCAAATTCAGGGCGGGCATTGCACGGCTCGAGAGCCTTGGATACAACGTCGAGCTGGGACGGCCCGAGTACAAAAAGCGCGGATACCTGGCCGGGACCGACCGGGAGCGCGTCGACGAGATCAACGCCTTTCTTCGCCGAAGCGACGTCAAGATGCTGATCGCCGCCCGCGGGGGATACGGCGTCCTCCGTATTCTAGATGACGTCGACTACGAGGCGGCTCGCGCACACCCCAAGCTGATCGTCGGCTACAGCGACATCACGGCGCTTCATTTCGCGATGTACGTGCGCACCGGCCTGCCGGCGCTATCGGGGCCCATGGTGGCCGTGGAATGGCATGATCCCGATCCTTCCAGCGATCGGCTGTTCTGGGATCTCGTGTCTGGGGCTACGCCGGATCCGCTCGTAGGTCCCACCGGCGAGATGTTGAAACCCCTTGCTTCGGGAAGTGCCGAAGGCGTTCTGTTGGGGGGCAATCTGGCGATGGTCGTGCGGCTCATCGGCACCCCGTACCTTCCAGACCTCGAAGGGGCTATTCTTTTTCTTGAGGATGTGGGTGAGGAACCATACCGCGTCGATGCCATGCTGGCTCAGCTGCGCCTCAGCGGCATCCTCGAGCGGCTAGGCGGTATTGTAATCGGTGGATTTACGGAATGGGAGCCCGAGGAGGACACCCCCACGCTCACGATGGATCAGGTTTTTGAGGACTATCTGGTGCACCTCGATCTGCCCGTGGCGCGCGGGCTCGTCTACGGTCATTTTCCGGTGAAGAATACGATCCCGTTTGGTGTGCGCGCGCGACTGGAGGTAACTTCATCGAGTGCCCGTCTCGGTATCCTGGAGCCGGTCGTGGCGGTTTGAGTCGCTCACTCTTCTCACTGTCCTCGATGGCCTCAGATCGTCTTAGAGTCGCCGTCTTTGCTTCCGGACGTGGCTCCAACTTCCAGGCCATCCTCCACGAAATTGACCGCGGCGATCTGGAGATCGACCTCGTGCTTTGTTGCTCCGATCGACCCGAAGCGCCGGCCCTGGAGCTTGCGCGTTCGCGCGGCATCGACACGGTGGTATTCCAGGGGAATGAGGTTAGCGATGAGGATCAACTTGCGGGCTCGATGCTATCCACCCTCCTCGGTCATGGCGTTGACTTGATCGTCTTGGCGGGCTACATGAGGAAGATTCCGAGGCGCGTCGTCGAGCACTTTCGGCATCGCATGCTGAACATCCACCCTGCACTTCTTCCTGCATTTGGGGGTAAGGGGATGTACGGCCGGCGTGTGCATGAAGCGGTCATCGAGTACGGCGTGCACTGGACGGGGGTAACGGTGCATCTCGTCGAGGAGGAATACGATACGGGCCCAATCGTCTTGCAGGAGCCTGTCCCCGTGTACCCGGAAGATACCCCCGCCGACGTGGCCGCGCGTGTGCTCGAAGTAGAACATCGCCTCTATCCCGAGGCCCTGCGCCTGTTCGCTCAGGGCCGCATCGTCGTGGAGGGACGTCGCGTTCGCATTCTAGAGTCCGGCGAGGCGCTTAAGGCTATTGAGCCGGCTAAATTGAATTCTGATTCTCATGATAAACCCGAAAGATCTTCCACCTCCTGAGGACCTAGTGCCCGTCCGTCGGGCGCTGATCTCCGTCTTCGACAAGTCGGCGCTCGTGCCCTTCGCGAAGCGATTGGACCAGCAAGGCATCGCACTGATTTCGACCGGCGGTACGGCGCGTACTCTTCGCGAGGCTGGCCTGCCTGTCACGGATGTGTCCGAATTGACCGGATTTCCGGAGATACTCGGCGGACGCGTGAAGACGCTCCATCCATATGTTCACGGCGGACTTCTGTCGAGGCGAAATGATGCGGAGGATATGCAGGCTCTGGAGGAGTTGGCCGTCGATCCGATCGATCTGGTAGTGGCCAACCTGTATCCTTTCGAGGAAGCTACGTCCGGAGCGGATGTGACGGACGCCGTGGCCATTGAAAACATCGATATCGGTGGCCCGACGATGATCAGGGCAGCGGCGAAGAATTTCTTCTTCGTCGGTGCCGTGACGTCGCCCGAGGATTACGACGCCGTGGCGGACGAGCTCGAGCGCAACGACGGGCGTCTCTCCCTGGCGACGCGCCGGAGCCTCGCTCGCCGTGCGTTTGAGAGAACCGCGGCCTATGACACGGCTATCGCGCGGTACTTCAACGTCACTTCCGGCGAGACGAGCGGGTCGCCAAATTCGGCGGTGGTCGAAGCGGCGTCCAGCAACGACACGGGCTCAGCTCCGTCGAGCGCTGGCGCCGCCGACGAATCGATGCCCGCGACGCTCCACCTGATCTTGCCACGCGTCGCGAAGCTACGATACGGCGAGAACCCGCATCAGGAAGCTGCACTGTACGGCCGGCCCGAGAGATTCTATGAGAAGCTGCACGGAAAGGAACTCTCCTTCAACAATCTCATCGATCTCAGCGCGGCTCTGCAACTCATCGATGAGTTCGAAGCCGACGTGCCGACCTGCGCCATCCTCAAACACACCAATCCATGTGGCATCGCCCAGGCGGACTCGCTCTCCGAGGCCTATCGAAAGGCCTTCGCGACCGACACGCAGTCGCCGTTTGGGGGAATCGTGGTGGTGAATCGGCCCCTCGACCGAGCTACGGCCGAGACCGTCGATGAGATCTTTACCGAGATCATTATCGCGCCTGAGTTCGAGCCGGACGTGCTCGAGTTCCTCATGCAAAAGAAGAACCGCCGAATCATCCGATCGCTGGCCCCCGCGCGGAGTGACGAGATGGTCGACGTTCGAAGCGTAACCGGCGGCGTCCTGGTTCAGCTTCGGGATGGTCCGCTGCCGGGGCGCCGGGAGCTCCGGCAAGGTGTGCGTGTCGTCACCGAACGCGTGCCGAACGACGCCGAGTGGGATGATCTCGATTTTGCCTGGCGGGTCGTCAAGCACGTGAAGAGCAATGCCATCGTTTACGTGCGCGATCGCGCCACGATAGGCATCGGAGCCGGCCAGATGAGCCGGGTGGATTCGTCGGAAATCGCGGTCATGAAGGGGCGAAAATCCGGCCTCGACTTCCGCGGTTCGGTCGTGGCCTCGGATGCGTTTTTTCCTTTCCCCGATGGCCTCATCGCCGCAGCCGAAACGGGCGCTACTGCGGCCATTCAGCCGGGGGGCTCCATTCGGGATGACGAGGTGATCGCGGCCGCCAATGAACGTGGGATGGCCATGGTGTTTACGGGCCGTCGTCATTTCCGTCATTGAGTCCATCGTCCGCGAATATCGATCGGAGGATGCGACGGAGCTGCGCTTGAGGATGTTATGATTCGGCATCAGAATTGCGTAGGCATGCCATCCGACATCCTTCATTTCCGGTGTAGATTGGCGATATTGCCGCACGACCGGCTCAGGACTTCTTATTTGAACTAACACAGATGGGCTTCTTCAACTTGTCGACGGACGTCGCAATCGATCTCGGGACAGCCAACACGCTGATCTACATCAAGGGGCGGGGCATAGTGCTCAATGAGCCTAGCATTGTGGCCTTGCACCGAAACAGCGGAAAAACGCTCGCTATCGGCTATGAAGCCCAGCAGATGCACGAGCGCACGCACAAGGAGATCGAAACGATTCGCCCCCTGAAGGATGGCGTGATCGCGGATTTCGAGGTGGCCGAAGAGCTCATCCGCGGGCTCATCCGGAAGGTCCAGAAGAGCTGGATGGCCTCCATTCGCAATATGGTCGTCTGCGTGCCGAGCGGCATCACCGAGGTGGAAAAGCGTGCCGTCCGTGACTCGGCAGAGCATGCCGGTGCGCGGAAGGTCTATCTCATCGATGAACCCATGGCGGCGGCAATCGGCATCGGGTTGAATGTGGAGGAGCCCGTCGGCAACATGATCGTCGATATCGGCGGCGGCACGACGGAGATCGCCGTCATCGCGCTCTCGGGCATCGTGATCAACGAGTCGATTCGCGTGGGCGGCGACGAGCTGGACAACGCCATCGTTCAGTACTTCAAGCGAAACCACAACTTGCTCATCGGGCACCGGACGGCCGAGCGCATCAAGTGCGAGGTTGGAAGCGCCATCGAGCTGGACCCAGAACTCGAGGTGTCGGTCAAGGGCCGAGACCTGGTCAGCGGCATCCCGAAGGTACGCACCATCTCCTCGGAGGACGTGCGCGAGGCGCTCCGCGATTCAGTGGCGCAGGTAACGGCGGCGATCCTTCGCTGCCTCGAGCGCACCCCGCCCGAGCTCGGCTCGGACATCCTCGAGCGCGGCATCATGCTTACCGGCGGAGGCGCCATGCTCAAAGGCCTCGACACGATGGTCCGCAACCGCGTCGAGCTGCCCGTCTACATAGCGGAGGATCCACTTACGGCCGTGGTGCGAGGAACGGGCAAAGTCCTCGAATCCATCGAGGATTTCGTACGCGTGCTCACCTGATCCGCGTCCCTCGGCGCGTGGCCCCGGGCCGGATCCGTTCGCGCCGCAACGAAGTCCGAGTGTCGATGCCAACGTTGAAGCAGCGCAACGCGTACGAATGACCTTTCGCCTGTGGGACCGGATTCGTGACTGGGTGATCCTCGGGGTCCTTCTCGCTGCTTCCCTCAGCATGATGCTCGCAAAAAACCATTCCCTGGTACGTGGGATGCGTGCCGGCGCGCTGGAGGCAACGGCATGGCTAGAGGCCCGCTTCTCCTGGGTCGGCGGCTACTTCCGAGCGCTGAACGAGAACGAGATCCTTCGGCAAGAGAACATCATCCTCTCGAGCCGCGTGGCCCGCTCGAGGGAGGCCGTCATCGAGAACGAGCGCCTGCGGCGGATGATCGGCTTTCGCGACACCACCAACGTACGGCTGAAACCCGTCCGTATCATCAACAAGGACATCACGCAACAGCAAAACTACTTTACGCTGGATGCCGGTGCGCGAGACAGCATCGCAACGGACATGGCCGTTATCGACGAACGCGGCATCCTTGGTCGGGTCGTTCTGGTGAGCGAGAACTATTCGCGTGTGATGCCCTATCTGAACACCCACGCCCGCATCCCGGCGAAGGTGCAGCCATTGCAGGCGTATGGCGTCGTTCGCTGGGAAGGGGGGCGCGCCGATCGACTCCGGCTCGATCACGTGGTAAAAACCGAACCGGTCCAGGTCGGGCAGCTGGTAGTTACGAGCGGTTACAGCGGCGTCTTTCCCCCTGGCCTGCCGATCGGTACAGTGGACTCCGTCGCCGCATTGGCAGGACGAAACGAGCTAACGATCTTCGTGCGGCCGTCGTCGCCCATTTCGAACGCCGAGTACGCGTTCGTCGTCATGCAGAAACCCGACCCCGAACGTATTGAAATTCAGGAGCGGACGGATTGATGAATTTGGGACTACTTGATACCGTGCGGGCCCGATCAGTCGTGCCGATCGTCCTCCTCTGTGTCATTCCCCTGATGCCGGCACATGTACAGACAGCGGCGGCGCAGTCCGTAGTTGACCTTCGAAGCGAGATCGACCGCGTACTCGATACGGAAGATTTCGCGAATGCTTTCTGGGGACTCCACGTCGTCGACCTAAATACGGGTGAGACGCTCTACTCCCGCAACGACGGAAAAAGCTTTATTCCCGCATCAAATACGAAGCTTTACACGACCGCAGCGGCCCTGGACCGCCTCGGCTGGATGTACCGGTTGCTGACGCGACTGTATGTAGACGGCCCGGTGGAAAACGGCGTTCTGCGGGGCAATCTCATCGTACGTGGCGCCGGCGACCCCACCATCGGGACGCACTACGAATCCGCGGAAGGGCAATGGGAGGCGGATGTAGATGCCACGCGGATTTTCCGTGATTGGGCCGACTCACTTCGTGCGGCAGGCATCCGGCGAATCGCCGGCAACGTGATCGGTGACGATGATATCATTGACGACGAACCGCTCGGGGCCAATTGGGCGTGGGACGACGAGACCTACTATTACGCTGCCCAGATCGGTGGATTGACCTTCAACGACAACGTCGTCCACCTGAAGGTGAAGAGTACTCGGCTTGGCCAGCCGGCGGAAATCGAGTGGTACCCGTTCGATACGGACTATATCCACGTCATCAACCGGACCATCACCGTCCATCCGGACAGTTCGGTCGATGAGGAGTACCGACGGTATCGCGGCACGAACACGGTAGAGGTATCGACGAAAGTCCCCGAGGGCCGTGAAACGATGGAGGAGATCACCGTCGAGAATCCAACGGAATTCTTCGTCCACGTGCTGACGTCGACGCTGCGCGAGGCGGGCATCGAGGTGGACGGAGCCCCCATCGATGTGGACGATCTAGCTGAAAAGCCGGACTACTCGGCGCCGGAGGTGCGCCGAATTGCATCCCGCGAATCGCCCACGCTGGCGGAGATTATCGCCCTCATCAACAAACCGAGTCAGAATCTCTTCGCTGAGCTGCTGCTCAAGAGGCTTGGCGTTGAATTTCCGGTCCCGGATGAAGATCTCGAGCCGGGATCGGCGGCGATGGGCATTGCTGCCGCAATGGAAACATTCGTCCGGGCCGGTGTCGACACGAGCCGCATTCGGCTCGTGGATGGCAGCGGACTCTCGCGCTTGAATCTGGTCACGCCCCGCATGACCACCTCGTTGCTAACGTATATGTGGAACCACGAGGACCCCGGTACCCGGCGAGCCTACATCCAATCGCTTCCTCTCGCCGGCGAGCACGGTACACTGCGCCATCGGCTTCGAGGCGGCCCGGCGCACCGCCTTCTGCGCGCGAAGACGGGGACCCTCACCTGGGCGAGCAGTCTGAGCGGCTATGTCAACCCCGACGGTCCACGGCCGCTCGCTTTTTCGATGATGAGCAACCACTTCACGACGCCGACGCGTATTGTCCGCGAGGCACAGGACGCCATCGTGGAGATTCTGGCGCGCTTCAGTCGCTAATCGGACGGCTACGCGGCATCGCCTCCCTGAACCTTGGTCGTCCAATTTCGTCTAAGGCGACCGGTACTGTCATAACGGATCATCTCAGACGCCTTGCCAAGCACTCCACCTTCCTTCCGGCTTCACGGAACGACCGTCCTCGGAGTTCGGCACAATGGGTCGGTGGCCCTCGGCTCGGATGGACAAGCGACACTCGAGACCACCGTCATGAAGCACCGTGCGCAAAAAGTACGGACGCTTTATGACGGCAAGATTCTGGTAGGCTTTGCGGGGGCAACCGCCGATGCCTTCACACTTTTCGAGCGATTCGAGGAAAAGCTCCAGCAGTACAGCGGCAACGTCACGCGCGCAGCGGTCGAGCTCGCCAAGGATTGGCGCACGGACCGTTTTCTTCGGCGGCTCGAGGCTCTGCTGGCCGTCGGCTCGTCCGAAAGACTTCTCCTCATCAGTGGCACGGGCGATGTGATCGAGCCGGACGACGACGTGGTCGCTATCGGCTCAGGTGGCCCCTATGCCCTTGCCGCGGCGCGCGCCATCCGGAAACACGCCGAACACCTCAGCGCGCGAACCATCGTTGAAGAATCGCTTCGAATCGCGGCTGACATCGACATCTACACGAATCATGAGCTAACCGTATTGGAACTCGCTTCAAACTAGGTCCCGCCCCGGCAAACGACGTGTGAATCGCGAGGGCGAGATTCTCATCATCATTAGTCAGGATAAAAAGACTTCAATCTTCATGGCGCACCAAGGTGATGATCGCCGGCGCGACGAATTGCGCGCCGCCATATTCGTCGACTACGAGAACATTCATCATACCCTCAATCTCGCTTCGGAAAGTCGCAACAGGGCCGATGAGCTCATCGCGGAGATGATCGACGCCCTCCAGCGGAGTTTGATAGAAGAACGCAACACCCGCACGGTCGTGTCTAGGGCCTATGCCGATTTTACTCGACTGCCCGGTGGGAACAGCCGTGCGTTGCGCACGCTCTACGCCCGAGGCGTCGAACCGCTTTTCGTCCCGAGCACTTCAGATGCCCCGACGGTCGAGCTTCAGCTCTGCGTCGACGCGATGGACCTGCTGCACCATCGAGCGGACATCACGACGTTCGTTCTACTGACCGGGAGGCGTACGTACCTGCCCCTCATCCAGGTCTTCAAGCGCTATGGGCGACGCGTGCTGGTCGTGGGCACGGAGGAACCGCGAGCCATGGGGGACGAACCCCATCTCGACCCACAGTTCTTCTTCCCTGCACGTGACCTGCTCAGCGCGACTTCGCGCCGGGGCTATGTGGACTCGCAGAGGGAGTTTGATCTGGATGGAGCCCCCAGGGCAAATGGGGAATACCGGACCATCGAGGATCCCACGCTCATCCGAGCCCTCGAAATCATCGAGGAGCATTTCGGCCAGTACGAGGAAGTCTATCTCACACCACTGCTTCGCAAGATGTCGGACCTTCTCGATGCCGACGAATGCGATCCCAAGGCGATCGTGAGCGATCTGGAGGATCACCGGGCTGTTCGCCTCGAGAAGCGCAGCGGCGTTCCCCATGATTACACTGTTCTCATACTGGACGACCGGCATCCAGATGTAGCTCGTGTGCGGGATGCATTCGCGGGGATGGATTCACTCGACTACGACTACGGCGACGAAGCCGACGAACCCTACACCGAAGATTACCGCTACGACGGCATCTAGCACCGCCTCCCCAGGTAGTCATCATCGATCAGGAGTTTATGGAATGGAGAGAGTGACCGTGCAAGAGCCCCTTCGCAAGCCAACCGGTGAGCTCACACCACGAGATATCGTAGCCGAGCTCGATAAATACATCATCGGTCAGGATGAAGCGAAGAAGAGTGTGGCCATCGCGCTTCGGAATCGCTGGCGGCGCCAGAACGCGTCCGAGGACATGCGCGATGAGATCATGCCGAACAACATCATCATGATCGGCCCCACCGGTGTCGGCAAGACCGAGATCGCGCGGCGACTGGCGAAATTGGCCGGTGCACCGTTCATCAAGGTCGAAGCCACAAAATTTACGGAGGTCGGGTATGTGGGTCGCGACGTGGACAGCATGATCCGCGACCTCGTCGACATCGCCATCAATCTGGTGCGGGACGAGCAAACGGAATCCGTCCGTGACCGCGCCGACGAGCTGGCCGAGGAGCGCATTCTCGATATCCTCGTGCCGCCCCCGAAGAAACCGAGAACGGATCCGCTCATCAGCGGCCCCGGATTCACGATGCAACCGGCTGGTAATGGCGACGACGACGTGCAGGAGCCCGGCGAGGACGAGCTTTTCGAGCGTACGCGACAGAAATTTCGCGAGAAACTGCGGCGAGGTGAGCTGGACGAACGCGAGATAGAAATCGAGGTATCGGCCGACAGCTCGCCGATGTTGCAGGTGTTCGGCCCCATGGGCCTCGAGGAGATGGGCGTCAACCTGCAGGATCTTTTCGGCAACATGGGAGGCCGAAGGAGCAAAAAGCGTAGGGTGAAGATCGCGGAGGCTCGAGGGATTCTCGCGCAGGAAGAGGCCCAGAAGCTCATTGACATGGACAAGGTCAAGAGCGAGGCGCTCGAGCGGGTGCAGCAGTCTGGCATCGTCTTCATCGACGAGATCGACAAAGTCGCCGGCGGCGGAGAGCGCGGCAGTGGGCCCGATGTGTCCCGGGAAGGCGTTCAGCGCGACCTGCTCCCCATCGTGGAGGGATCGAACGTCACCACGAAACACGGAATGGTGAGGACCGATCACATCCTCTTCATCGCCAGCGGCGCGTTTCACGTTTCTAAACCGAGCGACCTGATCCCGGAGATGCAGGGGCGATTCCCTATCCGCGTCGAGCTTCGAAGCCTCGATGAGGAGGATTTCTACAAGATCCTGACGCAGCCCAAGAACGCGCTCATCAAGCAGTACTCGGCGCTGATGGCCTCCGAAGGAGTCGAGCTTACCTTCACGGATGGAGCAGTCCGGCGAATCGCCGCCATCGCTGCAGAGGTGAATGCGGAGGTGGAGAACATCGGGGCGCGTCGTCTCCACACGATTCTGACGACGCTGCTCGAGGACGTTTTATTCGACGTGCCGGACCGGATCTCCGGGGCCGTCGTCGTCGATGAGGAGATGGTGGATCAGAAGCTCAGTTCCGTCGTGAAGAACCGCGACCTGAGTCAGTACATCCTCTAGCCCGGTCGATGTCCGAGCCGAGCATGCGCGACGAGGCTGCCTGGGAACGGCTGTGGCAAGATTCCCCGCAGCGATCCGCCTTCGCTCGGCTGGACTATGTACGCGCCGCGGCGGCAGCAGCCGGGTTGAGTGTAGCGCTTCATTTCGTCGAGGAGGATGGGGAGCTCGCAGCGGGCGCAGCCGTAACGTGGCGGAAGCGCGGGCCTTACCGCGCCGCCGTCGTGCCGCCGTTTACGCCTTATTCGGCGCTGCTACTTCGGTCGCAGCCGTCCGAATCGGACATCCATGCGCAGTCGTCGGCTCTGAATAAGATTCTTGTCGAGCTGGAGCGTAGCTACGATCTCACCATCCTCCACTTGCATCCTTCCGTCGCAGACGTGCGTGCGGCGACGTGGCGAGGTTGGAAAACGGATCCGCTCTACACCTATGTGCGCCGAGCGGCCGAGAGGGAGCTGCTGGATGGCTGGTCGGAGGGTACGGCTCGCGCATTTCGCGCGGCGCGTTCCGATTATGAGATCATCGAAGGAGATTCGGCCGCGGCAGCGGCCATGCGGCTTTGTCGCGAGAGTTATGCGCGCCATCGACGGCGGCCTCCCCTGTCCGTCAGCGCGCTCGAGCAATTCGTTCGACAAACGGCATCAAATCATCGCGCATTTGGCGCCGTTACGAAGGATGGCGATGTGGAAGCCGCAATCGTGATGTTGTCGGATCCTGCACGGTCGTATTACTGGGTCGCCGGCAGTCGCCCCGGTCATGCCATGACGGTTCTCGTCGGGGAGGTGCTGTCCCGCCTCGAGACGCCGGTCTGGGACTTCATGGGCGCGAATACGCCGGGGATCGCTGAGTTCAAGCGTCGCTTTGGCTGTGAGCTCGAATCATATCATAGAATTACCTTTTATTCACGCAAGGATGTAGCATTACTTCATCATCTACGGACGCTATTTCGAACGTAGCGGCAGGCAGGTGATGCTTATCTTGGCGGCGCTAAACACCCACACCCTGGCGTGCTCGGCCGACGTACTCGGATCGCGCACAAACACCTCGTCTAAACGACCCCCCGACCGACTTGCAGCGTTTCCGTAGACCACGCAGCGATGAGGCGTCGTCGTACGATGAACGCCCGCCCGCATACGTGCTGCTTGGCGCCCTCCTCCTCTATTTTCTGCGCTTCGGCTACGATTACGGCAATAGCGACCAGGACGAGGTCATTCCCTACTTACTTCATCGCCTGGATCCAGCCTTGTTTACGCAAGACTGGTTCGTGAACATCCAGCTCAGCGAGTTCAGCGTTCGCACCTACTTTGTCTGGCTCATCCACGCACTTTCGCTGCTGCTCCCTGTATGGCTCTCGGTCCTCATCATTTATGTGGCCACCTGGTTGGCCATCGGGGCCGCCGTCTACAGGCTGGCTTTCCACTTTACTCGCGATCAATTGCCGTCCGCCGCGGCGGTGGTGCTGGCGCTCTTGTTGACGCCGGTCTGGACGCTGGGCGGCAATGACCTCGTGCATAGCATGCTGGTGGCCAGCATGGTGGGTTGGGCGTTCGCTCTCTGGGCGGTCTACCACTTCCTCCGCTCGCGATACCTGTTGGCCCCCGTTCTCCTGGGTGTGGCGTGCTGGTTTCAGGCGCTCGTTGGCCTCCACATCGCCATGCTGCTCTTCTTCATCCGGGTGATCAAGTTTGCACGTGGCGAGCGGGCCGCCCATTCACTGGTCGGCATCGCAGCGTTCGGGATGCTGTTCGCACTCTGGTCATCCCCCTCACTCGGCCCCATCATCTATCAGCAGGTATTCGCCCGCGCGGTGGATGCCGATCCATCCCTCTTCTACATCCTCGCGGAGTTTCGTCTGCCTCATCACTACCTGCCGCTGTCCTTTCACCTCCACGGCGTCCTCCGCTTCGCCCTGCTGGCTGCGGCCGGCGTCGCTGCACTCGTCTGGCAGCCCTTCCGGGAACGCCTGCACGACCATGATTTCATTGTCTATATAATCGTGCAGATCGTCATCTTCTGCGCGATCGGGTTCCTGTTTACGGAGATCCTCCCGATCCTTTTCGTGGCAAAGCTGCAGCTTTTCAAGATGACGGTATTCGCGAAGCTGCTCTTCGTCATTCTGATTAGCGGCGCGATCTCCTTCTGGCTGCCCCATCGACTGCGGAACCTCGCGCGCTCGGTGCTTCGACGCCCGCGATGGGGGATGCTCGTGGTGGTGGTCCTCGCCGCCACGGCGGTGGGCCTTGCGGTCAGCTCCGATGGACTCCTTCGCGAGCGAGTCAGGCCATTCGTTCGGGCTGAATCGCCGCTGGGCCGGGTGCAGGAGTGGGCCAGACGCAATACGGCCTACGGTGCCATCTTCGCCGTTCCCCCTTCGATTTCGAGCTTCCGATCAGAAGCTCAGCGCACGATTGTCATCAACTACAAGGCGATTCCGTACGATGACGAGCAGATGGTCACGTGGTTCAGGCGACTCATCGATATGGCCCCTGTGGAACTCCCCAAACGGGGCGGTCCTGATCTACCGGCCCGCCTCGACAGCGCCTTCGAGGCTCTCAGCGTACAGCGTCTCGTGGATCTCGCGCGGCAATACCGTTTCAACTACGTCGTCCGTAGGACACCACTTCCACCAACCACCTCGCCCTTCCGTGAAGTGTATCGGGCCGATGGCTGGCTTACCTACGAATTCAACCCAGCGATCGCCGATTCCGTGGAGGCGCCCCTTCCTGACAGCAGCCGTGCCGTAGTTGATACCGCAGGGGTAAGCTTGCCCGAACCGTAGCGTTCCGGAAGCCTGAGGTCAGGGTTTCGAAGTCGAGGTTCTCTGAGGATCTGGCTTCTACAGGATGGACCGGAAGGTATTCGGGACGTGGGCGTGCCCGCCTTGCGTCTCCTCCACCTCGGGCCGCTCGACCTCCGCCGCTTCCTGAACGTCGTCGCCGCAATACCTATCGAAGGCGCGAACGAGATCGGTAGCGATCGCGCTGGCGCTGCGCCCTTCGATGTGACGGCGCTCGATCACGAAAACGGGATCGCCCTCGCGGAAGAGGGCCATCGAGGGAGATGAAGGGGGAATTCCAACGAGATACTCCCGCACTCGTGCCGTGGCTTCTAGATCCTGTCCGGCAAACACCGTGACATACCGGTCCGGCTGCTTCGCGTGACGGCGCGCAAGGGCGACGGCAGGACGAGCGTTCGCCGCCGCACATCCGCAGACGGAGTTGATGACGACGAGCATTGTTCCGTCTTTCGATTCCTCGATCGCCCGGTCGACGGCTTCCGCATCACGAAGTTCTTCCACGCCGAGTTGCGTGAGCTCAGCGCGCATGGGCGTGACAAGTGCTTCCGGATAAGGCATACTGTTTGTGCTGCTGATCTGATGACGTCCGTTTTTGTCGAAGCGCGTTGCTCCGTATACTTGCGGTGGTTAGGAACGTGAGACACCCCCCTTTGATCCACGGAAGCCTCGACAGCCAAACGCATGCCGAACATCGATTCTACCGTGAACGACGCTTTTCGGAATCTGCCGGTGGCCTTATCCGCTACCTTCTTTCCCGCCCTTCCCGCAGTTCTGCGGCATCCAGCTTTCCGATGCTCGCCTGCCGTTTGTGCTTTCGCCTTTCTCCTCATCACCACAGGCTGCGTCGGCTCGAGGGTCGCCCTCGAAGATTCGAAGACCGGGGTCCGCTCCGATGCAAGTCATTCAGCCCCGGATGTCGAGCGCCGCATCCGCGATCAATACGACCGCTGGTCGGGGACCCCACACGTCCTTGGAGGCTCTTCAGCCCGTGGTATGGACTGTTCGGCCTACGTTCAGAGGGTCTTTGACGATGCTTTCGCCACGCGTCTTCCCCGGACCACCGATCAGCAGGTACGCGAAGGCCGGCCGGTATCCCGCAACGAGTTGCAACCCGGTGATCTCGTTTTTTTCCGGCCTCGAAAGACCCAGCATGTCGGCATCTATCTGGGTGATGGTGAGTTCACGCACGCTTCGAGTAGTTCCGGTGTCACCGTGTCCCGAATGGACGAGCCTTACTGGTCGAGGTCGTATTGGACGGCCCGGCGAATTCTTCCGTCGTCCGATTCATTCACTTATGTAGAGGAACCGGATGTCGAGCCCCTTCCCCAGGCGCCGAGTATCGAGGTAGTCTCCATACCGCAACCCCGGCGTCCTGGCGGCCGAGTCGGCTGGTAGGATTCCTTTGGGATCCATCGCCCCATAATTGAGTATATGAATCTTCATCGGCTGGATGCACCTCCATCCAGCCGTTTTCTTTCGATCGCGCCGTCCTCGCTCTCGAAGCACCGCAAGACATCGATTCTTACATCCATCGCCGCAGCCTGGCAGGGCCGTGGCGTTTCTTTTTCGAGGACATCGGTCTTTTCGAGCAGTTCGATCGGAGCGAGCATCATCATTGGAGAAGAGGCTTACGAGCTTGGTCATGGAGGAGCAGCAGACCGTATACCTGACTGAGGAGGGGCTGGAGAAGCTAAAGAAGGAGCTCCAGTTCCTTAAGGTGAAAGAGCGCGCCCGGATCGCGCGCGCCATCCAGGAGGCCCGCGAGAAGGGCGACCTGTCGGAGAACGCCGAATATGACGCGGCGAAAGAAGAGCAGGGCCATCTCGAAGCGCGCATCGCGAAGATCGAGCAGATCGTGTCTGCTGCTCGACTCGTAGATGAGAAGCAAGTCGACGCAAGTAAGGCTTATATCCTTTCTACCGTGCGCGTGAAGAACTATCGCACGGGTGGCGTGCAGTCGTATACGCTCGTTTCCGAGCAGGAGGCAGACCTTGCTCAAGGCCGCCTCTCCGTCACCAGCCCCATCGGGAAGGCCTTTCTCGGCAGATCCACCGGCGATGTCGTTGAAGTGGATGTGCCGGCCGGCAAGGTGACTTTCGAGATCCTGGAGATCACCCGCTAGCTCTGCCCGGCGCCCCACTTTGGCTCGAAAACGGACCCGACGAGGAGGGATTCGTGGATTCGCGCGACGCATCATCAGGCTGCTCGCGATGGCCATCGGCGGATACTACGTGGTGTGCTCCATCCTCCTGGTGGCCTACAATTTTATCTTCCCTCCTCTGACGGGCGTTCAGTTGCAGCGGGCCATCGAGTACCTCATCCACGGCGAGCGCATCGTTTTCTCGTACGACCCGGTGCAGGCATCCGCGATCTCTCCGCATCTCAGAAATGCCGTCGTGGCTGCGGAGGACGGCCGGTTCTACGAACACTGGGGCGTGGACTGGCAGGCCATCCAGGAAGCCGTGGAAGACAACGTGCGACGGGGGCGAGTCCATCGGGGCGGCTCTACCATCACGCAGCAGCTCGTCAAGAATCTATTCATGACGACACACAGCTCGTTTGTTCGAAAGGCTTTCGAGGTGCCGTTGACATTACTCGCCGAGCTGCTTCTCTCCAAAGAGCGGATTCTCACTTTGTATCTTAACGTAATCGAGTGGGGACGCGGTGTGTATGGTGCAGAAGCAGCCGCGCGGCACTACTACGGCATCTCGGCTGCCGACCTGGGCCGCTCGCAATCAGCATCCCTCGCCGCCGTGATCCCCAATCCCCGCAAACGCACGCCTGGAGCGATGGGCTGGTATCGAGACATCATTCTTCGGCGTATGAGTCAGATGGGGTACTGATTCGGATCCCGACCTGTTAACCATTGATCGCCACGTGAATAATAGCGCCACGCCAGACGTGCGCATGGACCGCGCCACGCTTCTACAGGCCGCCGAAGAATTCGGAACGCCGACCTATCTCTACTCCGAGCGGATCATCCGCGAGCAGTGCACGAAGCTTCGGCAACATCTCGAGGGCATTCCCATCCGCCTTCTGTACGCCATGAAGGCGAACAGCAACCCCGCCATTCTGCGCATCATGCTGGACGAAGAGTTGGGAATCGATGCGGTTTCGCCGGGAGAGCTTCACCTTGCCCGCGCCGTAGGGTTTTCGCCCGGGCGCATCCTCTTTTCCGCCAACAACATGACAGATGCGGAAATGGTGGATGCTCATGGCGCGGGGGTATTGCTCAACATCGGCGAGTTGTCGCGACTCGATAAGTTCGGCGCCTTTGCACCAGGGAGCGCCGTCTGCATACGATTGAATCCTCAAGTGGGCGGCGGACATCACGAGCACGTCATCACGGCGGGCGAGCGGTCAAAATTCGGTGTGCCCGTCGAGAAAGTCGCTCAGGTAAAAGAGATCGCGGCCAGGCACGATCTGGCGGTGCGCGGGCTTCATCAGCACATCGGTAGCGGCATCCTCAACACAGACGTGCTGTGGAAAGCAATGCGGGTGCTTCTGGAGGCTGCGGAGAAATTCCCGGAGATTGAGTTCCTGAATTTCGGAGGCGGATTGGGGGTTGCGTATCGGCCGGATGAAGCCGAGTTGGACCTGGAGAACTTTCGGGCCGTCATCGTGGACCCCCTGCGCCGATTTCTGGAAAGGCACCCGTCAAAAGATCTCACCTTCTGGTTCGAACCAGGCCGCTTCCTGTCGGCGCAGGCCGGCGTGCTGTTGGTTCGCGTGAACACCGTGAAGTCGAACCGTGGGCGTCTGTTCGCCGGAACGGACTCCGGAATGGGACACCTCGTTCGACCGGCGATATACGGCGCCTATCACGGCATCGTGAACCTCTCCAATCCCGATGGACCGCTGCGTACCTATGATGTCACGGGGAATATTTGTGAGTCGGGAGACGTCTTCGCGAGAGAGCGGCCGGTTCACGAAATTCGCGAGGGTGACGTGCTGGCGATCCTGGATGCAGGCGCATATGGAATGGCGATGGCATCCGAGTACAACCTGCGGCCGCTCCCGGCAGAAGTTCTCCTTACTGAGTCGGGCGAACTCAGGCTGATTCGCCGGCGCGGAACGGTGCAGGAGCTGGTCGAGCGGATGCTTGCCCTGACGGATGACGCGTGGCTACCGGCCGATACCTGATTCGGGGACTTCCCGTCAGGACTCGCGGCGCACCTTGATGCGCAGATCCGGCAATCTATCTCCGGATGCCTCCATCCGATCGCCGTCTTGCACGGGCCCGACGCCCTCAGCCGTTCCCGTAAAGATCAGGTCTCCGGGCATCAGCGTGAAGATGGACGAGCTGTAGGAGATGAGGGCTGCTACCGAGAAGACCATGTCGCGTGTATGTACGGTCTGGCGTACTTCGCCATTGACCTGGAGCGTCAAGGTAAGATTCTGCGGATCCTGGATTTCGTGGGCCTTCACCAGTGGCCCGAGCGGAGCGAACGTGTCAAACCCTTTCGCTACGGCCCACGGATGCCCCTTTGCTTTTGCAGCCGACTGCAGATCACGTGCCGTCATGTCTAGACCGATCCCATAGCCGTCGACGTGGTTCAGGGCGTCGGTTTCTGCGATGTTCTTGCCTCCGCGCCCGATGGCAACGACCAACTCGAGTTCGTGATGTACCTCTGCGGATTGGCGTGGAAGAAGAACCCGGCCGCCATGGCCCACAAGAGCGGTCGACGGCTTCAAGAAAAGAACCGGCTGCGACGGCACCTCACTACCCATCTCGGCTGCATGCCTCGCGTAATTCTGACCCACGCAGATTAGCTTTCCGGGGCGTATCACTAGACCGCTGGTAGGCAGCGTAATTTCCATTTATCTTCGTGTTGATGGCACATCCTCAGGGTGCGGCCGCGGAACTCCTGGCCGCTCCTTGTGTAGGCTCGATGGTTTTTTCCAGGCTTGATGCTAGAACTCTCGCGCCGGTAACCAACCCGGCGCTCCAAAGCAGAGGCAGACATGTACGCAATCGTTGAGATCGCCGGCAAGCAGTATAAGGTAGCCGAAAACGATAATCTCATCGTACCTCGACTAAACGCCGGCGTTGACGAATCGATTACCCTCGACCGGGTGCTACTCATCGCCGACGGCGACGACGTTCAGATCGGCACCCCGACCATCGACAATGCCGCCATAACGGCCACCGTCGTCGAACACGTTCGGGGAGACAAGATTCTCGTTTTCCGGAAGAAGCGGCGCAAGCGATTCAAGGTGAAAAAAGGTCACCGGCAGCCCTACACCCGCATTGAGATCAAAGAGCTTTCTGCAGGTGGCAAGAAGAGCGCTTCCAAATCTACTAAAAAGAAGAAAGCGCCGAAGGCTGCGGAGACGGAGCCGGTGGATGCCGCCGAGAACGAGGCATCAGCCGCGTCCGAATAGGCTAGTGTTAGCATTCATTTCGATTCTATAGAAAGATGGCACATAAGAAAGGCGTAGGATCAACCAAGAACGGTCGCGACTCGAACCCGAAGATGCTGGGCGTGAAAGCTTTTGGCGGCGAGTTCGTGCAGGCCGGCAGTATTATCGTCCGGCAGCGGGGCACGAAGTTTCATCCCGGCGATAATGTGGGTCGTGGCAACGACGATACCCTGTTCGCGACGACGAGCGGCACCGTTCGTTTCTCCCGGACGCGCGGCGATCGGCGATTGGTGCACGTAGATCCTGCGGAAGCATAGTCACGCTTCCGACTGTTGACCCTGGGCGGCCACCTGGACGCCGGCCAGTAGATCCAGCTGAAAAAGCGCCTTGAGTGCGGCGTACAGCTCCGGGTGCCGCTCCGCCATCACATCGGGCCTTTCAAAGTAGTTCTCTACGGCCACAGCAAAGAATTCGGCCGGGTTGCGCGCGGCGTATCTACGTAGCATCGACCGGCCGAGGCGTACGCGTTTCATCTCCTTTCTGACGAGCTCCTGCCAGGCAACCGTAGATCCCGGATCGAGCAGCGACGGGACTCCATCCGCAAAGGCGTTCTTGTAATCGAGCAGATGTGCGAGTTCGTGAAGCACGACATTGTTGCCGTCTGTCGGATGCGCCCAGCTCTCCTCGACGGCAGCTGCGGAGAGAATAACGGGACCCTGCTGATGCGCCATCCCATCGAAGGCGGCCTCGTCGTTGAGCAGGTAGTCTTCGTCGAATCGATCCGGATAGAACAGGACGCTCTGCCGGCGTGGCAGCTCCCATTCCGGTCGGCCGTGCAGTAGCAGCGCCGCTCCACCGGCAACAGCGAGACGCATCTTCGGGGTGACATCCACCCCACCCACTCCTTCGAAGGTCCATTCGTCGAGCAGGATCTTTACGTCTGCCTCGAATCGGACGAGGTCGATGGCCGAGGACCAGGGGTAATTGCGTTCGAGCCAGGCGCGAACTTCCGGCATTTCGCGCTGCACCGCACGCCGGCGACGCAACGGCTTCCAGAGGACCATCCAGATGCCGGCAAGGAGGGCGGCCAGCCCCATCACCCAGCCATAGTCGCTCACGGCGGAAGCGGCGACGCCAACGCCAACGCCGGTGATGGCGGCGATGGCCAGATGGAAGATGAGAGATGATCGGCTAACGATTTGCATCCAGATAGGACGTGGTATCAGAGTAGGATGATTCTTAAGTCCGACTGGTTGCTCGCCCGGCAACTCCTGCCGTTCACTCGAGGAATATTCTGCCCGACCACGGATACATGGCGGTCGAGAATCCGTTTTCTCGACCTTCTGAATACCATTGGCTCGGTGTTTGAATCTGGAGCGTATCCGCGCATCTGAGCGACCGGGCGGCCATCGTGCAGAGTTCCCGGAGCCCGTCGGCGCACCGATACGGAAATCCAAACGGAAGGACCGATGCTGCTCCACAACCTCGAAAACTCGTTTCTCGCCAGCTACCGGATTCCGCGGCCGACCTATTCCGGCCCGAGGAAGTTGCCGGCCGCACTTGCGCCGGTCTGGGTGGAACTGCGAGACGGACGTACGCGCCCGGCATTCCGTATCGGTTACGATCTCTTACGCTCGAAGTCCCTCTCGGATGAGCATCGGGCGGCGCTACTCTCCGCATTGGCGACGGCTGCCTTCGACAACGGCATGTATAAGGTAGCGCGGCAAATGGCCCACGATTCCCTCGCGCTCTACTCGAATCAGTGGCTGGCGCATCGCACGCTCTTGAGCATCTACATCGCCGAGAAAGACTACCGGGCGGCCGCCGAACACCTCAAGTCGGTCACGCCGCCGGCACGATCGCGGGGATGGGATGAACCGCTTACCCGCACGGATCGCCATGTCCTGCGTGCGGCGTGCGCGTGGATGACCAAAAGCTGGGACCAGACGGCAGCCCAACTCCTGCTGGCTTTTCCCGCGGGTGTGGCCTCGATGCCGCCCGTGCTTCAGGAAGACTGGTTCCGGCTCGCTTTCTATCGTGAGCGGCCGGCCGATGCAGAAGAGGCCGCTCGTGAGCTCATCAAGAACAAATCGACCGACAAAGCCGACGTTCTCATCCAGACGCTCGTTCGCCGCGGCTGGCACAAGGAGGCACTTGCCCTCTATCGGGACATCTATGACCTGGATCCCACCAACGAGTTGCTCCGGCGCCGCGTCGTGGGACTGTGCATTCGAGAGGGTCAGGTCCAGGAGGCGCGTCGTCTGATGGAGCTTGGCGCGCTGCGGTTGGCAAGCTAGCCCCTACAGGGCCTTTCTACTCGGAGGCGCAATTCCCCGGCGAGGTCGGCAGCCCATTTTGACTCCGCTGGGACCAATCCGAAGCTGGTTGACGTAGCCACACAAAGGCGGAGTTCTTCCGCACGTGCCCTGGCCGGGACGAATACCTCGAGGTATTCCCACCATCTCATCCCTACCACTTCGGAGCTACCAGGATGACGCCAGTCGAGGACGAACTCAACCGGCCGAGGGACCGATCGCGCCGCGTCGGACGTGACAGCGGTAGCGCTCGTCGTACACACCCTCGCGCTGAGCGGAGCCGATCCGGTCAGCCGGAGACCGAGCTAGCGCGCGCTCGAGAGATCCTGCGCAGAGTACCCGAGCTCCCCACCCACCGCCTCGAGGAGATCAAGGATCGCATTCGGGGAGGTTACTACCATCGTGCGGACGTCCTCGATACCATCGCACGCCGGCTCGCAGACGACCTCTAGCCGAAACCATACTCGGGGCTACGAAATGTGGCCCTCCTCCCGGTACTTCTTCAGCTTGTTCCGGATCGTGCGTGCGCTGATGCCGAGTTGCTCGGCCGCTCGCTGCTGATTGTTGTCCGAGTCGCCCAGCGCTCGAAGGATCATGTGCCGCTCCATCTCCTCGATGGTCGTCAGGCGCGGCAGCGAATCGACTGACCCCGTTTTTCCGCCGGCTTCCTTGCCGGCATCGGAGAAGAAGTCGTTGAATACATCCTCAGGCTCGATCAGCGTGCGCTCGGCGGATAGCAGTACTCCGCGCTGGACCATGTTTTCCAGCTCTCGCACGTTGCCCGGCCAGGAGTAATCCATGAAGTAAGCGATCAACTCGTCGGAGACTGTCTTGTCGGGCAGGCCATATAGCCGGCAATACTTCCCCACGAAGTGTTCGGCGAGCCGGGGGATGTCGTTGAGGCGATCGCGGAGAGGTGGCACACTGAGCGGGAATACCGAAATCCGATGATATAGGTCGTCCCGAAACAGCCCCGCTGCAATGGCATCGCTGAGCTTGCGGTTACTGGTGGCGATTACCCGGACGTCTACCTGCTTCGATTCGGAGGATCCAACCTTCTGGAACTCCTTCTCCTGGAGAACGCGCAATAGTTTGGCCTGGACGGGCAGGTCGATCTCCGTGATCTCATCCAGGAGTAGCGTGCCTCCGTCGGCTCGTTCGAAAGCGCCCGTCATGTCGTCCACGGCGCCCGTAAATGCGCCCTTTCGATGGCCAAAGAGATGGCTTTCAACCAATTCCCGCGGGAGGTTGGCGCAATTCAGCGTCACATAAGGTCCGCCGGCCCGGTCGCTTGACAGGTGGATCAGCTTGGCCAGGATCTCTTTTCCCGTACCGCTCTCGCCCTGGATGAACACGGGGGCCTGATTCCGACTCAGGCGAGGCAGCATCTCCTTCAGCCTCTTCACGGAAGGATGCTCCCCGACGAAATCGGGCAGGCTCTTCTGGGATTTCTTGCTGCGCTGTTTGCGGGATTCAGGCGCAGCGGGTGTCGGTCCGTCAGAAGCGAGCACCTGACGCACGCGCTCGACGAGCTCCGCCGTCGCAAACGGCTTGGGGATGTAGTCGATGGCGCCGCTCTTCATCGAACGAACCGCATGCTGCACGTTCGCATGGGCGGTGATCATCATCACCTTGGTATCAGGATACTCTTCACGGATGTGGCCGAGCAGCTGCAGCCCGTCGATGTCGGGCATCATGAAATCCGTGACGACGAGATCGAAGTTCTCCTCCGCGAGGGCATCCATGGCCTGGCGGGCTGTCAGGCAACTTCGCACCTCCATCCCGCTCCGCGAGAAAAGGCGATCGAAAAGGCCATGGAGCATCTGTTCATCGTCGACGAAGAGAATCTTCGGCTTCTGGCTCATCGGGCAAACACGACGTATACGAGGTGAGGAACTGTAGGAAGTATAGGTTACGCCGCTAATTCCGTCCAGCCCAGGTCATGTGGAGCCTTCAAGCATCCACCGGAATGGATAGGGTGAATCGGGTGCCTTCTTCGGGCGAGTTGGCCGTAAGCTTCAGCGAACCTCCATGTGATTCTGCAATGCGATGAGCAATCGAGAGTCCGACGCCCAGGTTCTGCGCCTTCGTCGTGTAGAAGGGTACGAAGATCGTCGTTTCCGGACGTTCGACGTCGATTGTGCCTTCATTACGAACATCGAAGCAGACGTGGTCCCCCTCCAGGCGCGACTTGACGAGGATTTCGCGGCCGGGCCCCGCGGCCTCAAGGGCATTTCGGACGAGGGCCAGGATCGCCTGTCCCAGCAAGAAGGGATCCGCCCGCAGTAGCCGATCGGCTGCTGCCGGCTCGGTCTCGATGCGGACCTTCCTCTCCTCTGCGTCCTCCAGCGCCGCCACGACATCATTCGTCAGATCGCACACGCGAAGTGGGGCGGCCGAGGGGCGCCGCGACTGGCTATACAAATACAGGTCGGTGAGCACGGTCTCCATCCGAGCCGCACCATCGAGAATCGAACGGAGCAGGTCGCGTTGCTCTTTGGTCGATAGCGTCTCGCTTAGAAGAAGCGCATACCCTTCGATGCCGGCTACCAATCCTCCGAGTCGGTGGGTGAGTATCTGCGAAAACCGGAGGAGCGACTCATCGTCCGGTAGCTCGTCAAGTGAGAGCGACGCTCTGGATTGAGGTTCGTTCATGCAAGATGGCTGGTACTTCAGCGGTTCGCGGGTGGCGGACCGCGGCTCACGCCGAATGGCGTTGTTTACATCGATGACGATCGATCGCCGAAGGTCAAAGCACATGCCACCTCTCGGACACCTTGTCCCCTCACCAGAACGGCCGCGCAACGGCCCGCCAGCACGGCAAGAATTTCCCGAATCTCACGACGTATTCCGCGCCGAATTTCCCGACGTCGGACGGTCAAGAATGCGGGGGTTACCATATTACCCATCCTTGTACTTTTTCCCGACATCTCCCCTTGCACGCCATCCCCGAATCCGCCGCCATACGAAATGGGCGGCGCTCTTGAGGGTACTCTGTCGCGCGCCTCGTCTCCCTCTTCGATTATTGCTTCGCAACGTTCGCCCCCAATGGCATACATCTTGTTTAAGCACTTAATCAATTGCTGAACTGGGCTCGCCCCACCCCTGCAACTTCAACCTGGTATCCCACCTTCATCCTCCCTGGAGTCCACCCACTATGTCTCAAGACCTTCAAAGCCTCGCGGAACAGCATGCACATGACCCAAACCCTGGCAATCGGGAGGCCGTCGTTGTCGCTGCCGTGCCGCTCGTTCGATCTCTCATTGGCCGGCTTTCGATTCCAGATCACCCTCTGGCCACACGCGAAGACCTCGAAGATGTAGGCCTTCTCGGCTTGCTGCAGGCCCTTGACAGCTACGATCCCGATCGGGGTACGCCGTTCGTGTCGTACGCGTACGGTCGGGTCCGTGGGGCGCTCGTCGACTACCTTCGATCCATCGACGCTCTACCGAGAGAGCGCCGGCGCATGCTCGCCGAAGCGCAAACGGCGATCGAGACGCTCCGGCAGATGCTCTGCGGCGAGCCCGAAGATCAGGATGTTGCCGAGTACCTGGACATGTCGCTCGCGGAGTACCACACCCTCCTGCGCGACGCGCAGAGCCGCTACTCCCTCTCCCTGCATGAACCGACCGGCAGCGAAGGAGAGCAGGCGCTCCTGGAGTCGCTTCCCAACGAGGATGCGGAGAACAACTTCGAACAGATCGACAAGGAGTCCTTCTACGATTACGTCGCCACGCTCATAAAGGGACTTCCAGAGCGTGAACAGACAATCCTCGCGCTCTACTACTTCGAGGATCTCACCTTGCGCGAGATCGCTTCACTCTTGAATCTGACCGAGGCGCGAATCTCGCAGATCCTGGGCAAAATCCTTCTGACGCTGCGCACGCGCCTCTACGAGACCCGTTCGATGGCCGCCTAGGCACTCGTTCGCCGGCCTCGGCGGGCAGATCAATCTTCTCTCGATCCTCTACGAACAATTAGGGAGAGGTCCGGTATATTAGCGGACTTTCGCAAAATGTGATTGCGGAGTCTCGCCGGTCGGCCGCTCTCGACCTCCCGGTTTCCCCATAGCGACGGGCCTCTTCCCTGTCGCGCCTGGCGGCCGCTCCGGCAAGTCATCGATCGCGCTCGCGATGCGATTACGAAGTGAATCTGACGTGACGGAGGTTGCCTGATGGGCACAATGAACAAAATGCGCGAGAACACGGGGATCGTCCTGTGGATTCTCGTCTTTGCATTCGGCGTCATCTGGGTACTGCAGGATTCCGGTGGCCTGGATGTGATCGGGATGGGCGGTGGCACGAACATCATCGTTGTCGATGGTGACCCCGTGACCTACGAGGAATATGCCCAGGTGGTCGATGCTCAGGTACAGCAGTATCAGCAGCGTACCGGGGAGTCGATGCCGCCACAACTCCTCGATCAGCAGCGCGAGCTCGTCTTTCAGCAACTCGTAGAAAACAAGCTGCTCGAGCATGAGATGGACCGCCTCGGCATTCGCGTGACGGATGACGAGGTGTACGACATGGTGCTCGGGCCGAATCCACACCCCATCATCCCGGCATACTTCGGCAATGAAGAGGGTGGTGTCGACCAGGCACTGCTACGAAGCTTTATCCAGAATCCGGAGTCGCGAGAGCAATGGATTCAGATCGAGGAATACCTCCGGTCCGAGCGTCGGGCCCAGAAGATGGGCAATCTCATCGGCGCCACCGTGCGCGTGAGCGAGCAGGACATTTTGGATGAGTATCGGCGGCGGAATACTCGCATCGATGCGGAGTGGGTGGGCATCCGGTACGCGACGATCCCGAATGATTCGGTGACGGTCACGGATCGCGACCTCCGGAATTTCTACAATGCGAACCGGGAGGACTACCGGCAGCAGCGTACCTATTCCGTCGAATACGTTACCCTGGGCAAGCAGCCATCTTCGGAGGATTCGCTGGCTTTGATAACCGAATTGGAGCGCCTCA
This sequence comes from uncultured Rhodothermales bacterium, assembly GCA_965651265.1. GTDB lineage: Bacteria > Bacteroidota > Rhodothermia > Rhodothermales > VXPQ01 > CBFGRV01. The sequence goes on from CBFGRV010000036.1 coordinate 30,674, forward strand.
AGCCCCAGTTCGAGGCCGCCGAAGATGACTCGCTGTTCCTCCTTCGCAATGCCTCCCTGCGCCC
>CBFGRV010000037.1:0-30286 GCA_965651265.1 uncultured Rhodothermales bacterium
AGTCAGAGGTCAGAAGTCAGAGGTCAGAGGTCGGAAGTCAGAGGCGGGAGGTCAGAGGCCGGCAGAGTACACAAGTTAGCGGCGGAGATCGGACTTCTGATTTCTGACATCCGACCTCCGTTCAGAGAAGGACAACATATCTTTTCTTTCTTTCTACCAGGTTTCCCCTATGGTCGTAGTAATGCAGCCCGGTGCTGAGGAGAGTCAGATCCAGGAGGTCATCGAACGACTGAATGGCTACGGATTTGACGTGCACCGGTCGAGCGGCGTCAATCAGACGGTGTTGGGCGCCATTGGCGTCAAGCCGGAGTTCGACACGCGGCACATCAAAGTCCTGGACGGCGTCGCCGAGGTCTACCGCGTCACGGAGCCCTACAAATTTGCCAGCCGGTCCTGGAAGAAGGAGAACACCGTCATCGACATAAACGGTACACGCATCGGCGGCCAGGAGATCGTCGTCATGGCCGGACCGTGCTCCGTCGAAAGCGAGGAACAGATCGAGCAATGTGCCGCGCACGTAGTCGCCCACGGGGCCACCTTCCTCCGCGGCGGCGCCTTCAAACCACGCACCTCACCGTACTCCTTCCAGGGTCTCGGAGAGGAAGGATTGAGACTGATGCGCGAGGCCGCCGATCGTCACGGGCTCAACGTCATCACGGAGGTGATGGAGATCAGTCAGATCGATCTCATCTATCCGTACACCGATGTTTTCCAGATTGGCGCTCGCAACATGCAGAACTTCCCGCTGCTGAAGGAGATCGGGAAGAGCGACAAGCCGGTTTTTTTGAAGCGGGGCGCCTCCGCGACCATCGACGAGTGGCTCATGAGCGCCGAGTATGTGCTGTCCCACGGCAACCCGCACGTGATTTTGTGCGAGCGAGGGATTCGGACATTCGAGACCTACACGCGCAACACCCTAGATCTCTCTGCCGTGCCGGTACTCAATTCGATGAGCCATCTGCCGGTGATCGTCGACCCGAGTCACGGCACGGGTATTCGCGGCAAAGTTATTCCAATGGCGCGCGCGGCCGTCGCGGCAGGTGCCGATGGCATCATGGTCGAAATCCATCCTGACCCGCCCTCGGCAAAGAGCGATGGACCGCAATCGCTCTACTTCGATCAATTCATCGATCTGATGCGGCAGGTGCGCATGATCGCCGAGGCGCTCGGCCGCACCCTTCGCCAGCCGGTGGCAGTGTCGGAGCAGTAAAGGCGATGTACGAAAGACATCTGGCATCCACTCGACAAGCCACCTCGGCGAATGTGCGGAATAGTTGGGTACATCGGAAGCCGCGAGGCACCAGACATTCTTCTCACCGGACTCCAGCGGTTGGAGTATCGGGGTTATGACAGCGCCGGCATTGCCGTCGTGAATGCCGATGGTCTGACCATCCGCAAGAAAAAGGGGAAGGTCAGCGATCTCGCCGCCCTCCTAAGAACGGACCCTACGACAGGGACGATCGGCATCGGTCATACTCGATGGGCGACGCACGGCCCGCCGAGCGATGTGAACGCCCACCCCCACGCCGATGACGATGTCGATTTCGCTCTCGTACACAACGGCATCATCGAGAACTATGCCGCGCTTCGAGAGAGCCTGAAGAAGAAGGGCGTCACCTTCCAAAGCCAGACCGACACGGAGGTGCTGGCAGAATTGATTGCCGATGTCCGCCGATCGACCGGCCTCCCCCTGGAAGAAGCCGTGCGGCAGGCGCTTACGCAGGTCGTGGGCACGTACGGAATCGCAGTTGTTAGTGGGGAGGATGACGATCTTCTGATCGCCGCGCGCAAGGGCAGCCCGCTCATCCTCGGAGTGGGGGATAACGAGTATTTCGTGGCTTCCGACGCTGCGCCACTCGTCGAGCATACGCGCCAGGTCGTGTACCTGAATGACGGGGAGATGGTGGTCGTGCGGCGTTCCGGGTACGAGGTGAAAACCATCGACAACACGCCGCTCGAGAAGGAGATTCACCAGCTCGAGTGGGACCTCGAGCAGATCGAGAAGGGCGGGTTCGAGCACTTCATGCTCAAAGAGATCATGGAGCAGCCGGAGGCCCTCGAAAACTGCATTCGCGGCCGCATCCGACTGGAGGAGAACACGGTCAAGCTCGGAGGGCTGATGGATGTTCTCGAGAAGCTGCAGCAGGCGGAGCGTATCGTCATCTGCGCGTGCGGCACGTCGTGGCATGCAGGCCTGGTCGGGGAATACCTCATCGAGGAGTTTGCGCGCATTCCCGTAGAGGTCGAGTACGCCAGCGAATTTCGCTATCGCGATCCCATTCTTCGGGATGGCGATGTGGTGCTCGTCATCTCGCAGAGCGGCGAGACGGCCGATACGCTGGCCGCCGTGCGCGAGGCCCACGAAAAGGGCATTCTATGCCTGGGCATCTGCAACGTCGTAGGATCCACGATCGCCCGCGAAACGGATGCCGGCGTCTACCTGCACGCCGGGCCGGAGATCGGGGTGGCTTCGACAAAAGCCTTCACGTCGCAGGTGATGGTGCTTGCCATGATTGCCCTCAAGCTGGCCGAGGGCCGCACGCTGACCGACGCCGAGTTCACGCAGAGCCTCGAGGCCGTGCACCGGATACCCGAGAAGGTGCGAGAAGTGCTCACGATGGACGACGAGATCCGAGAGATGGCACGCATTTATCGCTATGCGAGCAATTTCCTCTACCTGGGTCGCGGCTACAATTTCCCCGTGGCCCTGGAAGGTGCGCTGAAGCTAAAGGAGATCTCCTATATCCACGCCGAGGGATATCCTGCCGCGGAGATGAAGCATGGTCCCATCGCTCTCATCGACCGCTTCATGCCCGTCGTATTCATCGCCATGCGCGATCGGTCCTACGACAAAATCGTGTCGAATATCGAGGAGGTCGTCGCGCGCAGGGGCTCGGTTATCGCGATCACGGATGAAGGGAATCACGAGCTGGATTCGCTTTGCGAGTACGTCATTCGGATTCCGCATACAGAGGAATTCCTCTCTCCGCTATTGACGGTGGTACCGTTGCAGCTGCTCTCCTATCACATCGCCGTGATGCGGGGCTGCGACGTGGATCAACCGCGAAATCTCGCGAAGTCGGTGACGGTCGAGTAGATTAGGAAGTCAGGCCACCATGTGGACCGGACGGCCGGGCTCAACATCCAACTACTGACCATGAACGACCTATCCACCTTCCACGAGCCGCTCACCGACCTATTCATCGAGACGCCCGCCGCGGAGCTCACGCGCGAGCAGCTGGCCTTCTTCGAAGAGAATGGTTATCTGTCGGGAATCCGGGTCCTGACCCCCGACCAGATCGAGGTGCTCCGATCGGAGCTGGATGAGTTCTTCGCGCCCAAACACGACGGCCATGAACTCTGGTACGAATACCACACGAACGAATCGCCCGATCCGAACAAGGTGCTCTTCCACGCCCTGGGTGCGTGGCGCTTGCGGCCCGGTTTCCACGACATCCTGTGGAATCCGGCAATCACCGGGCCGGCAAGTCAGCTCCTCGATGGCGCCGTCCGGTTCTGGCACGATCAGCTATTCTGCAAGCCGGCGCAGCACGGTGGCGTAGTCGCCTGGCATCAGGACTACTCCTACTGGACGCGCACGAAGCCGCTCGCGCACCTTACGTGCTGGATCGGGCTGGATGATGCCACCCTCGAGAACGGCTGCATCCAATACGTGCCCGGAAGCCATCGGTGGGATCTCCTGCCGGTAACGGGCCTCGCCGGAGACATGGAGGCCATCCAGTCCGTGCTGTCCGACGAGCAGAAGGAGGCCTTTCGGCCGGTTGCCGTGGAGCTGAACGCGGGCGAGGCGACCTTCCATCATCCCCTGCTCGTGCACGGCTCGTACGAAAATCGGACGGATCGGCCGAGAAGGGCGATAGTGATCAATGTCTTTCGCGATGGAGTAAGGTCGGCGACGGACGAGCCGCTTCTGGAGGGCGTGCCGCCGATCCCGAAAGGGGAGCGGATGGGCGGCCAGTTCTTTCCTTTGCTCTACGATCCGGCGGTATAGCAGCCGTGCAGGATGCCTGCGTCCACCATCCGATAATATTCTCTACCGAAAATCGACGCGCAGGATATGTCGTGCATGTAGAATCGGGCATTCTACAGCGATGCGATCAGTCCTTCGGAGCTTTATTCCGAACCTGCAAATCGAGGAGTGGTTACTCGCGATGGGGAGTGCTACTTCATCGAACATCAGACCGGTATTCGCGTTGATGTGACGCATTTGAAACTACGCGCCGATCATGATCAATCGCGAAGCGCTGGCGGACATAAAGAACAGGTTCGATGAGATCACCCGGCTCATGGCGGAGCCAGAGGTGGCGACGAATCCGCAGCGCATGAAAGAGCTCGGACAGGAGCACACGGCGCTCGAGGAGGTCGTCAAGTCTATCGAGCGCTACGAACGTCTGCTGGCGGAAAGGGACGATCTGCGCGAAATGATTGCTGCCGAGAAGGACGCGGAGCTGGCGGAGATGGCCCGCGAGGAGCTCGAGGAGTTGGAGGAGAGGCTCCCGAAAATCGAAAACGAGCTCCGGTTGCTCCTCATCCCGAGAGATCCCGAAGACCTGAAGGATGCCATCGTCGAAATCCGGGCCGGCACCGGTGGGGATGAGGCTGCGCTTTTCGTGGGTGATCTGTTTCGGATGTATCAGAAATTCGGCGAGCGCCACAAGTGGAAGATCGAGGTGATCGAAGCCTCACCAGGTTCACAGGGAGGTTTTAAGGAAATCATCGCCTCGTTCCAGGGTCCTGAGGCCTATGGAACCATGAAGTACGAAAGCGGCGTGCATCGTGTGCAGCGCGTACCCGCGACGGAATCGAGCGGCCGGCTGCATACCTCGGCGGCGACGGTCGCCGTGCTGCCCGAGGCCGAGGACGTCGACGTCGACATTCACCCGAATGATCTGAAGATCGACGTATTCCGCTCGAGCGGGCCGGGCGGGCAATCCGTGAACACGACCGACTCGGCCGTTCGCATCACGCACATCCCGACCGGACTGGTCGTGACGTGCCAGGACGAGAAAAGCCAACACAAGAACAAGGACAAGGCGATGAGGGTGCTCCGCTCCCGGCTCTACGAGATGGAGCTGGAGCGCCGGCAGTCTGAGCGCAGCGAGGCACGCCGCTCGATGGTGGGCTCGGGGGATAGATCGGCCAAGATCCGGACTTACAACTTTCCACAGGATCGCGTCACGGACCATCGGCTCGAAGGAGACGAGAAGAACCACCCGCTGCACAAGGTGATCGAGGGCGAACTGGATGAGATCATCGCCGCACTGAGGACGGCCGAGAACGTGGAGAAGCTCGCCGGTCTGGGGGAGGGCTGACATCCTGATAAAAAATTCTACGTCGGAAGCGATTCCGCCCGAAATCCTATCGGATCATTGCGAAATACGCGATGTATCCGAGGTTCACATTCCGTCGAGGTGTACCTGAATGAGCCTCCCATCCCCTCAGATAGTCCCCATCGATGAAGTCGACGTCATCGAGGAGTTCGTGATTACGGTTGCCGGGCCGGAGCACTTTCGCTTTGCCCCACAGATCTGTGAGCTGATCGAATCGGCCGCCAAAGCGCGGGGCACCGGCATCGCGAAAAGGGAGCCCGAGTACGTTCGGCGGAAGATGGAGGAGGGAAAAGCCGTCATTGCCCTCGGGGGTGAGAGGCTGGCAGGCTTTTGCTACATCGAGACGTGGAGCCACGGAAAGTACGTGGCGAACTCCGGCCTCATCGTTGCTCCGGAATTCCGGAAGATGGGCCTCGCCAAGCTGATCAAGCGCCGCATCTTCGAGCTCTCGCGCGAGAAGTATCCGGACGCCAAGATCTTCGGCATCACGACGAGTCTCGCCGTCATGAAGATCAATTCGGAGCTTGGCTACAAGCCCGTGACCTTCTCGGAGCTCACGACGGACGAGGTCTTCTGGGACGGCTGCAAGAGCTGCCCGAACTTCGATGTGCTGACGCGCACCAACCGGACCATGTGCCTCTGTACGGGCATGCTGTACGACCCGCAAGAAGAGGAGGCGAAAAAGCGAGAGCGGCCGGACAAACACCCCTGATTCCGGAACGACGCCGTTTCGGTTACGTAGATACGCGCCACAAAACCCTGCTCTTCGCATGCGGCGAAGGGCATAATCCACACGATTATACCACAGGGAGAACGATGGCTCAGAATACGTACGAGCTGACCTACATCGTCAACGGCGTTCTCAACGATGATCAGATTCGCGGACTCGTCAATCGAGTGCGCAAGTTCATCGAAGAGAATGGGGGCGAGATCATCGAGGTCGACGAATGGGGCACGCGGCGTCTCGCGTATCCCATCAACAAGAAGCGAAACGGCTATTACGTCAACCTCTACTTCAAGGCCGACGGCGGCCTGATTGGGCGTCTGGAACGAGCGCTCGAAATCGAGGATGACATCCTCCGCTATCTCACGCTGAAGATGGATTCGAAGATGCTTCAGCACTACGAACGGGTCAAGGCGGAAGGGGTAAGACGCGCCGCCGAGGCTGCCGCCCGGGCCGTTCCCGTCGCCGATGGAGATGACGATGACGATGAGGAGGATGAAGATGATGATGTCTAGCCCGCCCCCCTCCGGAGCCGCCGAGCGTTCCGACCGCCGATCGAATCCGAGCCCGAGCAAGTCCGACAATCCCATGACCAATCCTCGCTTCGAACCTGAACGGATCGATTTCGTCGACTACAAAGATGTCGAGCTTCTGAAGCGTTACCTGAACGAGCAGGGTAAGATTCTTCCTCGCCGCATCACCGGCGTGCCGCAGAAGTTCCAGCGGCAGCTCACGCGCGCCGTCAAGCGCGCCCGACATCTGGCCCTGCTGCCCTTCACCTCCGACAACGTTCGCTAGGGCCCGAGGCGCTCCGGCATCGAACCTTTCAGCACCGAAGAACGACGATGAAACTGGTACTTCTACAGGATGTCGAGAACCTCGGAGAGGAGGGAGACATCGTCACCGTCAAGGACGGATACGGCCGCAACTACCTCATCCCCCGGCGTCTCGCCAGGGTGGCCTCGGATGGCCTTGTGCGGCATCGAGAGGAAATTCAGCGCCAGCGTGCGCGTAAGATTGCGAAGCAGCGCGAGGACGCCGAGAAGCTGAAAGAGCAGCTGGAAGGCGTCCGCGTCGTCATCGCTGCCAAGGCCGGCGAAGGCAATCGCATTTTCGGCTCGGTCACGTCGCAGCAGATCGCTGTCGAGCTCAGGAAGCAAGGCTTTGAGATCGATCGCAAAGACGTCGAGCTGGATGAGGACATCCGCGTGACGGGCGTGTATTCAGCGACGGTCCGAGTATTCAAGGGCGTGGATGCCCGCGTCACCATCGAGGTAATCTCGGAAGGGGCGGCCGATTCATAATGAGCCTTCGGCCCCGGTTTCGGGGCCGAGCCTTCGTCGGATTCAGGCCGTCCGCCATAGACCGGATTGGCGGCACCGTCGAATTGGACTCGTCTTCGGGGCGTCTCGAACCCGGTGCCGCGTTGGGCGTTTGTCTTTTGGCCGCTATGCGTGCATCCCGGATCATATCGGCATTTCTGGGCCTGGCGTTTGCGCTGACCGGATCGGCGCACGGGCAGGATATACTTCCCGCGACGGAGTATGTGGATTGGTCGGCGCAGGCGCGTCCGGCTGAAGTCGCGCCGGGTGGGCGCTTCGAGGTCTTGATCGATGCGGAGATTGAGCGCGGATGGAAGATGTACGCGCTGGACTCTCCGCGTCCGAGCTTTGCCGTCGCGTTTACGTGGGAGGATCTGCCGGAGGGAATTTCCTTTGCCGGCGACATGAGGCAGACTCCGCCGATTTCCGCCTTCGATCCCTACTTCGAAACGAACGTCACCTACTTCCAGGATGCCGCGCAATTCGCGGCGCCCTTCGAGATCAGTTCCACGGCGGAACAAGGTGAGCATCGAATCATCGGGACCGCGCGATTCATGATCTGCAACGCGGATCTGTGTTTGCCGCCGACGCCGGTGAAGCTTGCCGCAACGATCGTGGTGGATCCCAACGCGGTCGTGTCGACGGAACGGTTCACGGACGGCCGCGGTGCGCTCACGACGCCGATCGATCCACTCAATCCGCGCGATGACGAGTCATCGGCGGGCGACGTACCATTCATGGGCGCCACGGCCGATCTGGATCTGGCGCGCTCCGGCGGTGTCTGGGCGTTCATCCTCCTCGCTATGGGGGCAGGCCTTGCGGCCCTGCTGACACCCTGCGTGTTCCCCATGATTCCGCTCACCGTCTCCTACTTCACGAAGCACTCGGAATCGCGATCGGAGTCCGTTCGGATGGCGGGCGTGTATGGCGCCTCCATCATCGTCACCTTTACGGCGATTGGTGTACTCACCGCGATATTCGTCGGCGCAGCCGGCGCACAGACGATCGCAGCGAATCCATGGATTAACCTTTTCATCGGCGCGGTCTTCGTAATCTTCGCCCTATCGCTGCTGGGATTGTTCGATCTGCGCCTGCCGAACGGCCTCCTCAACTACTTCAATCGTCAGAGCAGCGAGCGGAGCGGGTACCTCGGAGTGTTGTTCATGGGACTCACGCTTACGCTCGTCTCCTTCTCGTGTACGGCTCCGTTCGTTGGAGGGCTGCTTGCGGCCACGGCAAGCAACGAGTGGGCGTACCCCGTCGCCGGAATGGTGGTCTTTAGTGCCACGTTCTCGCTGCCGTTCATCTTCTTTGCCCTGTTCCCCAACACACTGAACCGCCTTCCGAAGTCCGGTTCGTGGATGAACACAGGGAAGGTGGTTCTCGGGTTCGTCGAGCTGGCTGCGGCGTTGAAGTTTCTGTCTAATGCAGATCTCATCTGGGGATGGGGGCTGATTTCGCGCCCGCTGGCCATCGCGATCTCCGTCGTGATCTTCGGCATGGCAGGCTTCTACCTGATCGGCAAGTTGCGTCTTCGCCACGAACCCGTCGTCGAGTCCATAGGCGTTGTCCGGCTGCTCTGTGCCGTCGGCTTTCTGGGCCTATCCCTTTACATGATTCCGGGCCTATTCGGCGCGCCTCTCAACGCCCTGGATGCCTATCTCCCTCCGAGGCAGGCGACGGATGTGAGCTTGTTGGCGACCTTGTCCACGGAGTCCGGCGACAATAGCCTGGATCTTCCCTGGCACGATGACATTGAGAGTGCCCTCGCGCAGGGACGAGTCGAGAGTCGACCCGTGTTCATCGATTTTACCGGCTACACCTGCACGAACTGTCGACAGATGGAGGCGAATGTATTCCCTCGTGTTGCCGATCGGCTCAGGAACGAGTTCGTGCTACTCAGGCTGTACACGGATGCACAGGAGACGGGGCCCGAGCTCCAGCGATACCAACTGCGTCTGACCGGGACCGTGGCGCTTCCAACGTATGCGGTGGTGGATCCGCACAGTGGCTCGATGTTGGCCCGCAGGACGGGGATGGCCACCGTGGAGGAATTCTCGTTGTTTCTTTCGAGCGGATCGGAGAGTTTCCGGCGGGATGCACTTGCGCTCCGCTAGATGGCGCTACGTGTGTTCAACGACGCGACGGCAGGTAACCTCATCCGCGGGCAATCCCGGCCGGGGAGATTATGACCTTTCCGCCGCCCCCTGATCGGCGACCGGCATAACGAGCGTGGGTCTCGTTGCTCGCTTCAAAACCTCGCCAGCGGTACTTCCAACAAATAGCTGTTCCAGTCTCCCGTGGCGCCGCTTGCCGATGATGATGAGGTCGGCTTCGTGTTCGTCGGCGTCTTCAATAATGACCTCGGCCGGGTTTCCCTTGCGGATCGCGGCGTGCACGGGGATTGAGAAGCGTTCATCCAGAAAGGCTGTGAACGCATTCCTTTCGGCTTTCTCGAGGCTGACTTCCAACTCCGGATCGTAGAGCGAGTACGGCGCAAATCCTCCAAGCCCCGTCATCGGGTCGATCGGGGCCACCGCGGACGGCGCCGGTGAGATCACATGCAGCACGAACACGTCTGCCTTCAGAAGGCCGGCCAAATGTTGAATCTCACCGGTCACCGACGGCGGTTCAGACAGGTTGGTTGCGAAGAGAATTCGCATCGAGAAGGCAGGCTACGCGCCTGTCTTCTCTCGGAAGCGCCGGCGCGCGTCCTCGATATCCGAAACCAGATCGTCCAGGCCTGACTCGATGTCTGACCGGACCTGATCGATGTCTATCTCCATGTCTGGATCCAATGCATCGATCTCCTGCTGGAGGGAATCGCGGCGCTCGCGCAGCTCGGATAGCGTCGAATCGTACTCCTCCTGCAAGTCCGCGCCTATTTCTTGCGCCTGGGCTTCCAACGAATCGAGGCCTACATCGACATCGGCGAGCGTATTTTCAAACTCCATCCGCCAATCATCCATCATGGCCTGCAGAGTGTCCACCTCCTGCTCGGCGGCTTGCTGCTGGGCGGGCTCACATGCCGCAAGCACCAGCAAAGGGACGATGGTGAGAACAATAGCTAATCGTTTCATCGTTGTTATCGCTAAATTCAGTGGTGGTTTTCGGTGTGGATTGTTCCAAGTGCGGACAAATAAGACAATCTTTTTCTGCAGTTCCGACGGTAGTTAGTGAAGTATGTGTAACGCCTGTGGACGGACTAACTTGTGGCCGGAACGTTGCATGATGGTGGGGGGCGAAACCGACGCAGGGATGCGCTCCGTCGCCTGTCGCCTTCGATACAAGTAGTCATATCTATGCGCAAAATTGTGCACATAGATATGGACGCATTCTTTGCCTCCGTTGAGCAGCGGGACCAACCCGAACTACGGGGCAGACCCGTTGCTGTCGGGGGGTCGGGGCGGAGGGGCGTCGTGGCTGCCGCAAGCTATGAGGCGCGGGTCTATGGGGTGCGATCCGCCATGCCGTCGGCCAGGGCGCGTCGCCTGTGCCCGGAGCTCATCTTCGTGAAACCCCGGTTCGAGGTGTACCAGGCGGTGTCGCGTCAGATACGCGAGATCTTCGCGCGATATACCCCGATTATCGAGCCCCTGTCGCTGGATGAGGCGTACCTCGACCTGACCGATTCCACCGAGGCCGCAGACTCGGCCGTCGAGGCGGCACGTCGCATCAAGGAGGACATTCGCCGCTCGACAGGACTGACGGCCTCCGCCGGGGTGTCTTACAACAAGTTTCTGGCGAAGATGGCCTCTGACGCCGATAAGCCGGATGGTCTTTTCGAAATTACGCCTGAGCGCGCCGAGGCCTTTCTGGCGGGACTTCCCATCGAGGCGTTTCACGGCGTCGGTCCGTCCACGGCCACGCGCATGAAAGACCTCGGCATCTACACGGGGGCCGATCTGCGAGCGCGCACCGAGGAGGAACTCGTACTGCGCTTCGGCAAGATGGGGCGCTTCTTCTATCGCATAGTTCGGGGCGAGGATCATCGCCCCGTGAAACCGGAGCGAGTTCGGAAATCGGTCGGGGCCGAGCGCACGTTTCCACAGGACCTGGTGCGCATCGACGAGATGGAGTCGCGCCTGGCCGAGATCGCCGAGAACCTCGGTTCACGGCTAACCCGGGCCGGTGTCGTTGGCCGTACGCTGACGCTCAAGATCAAGTACACCGACTTCAGCGTTACCACTCGCAGCACGACGCTTCATCAGGATCTCCAGCATTCTATCGATATCACGAACACGGCATGCCGACTACTTCGCCAATCACCTCCAGAGCGCCCGGTTCGCCTGCTCGGAATAAGCATTTCGAATTTGCATCGCGGCGCGCGGGGTGGGGGCGGCGAACAACTCAGGCTGACGCTCACCCCATGATGGATCAGAAAGCTAGGCGGACGCTGCCCCTTGGTCGGCTGAGGCATCTTGGGATTCTGCTACTAGTGGCCGCCGTGGCGGCGGCCTGCTCCCGCACGGAGGCGACGCTCCATCAACCCGATATGTTGCCGGCGGCATCGGCGGACAGACCTCCATCCGAAACCCCGGAGCCGCCGCCCATTCAGGCCGGCATCGCACCGCCACCGGGACCGTATGCGCCGGGATTCGACGCCATCCACTATGACGTAGCGCTCACATTTCCCGACACGAGCTCCTACGTTCGGGGCCGTGCACAGGCCACCATCGAGCGCGCCCCGGATGCGCCGGACAGCCTCTCGCTCGATTTCTCCGGTCTGGCTGTGGAAGCTGTGGAATTCGACGGCGAGCCGGTGGCGTTTCGATTCGCCTCGGGAAAACTATGGATCCCCGTTGCAGAGCGAGCCGGCGAACGATTCGAGGTGAGCGTCTCGTATGGCGGCCATCCGGATGATGGGTTGATCATTGGACGAAATCGACACGGAAGCCCGACGGCTTTCGCCGACAACTGGCCGAATCGCGCGCGCTTCTGGTTCCCCTCCATCGACCATCCCAGCGACAAGGCGAGCGTCACGTTCACCGTCGAACTTCCGGCAGGCGACGAGCGGTCCGTCATCAGCAATGGCCGGCTCGATCCGGCGTCGGCGGACGGCACCTGGATCTGGAGCACCGACATCCCGATTCCGACCTACACGATGGTCGTCGGCGTAGCGGACTTCGTGGTGGACACGGTGGGCTCCGCCTGTTCGCCGGCCGGCTGCGTGGAAGTGACAACCTGGCTGTATCCGCAGGACCGTTCCCAGGCGTCCCCTTCGTTCGCTCGAGCGGCCGACATGGTCACTTTCTATGACAGCCTGATCGCGCCCTTCCCCTATGAGAAGCTCGCGCACGTGCAGTCGTCTACGCGATTCGGCGGCATGGAGAACGTATCTGCCATTTTCTATTCCGATGAGGCCTTGTCGCGCGGCATCGACATGGAATCGACCGTCGCACACGAAACGGCTCATCAGTGGTTCGGTGATGCCGTGACCGAGGCGGACTGGCACCACCTCTGGCTCTCCGAGGGCTTCGCGACGTACTTCGGTGCCCTCTTCTTCGAAATTGCCGATGGGGTCGAGCGCTTCGCCGAGATGATGGAAGAATCCCGCACCCAGTATATCCAGTCGTCGGCGCCGCAGAAACCGATCATCGATCCGAACGAGTCGAACCTTTTTCGCCTCCTCAATGCCAACAATTATCAGAAGGGCGGATGGGTGCTGCACATGCTTCGCAGGCAGCTCGGTGACGAGGCCTTCTTCCGCGGCATCCGCAGCTACTACAGGGAGTTCGAGCACGAAACCGCACTCACGGAGGATCTTCAACGTCATCTGGAGGAATCATCTGGGGTCGACCTCGATGCCTTCTTCCGACAGTGGCTCTTCGAACCCGGTCATCCAGTGTTGCGGCTCGAGTGGACGAGTGATGGCGAAGTGCTGGAGGGGACGGTCCACCAGACCCAGGATCCGACCTGGCCCACCTTCGCATTCCCGCTCACGCTGGAGATCGGGACGGGCGGCGCCACGCGGCGCGAAGTCGTCGACGTCCATCAGCGTGAGCAGGCATTTCGGTTGGATGTCGGCGGGCGGGTCACCTCTGTTGTGGTCGATCCCGATGGCGATCTGTTGAAAGAAGTTGTCTCCGTCGAGGAAAGGCGCTGAGGATACACCAAATCGATCTCAGGGCCATGCTTCACCGCGACTTCCTCATCCGCCAGATTCAACAGGCCGTCCAAGTACTCATGCTGGCCCTGGCTCGCGTTTTGAAACTCAAAGATGAGGAGCGATACGAGCAGGCGATCGAAGAAGTGAAGCTGATTTTTGGAGAGCTAGACTTCTCACCACGGCCTGTGGGTGAGCTCACGGCGCAGGAGCTGGTGGACTTGTGCACGACTCCGCAAGGATTTCAGGTCGAACTGGCGTTGAGCATCGCCGATCTGCTCCGCGAGGAGGGCGACGCGCTTCGGCACCTCGAGCGCAATGCGTTGGCCTGCGCCAGCGAGGCGAAGGCGTTGGCGCTCTACAAGACGGCCCTCCGAATGGAAGGCGCCGCAATGCCTCTGGACATCCAAACGAGAATGAGCAGTCTGGAGGAAAATTTGAGGACGCACTGCCAATAGCGTTGCATGTAATATTCTGGGATGCTTTCCGTCCGCACGTGCCGCACACGGCATCCCATCTTGAATTTGTGATCGATTTTGTACTTATCTTGGAGGGTTAACAGTTAAGGTCACTCGGGATGGGGCGTTTTCGGAGAGGACGTGGACCGATTCGTTGGTCGGCGTTGTCGGTCGGAGGACGTTTCTTCCTCGGTGAGGCAATCAAAAAAGGTACAGGTTATGCCCCGTGGAAAAGTCAAATGGTTCAGTGTAGAGAAAGGCTTCGGCTTCATTGAACCCTCCGATGGAAGCAAGGACGTTTTCGTCCATCGCAACAATGTGTCAGGTCTCGGGTGGGACGAAGGATTGCGCGATGGGGAAGAAGTCGAGTTTGAAGTCGAACGGACGCCGAAAGGATTGAGCGCTACGAATGTGGAGCGCGTGAGCGGCGGCGGGATGCTCTAGGGAACATCCCTCCAGTACGGCATCGAAAGGCCTGATCGCACACGATCGGGCCTTTCCTGTTTAAAGACCATGCGACATCGCTTCTACACACTACCAATTATTCACCGTCAGGGCCTGCCGAGTAGCAAACGAAGATGGACGGCCTTACTTCTGGGTGCCGGCCTTGTGGTTGCGGGAGTTCTGCCGGGAGCCGTCTTTGGTCAGAGTCAACTTTCTCTGCCGCCTGCGGTCGTGGCGGATACGAGTTATGGAAGCGTCGATCTCGACCTTCCCGTTCTCAGGTTGGATGGGAGTCTGACGACGCTCGAACAGTATGCAGGCCAGGTGCTCTTCATCAATTTCTGGGCGACCTGGTGCGCACCCTGTCGCGCGGAGCTGCCCAGCATCGAGGCGCTCGCACAGCGCCTGAAAGACGAGAACGTCGCCGTATTGATGATTTCCGTCGATCAAGATCCGGCCGAAGTGAGGGAATTTCTCGAGGAGCGCGGGGTCAACGGCACCGTGTACATCCGACACTGGGGCGCGGGCGAAAGTCCCTTCCGTCGGGCCGCCATCCCAACGACCTATGTCGTCTCGAAAGAGGGCGAGATCACCTACCGGCACACCGGCGCCACGAATTGGAATACGTTGGAGTTCGCGGACTATTTGCGTGGGCTGGCCGCGCCTAGATAGGCGGGCGAGCATCCCTGGCCGAATCGAAAAGATGGCCACAAACCAGTTAGCGAGCAACGGAGTGGGCGTTTCGCAAAAATCGGCCGACAGGGAGCGAGCGCGCGAGCTGGTCCTTCAATGGGGCTGGAACGCGACGTGCTACCAGATCCTGAATCCCGGATTTCGACTGTGGTTCGCCCCGGAAGGTGACGCCGTCGTCGGATACGTCGAATGCAACCGTACGCGGCTCGTCGGAGGTGCGCCGGTCTGTGCAAAGGACCGCCTGAGGGACGTCGCGCAAGCATTCGAATTCGATGCCCGGCGCAATGGACACGCAACCTGCTATTTTGCTGCGGAAGCTCGTCTCGAGGCGCTGTACCGCAATTCGCCGACGCATTCCATGATTACGCTCGGAAGCCAGCCGACACTAGAACCGTCCGGCTGGGCATGGCGGATACAGAAGCACGCCTCGCTTCGCGCACAGCTCCATCGCGCTCGCAACAAGGGAGTCGTCGTCGAAGAATGGCCGCCCGAGGTCGCTCGTCAGCACCCGGAACTCCGTCGATGCCTGTCCGAGTGGCTGGAAGGACGTGGTTTGCCTCCGCTGCATTTCTTGATCGAAACGGATACGCTGTCGAGCACGAAGGATCGAACCATCCTGGTTGCGACTCAGAAGGAGAAGGTCATCGGATTTCTGGTGGCATCGCCCGTGCCGCAGCGACAGGGGTGGTTGATCGAGCAGATCGTCCGGGGGCAAGATGCAGTCAACGGGACGTCCGAGCTCCTTGTGGATGAGGCAATTCGCAGAGCGGCTGCCGTAGGAAGTGAATATGTCAGCTTTGGCCTGGCCCCGCTGTCGGCAAATACGGAGCGATCTAACCACGAGAATCCTGTCTGGCTTCGGCTGCTCTTGACCTGGATTCGCGCTCACGGCCGCCGGTTCTACAATTTTCGCGGGCTCGAATCGTATAAAGCGAAGTTTGAGCCCGATGTCTGGGATCCTGTCTACGCCATCGTGAATGCCCGGCATTTCGGGCCGTCCACCCTGTATGCGGTGGCGTCCGCCTTCGCGCAAGGATCGCCCATCGTGATGATCGCAGGGACCATCCTGCACGGAGTTCGTCAGGAGTTACACGACTTTGGCCGGACAAGCAGCGGGGGGGACACGGTCGGGCGTCATTGACGAAGCTATTTATGCCCACCGACGATGGCTACTCATAAGCGGGAAACCTCCAGGGTGATCGATACTCGGGCCGCAGAAGGGCATTCGCAGCATCGGTCCCATCGATCCGGTGCGAATCCGTATTCCATTCGATCCGACTTCCGGTTCGATAGGCGATGTTTCCCAGGTGAGCGAAGAGCGCGGCCGCCCGGCCCATCTCGACCGTGCAGGCAGGATCGCGCCTTTCCCTCACGGCCGCGATGAAATCGATGGCATGCCGTTCGTGATCATTGCCGGAGGCTTCCGCAAACGGGACGGGCTCCATGAGCGGCTCATCCTCGCTCTCTTCGGCGATGACCTCCCATCCTTCGCGGTTCACGATCAGCGTGCCGTTGTTGCCGATGAAGGCGATGCCATAATGGCGGCCGTAGAGGCCGCGGCCCATCCCGCCGAAATGGTCCCAGGTGAGCGTAAAGTCGCCCATGTCGTACATCACGGAGAGGGTGTCGGGCGTCTCGATGGCGCGATCCGGGTAGGCGTAGATTCCGCCCGATGCCGCAATCGCCCCACGTGGGCTGTCGACGTCCATTGCCCAGAGCACGATATCGAGAAGATGCACGCCCCAATCCGACAGGAGACCGCCGCCGAAATCCCATTGATGACGCCAGGCGCCGTGAAATCGGCTCGGATTGAACGGCTGCTCGGGTGCCGGGCCGAGCCAGAAGTCGAAATCGACGTGCTCGGGCGGGGCTTCATCGGGCACGCGCGGCGCGCCCTTCCCATAGTCAAAGAATCCCCAGACCTTCACCTGTCTTACGCCGCCGAGTGCGCCGGATCGTACGAAGTCGACGACCTCCCGCCAGTGTGGACCGCTGCGTTGCTGCTGGCCGACCTGCACCACGCGGTTGTGTGCACGGGCCGCTCCGACCATCGCGTCCAGCTCCGCGATGGAGTTCGCCATCGGCTTCTCGACGTAGACGTCTTTGCCGGCCTCGCATGCATGCACGAGCTGAAGGGCGTGCCAGTGATCGGGTGTGCCGATGATCACGGCGTCGACGTCGGGCGCATCGAGCAGCTCGCGATAGTCTCGATAAAGCGGTGGACGGACGCCGGTCATTTCTTCGACATCCTTGGCCCGCCGCTCGAGCACCTCGTCGTCCACGTCGCACAATCCGCCGCAGACCACGTCCGTTTGGCGGAGGTGGTTCACGAGATCGCCGAATCCCATACTTCGGGCGCCGATCAGGGCCACCGACAAGGCCTCGTTCGGGGACCCGGTGGTTGACCGGATCCATGGAGCCGCCGACAGCGCGGCGGCGGCCTTTGCGGAACGCTCAAGAAATTCCCGACGCTTCATGGTCTGCACGATTAGGTTTTGAGGGGAGGACTGACGAAGATAGGGTGGCTGGTGGCTGTTTGCATACGAAGCAATCGCCGGTGTCAAGCGTCTGAAGGCCTCGGGGATGTAGAGATCGGGGTCATGGATTTCGTGGGTGTCTCACACGACGCGGAAGCGCATGAAGTAAGATGTATGCGATCACGAATCACGTAAATGGGAATGTGTGGGATGTAATCGTCCGCCAGCCGGCCCGTCATAGGCGGGCCTTGTGGAGTAGACATCGGTCTGTCGCTCTTTTCGTCTTCGCTCTCCTCTGGTCGAACGTTCTTCAGGCGGCGGCACAGCAGCGCGACACCCTCGAGCTCACGCTCCCCGAGATTACGATCGATGCCGTCCGGGAAACCGAGACCTCCCTCACCGCACCGTATGCACTGAGCGTCGAGGTTCGCGACCCGGAACAGATCGCGTTCGAGCCGGCGCTTTCGCTCGAGTCCGTTCTCCGCATGGCGCCGGGCGTCTGGGTGAACGACCGGGGTCATTTCGCGCTGGGCGAGCGAATTTCGATTCGTGGGATGGGGGCCAGGGCACCGTTCGGTGTGCGCGGCATCCAGGTCTTGCTCGATGGGATTCCGCTTACGATGCCCGACGGGCAGGCCGTGGTCGAGGTCATCGAGCCGGCGGTGATCCGGCGCGTCGAAACGCTCCGCAGTCCGGCTTCCATCTTCTGGGGCAACGGGAGCGGCGGCGTCCTCTTCCTGTCAAGCGGAGCTCCCGGCGGGTCGATGGTGCGCGGTCGCGCACTAACAGGTGCCTACGGGCGCCATCACGCCCTGCTGGAGGGCGTGGTCACGTTGGGCGAGCATCACGTGCACGCCTGGGGCTCGACCCTCGCGCAGACCGGATACCGGGAGTACTCGCGCGGCCGACTCACGCGGGCGGGGCTGATCGCTCGAATGCATATCGACGAGAGGACCGTCCTCAGCGCCATCGGCGCCGGAGTTTATCAGGACACGGAGAACCCCGGCTCCCTCACCCGCGAGCAGATGGAAGAAGATCCGCGAATGGCGAGGTCGGATTTCGTCGCGACCCGATCCGGCAAAGTGAGCACGCAGCTCCAGGCCGGCCTCGCACTCCGCCACAGAGCCTCCTTTGCCGATGCCGACGTGACGGCCTACGGAATCCGACGCCTGCTCGATAATCCGCTTCCCTACGCGTTCGTCGACGTACGCCGGTCTGCGGGCGGGGTCCGCGCCGCACTGCGCAACGAGCGGGGGAAGCTGCAATGGGGATTCGGCGCCGATGCCGGGCTTCAGCACGACATCCGCAAGAACTTCGACAACATACAGGGAGAACGCGGCGAGCAAGTCGAACTCAACCAGATCGAGGATGTGCTCTCTGCCGGCGCTTTCGGTTACGGTCGGCTGGAGCTCGGGCCGGGCCTCCACGCGACGGCGGGTGTCCGGTATAGCAACGTGCATTTCAAGCTGGAGGACCGGCAGCTCACCAACGATGATCAGTCCGGGAGTCGAACCTTCTTCGCATGGAGTCCGTCGGTGGGCCTGTCCTATCGGCGCGACGCGATGCTCTACTTCGCGAACTTCGGGACGGCTTTCGAAACGCCCACGACCACGGAGCTGGTCAATCGGCCCGACATGACGGGTGGATTCAATCCAGAGCTCGAGCCGCAAATTTCCGAAGGCTTCGAGCTTGGCGCGCGCGGGGCTATCACGTCTGGTCTCTTCGTGGATGTGGCGGGGTACTACATGAATGTCCGAGGACGGCTAATTTCCATGGAAGGCAGCGAGGGTCGGGAGTACTTCAGGGATGCAGGTCGCAATCGACACGTAGGCCTCGAGGTAGCCGCGACATGGCGGCCCCTCCGATCGATCCTTCTGGAAGGCGCCTATACGGCCACCCGACTTACCTTCCGCGACGATGACCTGAAGGGCAATCTGCTCCCCGGTGTGCCCGAACATCGCGTCGTCCTGGCCATCGAGCTGCGCAGCCGGGGATTCTGGAGTCGAGTCGAGGGAGAGGGAGTCGGCGAGCATTTCGTCGATGACGCCAACATCGACGTCAACGACGGATATACCGTCTTGGATGTCTCGGTAGGGCACGAGGGTCTCCCGATCGGCGCCTCTCGAGCTCGACCCTTCTTGACGGTGCGCAACGTCTTCGATCGCCTGTATAGCGCATCGGTAGTGGTGAATGCGTTCGGAGGTCGGTATTATGAGCCTGCGCCCGGGAGGGCCCTGTTTGCCGGTATTGAAGTAACCCTCTAATGAGACGATGAAGCGAATTCGCACGGTCGTTGCTCTCCTCGCGTGCACGGCTACGGCTTTCATTTTACCAGCTTTCGCGACGTTCGGACCACAACTCGCTGCTGCGCAGAACAGCCGGGCGCCGGAAAACTGGGATGTACACGACCGGGACCGGCCAACGCCGCCCGTCATCGATCCGGGTGAGCCCAGCACCCAAAAGGAGGTGGGCCGGCCTCCATCCGATGCCATCATTCTGTTCGATGGAGAGGATCTCTCCGCCTGGCAGACGCCGGCGGGCGAGCCGGCGCCCTGGCGCCTGGGCGATGGATATTTCGAGGTCGTTCCCGGCACCGGGTCGATTCAGACGAGCCTGGGATTCGGAGACATCCAATTGCATCTGGAATGGGCAGCACCCACGCCGCCAAGAGGCGAGGACCAGGATCGCGGCAACAGCGGAGTCTACCTCATGGACAGGTACGAGGTGCAGATCCTGGACTCCTACGAGAACGTCACCTACGCCGACGGACAGGCCGCCGCTATCTACGGCCAGTATCCGCCCCTCGTCAACGCGATGCGGCCACCCGGGGAGTGGAACACGTACGAGATCATCTTTCATCGGCCCCGCTTCGCGGACAGTGGCGAGCTGCTGGAGCCGGCCCGTTTGACGGTGCTCCACAACGGCGTTCTAGTGCAAGACAATGAGGAGCTGACGGGTCCTGGAGGCCATCAGTCGCGCCCGCCCTACGAAGCCCACAGCGACAGACTTCCGCTCAGCCTTCAGGATCACGATCATCCCGTGCGATTTCGGAACATCTGGGTTCGTGAGCTGGAGTAGGTGGTGGATGTGTATCGCCACCAACGACTGATGCGAGCCTGGCGGGGGAAATACATCGCCTGCCTGCTTCTCCTGCTGGCGGCATGCGGCGTGCCCGAGAGGCCCGTCATCGAGGCGCCGCAAGCCGAGAAGATTCCTGCGGCGCCGCCAGATACGGCCATGATCTCGCCCGAGGATATTCTCGCCACCCCACCGCTCTCGCCGGAGGATGCACTTGCGACCTTCACGCTTGCGGATGGCTTCAGGATCGAACTGGTAGCCGCTGAGCCGCTCATCGAAGATCCCGTCGCCATAGACTTCGACGCGGCGGGGAGGATGTGGGTCGTCGAAATGCGCTCATTCATGCCGAATGTCCGAGGGGAGGGAGAGCATGCTCGGACGGGGCGGGTCTCGGTGCTCGAGGATACCGACGGCGACGGACGGATGGATAAGGTGACGCGCTTCCTGGAGGGCCTGGTCTTGCCACGAGCCATCAAAGTGCTGGAGCACGGTGTCCTCGTGGCCGAGCCGCCGTATCTGTGGCTCGTACGCGACACGACCGGCGACCTTCTCGCCGACACCAGAGAGATCGTGCGCGACGACTACGGCGTGCGTGATTCCAACCCCGAACGCAACCCCAGCGGGCTGATCTGGACCATCGATAACTGGATCGTAAGCACCTACTACAACCAGCGCCTGCGAATAGGTAAAGATGGGACCTGGAAGGCGATCCCGACGCTGAATACCGGCCAGTGGGGTGTGGGGATGGATGACTACGGACGGATCTATCGAAACTGGAACGAGGGACCGCTCTACGTGGACCTGGTGCCAGATTTTTACTTCGCGCGAAACCCCAATCTGGAGCGACATGCCGGGGCTTACGTGGAGATCGCTGTCGACCGGGAGGTATGGCCGGCCCGCCCGAATCCCGGTGTGAACCGTGGGTACCGGAATACGGTCCTCCGGGAGGATGGCCGCCTGCGAAGTTTTACTGCGGCCGGCTCTCCGGTCGTATTTCGTGGGGATCGGTTGCCCTCCGATCTCATCAACGATGTGTTCGTGAGCGAGCCGGCGGGGAATCTGGTGAGGCGGTTCACCATCCGCGGGCAAGGGAGCGGTACACTCGCCGCCTACAATGCATATCAGGAGACCGAATTCCTGACCTCCACCGATGAACGCTTTCGGCCCGTCAACTTCTATTCGGGGCCGGACGGAACGCTCTACGTCGTCGATTTCTACCGCGGGATCATTCAGCACCGAGAGTACCTGACCGAATACCTCGAGCACTACATCCAGATGCAGGACCTTGATCGCCCGCTGGGTCTTGGACGCGTCTTCCGCATCGTCCACGAGGATTTCACTCCGGATCGGTCGCCGATGCCGGCCTCGATGAGTCCCGACGAACTCGTTCAGCAGCTGCTTCATCCAAACGGATGGCGCCGAGACACGGCGCAGCGTATCCTCGTCGAACGGCAGGAGGTGTCCGTGGCGCCTGCGCTCCGCCGGATCATCGCGAGTGCCTCGGACGATCGATTTCGGCTGCACGCGCTATGGGCGCTGGCCGGGCTCGATGCCGTCGACTCCGCGACGCTCCAGGTGACCCTGAACGACCGGTCCGACTACGTGAGGGCCGCGGCGCTGCGGATTGCGATCGAAGGACCGGCTGGGCCCGTCGACGATGGCGCATGGCCCGCTTTCGAGCTGCCTGGCCCTCTGGTCCGCGATCCGGCTCCGATTGTATTCCGACAACTGGCGGCCTCACTCGGCGCGCTCCAGGAGCCAGATCGCAGTACCTTCCTCGAAGGGCTACTCCTTCGGCACGCAAGCGACACCGTGACCGTTGATGCGGCACTCGGCGGGCTGCATGGCTCGGAGAGTGCTTTCTTGCAGCGCCTCCTGCGGCATCCGGACCGGGAAGAGCTGCGGGATGCCATCGAAATGGCAACGGCCGCCGCGCTTAACGGCGGCGACGGGTCGGTACGCTCCTACGCGGGCGACACCACACTCGCCGACTGGCAGCGAGCAGCCGTTCGCGCCGGGATACGACGTCTTGCACCACCGCCGCGCGGTCCTGACGTACCGCCGCTCACCGAAGATGAGCAGCAGCGCTATGAAATGGGCTCGGAACTGTACGCCAGCACCTGCGCGCCTTGCCATGGCGCCGACGGGGAAGCAAGGACGGGACAGGGTGCACCTCTCACGGGATCGGACTGGGTTCTCGGCGACATCGATCCACTTATCCGGATCGTCCTACATGGCAAGGAAGGGCAGGCCCTGATGCCGCCCATGCGTGAACTCGACGACGAGGAGATCTCGGCGATCCTTACATTCGTGCGCCGCACCTGGGGCAACGAAGCGACGGCCGTTTCGCCCGGTCAGGTCCGCGAGGTCCGGGGCCGAACGGCATTCCGGCAGCGACCGTGGACGGCAGAAGAGCTCAGCGATTGATGGTCGATCGAGGCCGTTTGTCGCCGCGTGAGCCCATCGCGTCAGCCCGTGCTTGACGCTTTCTTCGGCATCTCGGAGCTTGCCCGCGCCGGGCCGTGCGTCGCATTCACATCCATCATTCGAACACGCTACTTAGTAGACGATGAAGACCGTCACCTTCGGTGAGATTATGATGCGCCTGTCCACGCCGGGCTTTACCCGGTTCGTGCAGACACAATCCTTTGATGTGACTTTTGGAGGAGGCGAGGCGAACGTGGCCGTGGCCCTGGCCAACTACGGGATGGAAAGCTACTTCCTCTCGAAGATTCCGAACCATGAGATCGGTCAGGCCTGCGTCAATCACCTCCGGAGGTTCGGCGTGTCCGATCGCTTCATCGTGCGCGGTGGCGATCGGCTGGGTATCTACTTTCTGGAGACGGGCGCGAGCCAACGAAGCTCGAAGGTCATTTATGATCGCTCGGATAGCGCCGTGACCACGCTGACACCGGACGAAATCGATCTGGATGAGGTCTTCGACGGCGCCGTGTGGTTTCACTGGACCGGCATCACGCCCGCTCTCGGCGAGGAACCGCGCCGGACCCTCGTTGAGGCATGTCGCGCCGCCCAGAAAGCGGGTGCGAAAGTGAGCTGCGACCTCAATTTTCGCGCGAAGCTCTGGACGGAAAAGGAGGCGCAGCTCGTCATGCGCCCGTTGATGGAGTACGTGGATGTCTGCATCGCCAACGAGGAGGATGCCGAGAAGAGTCTCGGCCTTCGGGCGGGGGAATCGGATGTGGAGGCGGGCGAGCTCGACGAAGAAGGGTATTTCGAGCTGGCCCGGAGGCTCAAGAAAGAGTTCGACTTTGAGACGGTCGCCATCACCCTGCGCGAAAGCTTCTCCGCCTCCTTCAATGGATGGAGTGCCATCCTGCACGATGATCGCGATTGCAGAGAGCCGCGGAGATCGAAGCGGTACGAAATCCAGATCGTGGACCGCGTAGGCGGTGGCGACTCCTTTTCGAGCGGGCTCATCGCCGGCCTCCTCCAGCAGGATGACACACGCGATGCGCTGGAATTCGCTGTGGCGGCCTCCTGCCTCAAACAAACCATCCCCGGAGACTTCAATCTGGTATCACGAGAGGAGGTCGAGAAGCTGGCCCGCGGGAGCGGATCCGGCCGCGTAGAGCGGTAGCCTCATTGCCCGTCATCCGATCGGGCGATGTCAGATGCCGTCCAGGCCAAGCCGCTTGGCCAACTCGTCTCGCCGGCTCCTGCTGACCTTCAGCCGCTGCCCCGAAGTGAGGCTCACCGCATAGTCCCCGCCGGCCGAATGATGGAGCGACTCGATCAAATCCAGCCGAACGATCGTGGACCGGTGAATCCGAAAGAAGATGTCCGGATTCAAGCGCTCCTCGAGGGTCTGCATCTGCTCGCGCACGAGATAGGCTTTGTCGCCGACATGTAGCTCTGCATACGGACCGCTCGCAGAGATGTAGTCGATCTGTTCGACCGGCACGACTTTCACTTTGCCGCGCATGTCAACGGCGATGCGTTCGAGGTACGACGGCGCCTTGGTCTCCGGTTCATCCCGCAGCAACTCCAGCAGGCGGTCGCGGGCCTTGTCGACGTTCTGGAGGCGAAGCGTCCTCTTCGCGCGCTCGAATGCCTGCTCGAAACGCTCGTCGTCGAAGGGCTTGAGGAGGTAGTCCACAGCAGCGACGTCGAAGGCTCGAAGCGCATAGCGATCGTAGGCTGTGACAAAAATGGTCAGCGGCATCTCGCTCGGACCTATATCCTCGACGACCTCGAGGCCCGTCTTGCCCGGCATCTGGACATCCAGAAAAACAAGATCCGGCCGGAGAGATCGAATCGCTTCCACGGCGGCGCTTCCGCTTCCGACCTCGCCGACAATCTCCGCCTCATCGATGGTGTTGAGCAGGTCGACAAGCCGCTGCCTCGCCAGGGGCTCATCATCGACGATCAGGACCCGTACGCGATTATTCGCCGACATCTAGGGCAACGGTTGCCGTTCGCAGATCCGAGGTGGTGTGAAACGGCAGTGTCAGCTCTGCGACGAGCCCACCTTCCGCACGATTCACAAACCTCAGGGTAAAGGCGTCGCCATACATCTCTTCGAGGCGCTCTCGCGTATTGCGCAGACCATAACCGCGATCCTCGTCCGGCAGGCCGTCTCCCTCCAGTCCCGGACCATTGTCGCCGATCGATATCACGAGGTTGGCCCCGACCCGCTTGGCCTCGATCCAGATTCGCCCCATTCCATCCGCGTGGCCTGCTCCATGCGTGACGGCATTCTCGAGGATGGGTTGGAGGATGAGGTTTGGGACGAGGGCCTCCAGGACGTCCGGAGATACGTCCTTCTCGATGGCAAGGCGGCCCTGAAAGCGGATGCTCTGGATCTCCAGATATCCGTCGAGAAATGCCAGCTCCTGCCGTAGCGGGACCTCTTGCTCCGCCCCGTCCTCGAGCGTGTACCGGAGAAGCTCGCTCAGCCGCGCGAGCATTCGTCGAACGCCTTGCGGATCTCGCTCAACGAGCGAGGACACGGCGTGGAGCGTGTTGAACAGGAAATGTGGATTGATTTGCATGCGCAACGCCTGCAAGCGGGCCTCCGAGAGTTGGGCCTCCAGCCGGTGGGTCTGAGCGCGAAGGGCGAGCGCTTCCGCCTGACGCGCCTGATATCGGAAGAAGTAATCCCGCGCAAAACCAGCCGATAACACCGCCAGGTATACCATGAACTCGTTCAGGAACCACAGATTGACGACGGCACGCACCGGGTTGAATGGGACGTGGCGGCTCCCAGGGAAGAGATAAACCCGGACGGCATCGTCGTAGAGGTCGACGCCTATCGCCACCACGAACGCGATGGCGAGGTGCAGCGGCACGCGTCGCATCCAATTCCATCGATCCACACTCAGGCGCCGGCTAAGTGCGAAAATGAACGGCGTGAGGATCGCCCAGAAGTAGTAGCCAAAGAAGATCGGAGCGATGGAACGCAGGCGCTCAGCCGTGGAGACGTCGTCGCGGAAAGGGTCCAGCACGCGACTCCCAGCCGTCAGAATGGCCAGTGAGGTCCAAAAGCCGAGAATGATTGCCAGTTCAACCCAGAACCGCCGCCTGGTGCTGACGGGCGGCCTAACATGAGGCGTCTCTCCGGCTAGATGATCGGGATACATGAAAGGGAAGGGAAAATGTGGAGGTGCGCCGCACGAACGCGCGCCGTCAAGCCCGAGACGTACCAAGATAAGGAGTGCCCGTCCATCGATCACGCTGTTCGTGACCCGCACGTGCATCTCGTCTAACCCACAAAATTTGCGACGGATGCATGCGACGGTGTTTGCCGGAGTAACCTTGTGAACGCCGCCCCGCAGGCGGCTGATGGTGGCTCAATGGCGCAGTTCTGTGCGGAGCCTCCGCATTCACGGCATCACCATCGTCACATTCGAGAACTTCGCGACGAGCGATTCGTGGGGGGCGGAGGCGATAGGAACGCTACGCCTCTCGGATCGCCTGAACCTCCATGCGAACTTTAATGCGTTCCGGATGCACACGGATGGGTCAAACGTGCAGACCGATCTGACCAACGACGCATGGGGATGGTCGGCGCGGGCAAACGCGACCATAAAGGCGCGCGAGGGTCTCGATCTGCAGATGTCGTACTTCTATCGAGCGCCCATGGACATCGAAAATGGCCGCATCGGCGCGTTTTCGATGGCGAACCTCGGAATTCGGCAGCAGCTCCTGGGTGGACGGGCCAATATCGGCCTGCAGGTGCGTGATCCCTTCTCCACGATGGGCTTCAACATGGTACGGGAGGATGATCGCTTCTATCAGGAGACGGTTCGGAGCTTCAACTCGCGCGAGGTAAGCCTCTCACTGACCTACAACTTCGGGAATCAGGATCAGAGGCCGCGGCGCCGCCGGCCCGTCGAGCCCCAGGATGACGGCGGGGGAGTGGGGATGGAGGGCATGCCGATGCCGTGACGTCCCAGGATGGAACGCTCCCATTTTCAGATACCGCTGAACGCCGAGAAGCCGCCATCGACCGGGACGACCACTCCCGTCACGAACCGCGCTGCATCGGAGCAAAGCCAGAGCAATGTGCCGATCAACTCGTCGACCTCGCCGAAGCGTCCCATCGGCGTGTGCTCGATGATGGTGCGGCCGCGCGCGGTGAGTGATCCGTCCGGCTCCAGGAGCAGTGCCCGGTTCTGCTCTCCGATGAAGAAGCCGGGCGCGATGGCGTTCACCCGCAGCCCGGGCCCGATGCTGCGCGCGATCTCCACAGCCATCCAGCGCGTGAGGTTATCGACTGCGGCCTTGGCCGCCGAATACCCCACCACACGCGTGAGCGTACGTTGGGCGGCCATCGAGGAGATGTTCACGATGGAGCCGCGACCGCGCTCGGCCATGGCTTCGCCGAATACCTGGGTGGGGAGGAGCGTGCCCATGAGGTTGAGGTCGAATACCTTACGAAAGGCATCCTCCTCCAGTCGAAAGATGCTCTCACCCGGTTGGAGGGTAGCCGCGGGCACGTTCCCGCCTGCGCCGTTGACGAGGATGTCGATTTGCCCGAATCGATCGAGGACGGCGTCGCGCACGGCCAGCAACGCCTCCTTCTGAAGGACATCGGCTTCCATTCCAACGGCTGTTCCGCCCGCCTTCACGACGGCTGAGACCACGCGATCGATGCGGTCCCGCCGGCGCGCCAGCACGATCACCGATGCGCCGGACATCGCGAGTCCCCGCACCATGGCGCCACCAATGGCGCCGGAGCCTCCCGTCACAATGGCCGTCCGTCCGATTAGCGAGAAAAGGTTGTTCGTGGGGTCAGGCATTTACTCTGGGCCGCCTGTTCGTTCGACGTGACACGGTATCGTGAATCTAGGAGATTTGACTTTGCTCATGGGCGCCGCGAGATTTAGTTATCGGTTAAGTAATCGGTAACTCTGCTCTGACCTGCCTCCAGAAGTCTCCTTTTACAGCACGTGCCTGCGGGATGAACCGTACAACCCGTCGTGAATTTCTGCGAAACGTGGCCGTCGTCGGTGGCGCTGCCCTCGTCGTTCCCGCGCCACTTGCCGGGTGTCGCACGACCGCAAGCAAGGCGGATTCTGATGCCGCCTGGGCGCGCGTGCCGGATATCCTCGCTCGCATCCAGGCACCCTCGTTCCCGGATCGCGATTTCGTCATCACCGAGTTCGGAGCAGAGCGCGGCGCCTCCAGGGACGCGACGGAGGCGATCGCCCGTGCCGTTCGTGCCTGCGCCGATGCGGGCGGCGGCAGGGTGATCATACCGGCGGGCGAGTTCCTCACCGGGCCCATCCATCTCCGATCTGAAGTCAATCTTCACGTGAGCGAGGGCGCCACCTTGCGCTTCACGCGCGACACGGCGCGCTATCTACCGGCCGTATTTACGCGCTGGGAGGGGATGGAGCTCATGAACTACTCGCCGCTCATCTACGCCTTTGAAGCGCGGAACGTGGCGGTGACCGGCGACGGAACACTCGACGGCAATGCCGACTCCGATCATTGGTGGCCGTGGAAAGGCCAGGAAAGGCATGGTTGGACCAGGGGAGAGCCGGAGCAATCCGCAGCACGCCGGCGCCTGATGCAGATGGTCGCCGATGGCGTCCCGGTCGAGGAGCGAGTCTTCGGGGAAGGCGACTACCTGCGGCCAAGCTTCATCCAGCCGTATCGCTGCGAGAACGTGCTGATTGAAGGCGTTCGCATCATCAACTCGCCGATGTGGGAAATCCACCCGGTCCTCTGCACCAACGTGACGGTCCGGGGCGTCCGGGTCGAAACGCACGGCCCCAACAACGACGGCTGCAATCCGGAGTCGTGCCGCGACGTTCTCATCGAGGACTGCTATTTCGACACCGGCGATGATTGCATCGCCCTGAAATCGGGCCGGAATGCCGACGGCCGCCGGATTGCGATGCCCGTCGAAAATGTCATCATCCAGAACTGCACGATGCGCGATGGTCATGGCGGCGTGGTGATCGGTAGCGAGATGTCGGGCGGCGCGCGCAACATATTCGTGCGAAACTGCAACATGAGTAGCCCGAATCTCGAGCGGGCCCTGCGCATCAAGACGAACTCAGTTCGCGGTGGATTCGTCGAGAACGTCTACATGAGGGATGTGGAGGTCGGGCAGGTCTCCGATGCCGTCATTCGCATCAATTTTCTGTACGAAGAAGGGGATGCGGGCTCGCACGATCCGGAGGTGCGAGGCATCGATGTGCGCGATGTCACGTGTGGCGAGAGCCGCTACGCACTATATCTGATAGGGTATCCGAGGAGCCCGATCCGGGATGTACGGCTCGTCGATTGCCGTTTCGATGATGTAGCAGACGGAAGCGTCATCGAGCACGTCGAGGATCTCACCATGGAGCGCGTCACCATCAACGGGCGCCGCATTGCAACAAGGCATGCCTATTCTAGATCAGTTTTCACTTGAGGGTCGCACGGCGCTGGTCACCGGCGCGAGCCGTGGACTCGGAAGGGCCATCGCTGTCGCACTTGCGGAGGCGGGTGCCGATGTAGTGTGCTCGAGCACGCTTGCCGATGGATGCGCGGAGACCATCGATCTGATCAGGAAACTAGGTCGAAACGGCCTACAGGTGGCGGCCGATCTGTCCGATCGAGAGGCCGTCGAACGCCTTGGCGACGAGGTCGAGCGCGCCGTCGATCGCGTCGACATCCTCGTCAACAACGCCGGCACCATCCGGCGGCACCCTGCCGCCGAGTATCCGCTGTCGGACTGGGACAACGTGATTCGAACGAATCTGGATGCCGTCTTCCTGCTCTCTCGGCGATTTGGGTCGGAGATGATCGATCGGGGAGAGGGTAAGATCATCAACATCGCTTCACTGCTTTCTTTCTCCGGCGGAATCACCGTCCCCGCCTACACAGCGAGCAAGCACGCGGTTGCGGGGCTGACGAAGGCGCTCGCCAATGAGTGGGCACGGCACAATGTGCAGGTGAACGCCATCGCGCCGGGCTACTTCCGCACCGACAACACGCGCGCGCTTCAGGAGAATCCCGTTCGGTCCAGGGAGATCAGCGATCGCATCCCCACGGGCCGATGGGGTGAACCGGCCGACATCGGCGGGGCGGCCGTTTTCCTGGCATCCCGTGCCTCGGACTATGTTAACGGCCACATTCTCGTGGTGGATGGGGGCTGGACCGCCCGTTGAGAGCCGC
>CBFGRV010000038.1:0-28484 GCA_965651265.1 uncultured Rhodothermales bacterium
AGGTCGGAGATCTTGGGGAGATCCCGCAGCACGGGGATCTCTTCGGCCTGCAGCTCGCCGTTTTCGTCTCGATGGAAGTGCACCCGGGCGATGGAGCCGCGCGTCCACCGCTCGCCGGGACCGTAGAACGACACGAACAGGTCGCCGGCAGTGCCGTCGAAGTCGTTGGAGGCCGGATTGAACGTCATTCCCGAGGGCGCGACGTCGCTGAGCAATTCGAGGAACGCCGCCGTGACGTCCGACCTTCCGTACTTTTGCGGATTGTGCCCGTAGAAGGCGCCGGGCGTCGCCAGGTTCAGCTCCTCGTTCGCATTGCCGCTTCCCTGGTTGTCGAGGAAGAAGAGGTTGCCTTCGTCGTCGAAGATCATCGCCGGCACGGATCGAAGCCCCGTGGCGATGCGCTCCACCGCGCTTCCGTCGGGAGCGATGCGGAGCAGCGCGCCACGCCACCCCTCCGGATCGGGGGCGGCGCCCGCATTCCAGGAGTCCGTCGCCAGCGCGGCGTAGAGTGAGCCATCCGGCCCGAACGTAAGCCCCGACGTCCATTCGTACGGGTGCTCGCTGTGCGGTAGATTCCCCAGGAAGGTGTAGCTCGTGTCCGCCTGGCCGTTGCCGTCCCGGTCGGAATAGACGCGGATCTCCTGCGCCGTCCCCACGAACAGCTCGTCTCCCCGAAAAGCCAGGCCGGCCGGCGAGCGCAGCCCATCCGCCCGAACGTCGTGATACAGGCGCGCCTCATCCTCCAGCCCGTCGCCGTCCGTGTCGCGCAGGGAGTAGATCTCGCCGGTGTGGTTCGCGACGTACATCAGGTCGTCCGGCCCACGAACGACCTGCGCCGGATTCCAGATGGTGACGCCGCTGTGGATCGGAAGCTTCACGATGCGGTAACGCCCGAACACGCGGACGCCGGCCTCGGTGTGGCGGGCGAGCACCGCTGAGGACACCATGTGCGGCTGGGAGGTCGGGTATCCTCCACATCCGAAATAAAGTAGCGTGCCGCCGAGCAGGAGGAGGTTGGTGAGAATGAGGGCTACCGGCCGGATGGAGCGGGAGTGCGAGTCGTGGCGCATGGGCAAGCAGATAGGTGGTGCAAAGTGGCAATCTGCCATCCACGCACTCACTCCAGTCGGATGGAGGCACCATCGCCTGAGCACGCTCGCGTGTGCCGGAAATGTAAGCGAATCGTGGCGACCCCGAAAGTGGCGCGTCCCAGAAGTCGCGAGCCTTAGACGCCGAGAGCCTCAAACGTCAAGTGACTCAAAGTAGGCACCCTCACAAAAGCAGCCGCTCGGCGTTTTCGACGTAGATTCGCCGCAACACGTCGGGCGGAAGCCCCAGCGCCCGAACGCGGATCGGGTCGATGAATTTGTCCTGTACCTCCACCACATCCTCGCCCGCCAGATACGCATGGTGGCTCGCGAGAAGCTCCTCGTAGCGCCGTCGAAATTCGGCCTCGTCGAGGGGTGCGCCGGGAGGAGCATCCTGAATTACGTCCGTGCCGTACAGGATTCGATCGGCGTACCGCACGAAGAATTCGCGCACCTTGTCGGAGGGCTGGATGAAGAGATCGCAGAAGCGCTCGGCGGTGTCGACGAAGAAGTTCGGATACCGGTCGAGCCGCGCGGCGACCTCCGCCACGTCGTGCTCCGTGCTGCCCAGATGCGCGCCGATGATTCGCAGAGACGGATTCTTCGCGATCCACCGATCCCGCGCCTCGATCAGGCTCTCCCAGGACGGAAGGTCCGTCCGCCCGAGCAGATGGTGCCCGGGATGATCGCGATAGAACTGGAAATGCGGGCTCCGTTCGTCCAACGGCTGCCACGCAGCCCGGGGCTCGGCAATGTGGGCGATCACGGGAATGTCCTCATCCGCCAGGAATTGCCAGATCGGGGTGAAGGCATCATCATCCACCTGAAGATACCGTCCTGTGGCATCCCGCACGCCGAGTCCGAGATCCTTCCAGACCTTGACCACAGCGGCCCCTTGATCGAGATGTCTTGCGAGCTGCGCGATCACGGCGTCGGCGCCCGGACCGTGGACAACCTCCTCCGGATCGAACGTCGTGCAGAGTACGACGCTGTCTGGATGAGCCTCCTTCAGCGCCAGCATGGCGTGCCAGCGCGCGTCGACAGGCTCCTTGAAGAAGCCCTTCCCGGTGATGTTCACGACCACGACCCGGAGGTCAAGCTCGTGCAACATCGGACCGAGAAAGTCTCGGCCGTAGAACAGATGCGTATGCGCGTCGATTCTGGGTGGATCGACCGGCATCATCTAGGCTGTTCCTGCAGCTCGGAGTTCGCGAACGAAAGTCGCGGCCAGATCTTCATCATCCCGAAACCGGAGGCTGCCGCGGCAAAGAACAGCAGGAGGGCCAGTCCGACCCGCCCATAGATGGCATACCCCGTTCCGAAGAGGATACTGTAGACGAACACGGATCCGAGCGTCGCGGCGAGCAGGCCCCAGGGCAGATCCCACGGCGGAGCCCCCTCATCGAGATCCAGGCCTTGCGCGGCAGCCCTGTCTACTACCGGCTTCCATCCGGGGCCGCCCGGCTGCACGCGCTGGTAGAACTGGAAGAGCACGTCGTCGGACGTCGGGCGGGTGACAAACGCCACCAGCACCCAGGATGCCGTCGTGATGGAGACGCCCACCACCAGGTTCAGCCACTCGGGCAGATCCCAGGGACCCGCCTGCAGCAGCATCGCCACCGCGAAGGAGACGATCATCGCCGTCAACTCCGCGGCCGCGTTCACCCGCCACCAGAACCACCGCAGCAGGAAGACGAGCCCCGTTCCGGCACCGATCAGCACGATGATGTGGAAGATTTGCAGCGCGCTCTCGAGCACGAGGGCCAGCACACAGGCGATCACCATCAGGATAACCGTCGAGAGTCGCCCGATCCACACGAGTTCCTTCTGTGAGGCGTCCGGCTTCACGAACCGCGCGTAGAGGTCGTTCACTATGATCGACGATCCCCAGTTGACCTGGGTGGACATCGTGGACATGTACGCGGCGGCGAGCGAGGTCACTACCAGGCCTAGCAGCCCGGCGGGCAGGTAGGTCAGCATGGCCGGGTAGGCAAGGTCGTTCTGCACCACCTGCTCGGGTATGTCCGGGAAGGCCGCCCGAAGCGCCTCCAGATCCGGAAAGATGATCAGCGAGGCCAGCGCCACGATGATCCACGGCCACGGGCGAAGCGCGTAGTGCATTCCCTGGAAGAAGAGCGTCGCGCCGACGGCGTGCTTCTCGTTCCTGGCCGCCAGCATGCGCTGCACGATGTAGCCCCCGCCGCCCGGCTCCGCGCCCGGGTAGTACGCGGCCCACCACTGGATCGCGATCGGAATGATGAACACGGGCACGATGTGCTCCCATCCGAACTCCTCGACGGACGGGAAGAAGGCGAGGTGCTTCTGCACGCTCGGATGTGCGATCAGCGAACCGAGCCCGCCGATGTCGGGAAGGGTCGTCAGGTACCAGGCCGCGGCGATCGAGCCGATCATCGCGACGGCGAACTGGAAGAGGTCGGTCAGGAGGACGCCCGTGAGCCCGCCTGCGGCGCTGTACACCATTACGATGGTGGCGGCCACGACAACCGTTTGCAGCGGCGTGGCGCCGATCATCACGCCCGCAATCTTGATCGCCGCGAGCGTGACCGCCGCCATGGTCAGCACGTTGAAGATGACACCCAGGTACGCCGCGCGGAAACCCCGCAGGAAGGCCGCCAGCTTACCCGAGTAGCGAAGCTCGTAGAACTCGACGTCCGTGAACACGCCCGAACGCCTCCACAACTTGGCGTACAGGAATACGGTCAGCATGCCCGTCAGCAGGAAGGCCCACCACGTCCAGTTGCCGAGCACGCCGTTCGTGCGAACGATGTCGGCCACCAGGTTCGGGGTGTCCGTGGAGAAGGTTGTCGCCACCATCGAGACGCCCAGCAGCCACCACGGCATACGCCGCCCGCCGAGGAAGAACGTGTTGAAGTCCCTGCCTGCGGTCCGGGAGGCGGCCAACCCGATGAGCATGGCGAGTACGAAGTACCCGCCCATAAGGACCCAGTCGAGAACCGCTAGCTGCATGCGTCAGAAGGGTTTATGAGGCTCATTGCGCCGTCGCGTGGGTCAGGCGCTCGTGCCAGGGCCTCGCGCTCGCGTTCGCGTCGCGGATCTTGATGAACTGCCTGCACGCGTGGTCTCGTGCGAAGTCTTGCATCGAAGGTTCATCGGGCAGATAGTCGACCAATCTCTTCCACACGGCGCGCCCGCACAGGAATCCGCTGGCTCCCGCATCGTTCGCGATTTTGACGTTCTCGATGAACTCATCCGGCTCAACGCCCGCGCTGAGGATGACCCACGGGGCCGAGGCCGCTCTGTCTATTTCGCGACAGGAGGCCTCGACCTCCTCCATCGTGAAGAGAACCGTTCCCGCGGCGAAGCGAGCATCCTGAAAAGCGTCCGCATGCTTCAGGTCGGCCGGAAATTGCACCTTGAAAAGATCAACGCCGTACTCCGGGTCGCTGTAGGTCCGCACGCCGTCCAGAACGAACGCGGGCTTTTGCCGAAGGTACTCTGGCGACGAGGTCGACTCTCCCAGTCCATACGTGACGATCTCGAGGATGAACGGCACGCCGGCCGCGCGGCACTCCTCCCCGACCGAGCGCACGATCGCCCGCTGGTGCCGGCCGGTCTCTTCGGATACATCCGGATGATGCCATATGAGCAGCTTCACTGCGTCCGCGCCGGCTGTGACGGCATCGCTCACGGCGAAGTCGTCCAGCAGGTGCGAGCGGCGCTCTACCCCGCCGACCCGCTCGTAGCCGGAGACCTCCACCGCCAGGATCAGCCCCACGCCGGCGGGCATAGATTCGAGGGCATGGGGGTAGCCGTAGATCGGATCGAGCAGCAACGCCGTCGCCTGCGGTGCGATGTGGCTCGCGACAACCCGCTTTATGAGCTGGAGGGCCTGGGATTGACCGGCGATATCGAGGCCTTCGCCCAGCATCTTCTTGAGCGACGTGCGCTGATCAACCGCCAGCATCGAGAATCGCCCATCCGAATCAGCGAGACGTGAGAGGCGCCGGCGCTTGCCGGCTTCCGGGAAGGTAAGATCGTGTACGATGTGCGCGGTCGAAGTCAGTCCGAGATGTGAGTCCATATGTACATCCAGAGCGTGAACAGATTCGCGATCGCCATGGCGAGCTATCAGCCGTACGCCTGCTTGCGAAAGCCGATCAGGTTGAAATGGTGATAGTAGTGGAGGATGGAGGTCTTGATCCGCCAGATGATGAAGGCATCCGCATCACGATAATCGGCCAAATTCCCGTAGAGGCGGCCACGGGCCTCCACGACACCGGGCTCGGTCCAGACGTACCGGCACCCGGTCCGGATCAGCCACCGCCTCCGATTCTCGCTGAGCTCGTCGAAGCGCTTGTCACGCTCTTCCAGATGGAGCCATTTTCGCCAGCGATTGCTCGCCAGGACGGCATCCTCCAGAGCGTTCCGAAGTCCTGAATCCATGCCGAGTCGCTGTTCGAGCGCGGCGAGGTCCATCAGGGCGTCATACTCTACCTCCGTGAACTCCGGACCCACGTTCGCGCCGCCCATTCCCGAGAGGGGGTACTCCTCCGGATGATCTACCCTGTCGGAGTAATGCCCCTTAATGAGCGCGCCGTAAGGCCTGACCTTCTCGGTGAGCGTCCTGGCCATCTCCGGATCGAAAAAGGTCGTGTGCAGGTCCGTCCCCACCTTACCCACCACGAACGCGGGCCAGGCGTGCCCGAGGCCGCGCTCTTTCAGGCCGCGGTCGAGGCCATGTAGGAATTGATCGAAGGTGGTGAGGTTGGCCAGCCCACCGTGGACTTCCTCCGTCCCGACCTCATAGCTGATGGGTGGGTGATTGCGCGCGCGCAGGTAGTCTTCCGCATGCTCGATGAGATCCAGCGTCCGCTCGATGACGAGTTCCACCGGGATGGGCTCATCCTCGGGGAGCGTACGGTCGACCGTCGGATCGATGTGCAGCAGCGCGTAACCCGCATCGATGCAGGCCTCGATGGAGGTCTTCACGGCGCTCATGGTGTCCTCCAGACTGAGACCGTCTTGCGCGTGCCGGTCCTTTAGCCACGGTCCTCCGTGATCCAGGCAGACGAAGACGGGCGCCTTGAGCCCGATGCGCTCGGATTCGGTGCGGACGAATTCGGTGAGGCCGGCGGGTGTCCAGCCGGTGTATCCGCCGTCGAGGTCGACTTGATTGAGCGTGGCGGCCAGGAGAAGGGGGGCATCGGCCTCTTGAGCTGCCTGCAGCGCCGCCCGTGCTACCGCCTCGGAGTTCGGACAGACGGCCAGCAGCGTAACTCGATTTGCGTACCTGTCGATTAGCAACCGAATGAGCCGTTTTATCTCGGGCACGGCGGCGGTCGTGCCGGGAGCGAGCGATTCGAGAAGCTTCATACGGTACTCAGTCCGGTTTACACGCTTTCGTAAATGCGCACGCCTTCGACCGTGCGGCTGTAGAGCGCCTTGTCGACGGACGGATCGTCCACGTTCAGCGAGCGCCGTTGAGAGGCGAACAATCCGAACAGTTGACCGAAAACGACCGCCAGGTTCGCCTGCAGTAGCGGGGGGATGCGATGTATCCGTCCGGCATCGTACGTGAACTGGTGAATGGAATCGTTCAGGCGGACGTCGGGCTCGTGATCGCTCAGGACTACCGTACGCACGCCCATATCCTCGAAGGCATCCTGATACTGGGTGATCACGTCGAGCTCGTATCGCCGGGCCCTTTCGTTGGAGGATAGATAAAAGGCGACCATCGATTCCGCATCTACTGCGGAGATTGGGCCGTGACGGAATGCCAGTGTATCCTCCCCTTTGCCGATCATCTCCCCGATCGTCAGCTCCTGCACCTTGAGGGCGGATTCAATCGCCGCGCCGAACAGGTCACCGTTCCCCAGATAGAAGGCCCGAGAGAGCGTCGGATCGGCCAGCTCCCGGATCCGATCCGCATACTCATGCATCAGATACTCAGCGGCCTCCGCCAGCCGGTCGACGACATCCACGACCCGATCCATATCCTCCAGGAAGGCGACGGCCTGCGAGGCGAGCAGCATGTTGCTGAAGGAGCTCGTCATGGCGAGACCGCGATCATTGCAGGCATCGTCCAGGATGATCGGAAAGATGCGTTCCGGATCGCTGCGGGCGCATTCGGCCAGTGCGCCCTCTCGATTGCACGTAATCACCACGTGCCGCACGTGATCGGGGTAATCGCGCAGCGCGCGTTTCAACACGGTCACGCTCTCGGGGCTGTTGCCCGATCGTCCTACATGAAACTGGACGATCTGCTCGCCGCTCAGATAGAAGGTGTCCGGATCGGCAAGGAGGCGTGTCGATGGCCAGTTGCCGCAGGGCACGCGAAGCTGCCTGCGCAGCAGGTCGACGACCGACAGGCCGACGTAGTCCGAGCTTCCAGCACCGGTGAAGATCACGGCTGACGGGCAGCGGCCGCTGAAGAGGCCTGCATCGGACAGAAATCCCCGCAGGTCGGGGGCGAGCTCCCGCATCATGCGAGCCGTCGTCCTCCAGAGGAACGGCTGCTGGGCGATTTCGCGCGGCGTGTGGGCGAGTCCGCGCTCCGGATCGGGGTCGCGAAGCAGCTCGTACAGCGCGCCGCCTCGCGACGAGCGCTCACGAAGGTAGGCGCTCAGGCCCGGTGGCGAATCGTTGGTTGGATACATTCTATCGAATACAACAGGATGGGCGAACGGACGTTACTCGGCGGGCACTGGAGTCCCTCTATCCAGGGGCTGAGGTTACCCGCGTGTGTGCCTGCCGGACGAACTCGTGGAACCGTTCGGGTGCGTCGAAAGCGCCGGTACCGCCGGCCGCCAGTGTTGAAAAGGCGCCGGCCAGCATCCCGAAATGGAGGCATTCCTCCATAGGCTTGCCCAGCAGATAGCGCGAGAGAAAACCCGCGTTGAAACTGTCCCCCGCGCCCACGGCGTCAACGGGCTCCACAGGGATGGCCGGCAGGACGTAGGTTTCGTCTCCGCGGCGTGCGCGGACACCTTCGACCCCGCAAGTGACGACGACGGTTCGGGTACGGCGGCTCAGCGCCTCGATCGCGCGATCGAGATCAGACTCGCCGGTGATCCATCGAGCTTCGTCTGCATTGGGAAGGAAGACATCCACGTATTCGACGACATCCAACACGTCTCTCCACTCCTCAGCCGGATCCCAGTTGGGGTCTAGCGAAGTCGTGAGGCCGAGCTCCCTGGCCTTTTGAAACAGCGCCGAACAGTCGGGCCGGATGCCCGATTGCAGATAGAACGAGGACAAGTGCAGGTGGTCGGCGGACTGCAGCACCTCGTCAGGAACGTGCTCGACCGTCAGATGCGCCATCGCGCCTGGATAGGTGATAGCTCCTCGTTTATCTCCATACGTGTAGATCGCCGTCAGGCCCGTCGTCAGGTCTGGGACTTCCTTCACGTGGCGGGTGTCCACCCCTCGGGCCCTCAGGCGGTCGACGCAGAAACGGCCGAAAGGGTCGGCGCCCACCAGCCCGACGAACGCCACGTTGACGCCGATGGCACTCGCATTGGCGGCGAGGATCGCCGACGAGCTCCCCAGAGTCAGCGTCATCCCCTCGGCCGTTCGCTCTTTCTCGAGTTCGGGCAATGCGGAGACCTGCTCGAGGATGAGATCCACGTTGAGCTCGCCTATCACGAGGAGAAGCGGCTGCGGGCTCCCCGGGTCGGCTTCAGGCGCGAACATAGCTTCGAACTCTGGCAGCATGCGTGTGCTTTTCGATGGAAAATAAGAAATCGAAAGCTATAAGACAACGATTCATTAGATATCGAAACATTACGTCAGACCACCATCACGTTGACTCCGAGGTCCTCCAGGCGATTCACCGTATCCTCCGACACGCCTGAATCGATGATCAATGTGTCGATCTCCTCGGCCCCGCAAATCCGGCTCAACCCACGCCGGCCGATCTTCGATGAATCCACGACGGCGATCGTCTGTCGGGACGATGCCATCATCAATCGATTCAGATGCGCCTCCATCGTGTTGGTCGTCGTCAGGCCGTAGCCGACGTCGAACCCGTCGCCGGCAAGAAACAGCTTCTGAAAGGCATGGTCGCGCAACATCATCTCCGCATATGAACCTACAACTGCCCCCGAGTTCGGACGAATCAGGCCGCCGAGCATCAACACGTCGATGTTCGGGATTCGCAGCAGCTCCATGGCGATGTGGACGGACGCCGTCGCCACGATCAGCCCCTTCTTGTTGCGCAAATTCCGGGCAATCTGCAGGGTCGTCGAGCCGCTGTCGAGAATGAGCGTCTCCCCGTCGGCGACCATCCCGGCAGCCGCAGCGCCGATCCGCCTCTTCTCTTCGGCGTTACGTGTGCTCTTTTCTTCGAATGGCTGATCTGATACGTAGCCGTCCACCAACACGGCCCCCCCGTGTGTACGAATCAGGAGATTGCGCTGCTCGAGAAAATGGATATCCTTTCGGATGGTCACCTCCGACACGCCCAACTTGTCGCTCAGTGCGGATACGGACGCGTGGCCCTGATCCTGAAGCACCTGAATGATGTAGCTGCGACGTTCTGCTGTATTGTGGGAGGCCATGTCGTGAGGGTATCAGTTCGCAATGATTCTGAGAATCGAAGTATCCGTGCCCCGAATCGAAATTTGAGGTGCAGAAGCCTTTTGCGTAGGCGCAGAAGCAGATCCGATCACACCTCCGCAAATTCCAGCTTCGGGAAGGTTCTCCAGGCTTCTCGGGTAAAGTCCGGAAACTCGATGGGACGACTCCCCTCTGCGATGGAGATCGCGCTCAGCTCGACGACCGCACTCAGCGCCGCCGCATCGTAGACATTCATGTCGGTGGGTAGCCCGTGGCGCAAGCAGTAGATGAGCCGGTAATCTTCGAGGTAGTCCATCCCCCCGTGCCCGTGCTGGGCCTTGTCGTCGTCGATCATTTCCCAGAGGGGATGCTGGAATTCTTCGAAGTACGCATCTGCCGGCTCCCACCGGTGGGATGGACTCCGGCCCTCAATGTATATACGATTGGGATATCCCTGAAATAGGCCTCGGGTACCTTGAACCATGTGGATTCGGCTGTAGGGCCTGGGGAGATTGGTGTCGTGAACCACGTAGATCGTGCGACCGCGCGCCGTCTTGATGAGAGACAGATTGACGTCCCCCAGGGCGTACTGCTCCTCGCGACGCGGATCGTCCTCGGGCAGATGCTCCTGCGCCCACTGCTGTAGACCACGCGACGGGCCCGCCATGGACACGATCGTCGCGAAACGATCTCCCCGGTTAATGTCCATGCAGTTGGCGATCGGCCCCAGCCCGTGGGTCGGATACAGGTTCGCGTTCCATTCGATGGAGTAGCGCCGCCGCCAGAGCCCCTCTCCGGTATCGGAGAATTTGATGGCGCGGAGGTCGTGCAGGTAGCCGCACTCCCCGTGCAGGATCTCCCCGAAGATGCCCTGGCGCACCATATTGAGCACCATCATTTCGGGACGATCGTAGTTGCAGTTCTCCATCATCACGCAATGCTTGCGGTACTTCTCCGCCGCCTCGACGATCGCCCAGCATTCGTCGAGCGTAATCGCGGCCGGGACTTCGGTCGCCGCATGCTTGTCGTTCTCCATCGCCGCCAGCATCACGGGAACGTGCCACTCCCAGGGCGTGGCCGTGTAGACCAGGTCGAGATCTTCCTCCGCGCACATCCGCTCGAAGTCGCGTTCGCCCCGCGTGTACAGGCGCGGCGTCGGATGACCGGCATCCTCGATGATCTTCCGCGCGCGCTCGGCGTTGCTCTCGTTGATGTCACACACGGCCGTGATGACGCATCCGGGTATCCGAACCAGGTTGCGGACGTGGACCGTGCCCATCCCCCCGACACCGACGAAGCCGATCCGCACCGACTCGATCGGAGGCGCGGCCAGCGGCCGGGCCGGCGGCGCTCCGAGCTTGGCAGGCTTCCGTTGCGAGGTCCCGTTGGTCGTCGTGCAGCCGCTCCCCACGACCGGTCCGGCCACAGCGACGCCGAGACCCGTCGCGCCGAGCTGTAGAAACTTTCTCCGGTCGATGCGGCCCTCTCCCTCTTCCGGCTGTCCGTTGAAATTGCGTCCCATTCTCCCGTGAGTTAATTCTTCGATTCGAGATATGCCTCTCGCAGGGTGGCCCACGTCGTCACGAGGTCCTCCGTGGTGACCTGAGGATCGTCACTCTGCCTGCGCACGACCTCATACATCCATGGCCCCTGGTATCCGATCGCCTCTAGCTCGGCGATGACGGCATTCCAGTCGATCTGGCCTCTGCCCGGGATCCAGTGCTTTTCGTCGACGAAGTCGAAGTCGGAGATGTGTACCGTCGTGATGGCATCACCCACCTTTGCCACAAAATCCTGGGGCGACTCCTGCAGCATGTGATTCGAGTCGAAACAGACCCGCAGCCCATTTCCGACCTCGCCCAGGATTCGCAGAATCTCATCCGATGTATTTGCGAGACACGTCCTCGGCAGTACCTCGAGGGCCAGTTCCGCGCCGTACTGCTTCACCTCTTCCGTGAGGATCCTGAGTGCATCGATGCTCCGGGCGAGTCGCTCCTCTCGTTCCTCGTCGAGGATCGGCTCGAAGCTACCGTGGATGACATACACCTTGATGCTCAACGGCTGAAGGAGAGCCATTAGCCGTTTGTGTTCTTCGATCGTCGTGAGCCTATCCTCATCATTCAACGAAGAAATGTCGAGCGTTCGTCCAAACGGAAGATGAACGGATCGCACTTCAATGCCGGCTGAATCCGATTTCGATTTTATGTCCGCGACCCATTCACTTATCTCGCTGTCCGATTTGTCCCTCTGTGAGCCCATGTATAGCTCCAGATATCGTATGCCTTCATCGGCGAGTCGCACAAATTCATCCTGACTCCAATCATCCAACATTAGCGATGATGTGCCCACTTCCCACTGCTCGACGGTTACGGGCGCTCGCGACTGACACGCGGCGAGTATGAAGCAGGCGATCACACCGAGCAACGTGGTAAAACGATTAGGTTTCATCCGATTATAGTCTGACGTGCATGCCTTCATTCATTCAGTCCTTTTTCTACTTGATGAATTTCATGGGTCGAACGACGGAGGCATCACCAGCATTCAGCCGGTAAAAGTAGTTGCCGCTCGGCAAATCCGTTGCATCGAACTCAACACTGTGCCGTCCTGCCCCTTGCCATTCTCCCGCGACGATGGTCTCGACCCGGCGTCCGAGCAGGTCCATTACATCCAGGTGCACCTCCGCGGCTGTCGGCAGCTCGTACTGGATGGTCGTCGCCACGCTGAAGGGGTTGGGGTAATTCTGCTCGAGGATCAGTCGCTGCGGCAACTCCTGCCCGAGGCCATCAATCGCTGTAGGGGTGGCCTCGATCGCCTTCACGCCTCCGTCCTCACGCAGTTCAAAAGAGTATCCGCCACCTTCCGGAAAGGTCAGCTCGATGATCCTCCCCTGATCGTCGCGACGCAGCCGGATGGTTTCTCGCTCGATGTATCCATCTCGGTCGATGGAGTAGAAGTACGTGCTGTCCGTGCCTAACGAATAGATGTCGGCGAAGAAGAGGACCTGATTGATGGGGTGCCGAAATCCACGTCGGAAGCGAGAAACACCTAGCTCCAGTGTATGCCGGGAACTGACGAAGTATTGATTGGAGATCGATGCAAAGAACTCCTGCGGCGCGCGGGTAAAGAACCCGTCTCCCACATGGCTTCGGAGGTAGTGATATTGAAAGTCACCGGCCTCCCGGATCAGTTGATCGCGCCGATTCTTGCGGGTCGTGTTGCCGCCGATGTAGTAGGCATCCACGACGTGATTGATTTCGTGTGCAACGACGATGGTGTACTGGTCGGCAGGCAGGGGCTCGATGTCGTGCGGGAATCCGTTCTCCTGCTGGCTTCCGACCCGGTTCGTGAAGATGTTCACGCCGTGCCTCTGCCGGAATGCAAAGCCCTGCGCCCCGGAACCCAGGAAGTCGCGCATCCGAATCGTCCCGAGGTCATGGAGCTCGGCGGGGATCAGCCCCAGCATGTCGTAAATGACCCTGAGCTGGGGACCATCTGCCGTG
Source organism: uncultured Rhodothermales bacterium (assembly GCA_965651265.1). GTDB lineage: Bacteria > Bacteroidota > Rhodothermia > Rhodothermales > VXPQ01 > CBFGRV01. The sequence continues at coordinate 13,127 of CBFGRV010000038.1, forward strand.
TTGTTGTCGATGACGAGCACGTCACGCTCGTCCCAGATTTCCCGGTAGCTGGCCAGGGCGGGCTCATCCAACCCGATCAGGGTGGCAACCTCCGCCTTCAGCTCCGGCCTGGCCCAAAGGACATCACGCAGATTCATGAGGATCTGCGCGCGCACCGCACCCAGGTGAGGATGTTGGACTACGTCGATCGTGTAGGTCTTCCGGAGGACGGGGTCGTGTTCCTCTAGGTGATTCTGGTAGTAGTCGTAGGCGGCTGTCCAAGCCTCGTCGGACACGGCAAGATTGAAGAGGCGGTTCATGTGCTGGTGAATCCCCACGACGGTCTGGCGCAGTGAGTCTACGCTCAACGTGGTGCCCAGGTAGCCGCCGTTCTCCGTAAGCACTTCGTCCAGCTTGGACTGCAGGGCTACGGACGTCGCCAACTGGAGTTTTGTGCTCACGCTGACCCCGTACCAATGAAAGGTCGGGTAGGCGAGGTAGTTGGCGAGATCCAGCGTGACGGGACGCGACTCGAGGTAGTCGCGGAAGAACGCCTCCCACTCCTCGGCGGTGACGTCGACCCGGCTCAGGTAGCCGTTCGCCTGGGCAGCCGCATTGCCGTCCCATCCGGCCGAAAGCTTATCGAGCGCCTGTATCAGGGCCGCTCGATCAGATTCGCCGAGCTGGGCATGCGCCTGCTCCGCCATCGTTGTGAGCAGAAGCGATGTGAGCACTAGCGCTCGCACATACATGGCCGGAATAGATGCACGCCGGCGCCACCCAAGCATATCCACTAACAATGCTCGTCCTGAGCCCTGGCGGAATCGAATCGGAGAGGCCACGGAATTCAATGATGTCGTAGACGACGGAATCGCTCCGTCGCGACAACTCGGATGTGAACGGGCGTGCGGGACGGAGACGAATCCGTACTGACTTCGTCTCCGCCCACCGCCCCGGAGTTCGCTACTACTTGAGGAGCTGCATCATTCTCGTCTCGATCTGATTGCCGACCTCGAGCCGGTACACGTAGATACCGCTCGCCAGGTCTCTGGCATCGAAGGAGATCCGATGCGTCCCCGCTTCCATCACGCGATTCTCCATGAGCGTCGCCACCCTGCGGCCCAGCATGTCAAATACAGTGAGCGTAACAGGGGCCGAACGCGGAATCGCATATTCGATGGTCGTCGCCGGGTTGAACGGATTCGGATAGTTCTGATAGAGCGTGATCCGATCCGGAAGCTCCTCCCTACCGACGGCCACATTGACGATCGCCTTCGTCACGTAGGCGGGACTGACGTTCAGCTTGCTGTACGTGTCTGGGCCGTCTACGTCGTCCTCCACGAAGACGGCGAAGTACTCGACACTATCAGGCACGTTCTGGAGCGTAATGGAGGTATTGGACGTCGTGGCCACCTCTTCGAACGGAACGACGGAGACCATGTCGAACCACGCCTGTCCGCTCGCACCCCAGCTTGGGAATTCTCCGATGCCGACGGCGACGTAATTGTTGTAGTACGTCATCTGCGCATGGGTCACGGGCACGCCCATCTGGTGCCAGTCCGTCGTGCCGATGACCGTGTTGATGCCGAAGCTCTGGATCCACGGGTCGCTATTGGCCGACCGGTTGCCCGTCCAGGTCTGGATCGATGCGCCGCCCTTCCACAGAGAGTCTCCGTAGGTCTCCGAATAGATCATACCCGTCGGCACAAACAGGTCCTCCGTCTTTACCCAGGTCGAGAACCAGTAGGCGAAGTGCGCCTGAGTCTGAATGGACTGGCCGAAGTAGATCACCGCACCCTTGTCGGACATAAGGTCCTCCGACCGGAGCGACACGGAAAACTGTCCGCCGCCGGGAGGTGCGTCCTCGATCGGCCACTCGGGAATGGCCTCATCCAGCTGCGTGTGGCCTCCTGCCGATGGCGAAAGCTCGCGGATGTTCCAGTTGGCCGGACCGGAACCCGCTTCGTTCGGGATCTCGAAACTCGGGTTCTGGACGAGATTGTTCTCGAACGAGGTCGGCTGCATCAGGATGTGATAAACGGCATTCTCCGTGCCGGGCGAAGGCTCCCAGGATAGATGGACCGTACCCTCGCCGTCCGATATGGCCGTGATTTCATCGCTGAAGTGTGGCGCCCGGCCGATCAGGCGGATGTTGACGTCGTCGAGCCACACCTTGGGTTGCGTGCCCTCCTGGATGCTTCCGCCGACCCGGAATCGGATGAGATTCCGGTTCGCGTTGTTCAGCGGGAAGTCGGCCGCGAACTGCACGGTGTCGACGACCTCCACCCATTCGCCGCCCGTGTCCTGATTCATGACGCCGAACGACTGGTTATTGTAGACCATATTGAAGTAGAACCGGTTGGTGCCGAGATCCTCCGTTCTAACCCAGGCAGAGACTTCGTACCAGGCCCCGTTCTCGAACGGGAAACTCGTCCGCCAGGCCGCATCGATCGAGCCTGCGTCGAGATCGGCCTGCGTTACCTGGATGAGCACGGAGTAATCACCGGTGTGCGCGACGGTATTGTCCCAGGCGTACCGGTCGGGGTTCTGCGTGCCGAGGTTCGGCTGTCCCTCCCATCCCGCCGGACCCGTCGCATCCGAGTTCGGGATCTCGAAGCTCTGGTTGACGAAGTTGGTCTGCGTATCACCCGACTTCGTGATGGTCACATCGTCGAACCAGACCTGCCCGACGCCCGTCACGTGCAGGCGAACGGCCTCGACCGGACCACCCAGGAACTGGAACTCAGCGGTGTACTCGGTCCAATCGACCTCGCCTCCCACCGGCCCGAGGATGATGCCGTCCAGCCAGCTGTTCCGCGCATAGACGGCGCCGCCCTCCTCCAGCGATGTCTTGATGTAGACAGATAATTCGTAGTAGGCTCCATACTCCAGGTCCGGCATGTCGACGTCAACACGCGCATTCAGCGCGAGCGTATCCTCTCTGCTCTTGATGGAGTACGCGTAGTTTCCCGAGTTGACGTCGGCTTCCTCGAGAATGAACTCCGCTGTGCTGTCGGCGCTCAGCTCGACCAGGCTAGCGCCGACCGGCACGCCGTTCTCGTCGACGCCATCTTCAAATCCGTATTCGAGGAGGACGTCGCCTACATTCTGAGCCGCTCCGACCTGCGGCGTCGCAACCAGGAGCGCGGCCGCAAATCCGAGGGCAATGGTCCAATAGTATCGTGCTGTCATCTGCTCTCACCTCTTGGTAAACGGGACGGTTATGTGGATGTATGTGGGATGTGGGTTTAGAGTCCGAGGCCAAGCGTGACCCGGTGCTGACCACCGAGCAATCCGAAATCCGAGTAGGCATAATCCATCCTTAGATCGGGGCGGATGAGGGGGACTTTCACCCCAAAGCCGAGCGTCCACGACTGCTCTGTCTCGTTCGCGAATTTGTAGCCACCGCGCACGAAGAAGATGTCCTGGAAGCCGTACTCTAGCCCTGCATGCGCTCGTTCGGAGGCGTCCATCGCCTTCTGCCAGTCGATCACAGCGAGCAGGCTTCCCGCCGATGCCAATGCGACCGGCTTCGCCAACCCCACGCGATAGGTCAGTGGCAATCCGTAAGCTTCTTGAACGAAGGCGATCTGCGGGCCGAAGCTCGTGACGGTCATGCCGATGACCAGCCCCGAGAAAAGCCCTGTGAGTCCCGTCTCGTACTGGATGCCCACATCGACGGCCCAGCTACTCTCGGCGAACATGCCGGTGACCGGCCTCATCTGGATAAACTTGCCCGTGAGGCCGGCGCGAAGACGATTCGTGATGTACCGGGCGTAGCTCAGCCCGACGGCCATGTCGATGCTGCGAAACGTCTCGCCGGTGCCCTCGGGCTGCAGCACGGTCCGCACCTTCATAGCATCGGTTTGAAGAACGACGGCCGAGAGGGCGAGGGCATCGTTCGAACTCAGGCGCATCGCCACACCCGCGAAAGACAGCCCGACATTGGCCGGATACTGGGTCTGACCCGCAACGACATCGAACCGCTCAACGTGGAGGAGGCCGGCCGGATTGTAGTAGGCGGCGGAGGCGTCGTTGACGCTGGCAATTACGGCATCACCCAGCGCTTCACCGCGGGCAGCTACCCCGATGCGGAGGAATGTGGCGGCAGCCATGCCCGGCTTGTCGGCGTACGTCTGGGCCTGCGCGTGCGTACCGGCGAGGAGCATGCACGCCAGGAGTCCGCACGACGTCAACGCGCGCCGCACATGGCCCGCCAGGCCGCGTCCGGCATCCTTCTTCATCCGACCAGAAATCACGACACGTCTCATCACTTCACGATGACAAATTTCCCGATCTGCGGGGGCCGGCCCTCCGACTCCACGGTGAAGTAATACAGGCCACTCCCCACCGTGTGATTGTTGACGTTGAGCAGATTCCAGAAGGCCACGCCCGCCTTCGAACCGTTGCCGCGATGCTCGATCGTCTGGACGCGTTCACCCGTCAGGGTGTAGATGGTGATCGTGGCTTGCTCCGGCAGATTCATGAACGCGATCCGCCGATCCACGTCGTACCACTCCGTCCTGCCCGGCTGCGTCGGATACTCCCAACGCGGGTTGCGCGAATAGTCGACATCGGCTCGATACGGGTTCGGCACGACGTAGACCTCGTCAGCCTCCGATTCAGCCGTTGGGCCCGGAATGACGACCTGAACGGACAGACGCTGCGGCGTTTCGAGGGAGGGAATCACGACATTCGCCGAGACCCGTTCAGGCATATCGAAGCTTGTTACCGCATACCAGTACCGCATGCCGTTGATGAGCCCGGTATCGGTGAATTCGTACTGAAGCCCGACGTCGTGTCCCGCCCCGTTTATGAGGTCGAACGACGCGATTCGCGTCCAGGGGCCTTCGGGGCCGACGGTGCTGCGGTAGACGGCATATCCGTCAAAATCCTTTTGATTTCCGTCGTTGCGCGAGAAGTCGAGGAATTCCTCCGGGTTGATTCCGGTGTATTCGTCCCTCCACGTCCAATCGATGTGCACCATCTTGTCACCCGGAGTCAGGACAAACCTGGGCGGCGGGGGTGGTGACGGCACCACATAACTGGCTTCTCTGAGGTTTATGGCCGCCTCGGCCTGAGCCCTCAGGTCCTGCCGGGAATCTCCAACAACGACCGCAACGGTGAACTTCAGCGTGTCGCCGGGCGCCACGGAGCCGAACGGCCCGCGTCCGATGATCGCCGCCGTACTGGCCGCGAGCTCCGGCGGCTGATCGGGCATGATCGTTCCGTCAGATATCCATCGGAATCGCTCGCCCTCATCCCGCGCGAACTGCTGCGTACCCCATCGGCGGAAAGACCAGGTCACGGTCGGATCGTCGATGGGTTTTGGCGTCTCCAGGATGATCCAGCCTAGAAAGGCCGGCTCCTCCATCGTTCCGTCCGGGCCACCGTCTCCGTCGCCCTGCCCCAAAAGCCCGATGTCCGGCTCATAGAACGTATAGTCATCGACGAAGATGGTATTCCGAAACTTGTCCTGACCGATGTGAGGGTCGGAATAGTGGCCGAAGTGAACATCCTCCCAGACCTTGTCACCATCGTTGATGACGAAGTAGTCGTAGAAGATGATTTTTTCGTAGAGGTAGAAGCTCCACCCGTAGGTCCGCTGGATGATTCGCGCGTTCAGCGGATTGTGGTCCTCCATGATGGAGGGCGAATTCGGCGTGCGCTGCGTGATGTAATAGTCGAAGTACTGGCTGATGTACTCCTGCTCCGCAAGCGGGATGTAATCGTCATGCAGCAGGGCGCGCTCATCGAATATCGGCACCATGTTGGGCCTGAGCCCGAGGACCTGCGAGTCGAATGACGAGCGCGTGTAGATAGTGTCGGCCGGATTGAACCGCGGCCAGAATTCGAACATCGCGCCGCGGCTTCCCGTCACGAACGACTCGTACGCTGCGCCGGTAGAGACGAGCGTGTCCCCGTCCACGATCGCTCCGACCCACGGACCGGCGAGCGCCAGCAATTCGTTTCGCGAACCGGGAGGATAGTTCAGGACGATCTGCCCGCTGACGCCGGGGATGTAGTGCGGATCGGACACGCCGTAGTTGGTGACCGTGACGTGGACGAGGTTGATGTTGTGCACCTTGAAATCCAGATTCGGCGGCGGGAACTGATCCTGGCCGAACCCGGACCTGGACACGAGCAACATGCCCACGAGGACGATGGCGGCCGGTCGAACTGCCTGCACGGATCTATGCTGCAACGGATACCTCATCGACTCTGCACATAGAATTTCAAACCCAGCCGGATGCGTCGTCCGGGACCGAACGTGCTGCTCGACCTCCGGAATAGCACTTCGCGATAGGTGAGATAGCGGCTCGTTCCGCCGTCCAGATCGCCTAGATCGAGAAGCTCGCCGGTCCTGCGGTTGAACCCGCTGCTCCCGACGTTCACGTTGCTGTAGTCAAGGAGATTGAGGATCTCACTGAAGACGGTGAATCGCGATGTCTTCAGGTAGAAGTCCTTGCTCAGTGTAAGGTCGATGTAGAATTGCAGCGGACCCGTGTTCGAATTCGGCTCGACGCGCAGAGCCCCCGGGATGATGGGCGTGTACGGGTAGCCGGACAGGACCTGACCGAGGACGCTGATCGACATGCCCTCCAGGGGTACCCCCAGGAGTCTCGGCTTGCGGCCGCGTGGGACGTGGACGTCCACGTAGACATTGGCCGTCTGGTTTACATCCCAGCCTACCCGCTGCTCTCGGACCGGCGGCGGAACGATGGATCCGCGTTCGAACTGATCGAGCGCCGTGAGGTCAAAGCCGCGAGCCAGCAGGTACGTGTAGTTGATCGTGGCGCCGACGTACCCGCTGTAGATCTTTCGGAGTTCGATCTCGAATCCGCGACTCGACCCGAAGCCGGTGTTCTCATAAATGACACGTGAGGGCACGGTGTCCGTATTTCGGAATCCGATCGACCCCGCAAAGTCGCGACCGTACAGCTTTGCGAGGAGCACCCAGTTCGGGACGAACTCCGTCTCGATTCCGACCTCATAGGTCGATGACGTCCGTGGCCGGAGCCGTGGATTGCCGACGACATCCGACAGGAACGGACTTCGATAGAGCTCGCCGAAGGTCGGAAGCTGCGTGAAGAACCCGTAGTTGAAAAACAGCTTCGTGTCCTTGTTGGCAGGGATCGACAGACCAAGGCGCGGGCTCCAGACGAACCGGTTCCGCTTGAAGGTGGTGACGCTGTCGCCGGTCGCGCGATTGAAGGCAATGATGAAATCCGGATCGTCCAGCGTGCTTCCGTGCCGGTAGAAATCCACGCGGACACCCAGATTCAAGTACATCCCCGCATACTCGATCTTATCCTGCATGTATGCGGATCCGTCCCACGGAATATCGCTGAAATACCAGCGCGTTCTGCCGTACTCCGGCCAGGGACCCGGAAGACTATCGCGGCTTGGATGGAACGAGCCGTAATCCGTGATGCCGAGATAGTCGATTCGCTTTCCGGTAATATTTATCCCGGTCTTGAATTGGTGGACCCTCCCGATGTGTTTGGTCAGATCGAGGTCGATGTCGATTACATCGGCCTTGTAATCGGTCCAGTTCTGGCTGCTACCACTATCGATGAATCCGTCATTGTCCGAGTCGATTGGAATCTCCGGGCGCGCGTACTCGGATCGCGTTCGTGAGAAGTCGATGCGTCCCGGATCATTTCGGAGCACGGCGTCGATCTCTTCCATCGGAATGGCCTGCCCGAGCGTATCGAAGTACGTGCTGACAAACTGGAATGCATCGAGAGGTGACGCCAGGTCCAGCAGGCCCGAGTGGGACTTGCTTCGCGAGTAGCCGGCACTCAGCTGAATGAATGCATTCCAGGGCAGCGTCTGGGTAAAGATGGTCGTGATCCTTCGAGTGTGATCCGTTGAAATCGGCAGATTCTCCGCGTTCCGGATCCAGGACCAGTTAAAGCTCTTCGACGCCGATCGCGAATCGCGATACGTTACCTTGGCCCGGAATCCCTTCAGCGAGTAATCGAGCCCGCCACTGAAGGCGTACTCCGACCGCTGCCGGTTGGGTATCGAGAAGAGGCCGAAGTCGGTGCGGCCGTATCCACCGCCAATTCGTTGGTGCGTGTCGTCTAGCGTGCCGTTGAGAGAGATATTGAACCCGGTGCGGCCAGGTACGCCGAGGAGTCTCAGCGGCTCGAAGGGTCCGCTCAATCCAAGATATCCGTACGTATACGACGTGGATACATCAGCCGGAAAGATTTCGTCCGTCTTCGTAACGGCCTCTACAGAATAGTAATCTCGACCACGTTTCGTGATGATGTTGATGATGCCACTTTGAGCGTTTCCGTATTCTGCATCAAATCCACCCGTGATGATTTCCACCTCTTCGATCTGATTGAGATCGACCTGGAATGCATTCACCCCGGTAACCGGGTTGTTCGCCGGGACGCCATCGATGAGATAGAGAACTTCGTCTCCTCGGCCACCTCGAATGTGGATGTTCTCATCTGATGCGACGACGCCCGTCTGCAGTCGCATCAGGTCCTGTACATTTGTGATGGCGGGGATGCGCTCGATTTCTTCGCTCGTAATGAGCTTCGCACTACTCGTCACTTCGACGTTGACGGCCTGGCGCTCCGCGACGATCATCACCTCTCCTCCCTCGATGGTCTCCACGCGGAGTTCGAAATTGAGCTCGGTGACCCGGTCGATGGAGACCCGCACGTCGGTCATGGTGACCCGCTCATAGCCGATCATCGACGCCGAGACGGAATAGACACCCGGCGGAACACGCACGATGCGGAACCCTCCGTCCACGTCGACGGCTGCGCCGAGCGGGGTGCCCTCGACGATGACGTTGGCACCGATGAGCGGCTCGCCCGTCTCGGCGTCTCTGACCGTACCGCGAATCTCCCCTTCTTGCACGACGGCAGCATGGCTCGCGGCGGCCGCAGCGGCCAGCATCACGACGACCAGCATGAGCCGGCGAATCATCATCGCGACTGAACCCGGGCGGTACGTCATATTTAGCGCTCGCACGATTCCCACGGTCAGAAATAGAAACTCGAATCCATGAAGGCACGGATCTCCGTAATTAGCTTCCTCCCCGCCTCGGGCGTCAGGAACGACATCGGAAATCCGAGGAAGACCACGCGGTACTGGGGATTCTGATAGGACAGGGCAACCACCAGCCCATCAAGGTGCTGCGAGTCCTCGTCCGCCGCCACGTAGGTCAGGAAAGGCTCCGCAAAAGGACCGGGGCTCGAGATATCCGTCACCCGGTAGAGGCCGTCGCGGAACACGAAAAGCTTGCTCAGATCCACTTCCAGAGTATCTCCGTCGGATGTGGCCACGGCCCGCATCTTGGCATCCTGGATCGTGCGATGTGCGCTCACGTGGAGGATTTCCCTGACGAAATCTCCGTAGATCCAGGCACTGTCTGCGACCGCCTGGTTGTTATTGAATCGGACCAACACGTCCCATCCCGACAGCACGAGCCTGCCGCCGGTACGAACGTAATCCGTTAGAATCGTCCGGTACTCGACGAGAGGCGACTCGCGCCAGTTGTCACTGTGCCAGAGCACGTGATGGTACTGACCCAGCAGTTCGCGCGTGAGCGGACCGTCCGTGACGAGATCCCATGTGTCGTAGGAGATTTCACCCATGGCGTGGCGGTACCACTCGTCCACTGCTTCGTCGGTGGGCCGCTCGGTGCCACCATTGTCATCGAGAGTCGCGTCGACAATCAGCCAATCGAGATGGTGGGTAGGCTCGATCAGCTCCAGATCGAACTCGACAGGCGTCTCCTCGATGATGTACGTATCGTCCTGTGATCGAATCGCCACGCGATGCGTCCCCCCGAGAGGGCGCTTGAGAAGATCCGGCGTGATGACGAAGGAGGTATCCGTCTGCCATGGGCTCCACTCGCCGTCGTCGACGCGCAGCGAGTATCCACGAATCCATCCGTCCACGTCGGTCGCGGTGAAATAGATGCCGACCCCCCTCCACGCCGGCGAGCTTTCCGGTGCCACGAAGACTTTCGTGCCGGGCTTGGGATAATAGAGGAAGGTTTCCGGCGGGATGCCTTGCCTGGTGTAGAGCGTGCGCGTATCCCCGACCGGATCGATGGCGCCCTGGTTATCGATGGCCCTGACCAGAATTCGCTGCCGGTTCACCACATCCGACGATTCGAAGGGGATGATCATCGTTTCGTCCGCGGTCACGAACGGATCATGAACCACCGAATCCCCCTGCGTCTCGTGGTAGGTCACCCAGGAGACTTCAAAGCCCGAGATGTAGCCGTCGGGATCCTGGCCCGTCCAGCTCATTTCGACGAGCGGCGAATACAGGTTGTCCGCGTCGTTGGGGGGCGGCACGTTGGCAATGGACGTTGTGGGCGGCGTGTTGTCCATTGGCTGCCCCCCGAGCGAGGTTAACTCATCGCACGCCTGCAAGCCCACGAGCGCTGCAATGGCCAGGCCGGCCGTTGCATACTTTTTCATCTGGCACTGGAGCGATCGGCTCATCACTGCGGGCCCTCCACGGAGTAACTATCTGCGTGAGCCAGAAAGATGAATTCGTCACCCAGCCGGTAAAGCGCCTTGTGCACTGCGATCGTGAGGTGCACAACGGTGGTTTGTCCCTCCAGAACGGTGATGGGTTCGACTACCTCCACGACGGTCCCTGCCCCCATTCCGGTTCGGCGAAGGGGGTAGGTCTTATCATTGATCTTGACCCATTCGGGGGGTGACATCTCAAAAATCAGCCGGTCATATTCCAGCGGCGCCACGGGAGAATAGGCGATCTGCACGGGCGCGCCTGCCCCGGATATATCGAGCAGGTTGACGGAGACCAGGCTGTCCAGGCTGAACATGAATTGGTCCGGGTGCTGGAAGATCTCCGCGTAGGTCGTGTCGCTGTAGAGGCGGAAATCACGCGTGACCACCACGAGGCTGTCCCCCGGCTGCGCAGGATAATCGGACGGCATTTCGTAGCGGAGAATGACCTGCACCAGGCCAGGCTCCGTCAGATCCGTGACCTTCGTCATGTCGCAGCTCGCCAGCGCGAGTGAGGCGGCCAGGACGGCCAGGACCCCACTAAGTGAGCGTATTCGTTTACCGTGTCGTTCCACTTCGCTCCTGACGATTCTTACTGCAAGTCCAGTTCGTTCTCGAGCTCGATTACGACCAGACGCACGTCCCGAGGTCTCACCTGGTAGTTTCCGGAAACCGGATCACCTGCCTCAATTCCATAGCCGTTTCCTTCCAGAATGGCCACTCGTCTTCTGTCGACGATCGCCAGACCCTGAGGCCGGGTGATGCCGGCTTTCGAGAGATCCGCCACCAGTTCCTTGGCGACGGGAAACAGGCCGGACTCCGTCCACTCCGTCTCTGTCAGCGTCTCGATTGTCTTCCCGAGGATGCCCTCCAGGCCAGGACGCGCCTGCGTCGAGGTGTCCGTCACGGTGACGGCAAATAGCAGGCTCCGGGAACGGCCATCTACGTCGGCGTACTCGGTCACCAGGTACTCATTGTTGCGCACAACGGCGAGCCCGCCGAGTTCTACCTGGCTTGCCGGGATGCCGTCGAAAGACTCGGGGGCGACGAAGTAGAAGAGACTCCGCTCTTCCCCGGTATTCGGGTTGAGCCGGACGACTCGCCGAAGGCTGTCGTTGATCGCATCATCGACAGACAGACGGTTCTCGAGCGCGCGGCTCATCACGGCGACGATCTGGCCGGACGGCTCCACATCGATGCCGGTCAAGCCTCCTTCGGCGGGGCGGGTCACATAAGCTCTGCGGAGCCCCTGGGTGGCTCGCAGCCGCCGGACTACCTGTCCGTGCGCCGAGGCCTGATAAATCCCAGGACCGTAATGGTCCGCGAACCAGAAGAAGTTGTTCTCCCTGTGGAAGGCCAGGCCTCCCGGATTCAACCCCCACTCGTGGCCGGTGTCTGGATTCGTGAATGTTTCCCCGCCGCCCCAGGGTGCCGGAGGCGGCATGCCGGAGGCCCTGACGCCCGTCGGCGTCGTTAGCGGAAGACGTTCGGCAATCTTGATAGAGCCGTCATCCTGAAGCGCAAGCTTGACGATCTCCGGCGTGAAGTCCGGCACGACGGCATGTCGGACGAAGTCGGCGCCAGCCTGGCCACTCAGCACCGGACCTCTATCCGTGATCGTGTAGAATTCCCGACCTCCCAAATACCACAAACCGGTGAACCCACCCAGGCGGAGGTCGTCGGCGCCTTCAACCGTCGGAAGCGCCTCCCAGGAGAGAGAGTACGTGCCCGTCGGCGTGAAGCGTTCCAGTAGCGGACCGCCTACATCGCACGAGCTGAGGGTCGACAGCAGCACTAGCGCGAAGACTACTATAGCGAGGCGTGGTAACTTCGATCGCATGAGCGCGTGGAGAGGAACAGTCCGCAACCGATTCGCACAATTATGATAGGACTCACAATCTGTAATTTCTTAAAGATTGTGTTAAAAGGAAAGAGATTGAAAGAAATCGAAAGCTCTTCCCCGTGTTGAATCGGTGCCAATTGGGACGATTCCCTACGAATTGTATCGAAATGTCTGGAGCGCGAACGACCTTCTGGGACGCTCGCTGCCGGAAAACGCCGAATGGCACACACGCTGTGACCAGGGCGCCCCGACATTGCCAACAAAAATGAGTCAAAACGAAATCTGAATGGCTCCGAAATCCTACCATCCGCCGGACTCGAGCCGAAGTCCGCCCGGAAAGCGACCCGCATACCTTATATATTCCAGACGCCCTACACCAGCTGTGCATCAGGGCGTTCAGTTAGCAGCCTCTCGCGCCCAAACGAAGTCATCACCATCCAGCTCATGTCACGCCATTCGGTATACCGGTCCCTGGCAGCCGTTCTGCTGTTCGTCGCACTCCAGACGCATCCATGGGCCGCGCAATCCGCTCTTGCGCAGCCGGAGCGCCCCCGCCCCTACCCCGTCATCCCCGATCCGCGCTTTGACCGCGCCGTCGAAGCCGGTACGCGCACGGAGACCGGCACGCCTGGACCCAACTACTGGACGAACGCGGCCACCTACGAGATCGAAGCGACGCTCTCCCCGGCGACGGCCACGCTGAACGGTCACTCGCGGGCCACCTACATCAACAACTCGCCGGACGCGCTCAAGAGCGTTTACGTCCACCTTCGTCAAAACCTCAACGCACCCGGCGTGGTCCGCAACCGAATCCAGAAACTGGCCTCGGGCGTGCGGCTTTCCGAGGTTCGCGCGGGCGGCGAGCCACTCATCGAGCAGCGAGGTGGGCCGGGCTACACCATCACCAACACCGTGATGCAGATCCGGCTCGCAGACCCCATTCCCGCCGGCGGGCGGCGCGAGTTCGAGTTCGCCTGGAGCTTCGAGATTCCCGAGGCCGGTGCCCCCCGAATGGGCCAGGACGGCGAGGTGTTCTACCTCGGATACTGGTACCCGCAGTTCGCCGTCTACGACGACGTACGCGGCTGGGTGGCCGAGCCCTACATGGGCAACGGCGAGTTCTACATGGGCTACGCGGATTACGAGGTGGCCATCACCGTGCCCGAGGGCTTCCTCGTGGCCGCGACGGGCGAGCTCCTCAATCCCGAAGAGGTGCTCTCTCCGCAGACACGCTCGCGGCTGGATGGGGTGCGGTCGACCGAGGAGATCGTCACCATCGTCGGCGCCGAGGAGCGGACGGCCGGCGTGTCGACCACATCGAGCCCCGTCGGCACGCTCACCTGGCGCTTCCGCGCCGAGAACGTGCGCGACTTCGCCTTCGGTGCCTCCGACCGCTACGTGTGGGATGCGACGCTCGCCTCCACCGGCGACGTGGACGGCGACGGCCGCGACGACACCGCGCTCATCCACGCCTTCTATCGCCCCGAGGAGCCCGCGTGGAGCCGCGCCGCGGAGTTCGGACGCTTCTCCATCGAATTTCTGTCCGACATGCTCCTCCCCTATCCGTGGCCCCACATGACGGTGGTCGAGGGCATCATCGGAGGCGGGATGGAGTACCCGATGATGACGCTGATCGGCGGCACGGGCCGCAGCGAGCGCTCGCTCTTCGGCACGACCTTCCACGAGATCAGCCACATGTGGGTGCCGATGATCGTCGGCCAGGACGAGAAGGCGTGGGCCTGGATGGATGAAGGGCTCACGACGTACAACACGACCGAGGCGTCGGGCGAGTTCTGGGAGGATGATTCCGTGTGGGACCCGGGCCGGCAGGGCTACTTCCGGATTGCCGGCTCGGGCGACGAGGTGGCCTCGATGCGGCACTCGGACCGGTATCCGTACGGCACGTCGGCGCGTGGCATCGCCTCCTACAACAAGCCGGGCCTGGCCATGCGCGCGCTCGAATGGGTGGTCGGCGAGGAGACCTTCCGCGAGGCGTATCGCGAGTACGTGGCGCGATGGGCCTACGAGCATCCATACCCCTACGATCTCTTCAACACGTTCGAAGACGTGGCCGGGCGGGACCTGGACTGGTTCTGGACGAGCCTCTTCTACGAGACCTGGACGATGGACCACGCCGTGGGGGATGTCGCGCAGGAGGATGAGGGCGTGGTGGTGACCGTGCGCGACCTCGGCCTCACGCCGATGCCTTCGCCGGTTGTAGTGACCTACGCCGACGGCACGACGCGCGAGCAGCGCGTTCCCGTGGAGCCGTGGCTGGAGGGCGAGCGCGAGGCGCGGCTGCACTTCGAGCGCGGCACGCCCGTGCGCGTGGAGATCGACCCGGAGGCGTGGCTGCCGGACGTGGACCGCTCGAACAATGTGTGGATGGCGGCGGAGGAGGTTGGGGCGAGGAGGTAGGAGGGCGGAGGTCAGAGGTCGGAGGTCAGAAGTCGGAGGTCAGAAGTCGGAAATCAGAGGTCGGAGGTCAGAAGTCGGAAATCAGAAGTCAGAGGTCGGAGGTCGGAATTCCGTGGGAGATGGGAGATGGGAGATGGGAGATGGGAGATGGGAGGTCAGAAGTCGGAAGTCAGAGGTCGGAGGTCGGGGGTCGGAGGTCGGCGGCCGAAAGGAGTGTTGAGGCAAGTCGAAATCGGGCCGGGGACTGGGGACGGACTTCATGACCCGGCGACGGCGCCTTCACCTTTAACCCGTATACAGCACCCGGCAACCTTTCACCCTTTGTGGAACCCCGCGGCGTGGCCTGAGGTAGGAACCGCCGGAACGACGGGTGCACTCCCGTGCTCCGGAATTCCTGATCGCCCGCGACCCGCGATTTGTCCAGCTGCCTGGACAAATGGGAACGTCGGCTCCCGCGGAAATTCAACTCTGAATCTCCGCAAAAACATTCCTCGGTAGCTCAACGGTAGAGCATGCGGCTGTTAACCGCAGGGTTGTAGGTTCGAATCCTACCCGGGGAGCATCGGGTTTCAGCGTGACTTCGGCGACGGCTCCGACGGCT
>CBFGRV010000039.1:0-28445 GCA_965651265.1 uncultured Rhodothermales bacterium
GCCCCCAGCCCACGACGGGAAGTGTCACCTACGACCTGCCAGCCGGATGGGCACTTGTGGGCTATCCATTCGAAAACTCCGCTTCGGAGTTCAAGAAGGTCTTTCCGAAGGCGGACAATTTCCTGAGCT
The DNA here is from genome assembly GCA_965651265.1 of uncultured Rhodothermales bacterium. Classification (GTDB taxonomy): domain Bacteria; phylum Bacteroidota; class Rhodothermia; order Rhodothermales; family VXPQ01; genus CBFGRV01. Next base: position 130 of record CBFGRV010000039.1, read on the forward strand.
ACGCGTCCGATTACAACAAATCCGTAGGGTCCATCAAGAGCGGCACCGGGTACTGGGTGTACCACGAGGAGGACCCGGATCCTATTACGATCGACGGATCGATCGCAATGTCGGTGAATGCCACACTGACTAAAGGATGGAATCTTATCTCGGGGCCGGATTGCGAACTCAGCCTCAACGAGATCGAAGACCCGCAAAGGGCAGTCGTGCCCGGCACGCTCTACGGCTTCGACTACGCATACATCCCGACCCAGTCGCTCCAACCGGGCGTCGGCTACTGGATCCGAGCTATTAAATCCGGCGAGATTTCGATGAGCTGCGGCACGCAGAAGGCCGGCGAATCATCAAACCTGATCGTCGATCAGGATCTCGATGCCTTCGGCGTGATTCGGATAGCGGATGCCGCCGGCGGCGAACGGGAGCTCTACTTCGGTGCCAAGCTCCCGAAAGGCCTAGACCCGATGTACTTTGGTCTACCTGTACCTCCGCCGGGCGCTGCCTTCGATGCACGCTTTTCCAATGATGGCCGAGTCATCGAAAAGATCGAGACGGGACTCAGATTGCGCACAAGCAGCTATCCACTGACCATTACCCTCGAACGGATGCCGGAGTCCTATGCGACCTCGGTCTTTACGATAATCGAGCCGACGGGTAACGAGACGTCCTACAATCACAAGCTCGGGCCAGGTGAAAGCGTCGTCTTCGACGAGCCTCTGAAGTACTCCTTACGACTCAAAGTGGTAGAGCCCGTTGCCTCAGCAGAAGAGGCGGAGCTTCCTCACGAAGCCCAGCTGCTTCCGAACCATCCGAATCCATTCACTGGTTCGACAACGATTCGATACGTGCTTCCAAGCGCACAGGATGTTCGAATCACGGTCTTCGACGCGCTCGGCCGCCAGGTAGACGTGTTGACCGAGGGGAGTCAGCGAGGAGGTTCCCACGAGCTCCGATGGGATGCATCAGGATTCCCAAGTGGCGTGTATTACTACGTACTCCAGGCGGGCGAATATCGCCAGACGCGACAGATGGTGCTCGTGCACTAATCGACGTCTATTACGGTCTGAAACGGAGCATCCACCGCAGTCCGGCCCTTTCGGACTGCGGTGTTTGCGTTTTGTAGTTTCAAGGGTACGGTAAGCGACACAATGGCTGACCTGGGCGCTATTCAGGGCTAAACACCAGGACGGACACGTCGGCCATGCACCAGTCGACACCAAAGATGGAAAACGAACCTGGCCTTCAATTCCCGGAAACGGCCGACATAGAAACGTCGTCGGACGAGTACGCCTCACGCTTCGCGGGCCCTATTGGCTCCTGGTTGCTTTCGATACAGGAGCAGGGGACACGTAAGATGCTGGCGGATATCCCTCCCGGCCGGATCCTCGACGTCGGCGGCGGCCACGCGCAAGTAACCGAATTCCTTCTGGATCTGGGACATCACGTGACGGTACTTGGGAGCGCCGACGTCTGCGGCCATCGCCTTGCCAGGTTCACCCATACGGGCCGGTGTGAATTCAACACCGGCAATATCCTCGACATGCCATACCCGGACCGCAGCTTTGACGTCGTGATCAGCTATCGGCTATTGCCGCATGTGGCTCGATGGCGCGAGTTCTTGCGAGAATTGGCCCGCGTGGCAACGGGCGCGGTGGTACTCGATTACCCTGAAATGAAGAGCGCCAATATCCTTGAACCTCTGTTGTTTAAGATCAAGAAACAGATTGAAAAGAATACACGAGAGTTCAGGTCATTCAGGCGCTCAGAGATCGTCGATGTAATGGCCCTGGAAGGATTTGCACTTCTTGATGAGTACAAGCAGTTCTTCTTTCCTATGGTGGTCCATCGCATGATGAAAAAGCCCGGATTCTCCTCGATGCTCGAGTCCGGAGCACGAACCATGGGTTTGACCGGATTGTTGGGATCTCCGGTAATTCTGAAGCTGGCCAGGCAGACCGAAAAGTAGCGATGAAGGTGCTCTTTATAGCGCCCCAACCGTTCTTCATCGAACGTGGGTCACCTATCGCCATCAAACTAGTGCTCGACGAGTGGGACAGGAGAGGCGACGATGTGGATCTCGTGTGCCTGCACGAAGGGTCAGACGTCGCGTACGAAAACGTTCGCCTTCACAGGATCCCCCAGATCCCCGGTGCAAAAAAAATTGGGCCGGGCTTTTCCCTCAAAAAGATCATCTGTGATTTCGCCGTTGTCGGAAAGGCACTGCGACTTGCATCCAAAACGCGGTACGACGTCGTCCACGCCGTCGAGGAGGGAGTCTTCATCGCCCTGCTGATCAATCGGCTCTACGGCATCCCTTACGTCTACGACATGGACTCGTCCATGGCGGATCAGCTCGTCGAACAGCGTCCTATCCTGCGTGTGCTGAGTCCCTTTTTCAGATGGTTCGAGAAGGCGGCGGTTCTAAATGCGGCGACGGTTCTTCCGGTCTGCGACGCCCTCGACGAACGCGTAAAGGCATATGGTGCCAAGCGCACAACGGTACTTTACGATGTACCCATGCATCTGGGCTCCGATCAGGGTGCCGAAGACCTGCGCCAGCTCATCGGCAGCGAGGGATCGATCGCGCTCTACGTCGGAAATTTGGAAGCCTATCAAGGCATTGACCTCCTACTCGATAGTATTGCGCTACTCGACAAGAATTCCGGCCCGAATCATTTCGTCCTGATAGGGGGGATACCTGAACACATCCAGGCCTACACCCGAAAGGCCGAATCACTTGGAATCGGAGACCGAGTCCATCTGCTGGGCCCAAGGCCGCTAAAGGACATCTATGGATATCTTCTACAGGCGGATGTACTGGTGTCCCCCAGGACTAAGGGGTATAACACGCCGATGAAAATCTACTCCTACCTGGCAAGTGGTCGGCCCGTGGTCGCTACGCGACTGTGGACCCACACCCAGGTCCTGGATGACGAGACGGCGATGCTTGCGGAACCGACGCCGGCTGCATTTGCTGATGCCTTGCGGGAGATCGCACGTGACGCGGACTTGCGAGATCGGATAGGAGAAGCCGGAAAGGCGCGTGTCGAAAGCCGATATAGTCTCCGGGTCTTCCGAAACACTCTCAATAAACATTTCGAATGGCTCGAGCGGCTCGTGTCGAGACCTTCGGATGGCACTCCTCATCGCCTGGTGAGCCGGTGACGAGAGATTTTGACTCTCTAGCTTCACGCGAGCACGACGTGTTGGTTGTTGGCGGAGGGATATACGGCGCCGCCATCGCCTGGGAGGCGACATTGCGAGGACTCTCCGTCGCACTCGTAGAAAGAGATGACTTCGGCTCCCAAACGTCCGCTAACAGCCTGAAAATCATCCATGGCGGGCTCCGCTATCTTCAGCACCTCGATCTGAAACGGGTACGGCGATCTGCCACCGAACGCCGCGTGCTGATGAGGATAGCGCCTCATCTCGTTCATCCGCTCGCGAGCCTGATTCCGACCTATCAGCGAGATCTGCGCGGCAAATCCGCCATGTCGGCCGCTATGACGGTCTACGACCTACTTACCATCGATCGGAACGCGGGGGCTGATCCGTCCAAACACGTTCCCCGGGGTAGGTTGCTCTCGAGGGCAGCGTGTCTGGACCGGTTCCCGTGGATACCGGCGGATGGTCTAACAGGAGGAGCCGTCTATTATGATGCGCAGGTATTCAATTCGGAAAGGCTTGTTCTGGCCTTTGTGCGCTCCGCAGCCGACGCCGGAGCACTCGTCGCGAATTATGCGGAGGCCACGACGCTCTTGCAGTCCGGCTCGAAGGTGAAAGGCGTAAGCGTTCAGGATCGCCTGACAGGCCAGCAATTGGATGTCCCGGCGAAAACCATCGTTGATGCCTCCGGCCCGTGGAACTGGTTCGACCGTATCTCGCAAACAGGGCCCCCCGCTCGCCAGGTTGCGTGGGCAAAGGCGTTCAACGTCATAGTCCGGCGCACACTGGGCGACCTGGCCGTAGGGGTCATGAGCAGATCGAGCGCCAGAGGGGTCGGTGAATCGAAGCGCTTATTCTTCCTTGCCCCCTGGCGTTCCTATTGCATGATTGGAACGTCCTATTCTGCAGAGTCCGAAGCGCCCGATTCCACAATAGTTTCCCGAGATGAGGTTGTCGCTTTTCTCGAGGATTTGAATGCCGCGGTGCCCGCCCTGCAGATCAGTCCGGACGAAGTCACGTTCGTCCATCGTGGGCTCCTCCCTATGGATGCCGTATCGAACAGCGGTAAGGAGGTCAGGCTAAGGACGAGGCCCGAAATCGCTGAGCAGAGCGCGACTGGATTCGCGGGGCTCGTCATCGTACGAGGTGTAAAGTACACGACGGCTCGGAAGGTCGCGGTCGAAACCGTCGACCGCCTATTCCCGCTGCTGACCAAACAACCAAAGCCATCGCGAAGCGATTCCGTGCCGTTGCGCGGGGGGCAAATAGACAATCTTGCCGCTCTTCTTCAAGGAAAGCTCGAACAGTACCGAGGCTCGATCGACGGGGAGCAGGTCCGCGATCTCGTGATGGAGTACGGCACGGACCTCGACGACGTCGTCAAGGCATCCGAGAAAGGCCAACTTTCGCCCGGCGACATCCTTCGGTTGCGAATCGAGTATGCGGTCCGTCACGAGATGGCCGTCACGCTATCTGACATCGTCTTTCGCAGGACTTCTCTAGGTTCGGCATGTCACCCCGGGTCGGACGTGCTTCATCAAGCGGCCCGATCAATGGCCAGCGCGCTGGGCTGGGACTCGGCGCGTACAGCCCAGGAGGTCGAAGCCGTGAATGCCCACTATCCTGACTGGCTTTCCAGCCCGGCCACAGTCTGATGCGCGGCGAAGCGATCAAGCTGTTCAAGAAGTCTGTTCTTAAACAGCGGAAATACAAAGAGATAGTTGATGCTCTCGGGTCAACCGAGGGTCTGCGATGTCTGGACGTGGGCGGAGACAACGGCGTGATCAGTCTTCTGCTCCGCGAGAGGGGTGGCCACTGGTCAAGCGCCGACCTCGATGGAGAATCGATCGAATCCATTCGAGCGCTCGTCGGAACGGACGTTTTCAGATTCGCCGACGGCGAACCCACGCCGTTCCCGGACGGCGAGTTCGACCGCGTGGTCATCATCGACTATCTGGAGCACATCATTCACGATACTCATTTCATCGATGAGCTTGCTCGCATCCTCAAGAACAACGGCCAGCTGATCATCAATGTGCCGCACCATCGCGAGACGCTGCTGCGTCGCCTTCGACTCGTCATCGGACAGACCGACGAAGAACACGGACATGTCAGGCCCGGCTACACACTGGAGCGGATTCGTGAACTTTTGGACCGGCATTTCATCATCGAGGAGCACCGTACCTACTCGCGGTTCTTTTCCGAACTCATCGATACGGCTATCCGTTTTGGCGTTTCGAAGCTAAAAAAGGCAGGGAAGGGCGCCCCAAAAGGGCAGATTGTGACCGGGCAGGACCTCCAGGCCAATAAAAAAATGTTTCGAATGTACTCGGTGATGTATCCGTTCGTCTGGACGTTTTCCCGCTTCGACACGTTGATCCCGTTTACGAGTGGTTACATGTTGATTGTGCGAGCGCGTAAGACGGCGCCGTAGGTTCGAAGTGCCTAACACCCTGGTCCACATCGCCATTCAGAGCCCCGCGTCGCGAATTGTTGCGCGTGATACGGATCCGAAGTGGATCTACGCGGCCTGCATCCTTCCGGATGTGCCATGGATCGTGCAGCGCGCGGTCGGCACGCTTGCACCTGCCGTCGATCCGGTTCAACTTCGCTATTATGTGGATGCACAGGGCTCCCTGCTCGGAACGCTGGTCCTCTGCGCTGCCATAAGCCTGTGTACTCGCACCACGGTCCAGACTTTCGCGCTACTCGGTGCAAATGCTGTACTCCACCTGGCCCTCGATGCGCTTGAAATCAAATGGGCAAACGGAGTCCATCTTCTGGCGCCATTTTCGTGGGAGTACATCAACATCGGACTCGTCTGGCCGGAGGATCCCGTGATCTTGGTCCTGACGTTGGCAGGAGTCCTCGTGCTTCTCGTTCAGGCGAGAGAGTCCGTCAGACGTCCAATCGGCTTGCTAGTGCCGCCGGCTCCAAGAATCGCCGCCGCGGTCGCATTGCTTCTCATCTACTTGATCGCTCCCCTTTTCCTTATGGACGGTCCCCATGAGGCCGATAACCATTCATTGAAGTCACTCTCGCAGGCGGAAGACCGCACTGGATTATATGTTGAATTTGATCGTGCACGGCTGGTGAAGGGAACGGAAGCCGACTATATCGTGGGGATCACGAGAGATAGCGTACTCGTTGAGGGCACTCTATCTGCTGTGCCGGCATCGGTATCCGTGCGCGGCGTGTTCATTTCGGATGACGTTTTGCGTGTGACGGACTTCAGGATTCATCCAATAGGGCTTCGTGACGCGCTCTCGATCGTGGGACTCGCTGGGGTAGCCCTAATCTGGGCTGTATCCATTGGTCGGGTCAGGTCGTCGCTCCGCAATCCATCCTGACGAGACGATTTTCAGGCCCGAACGAGCATTCCCGGAGGGAACAGTCCAGGCATACCTTGCACTGATTTGTCGGTGGACCTCTCGATCGTCATACCGTTCTACAATGAGGAGGACTCCGTCGTCCCCCTCTGCGAATCTACGAGGGCGGCGCTCGATGAGGCGCCATACGAGTACGAGGTTCTGCTCATTGATGACGGTAGCCAGGATCGGACGTATGAGCGCATGCTGGCCATCGCAGCCGACGATTCACGATTTCGCGTCCTAAAACTGCGCGGCAACTACGGCCAAACCGCAGCGCTTTCAGCGGGATTCCATCATGCTTCCGGAGACGTGATTGTGTCCATGGACGGCGATCTCCAGAACGATCCTCGCGACATCCCGGCCATGGTCGCAAAGCTTCGAGAAGGCCATGATGTCGTGGCCGGATGGAGGGAGGACCGGAAGGACGCGCTCGTCGTCCGTAAAGTGCCCTCAATGGTCGCAAACTGGATGGTCCGTCGCGTGACCGGAGTGCCCATTCGCGACAACGGCTGCGGTCTCCGCGCCTATCGTGCCGATGTCATCAAGAAGTACTGGCTGTATTCGGATATGCACCGGCTCCTTCCGACTATCGTTGGCCTGACCGGGGCAGACATCGAGCAAATGCGGGTGCGGCACCATCCAAGAGAATTTGGCTCATCGAAATACGGGCTCTCCAGGATCTACAAGTTTTTGTTCGACTTCACGGCCCTGAAGATCATCATCACCCTCTTCTGGATGCCGCTTTTCGGCTTTGGACTGTTCGCGATGTTCTTCATTTTTCTGGCCGCAGCTACCCTTTTTGTTGGGCTGGTGCACCTTTATGTCGATCCTGAGATGACGATGGTGATCTACATTGGAGCGAGTACGCTGTGGTTCTCCCTCGGTGCGTTTCTGCTCATTCTTGGAATCGTTTGCAGTATCATCTACGACATGGGCGAAGGCCGTGTGGAGAGTCTGCTGAAGGTGGAGACGTACTGACATGTTTTCTACGGCAAAGCGCGAGTTCGGCGGCACGGAAATTTCGGCGACGACGGCCGGTGAGATGGACGAAAGCGGAACCATAAGCGGCATCCATGCCGAACCGACCCGGAAAGCCATGGTGCGCAAGGATGTCCAACTCTCCGTAATCGTCGTCCTGCGCGATCCGGCTCAGATACCACCCGTGCGCGAACTGTACTATGGTTACAAGGAGCACGTGGAGGCGACCGGGCTGAGCCACGAGTTCATCTTCGTCGTAGATGGGGATCACCGGGCATTATTCGAAGAACTCCTGCGACTCAAGGAAGACGAGGAGAACCTCTCCATCATCAAGTTTGCCAAGTGGTATGGCGATGCGACGGCGCTGTCGGCGGGTTTCGATTTGGCCGGAGGGGAGGTAATCTTGACACTTCCCGCGTACTATCAGATCGATCCATCGGCGATTCCAAGGCTGCTCGACGCGCTGGACGGCTACGACCTCGTTGCCGTACGTAGGTGGCCTCGGAAGGACAGTTGGCGCGGACGCTTGCAGACGCGCGCCTTTCATGCCGTTCTGAAGGCTATGATGGGCGTCGAGCTGAACGACATTACGTGTGGCGTGCGGCTGTTTCGGCGGAAGGTCATCGAGACGGTGAACATTTACGGTGATCAGCACCGATTCCTGCCGGTACTCGTGAGCCGATACGGGTTCCGCATCAGGGAAGTAGAGATTCCTCAGCATGAGCAGGAGGCCTCGAGACGGTCTGCGGGCGCCGGATCCTATGTGAGTCGCGCGCTCGATCTTGTCTCGATTTTCTTCCTCGTGAAGTTCACGAAAAAGCCTCTGCGATTCTTTGGATCGACCGGCCTTATCGCTTTTCTTGCCGGGCTGATTTTCACCGCTGTTCTCGCCTATCAGCGGCTGTTTCTTGAAAAGGCGCTGGCAGACCGTCCTGCGCTCCTACTTGGGCTATTGCTGATGGTGTTGGGGGTCCAATTATTTGCCCTCGGTATCGTGGGTGAGCTGGTTATCTTCACAAACGCCCGACAGATGCGGGAATACACGATCGAAAAGATCGTCAACTAAGGGAGCCGACGTGCGTATACGTCCGCGCCTGGGCCGGTTGCTGCGCTCACGGAGGAGGGGATAGGAGCGAATTCGGACGTGTGATCTTAAGAATCGACGAGCCGCGCCAAGGATTATCGGAGCACGATTGTCACGACGTATGCGCCAAAGGTTGATACATGGTACCGCAGAATGCCGCTATTTCGAGGCGCTTTCATACTGGTACCTTCACGCCAAAAAAGCACCGAAAAGCCATAGAGTAGACGTACACTTGATGATGTCGTGAGCCACCCGTACCGCACGACTTCGTACCTCAGCATAGATTAGTATGTCACCCCAGACTCTGGCTACCGCTTTTCTAGTCGCAGGCTTCTTAGCCGCTGCGGCGCTTACGTCCGCCTTGATACCCGTCTTGAGGCGGGTTGCCGTATATCGCGGATGGGTCGATCGTCCAGATGGAGGGCGGAAGGCGCACAAGTATCCAGTTCCCAGTGTTGGAGGCGTCGCCATCGCCTGCGGTTTCGTGGCCGGCGTTCTGCTCCTTGTGACTTTTGACGAGCTCTTTCCGTCCTTCACGATCGGTCTCGACACGTCGTTCTTCATAGGCGCGATCCTGACGGCGGCCGTTGGATTCTATGATGATGTTCGAGGTGTAAGCTTCAAATCGAAGTTTGCAGCCCAAGTCGTTATCGCACTATTTCTCATCCAGGCGGGGTACCGGATCGATCTGGGCTGGCTCATCCAGAGTGATCCGTACAATGAGGTTCTCTATTCCGCGGCGCTCACCCTGTTATGGATCGTGGGGATCATGAACGCCGTCAATCTTATCGACGGACTCGACGGATTGGCGGGCGGCGTGGTACTCATCGCCTTCCTGAGCCTCGGCGCCATTTTCGGCCTGCAAGGAGAGATGGGCCTCGTGGCGATCGCCGTCGTGATGATCGGCGCGTTGTCTGCCTTTCTCGCCTTTAATTTCTCACCGGCGTCCATTTTCATGGGAGATACGGGGAGCCTCTTCCTGGGCTATGTCGTGGCCGCCTTCTCGCTCAGTGCACCCGGGCATGCCGACCCCCTGATCGCGTTGATCGTTCCGGTGGTGGTGCTGGGGCTGCCTGTGCTCGACACCACGCTTTCTGTCGTGCGTCGTTTTTCTCGTGGCCATTCGATCTGTGCGCCGGACAAGGATCACCTCCATCATCGACTTAGCGCTATCTGGGCTCCGCCGAAGGCCGTGCTCATGATGTACGGGGCCGCCGCTTTCTTCGGGGTAATGGGCATCCTCATGTCGCTTGCGACTCCGCTGGGCGCCCTTATCGTGATCGGGCTCACACTCGTGATCACGTTTTCGCTCGTTCGGCGCCTGGGATACGAGCCGATGGTCATCGCCGAGGAGATTAAACGCCGGTTCGTTGAGCCGCAGGTGCAGGCGATTGGGCCCGGTGAGCAGACGGTGGCTCCAAAGTACGTGACGGTAGTGCCTCATCGAACCAGAGGGCGATCCCGTGCATCCTCAGGAGACGGCATGCGCGGTGAAGAGCCAACGCTTATTTCTGCAAACGGCGGCGAGCATCCGGATCGCGCCCCGCAGCGTCCGGAATCTCGACATCTGGGAGGCGCACCGAAAGTCGAGAAGAACGGGCGCGAAGTCGAACGATCGCTGGACCTCGATACCATACTCGAGCTGGACAAGAACGTGACGCCGCTCAATCTGAACGGGGAGTCCGTACTGCTCTGCCGTCAGACGGGAGTTCGCTTTGGTCTCAACGAGACCGGCTCGTCCATTCTCGGTCTGCTAAAGGAGAACCCGAGGACCGTCGAGTCTATCATAGACGATCTGCAGGAGAAGTATGTGGCCGATCGAGGTCGCATTCAGCGAGACGTGATCAATTTCTTAGGGGAAGCGAGTCGCCGGAATCTCGTTCGAAAGGTGGATTCTGTCGCTACCGCCTAGTCCCGAAAATCGTGTACCTGGGGTCCGGCTTCACTCCCTGGACCACCTTGAGATTTGCAAAGCCTCGGTCGGACATTCCGGTCGAGGCTTTCTTGTGAACATACCACAGGGTTTGCGTAGCGGTTACCCATACTTGCCGGTTAAAGAGGAGCATATCCATTGCTCCAAAAGTCTGTCATGCCGCCTCGAGAGGAGTCGTAGTTTTCTTTCCTGTGGGTGCCTCTTTCGCTCGGCGAGTGGCGCATGAAGTAGAACAGTCAACAAATCCCTGGTTGTTGTGAACATAACGATAGTTGGTACCGGATACGTTGGTCTTGTCACCGGGACGTGCTTTGCCGAAATGGGCAACCGGGTCCTGTGTGTGGATGTCATCGAAGAGAAGGTCCGCGCCCTAAAGCAAGGGGAGCTCCCCATTTATGAGCCCGGACTTGAAGTGTTCTTCGAGCGGAATCGGCGAGAGGAGCGCCTCGAGTTCACGACAGATCTCAGCGCCGGCGTCAGGCACGGAGAGATCATTTTCTTCGCACTTCCGACCCCCCCGGCAGAGGACGGATCAGCCGACCTCTCCTACGTGATGGATGTGGCCCGGAACGTTGCTCGTCAGCTTTCCAGGGAGCCTGAGCTCGGTTATCGTGTGATCGTCAACAAAAGCACTGTGCCGGTCGGTACAGCTGACAAGGTGACGACGATTCTTCGAGATGCCGGACTGGTTGAGGGCGTTCAGTTCGACGTCGTCTCCAATCCCGAATTTCTGCGCGAGGGTGTGGCCGTCGAGGATTTCATGAAGCCGGAACGGGTCGTGATCGGCACAAATTCGAGGCGCGCCGGGGATCTCATGACCCAACTTTACGAGCCGTTCGTGCGGCAGGGGAATCCCATCGTCATCATGGACCCGTATTCGTCAGAAATGACGAAGTACGCGGCGAATGCCTTTCTCGCAACGAAAATCACCTTTATGAATGAGGTGGCCAACCTTTGCGAGCGAGTTGGAGCCAACGTAGACAAGGTGCGGCTTGGAATCGGTCTCGACAGCCGGATCGGAAAGCAGTTCCTCTATCCGGGAATCGGGTTCGGAGGAAGCTGTTTTCCCAAAGATGTGCAGGCTCTGGGTCGAACCGCGCGGGAATACGAATATGACTTCGAGATTTTGGAGGCTGTACTCCGCGTGAATGACCGGCAGCGGGAATCCCTTGCCGAGCGCATCATCTCGCATTTCGACGGGGATGTCCAGGGACGCACCATCGCAATCTGGGGGCTCGCATTCAAGCCCAACACGGACGACGTCCGCGAGGCGCCCTCCCATGTGGTGATTCGCCGCCTCGTCGAAGCAGGAGCAACCGTTCAGGCCTTCGATCCGGAAGCCATCGAAACAACGCGGCGGGTGCTGGGCGATGTCATCACCTATTTCGATGACGCCTATGATGCGCTCTCGGATGCCGACGCACTGGCCATCTGTACCGAGTGGAACGAGTTTCGACGGCCGGATTTCGAACGGATGCACGCCCAGTTGAGGAATCCTCTGGTGTTCGACGGGCGCAACCTGTACGAGCCACAGCGGATGGCCGAGCTCGGATTCCGGTATTATTCGGTGGGACGGCCCACAATGGTGCCCATGGCGGCGAGCGGCGACGGAGCCGTTGCCGATTCGCTCCCGGCAGAGTCTGGTGTACGGGATTAGCGCTTAACTACCTGTCACCTCAGGCGGAGGCTCAAGATGCCAACGGACGGGCGAGCCATTCGCGGCTTGGAGTCATTGAGAGACTTCGACCGCCGGATCGCGGACGCTCTCGAAGAGCAGCGTCGGCAGATCGGGTTGGAGCTGCACGACGGCGTCGGCCAGCTACTGACTGCCATTCGCATTCGCAGCCAGAGTCTCGTTGAGCTCGCCGCGTCCGATGCCCTCCGGGAGGAATGCCTTCGGCTCGCCGAGGAAGCCGAGCAGGCCCTCGCGTTGCTACGATCGATCAGCATCGAGCTGAGTCCTGCGGGGCTAGTTCGGGGAGACACCCTGCGGCGTGCATTGGAGATGCTGGCCGAGAGTACCCGCAACCTGGGGTTCGATTGCCAATTCTCATGGTCCGGGGGGTTCCGCTTTGCGGAAGCGTCGGCCAGGGCTCATGCTTTTCGAATCGTTCAGGAGGCGCTAAACAACGCCGTAAAGCACGCGGCAGCGCGATCTATCCGAATTGTGGGACGTACGGATGCCGATGCCTTCGTTCTTGTCGTGGCGGATGATGGTATCGGATTCGACGTGGAACGAGAGACGTCCACCCTCGGCCTCCAAAGCCTTCGGCATCGAGCTCGCTCGCTAGGAGCGGCTCTCACCATCGAGAGCCGTATCGGTACCGGGACCACGGTGACATGCAGGATCCCGCTCGGTCTGGATCGTCCAGCACAGGACGCATGGCGGGCGCCGGTCTGATCGTGGCCGAAACAACGAACGCGCGGGAGGGGACAACCTGAACAGGCCGCCCTATTTAACGAGAAGCATGGCGTGAACGCGGGATTCGTTTCCGGCCTGCAGGCGACAGAAGTAGGTACCCGACGTCAGACCTGCGGCATCCCAGCGTATCTCGTGAGTGCCGGCAGGCATGGGTGCATCGAGGAGGGCGGCGATTTCCTGGCCGGCCGTGTTGTAGATGGTGATTCGGACTTCGGCCTGTTCCGGCAGACCGAAACGGATGGTGGTCGACGGGTTGAACGGATTGGGGTAGTTCGAATAGAGCTCGACTTCGGTAGGTGCCTCGGGCAATTCGGTATCCTCGGGCTCCTCGGGCTCGTCGGGCTCCTCCGGGTCTTCAGGATCATCTGGATCGTCGGGGTCATCGGGATCGTTCGGCGAGCTCTCGATTACGAAACGCTCCAGTCGGTAGATGCCGTCGACCTTAAAGCTGTTGAACGCCGTGAAGTAGGGCTCCGCCTCGCTAAAAGCCACCACCATCGATACGCCCGTGCCATCGAGCTCCGTCTTGGAATCCTCGTTCCAAATTCGGTAGAACAGGCTGTCCCCTTCGACCAAGCCATCCTTCTCGGAGGTCTGCGAGTCATCGCCCCAGATCGGAAAGCCTGTGGGTTCTCCATTCCACACTACGGCGCCGACGCAAAGCCCATCCTCCGTGAACACGGCCAACTCACTGCCTTCAGAAATCGGAGTGCCGTCGATGGCTATCGAGACATCGGCAGGAATGAGGATGGTTGCATTGTTACCCGTACGGTGGCTGCATTCTGAGAAATGAGATTGTGCCAGTGCACTGGCCGGCCATAGCACGAGTACAAGAATGAACAAAAAAGCGAAAGATCGCATTCGTCGGCTGATGAGGAGAGGTGGCGCACTACTAACGAGGTGATTTGGCAGCCAAACGTCGTGCCATCCTGCTAAGCGGGGACAATTAGCCGATCCATGCGGGCGAATAACCTCGGATCGAACACGACCACTCCGGCTACAAGAGCCATCCAGACCGACGATTCTCTCGAGTGGGTGACCTGATGCGAAGAAGTTGTCCGGTGATTGGCACACGACGATTCCGGTCGCGGTGCACAAACAGGTCTGGTTTCAGGATGGTTACCGGCATCAACGAAGAGTTACATTTTTACCTGACCCACGGAGCGACGTGAATGGAATGCGCAATGCTGCACCTTTGGCACAGGTAGTATGAGCCATAAGTACATGCAATGCCCATCCTCACGCTCGCAGGCCGGCCCCGGCTTTTCACTACGTTAGTGCCGCTCAATGGGCGGACAGAAAAGGGAGGAGACGAAGTCAACCTCGCTCCCATCTCGTGATTGTAACTGTTGCTCCGGCACGTAGTAACCCATGCACCCATTCGTTCTCGCGCCCCTCGCGCCGCATCAGACGGCGGCTCGGCCTATCCGTCTGCTTTTTCTGGTGGTCCTTCTGAGCTGCGTCGCCTCTGTGCGACCCGCCGATGCCCAGAGAAGCCGGTACGTCGCTCCTACAGGAGCCGATGACCTGACTCACTGCGACGACCCCTCAGAGCCTTGCAGAACCATCACCTTTGCGCTGTCGACGGCCGGGGCCGGCGATACCCTTGTGATCGCCGATGGCGTCTACTATGAGACGTCGCTCGATCTAAATGTCGACCTCGTGGTCGTGGGGGCAGGCAAGGAGGCCACCATCGTGGATGGTGACGGTACTCCCGGGTCGCGTGCGAATTTCATCCTGGCCGTCAAAGCCGGCCTGAAAAATCTGGCGGATGCCGGCTCCGTCGGCGTCGGCAAGACGGGAATTTTCAATGTCGATCGCGCCGCTGTTCAGCAGGTCTTCGCCAGCAGTCACAGCGCATGGTATGGATCGTCCCACCCCGACGGGTATGTCTTTCGGGTGGGTGAAGGTGCCCACGTTCAGATTCGCGGGATCACCGTGAGGGATGGCGGCGGCCTCAACGGCACGGAATCCAGCGGGGGTATCGTCAATCTGGGCGAGCTCCACCTTGACGCGAGCCGGTTGGAGTACAACATATCGTACCATGCCGACATGGGCCGTCCGGATGGCTACGGACGAGGCGGGGCCGTGCAAAACGTTGGCACGCTCCACATTAGCGATTCAGAAATCGTGGGCAACCTTGCGGTCGGGGCGGCCATCAAGGGGGGACGTGGAGGCGGCGTCTACAACAACGGGCGGCTCACCGTGGAAGGCACCCTTGTCGACGGAAATGAGACCTGGGACATCCAGGATGTCTGCGCCGGAGGGGGGATCTGGAATTCTGGGGTGGCTGAAGTCTTCGATAGCCGCATCATCAACAATCGAGTGGACTGTTTCGAAGGTGCGGAAGGTGGAGGCATCTACAGCGAAGGATCTCTTCGTCTGGAACGGACGATTATCGCCGCAAATTCCGCCCAGACACGCGGTGAAAATGGAATGGCCGCGGGCGGAGGTGTGGCGGCCACTGGCCCCGTCGTTGTAGTGAACGGCATTCTGGCAGGAAACTCGAGCTTCTACGGCGGCGGGCTGTATGCCGCCGAAGTCGCCGAAATCGTGAGCACAACTATCGTTGACAATGATGCACTCGATCAGGGTCCGGAGGCCGGCCAGGGCGGCGGTATCTTCGCTTCCGGATCAGTCGCTCTGTGGAATGCGATCATCGCGGGCAATCGATCGGGCGGGGTTGCGATGGGGCAGACGGCCGATTGCATGATCGCCGAGGAGGCACAGGCCGGGTTTCTCTTGACCGGGCAGAGCACAGGCTGTCCCCCAGCCGATGTGACGGTGGACCCCGCCAATGCCCTGGCTCTGGTCTTCAGCGCGTCCGAAGAATCCAATCCTCACACCTTTTTGCCACGCGAGGATGGGCCGGCGATCGACGCTGGTGATTGTCGGGGTATCGATGGAGCCCATCTTGAGACGGACGCCCTGAGCAATGCGCGCCCGGTAGACGATTCCACAGTGCCCAACGTTAGCGATGGATGCGATCTGGGTGCGATTGAATTCCACAGGAGCGCGGATCAGCATCTATCCGGCGCGCTCCCGTCAGAAGACGCGGAAGTTCCGGGTGAGCTTCGCCTGGATCAAAACTATCCGAATCCCTTTAGCGGAGTGACACAGATCGCCTTTACCGTACCGCAAACGGCCACCACCCGGCTGACCGTGTATGATTTGATGGGTCGCGAAGTCGTGCGTCTAGTTGACGAGACGCTCACCCAGGGTGAATACACGATGCATCTGGATGGAGCAGGGCTCGCAAGCGGGACCTATCTCTATCGCCTGTCGGTAGGACCGAGTTCGGTGGTGAAGACCCTCACCCTGATGAGATAGCAGGGCGGAAGCGGGTTGTACCTCGAGGTTGCTACCGCACTTACGGATCGAAGGCGACATCCGATATCTCCAAAAGCCCATACGTCGTGCTCTTTAACGAATACCTGTCTCAATACGACTCTACGTATACTTCCATTGAATACTCGCATGGGTGATTCCGGATTTAAACTGAAGTTTGATTCTCTCCGCATCCAGCGAGATGGCGTCGGCGCCAGTTCGCGGAAGGTGTGGAGGTTTAAGAGGACCCGGAGGCCGTAGTCTGGTGATGCTATCTGTATCCGTAATAATTCCTGTTCACCAAGGTGGTGAGGCGTTCCGCGAGTGTCTTCGGGCGCTTCGTCCTACGCTCGGCCCGGAGGATGAAATGGTCGTCGTTGCTGACGGCGAATCCGATGGTGCATGGCGGGAGGCCGTTCAGCTCGGAGGCCGGGTCATCGTCAACGTTCGCGCCGCTGGACCAGCGGCGGCACGCAATCTCGGTGCACAGGCGGCATCCGGTGATGTACTCCTCTTCATCGACTCTGATGTCGTCGTCAAGTCCGATACTATTGAGCGCGTCCGCGAGGCCTTCGAGAGGGACCCCGAGCTCGCGGCCTTGATTGGATCCTATGATTCGGAGCCAGGTGCGCAGACGTTTCTGTCCCAGTACCGAAACCTGCTGCATCACTTCACTCACCAGAACTCGCGAGAAGATGCGGTTACGTTCTGGGGTGCGTGTGGAGCGATTCGCAGGAAGATTTTCGTCGAATCCGGATGGTACGACGAGCGATATGATCGCCCCTGCGTCGAGGATATCGAGCTTGGCTATAGGCTAAATCGGGCGGGACACCGAATCATCCTGCGGAAAGATATCCAGGTAAAGCATCTGAAGCGTTGGACCGCGCTGTCGATGATCCACACGGACGTCTTTTCGCGGGCCGTTCCATGGACGGAATTACTGCTCTCCTACCACGCGTTTAGAAATGACCTCAATTTGCGGGTGGAGCACCGAATGAGTACCGCGCTCGTTTTCGGTCTTCTGGCATCGCTCGTTGGGATTGCTTACGGCGCTGGCGGGATGCTGGTCGGTGCTGTGGCTCTGGCTATTGCGCTGGCCGTGTTGCTCATCGGGCTCAATGCCCCTTTCTATGACCTGCTGCGCCGCAAGAAAGGCTTGCTGTTCGCGATCGGTGCCGTTCCCTGGCACTGGTTTTTCTACGCCTACAGTGGCCTGGGCTTCGTGCTCGGAAGTATTCGGTTTGTGTGGCGGAAGCTTATAGGCGGACAACCCAGCCGAGCGCCGATCAGGGTCTCGACGTTGCCGAGCGCAGAGACGAGGTCATCCAGAAAGTTGGCAAGAGCAGCGATATGATTTCTCATCCTGTGATCGTCGTCGGGGCAGGACCTGCCGGCCTCACGGCGGCTTATCAGCTCGTAAAGGCAAAGAAGGGCGTTCTCGTTCTGGAGAAGTCAGCTCAGGTTGGCGGCATCTCGCGGACGGAATTTTATAAGGGGTACCGCTTCGACATCGGGGGCCATCGCTTTTTCACGAAAGTGAAGGAAGTCGACGAGCTCTGGCACGAGGTACTGGGCGACGACTTTATCGAGGTACCGAGGCTGTCGCGCATCTACTATGGCGGCAAGTTCTACAAGTATCCCATCAACATCTGGGATACGTTGTCGAACCTTGGCCCTGTCGAGAGTGGACGCGTGCTGCTGAGCTATATGCAGGCGCGTATCAAGGATCCATACCCCCTGGAGGAGAGCCTCGAGCACTGGGTGGTCAATCGCTTTGGCGAACGGCTCTATCAGAAGTTCTTCAAGACCTATACGGAGAAGGTCTGGGGCGTGCCGTGTACGGAGATTCGAGCCGATTGGGCGGCGCAGCGCATCAAGGATCTCTCGCTGAAGCGTGCGATCATGAATGCGCTCTTCAACAACAGTGACGCGACGACGCTCATCGATCGTTTCCACTATCCTAGGCTTGGCCCGGGAATGATGTGGGAACGGTTTCAGCAGCGCGTGGACGCAGGCGGCGGGGAGGTTCGCCTGAACACGGCAGTCGATGAGCTCCATCATGATGGAAAGCGGATCACGTCCGTCACGACCCGGTCAGCGGAAGGCGTCGTCAAATACGCTCCAAAGTACGTGATCAACAGCATGCCCATCACGGAGCTCGTCTCGCGCTTGACGCCGACGCCGCCGGATTATGTACTCGATGCAGCTGCCGGCCTCTCATACCGAGATTTCCTGGTTGTTTCGCTCATCCTCGATCGCGAACACTTATTTCCCGATAACTGGATCTACGTTCACAGCCCCGAGGTCCGTGTCGGCCGCATCCAGAACTTCAAGAACTGGAGTATCGAGATGGTGCCGGATCCGTCGAAAACCTGTGTTGGAATGGAGTACTTCTGTTCGATCGGGGACGACATCTGGGAGCGGTCGGATGAGGAGCTTAAGGAACTGGCTGAGCGGGAGCTTGTGCACATCGGCCTCGCCGACCCGGGAGACGTCATCGACGGCACGGTTATGCGCCAGCGCATGGCATATCCGGTGTACGATGAGACCTATCAGCGGCACCTTAACGTGCTGAGGGACTATCTCGCCGGATTCGAGAACCTCTGGACGGTCGGTCGGGCCGGCATGCACCGGTACAACAACCAGGACCATTCGATGCTGACGGCGATGCTTGCCGTGCGCAATATTCTCGGGGAGGAGCACGATCTCTGGAACGTGAATGTGGATCGCTCCTATCACGAGCAGTTCGAGGTGCCGAAGCGATCGCGGAAGTCCAGAGTGGATGTCGCCTACGCGGCGTGACACACCACGTGCGTTCGGCTCGACGAGCAGTGACCGTGATCGCCGGCGCGACGATATCCGAGCGGCTCCTGCGATTGGCCGTCGGGGTGCTATTCGCAATAGGTGCCGCCTGGCTCTCCTATCAATTCTGGAGATTGCTTCTCCAACCGCCGCCTGACGGCGCGATCGACCTTCGGCAGCGGTTCGACGAGCTGCACGCCTGGTTCAGCGGCGAGCCGGTCTACGGGCACCTCCACACGGCGGTCTACCCGCCGGCGAGCTACGTGCTGCTCTGGCCGATGCTCGCATGGAGCAGTTTCACGGTTGTTCGCTGGATCTGGGCGGTAACAGCCGTGCTATCGCTGGCGTGGCTCGTTCTGGAGATCTGGAAGGAGATGTCGGCAGAAACTCCGCTTGAGCGGGCGCTCCTGGCGGCCGTCCCCGTCGCCATGTACGCCACCGGCGCCGCTATCGGCAATGGACAGTTGACCATCCATTTGATGCCGCTGCTCCTGGCCGGGCTGATACTCCTTCGGGATCGCACATCACCCGGCGCCATCCTTGCAGCATCGGGGCTGTTCCTGCTGGCACTCATAAAACCCAGTGTGACGGCACCTTTCTTTCTGATCGTCCTGGCCAGACAGCACTGGCGGGCAGCGGCGACGATAGTAACTGGATATGCCCTCTTCACCGTCTGGGCGGCGGTGTATCAGTCAGGCTCGCCAACGGAGATACTTGTGGACTGGTTTAGCCCTACGGAAGTCGCTGTAGACTGGGGAAACGAGCGTGGAGGGAATCTAAACCAGGCCAGTTGGCTAATGCAGGTCGGCCTATCGCATTGGAGCACGATGCTATCGCTGGTGCTTCTTGCGGTGCTTGGCGCGTGGATGTACATCCATCGTAGCGTCGATCTCTGGGTGCTTCTTGGCGTTACTGGAGTCATGGCGCGATTCTGGACGTATCACGCCTGGTACGATGACATTCTCCTCCTCCTTCCCCTCCTCGCACTCTATCTCATTGCTAAGAACGATGAGCGGTGGCGTCTCATCGGGTACGCCACCGCAGGCGGACTTATGCTGAGCCTGCTTGCACCGGGTGGACTTTACGCGCTGCCCGGCCTATGGAAAACGGCTTACGTCGGATTCCAGCTGTCCATATGGCTTTCTGCGCTGGCCATCCTGGTCTGCTATGCCTGGACTCATCGACTGGAGAGGCGAGAGGCGCTTGTCTAGGATGGGGGTGGATTTCAGCATCATCGTTCCGACGTTCCGTCGCCCGCGCCGGCTTCAGGAATGTCTGGAGGCACTGGTCGGCCTCGATTTTCCCCCGGATCGATACGAGATCGTGGTCGTGGACGATGGAGGAGATACGGACCTGACTCCCATCATCCACGAGCTGCAGCGCGGGCCCGAAATACGGTTGATCCGTCAACAGAATGCCGGGCCGGCAGCGGCGCGCAATGGGGGGGCCAAAGCGGCACGGGGTGAGATGTTGGCGTTCACGGACGATGACTGCCGCCCCGATCCACAATGGCTGCGGACCTTTTCACGTCACACCGAGGCTGCGAACCACGGCGCCATGCTCGGCGGCCACACGGTGAACGTGCTGACAGGCAACATCTACGCGTCCGCAAGTCAACGACTGATCGACTACCTGTATACGTACTACAATGCAGGCGCCACCGGCAAGTCCTTCTTCACATCCAACAACATGGCGGTGCGCCGCGACCTATTTTTCGAGTTGGGGGGATTCTCGACCGCATACCGCCGTGCCGCAGGCGAGGATCGGGATCTGTGTGACAAGTGGCAACGGGCCGGCTATTCGCTGCAGTACATTCCGGAGGCCGTAGTCTATCACGCTCATGATATGGATGTGCGGGATTTCTTGCGACAGCACTTCAACTACGGACGTGCGGCCTACCACTACCACAAGAGCCGTCGAGAACATCACAACGAGGGAAATACGCCGGAGCCGGCGCGCTTCTACATCGACCTGATTCGATTTCCGGTGAAGCAGGATGGAGGTCCACGCAGTTGGATGGAGAGCGGGCTAATGGCCGTGTCGCAAGTGGCCAATGCGGCAGGTTACTATTGGGACATGTGGCAGTCACATCGTCGCCGCTGATGAGCGCTCCATCCCTGGCAGAGAAACCATCGCTCCGGCGGGACCGAGCGGCGAAGACACTCATCATCTCGATATGTGCGTTGGTGGCTGTCTATCTGGTCCAGGCCTTCAGTCCGCTCCGGTTGAATGTCGACGTGATCGCCTATCTCGCAAAAGGTGCGGCTATCGCCGAAGGAACGTCGGATCCCTTTGCCGGATGGGCGCTGCCTCCAGGCTATCCGTATCTGATTGCCCTGTTGGATGCCATGGGCCTGGGTTCTTCGGCGGTTTTCGTCGTGGTGAACGTGCTGGCGATGGTTGCCGGACTTCTTGGTGTGTACGGGCTACTCCGCCACGACCTGGAGCTGGGAAAGTGGTCCGCGCAAATCGTCTGTGCGATGGTGTTGCTGAGCTTCGTGATGGTTCGACACGCTACCCTACCGATGCCCGAGTTGATGTTCTTCGGGCTCGCCACCCTCACACTCTGGAGCCTTGTGCAGGGTCGGCGTGCAGACGGGATAATGAGATTATGGTCATTCGGAGCGGCCATCATCCTGATTGCCGTGTCGATATCGATGCGAATTATTGGTATCGCCCTTGTCCCCGCGTTCGCGATGTCGCTGTGGCTCGTCTATCGGGAGACGCGATCGAAGACGCCTGGCCGTCGACCTCGCGCGAGATTTCTCATTGGACTCGCGGTAGCCGCAATTGGCCTTTCGGCCTTTGCCATTCTGTTGCTCCGAAATTCGTTCTACCTGGAGCAGTTGTATCACATCTACCGTGACTACGGCGTCATCGACAATCTCAACTACATGATGCGGGTTCGTCTGACGGAATGGGGCGAACTGATGGCCAATGTGCCGGAATCGCAGCTCCCGATCGAGTCCTACTGGCCGCTAAGGGTGATAGGTCTGATAGCGCTGGCCTTGGTTGCGCGAGGTCTTTACGTGCGTCGTGGCCGCTGGAGTGAGTGCGAGGTGTTCTTTCTCTCTTACGTCGCCATACTCCTCGTCTACACGGGACACGCCTCTCGATACTGGTTACCCGTGCTTCCGTTGATATTCGGATGGTGGGCACTTTCGGTTGAGTGGCTTTCCGGCGCGAAGTGGGCTCGACCCGTGGTTGCGGCTTACCTGTTCGTCTACACGATGCTTGGCATCGCGGCTCTTTCATATACGAGTTGGATCACGTTTTCGGGGCCCGATTTCGCACGACGATACGGGGGAGGAAGCTACGCACACGTATATGAAGCGGCATTTTCGGATCAACCCGGTGCCACCGAACGGTTGACGAAGACCATCGATGAGGTTGCTTTGGGGCTCCTTCGTCGTTATGAACCCCGGGCAGACTCGACGCGGTAGAGTAACCGTCAACTTTGAGCTCGTCAGCGGTTAAGCTTTATTGGTGAACGATGCGGGAGGCGTACCGGACAAGCGATTCGATAGAGGCGAGGCCAAGTTTTTCAGCTGCCTGCTGTTGGAGCTCGGCGGCCTCAGGTATGCCTACGCCCAGCACGCGCGCGACCTCCTGAAGTGAACATCCCTCGCCGAGTAGCTGAAACACGGCCATCTCGCGGTCGGATAGGATGTTGGTGGGGTGAAGCAGGGTTCGACTCCGACCATCCCGGACGCCGTGCGCCAGTTGTTCTGCGATGATCGGCGTCACCGCGATCTGGTCGTTGAGCACCGAGCGAATCGCATCGATCACGACGTCCGTGCTTTCCTGCTTGCGGACGTACCCCGATGCGCCGGCGCGGATGGCTCGCGCGGCATAGATCGCCTCATCGTACATGGTGTACACGACGATCTTCAGGTCGGGAAACGAGCTCTTCAGATTCCGGATCAGGTCGAGACCGATCGCACCGGAAAGTGTGAGCTCCAGAATCAAGACGTCAGCCTTGATATGGGCCAAAAGATTGGGCAGCTCGTCTACGCGGTTCGTGCTGCCGCCCAGCTCGAGCCCGGTCGTATCCGCGATCTTGATCTCCAGCGCGATCTGGATGGCCGAATGGCCGTCGCAGATGACGACGCGCGCTAGTCCGCGGCCAGAGGAGAGTACATAATCCGCGGTCTCAGACGTTCGAGGCGAGCAGCCGGCCATCGATCCTGGGTCTCGATCATCGGGCGGCCGCGGACGATGGTCCGGTTCACCGTTTGCTTCCACTTCCAAGTGCCATACAAACGGCGATCGTAGTACCACGACCGGGTTCGGAGTCAATCGAGAGCGTGCCGCCGACAGCATGCGCGCGCAGGCGCATATTCTGGAGCCCGAGCGAGTCGAACTTGCGAATGTCGAGGCTGAAGCCCCTGCCGTCGTCACGAATCTGAAGAACCAGGCGCCCCTTCTGCTTCGCGAGTCTGACCTCGATCAGTTTGGCGGATGCATGCTTGATGGCATTGTTGATGGCCTCCTGCACGATCCGGTAAAGCTGCACCTTATCCTCCTTTTCGTGGACGTCCGCACCATCCTGGTGCGTGAACTGTACACTCACGCCGGGAAGGGTGTCGACACTTTCGACAAGGAGGTCGAGTGCTTCGGCAAGGCTCTTCTCCTCGAGTACGCGGGGCACGAGCCCGCGGTAGATCTCTCCGAGGCGGTCGGTCGCCTGTTCGGCGAAGCTGGCGATCTTTTCGATCTTGTGCTTCAGGCTGTCCGCCTCCAGCGTATCGCTTTGCATGATATCGCCGCTGAGAAGGCGCATCCCGGTCAGTAGCGGCGCCACGCTGTCATGCAGATCGCGACCGATGCGCTCTTTCTGCTCTTCCTGGAGGCTAACACTCTTCCGCTCGAGAGCGAGACGATCCGAAATCTCGCTGCAACTTCCCCATACGTCGGTAAGGCGTCCGTTCTCGATCGTGCCGGTGGCATTGACGAGGAATGAGCGCATCGAATTGTCGCGATCGCGCACAAAGAACTCGTAGCCGCGCAGATTATAATCGGACTCGACAAATGCGCGGATCAGGTCCGCCACGCGGGGTGACACGACACTGGATAACCTACGCCCTAAGAGCTGTTCAGCCGAATCCAGGCCCAGGATGTGAGCAAATGCACGATTCGCTTCGACCAGCGATCCCTCCTGCCTGATCAGATTAACCTGTGTGCTCGTCGGTGCAGCACACGGCACGGGCTTGTCCATTCGAACGTGCCAGACGGCTTCCGAGAGCGTCTCTATGAGAGGATCCGGATAGCTGCGGAAGTAGGTGAGCTCACGAAGGGTCACCTCGACGGCAATCGATTCTCGCCACGCGTAGCGGCGGCAATGCATTTCGACTCGTCTCTCGCTGCCGTCGAAATTGACCAGCGTACAGACGAAGCGACGTTCCTTCTCACCTTCAAGGATCGCGTCGAGATGCTTCGTTACGACATCGCATTCGTCGGCAGAAACGAAGTCATCGAGCCTGTGCCCCAGCAGGGGTTCGGCGCTATTGCCCGCAAGCATGGCCTCGGCGCCCGGATTGAGGCAAGCAATCACGCCCTCGGCCACGAAGAGCGCAGGCAAATGGCGCGCATTGACGCGACGCTGAAGTTCGAGTCGGTTCGCCGCCCTGGGCGGGAGTACGTCTTTGAGTTGATTCGCCACGATGTCCTGGAGCAGCCGGATCTGACCGGCATCCGGCTTCGAATCCTTGGCATAGACGATTCCAAGAATTCCGAGGAATTGGAAGCGCGCCCCGAAGATGGAGATCAGCGCTTCACACCGAGCTTCTCGGTAGGTAACCGTCCCGCGTGAATCGGTAGGCGTTTCGTTCTCCTTCGCAATCAGTTGCCGAAGGTCACGACTTAGAAGGTAGTTTCGTTGATAAAGGGTTCGGTTGTCTTCGGCAGACCACTCGATTCGCGACCAGCCGCGGCTCGAGCGTAGCGCCGCCGGGCTACGGCCATAAAGAGGAGGGAGGAGAAGGAACGCGGCTCGTCCTCCAATACCCTGACCAACCAATCGCAGCAGGTTGGAAAGCTGTTCGGCGGAATAATCGGCAACGCGCCGATCGGTGTCGGAGGACGTCCCGATCAAGCGCCGGTCGACGTACTCCTGAGCGACGCGAGGAGGACGGTGCGCCGTTCCTACGTCCGGAAGCTGAATGGAGGCAGTGTGCATCTGAGGCCAGGTGGATGCGGGGCGAGACATACGTTTTAGCTGAAATACCAACGCTCACAGACGAAGTTGGGTGGAGGGGTCTGCAGCGAGCTCAGCGGGGCACGGATAAACCGCACCGGACTACTCACGGATCTCTCATGCCAGGCATGCCAACATTTGGTGGTGGGAGGGTATGGGATGGATCCAAGAACGAGTTCCAGAATCCGATTTTTAGACGGATCTAATATCGGTCGCATACTCCTTTCTGTCAACGTCTGGCTGCTCCAAACCTACCTTATTTCCGCCGTATGGTACTCCAAAAGCGACATGAGGTCGCGCCCCGTCACAGGAGGTTACAAGCATTTGGCTTCAAGACCAGCTGGATGTCTCGAGGAAAAGTCAGACGGCATGGGGCAATCCTAATTGCCCTTCCGAGCCGAAACGGGGCTCACGCGGCACGGTGGGGTGAGGCCGCAGCTGCCGTCAGGAAGAGATGTTCGCCACCGATCGACGACTAGGTATGCCGGAGAGCCTGAAGTGCTCCATCATGGCCGCGAGAACCTGCGGATCATCGAACGGGACATCGAGGGGGTTTTCTGCGATCACAGGACTGGCCGGATCCCGTATCAAGTCGTATGGAAAGAGTACGGCCTCTCCGAAGTACTCGTTGGACCGGGCCGACGAAGGTGTATGTACGCGTCGTGGCCCATCGTTGTGGAGGTACTCGAGCAGCGCGAGGCAAAGATCGCTGCCGAGCTGACGCCCCAGATGCGCCACATTGACGGGGACAGGATTGCACTCGATGAGATAGGGAGTTCTACTTGACCTCTCGATGATGAAGTCAAAGCAGCCGAGACCGCTGAAACCCGTCGCCTCGATGATCTGGCGCGAACGGGCAACAATCTCCGCATGCTCGATCGCCACGTAGCGGCAGTGTGGACTGGTGGGGCCGTCGTATGGTAGTTCCCGACGTACAACGTTTCCGGCAAGCAGCCTCCCCTCGACGGCGACGAAGCTGTAGAGGTATGGCTCCCCCTCCAAATACTCCTGCAAAAGAACGGCGCCCGGTCGGTCCACTTCCCGCACGAAAGGCGTCTGATTCCACATCTTCCATAGGCGTCGCACGAGCGGAGGCCGAGGCTCCGCACTAATCCGCGCATAGGCGGCGGACACATCCTCTATACTTCGACAAATGCTGACGCCTGCCCCGCCGGATGTTTGATCCTGTTTGATGACGACAGGAAAGTCCATCTGGTTGTCGATTCTTCGCCGGGCATCTCTAAAACTCCTCGTCACGATCGTATGCGGAACGCTCACCCCTAATTCGGCAGCACGTGGCAGCAGCGAGGCTTTGTGCTCGAGCATCGCGAATGCCCCGCGCTTTCCCAGGCTTCTACGAAGCACCTTCGCAAACGGCGGCTGAAGGACCCGAACCGGGAGAGAATCGGCCATCCCGTTCAAAAAGAACTGACTCCAGCGATCCCCGGCGATAACGAATTCAGGCTGCCACTCGTTCAGTACCCTGAGGAGTGTCCGAACGAGTGGCCTTGGATTCCAGGGACAGCTGTATCGTCTGTCCGTATACCGTGTTTTCCAGAGAAAGCTTTTCTCCGGAGTAAGGGCAGCAACCGACCATCCCGCCTCCCTCAGCGATTTCGGGAGCCGCGCTGCCGTAATCGAGTACGGTTGCCGCGCAAAGAGCAGCACTCTCGGACGCCTGAGCGACGATCCGACCGCCCGAACGAATTCCATCACCCTCCTCGAAACTACAGTCCATCAACACGAACGGACTTTCCAGCGAGCCGTCCGATCCGATCGTCTCTACTCCGAAACGATCAAAGAGATGAAGTGGTGATTCGCGGAGTTACACGATTTACATAATCTGGTGAGGACGTAACAGAACGGACGAGATCAGCGATAGGGCGACCGAGCACGTCTTTCGCTCATTTGAGCACCGTCAGATAGCGTGTCTGGCTGAAGGGCCCGGCCGCCAACCGGTATAGGTAGACGCCGCTACTCCATCCGGTAGCATCCAGTCTCGTTTCGTGGCTGCCGGCGGAAAGGGTTTCCCCGTCGTAGAGCACGGCGACCCGCCGTCCGAGCAAATCATAGACATGCAGAGTTATCTCGCTCGCGTTCGGCAAATCGAATCTGATGGATGTCGTCGGGTTGAACGGATTCGGGTAGTTCTGATGGAGTGCAAACCTACGGGGCATTGCAGGATCCTCTTCGCTCGCGACGTTCTGGGCGACGAGAATGTTGATCGGGAGGTTGAAATTCCCACCATTTGTCTGAAGCGTGAGCGTTCCTATGTAGGTGCCTTCTGCCAGACCGGTCGCGTCAAACGTGACCGTGATGTTCTGCGCACCGCCACCGCTGATGGTACCACTGGCCGGATCGACCGTAAACCGGGGTGGGCCGGTCGTGACCGTGACGGTCCCGCTCGTTTGTCCGATCGCGCCCTCGTTGTCGGTAACCGTCAATGAATAGTTGTACGTGCCGGGCTCGCCGTAGGCATGGTTGGCGACGGGTTCAGAGCTCGACGCTCCATCGCCGAAGGTCCACGCATACGAGACGATTTCGCCATCCGGATCGGTGGATCCCGAACCGTCGAAGGTGATGCTCTCCCCAACGCCGACGCTCGTCGTCGACAAATTCGCCACGGCTACAGGCGACTGGTTGGCTGGACCGCCGCCTCCGATGGTGCCTCCTGCGCGGATCAAAAATGCACCATCCTCAAAGCCCTGGATGGTGGATAGTTCTACATAGTCTTCTATGTCCGGATAGTAGTAGAAACTCTTCCCCGGTACGACGGCCGATACATCGGCGCCCGCAGGAAAGTTGACTCCGGCTATGCCCACTTCGAGGAAAAAGGTGTCTCCCGAGTTGAAGGAAATGGGGGTGCTGATTGGAGCCGAGTACCAGGTGCCGACGACCGAGAGGGTCGCGGGCACGACGCCCGAGACGAGTTCATTCCCTTCTCCGTCGTAGACGGCGAGCCACACCTGGGCGCTGATCAGCCCTTCCGTACGCATATAGAAGTGGATCATGTCGAGCTCGAAATCCACTCCCAGATCGAA